>NZ_JBFTKQ010000002.1:0-957044 GCF_056396025.1 Allobosea sp. 05T438
CGATCGACGTCCTCGCGCGTCACGGGGCCATCCCGGAGGAATTCGAGGAGCAGATCCGAGCGCTATGAAGCGAAATCCGCGCCGCGCCTACGACAAGGACGGGAAGGAGATCCAGCCGGCGACGGTCGGATCGGAACGCGCCCGCGGATAGCTACTTCTTCATTTGACGATACGCGTCGTCTGCTTGGTCTCCGACCGGGTCGCGCTCCTCGACCTCGAATTCCCGGCACTCGAAAAGGGGGATATCCATCCACGGCCCCGTCGCCTGAAGGCCGCGAGATTCAGCATTGCTGATCACAGCGGAGATGAGGTCGTCGGCCGCCTTGGCGATCGAAGCGATGTTCGCGTTGACGCCGGCCGCGTCTGCCTCGTCCAACTCACCCGTGTTCCGGATGCTCGTCACGTCCGCGAGCCGGTCGGCAAAGGCGCTGGCGAGCAACTGGACCTCGTCGACCTTGTCGACCCATCCTCGAGTTGCGCTGTAGGCGCGATAGGTTGGCAGAACGCGGAGATCGAGGACGCCCTGACGCTCATCGTCGCGCGGCATCGGCCGGCCGCTGATGGTATCCGAGGGTAGGCCCGATCGAAGAATTCGCTGGGCACACATGACGCAACTCCCACTCGACGGAGTCGAGAACGGGATCACGGTGGAATCGTTCCTTGGTCGCCCGGGCTCTGCTGGTCTACCCCGGGGCGAAGACTAACCGCGATTCGAGCCGATGCCCTACCCGCCTGACAACCCGCCCACGAAGTTTTCCATCCTCGCCGGCCGCGAGGTCTCGACCTGGTCCGAGGAATGGAAGCACGAGTGCGAGGTCGCGTTTCTGGCGAGCCTGCCGCTGGCAAAGCGCAACCAGGCCCTTGATGGTGAGAAGGACGGCATGCGGGGCATGAAGAGCATTCGGGGCGACGCCGCAGTGGCTCGGCTGCGAACCGAGATCGATCGCTACGCGGCGTTGAAGGCCAAGGTCTGACCCCCAAGGACAATATCCGGGGGGTCGGTGGAGAAGATAGCTTGGCCTTGCAATCGTGTCGGGCTGCCATGACCCGAGAACAAAGATCAGGAATGGCGCGGCTGATGCTTCGTTGGCCCGATAGGAGGTTCCAACTCCAGCGGGCTGCCGGGTCTCGGATTGCTGAGCTTTATGGAAGCTACGAGCTAGCATCGGTTGCCGCCCTCCACTGGGCCCAGCAAAAAGCGCCTGGGGCTGCTGCCATTGCGGACGACTATCGACGCATCGTCATAGAACTTGAGCATGAAATCGCGGCCGCCCTAACCGGATAGCCCCAAAGGCAAAAAAGCCCGGCCCCGCTGAAGCGAGACCGCGTCAGAATTGTGAGCCACTGGAAGCTTCCGGCTTAAAAGCCTAGTCGCTTCTTGGCATACGCCGAGACTGCGTTGGACATGACACCGCCCAAAAGCAACGATCCAACCTTCTCGGATTGACGCGGCTCCAGGAAATGCAATTTCTCCGGCGTCATGAGGTGCCAAAACCAACACACCCCAGCAATTACGATGGCAACGACGGCCAGCCAGAAAATGATGAGAGTGGCCCAGGAGACCGCGTTGCGGAAGCTCTCGTTACGTCGATGGTCGTTTCTAGCGGCATCCTCTTCGAGACTGCCTGCGGCAATCGAATGCGCCTCAGAGACCGATTTATCGTCGGTCGGTAACGGGTCAGGGACCTTTGCGACAGGGATATCAACGGGGCGGCGCTCGCCAAGGCGCTCTCGCGCCCGGCGCAAGCGCTCGATCCGAGCGGCCTGATCCTGATCGCCAGGAATCTCCGTCACGCGCCGGCACGCTCCACGGCCAAGCGCGTGTAGTATTCTTCGATCAGGTCGTTCGAGATGACGGTGCCCATGCACCCTTCGGTCCAGGTTTCCGCCCAAGGCGTCCCTGGCTTGTGCGTCAACGACGACAGCTTGATGCCACTCATGCTGCCATAGTGATCATAGGTCTGACGCAGAACCTGCTCCTCGATGGGGAGTAAGTCATCCTGGCCCACCCGCACCGAAAGCCGCCCGGTGACAGGCTGATCGCGATAGCCTTTCACCTCGTGGTAAACTCGTGGGATCACGGGCCCGTACTTCCACGCCTCGATACGGTCTGTGATCAGGGGAACGCCATACAATCCGAGCATCCAGCCGTGTGAAATATAGACCAGTTTCAAAAGCTGCATTGGAGTGACCGTATCGCCAGCGGCGTCGGCGAGATCGAGGATGCGGTTTGCGATCATGTTCGCGTCGTGCACGATTTGCTCCTCCTCTCTTCTTGGTTTAGCGCGTGATAGATTCGCGCATTTTCTCCAGTGTAGCATGGCATTTCTGATTAACGAAAACGCTGATCGGTCTGCCGTTGCGATCAACGCGGTGCCCCGCCGGCCGAAGCCAGCGGGGCCGAAATCATGCAGCGGCAGATTGCCGGTATCGCTCGATGACCCGCCGTCTCAGGTCATCTTCGTCTTCGGCGACATGCACCAAGGCCGCCACGATGTAGGCCAGCCGGATGCGCTCCTGCTCCTCACACGCGTGGGGAATGATCGATCTGATTTCGTCCCACGCAGCCTCCAGCGCCGCGCAAGCCCGCGCGAGATCAGTGGGGTCACTCAGCGACGAAAAAGGCATGTCTCCCTCCCTCCAAAAGGACACCTGCAGAGCAGGATTTTGGGAGAGGCAGTTAGGTTTTCAATATCATTTGACAGCCCGGAACTCGGGGCGGCGGTTGTGCCGAGACCGGTCTGAGGAACAGACGATCTCGGCAGCAAGTTGCCTGAGTTTATAGGACGCTTCGGCGAGAACGTCGCCAACGATGGCTACAATGCCGGATTCATTCTCGCACACGGATTTCGCCGCGAGCGAGATAGCGACAGATGCTGAACTCGAGCTCGGCGCGCTCCCGCCCTCTGGGCGAATCCTCGGCCGCAATCTCAAGGCGTCGCAAGCGCTCAAGCGCCTCGCGAAATTGTTCGGGGGTTTCGATGGGTTCCGAAGTCGGGAAAATGCGGCTTTGTGTCGAGTGTTGCATCGTCATCCTCCAACGACGATACGCGTTGCAGATAGGCGGGGGCGTCAAAGGAAGCCGCGCCCTGGGGTGACGCTGACGCGGCTCCCTGCCGCCTTCCGAGGATGGCCCCCTCACGCCGATGAAGGATTTCAGCGGCGTTCGAAAGCGGCACGAATAAAATCGCTTCGCGACCTTCGGGTTTCGCGAAGCGACCTTGGGTCGCAATTATGCAACAAAAAAAGGCCCGATCCCCTTTCGGAGGCCGGGCCAAGTTTAGGGAGGAAGCCGGTTAGGCCGGCAAGTCCATCTTGCGGCGGTCAGCCACTTGATTTCGTCATGGTGGCTTGAAGCCGGTGCGTCCCCGCGGCGAGTGGCGATTCTCGATCACGCGATCCAGCCGCTCGTTGATGCTGCCGACGTCGCTTTGGACATCACGCACAAGGTCGAGCACCTGACCAACCTGCTCGCGCAGACCAACCTTGCTGACATAGTGCTCGGCGACGTGGAGCCGATGGGACGCGAGGTCGGTCGCGACGACATCAGCCTTGCTTGAAGCCCCCGTCGCGGCGGCAAGCGCCTCGGTGCGAGCTCGGCTGACGATCGCCTCGATGCGCGCCCAGATGGCCCCGAGCGCGCCAAGAACCGTGATGATGAAGACGACGAGTTCCGAGGTGATCGTCATCTTCGCCTCAAGCCGCCCGCTTGCGGTTCCAGTAGGCCCACCACGCTACGCCGGCCAGCGAGAGCACCGCGCCCGTCGCCGTCGCGGCCATCTCCTCAGTGAGGATGCCCTTCGAGACCAGCGCGCCGGCGCCGATCTGGAGGAGGATGCGCAGGAGCTGCTGTGCAGAATCCCAGTTCATGTCGATCTCCGTGGTTCTGAGAATGGCTCA
The DNA here is from genome assembly GCF_056396025.1 of Allobosea sp. 05T438. NCBI lineage: Bacteria > Pseudomonadati > Pseudomonadota > Alphaproteobacteria > Hyphomicrobiales > Alloboseaceae > Allobosea > Allobosea sp. 05T438. The sequence goes on from NZ_JBFTKQ010000002.1 coordinate 3,901, forward strand.
GCCGCGCTTGGCGGCCTCGATGGCCTGAAGGGCCTTGATCGTCTCGCCGATCGCGATGGCGAGGTCCGCGGCGGTGCGGGGCGGCTTGGCGCAGAACTGCGCGAGCACGATTTGCCCCTGCTGCGCCGCGGCACGCACCGGCTCCGGCGCGAACAGGTCGACGGCGAGCGCTGCTGCCTGGAGATCGGCGCAGCGCGCGGACAGACGGTCGCTGGTTTCAGCGATCCTGCTGTCGAGGGTCTGGCAGCCGGCAAGCGCCAGCGCGCCCAAGGCGCCGAGCGCCAGGACGATACGTTTCATGATGGTGCTCCGATGTGAGGGAAGCGGCGAACCCGGCCGCTGCGGGATCAGGGTCGAGCGGCTGCGATCGCCGCCATGAACTGCTGGTAGAAGCCGGCGATCTCTTCCCAGTGGTCGGTGATGTTGACCGTACGGCGCGCGTTCATCAGGTCGTCAGGGCCGCCTGTTGGCAGGTAGAAGGCCAAGCCCCTGCCCTGCCCGTTCCAGCGGCCGTCCAGCAGCCCGGCAAACATCAGCTCCGCGGCGAAGACAGGATCCAGGGCGCGATCGGGATCCGCGGCGATACCTTCGCGTTGGTAGTTGTCGAACCACGTGAGCTGGACGATGCCACGCCCGTAATAGACATGGCCCCACGGTCCGGTTGGCTTGCTATAGCCCTTGTTCGGATAGTGCTTGTCGACATAGGCGCGGGCCTCAGCGTCGGTCTGCTTGAAGCCCTCGCGCACCGGGACCATGCCGGCTCCGACCTCGCGGCGCGCAGTCGCCAGACCATAGGCCAGCGTCTTGTCGCGACCGTCGCCGGTCTTCGCGAAGCCGTCGAGAATGCCCTCGATGCCCTTGACCTGACCGGAGGACAGCGACGTGCCGAACATCAACGCCTTTCCGGATCGCAGGAAGGCGAAGAATTTCGAGCGGTCGAGGCCTCCGGCCGGCTTCGATTGCGGCTTGTCCGCGATAGCCGCCTTCAGCGCGGCCTCGGTCCTTGGCCCGACGATGCCGTCGACATGCAGACCGTGCGAAATCTGGAACGCCTGAACGGCCGCCTTCGTCTTCGGGCCAGGCTTGCCGTCCACACCAAGCGAATAGCCGAGCGCGACCAGCGCCCGCTGAACTGCGGTCGTGTCCATGAAATGCTCCAGATGTGAAAAAGCCCGCGCGAGGCTGGCAAGTGAACGTTCTGTTGCGGCTAGAGGCGTGCTAGTGCGTCACGCATGAGCGCACGGATTCCGGCTATCGACGGCCTTAGAGGCATCGCCATTCTATTGGTGATCTACCAGCACTTGTTCGCGGGGGCGGTCATGGACGCCGTTCGATCGCGCTTCGGCACCTATCCCTGGGTTATTGGCAACGGCTGGATGGGCGTCGGACTGTTCTTCATCCTCTCTGGTTTCGTGCTGGCGCTGCCGTTCTTCGCGAGCGACAGGCCCTTGGAGTTTTGGGGCTTCGTTCGTCACCGAGCGAAGCGCCTGTTGCCCCTATTCCTGATCATGTGCGTGGTCAGCTTCGCCTTCACCCTTCACAAGGGCGCGCCGGACATCTTTTCGTTTCTGGTTACAGCCTCGACGCTGAACCTGCTGATCCCGTCCGAGTTCTTCCCGACGATCAACGGGCCGTTCTGGTCGCTAGGGATCGAAATCTGGTTCACGCCCTTTCTGCCCGTTCTGATCTGGTCGATGAGAAAGCATGGGCCACTCCGCGCGCTGGCTGCCATCGCGCTCGCTGCGTTCGTTGTTCGCTGCGTCGGGGCATATGTCCCGTTCATCAACGTGCATATCAATCCGGTCAAAGATTCCGTCTTTGCCAGGATGGATGACTTCGCTGTTGGAGCGGTGCTCGCTTGGGCTTTCGCACGCGGCAAGCTCCCAGCATTAGGACTTCGGCACGTAGCTATTGGCTTGGTGACGATGGCCTTCGCCGGCTTCCTATGGGACCTGAGAGTTCAACAATTGATGCCGCGCGGTCTAACCGCTGGCTTCAATGTCATCCAACAAATTGGCATCGCGATACTGATCGTATCGGCGCTGAACATCCGCGGCCGCTTTGCAGAGATCTTGAGCGTCTGGCCGCTGCGGATACTCGGGGCGATGTGCTTTTCAATCTACTGTTGGCATGCCCTGCTGCTGTCCCCGCAAATCCAAGGAACGCCGTTCGATTTGCGCATGCAGCTATCGTTCTGGCTGGCGTTGCTGTTCCTCTCGGCTGTCACCTACCGCTACATCGAGTTCCCGACCATTCCGATCCGCAAACTATTTCTTCTCGAAACCAACCGCCCCAACTTCGCCCGGTTGGGTGGCGCTGTAACGGCGGCGGCCGCCGCCGCTGCCCTGTGGCCATCCACCGAGCCGGCCCGAGCAGTCCCGGCCACTCAAGAGTCGTCTGCTCCCCAGCCTTCTCCCGACCAATCCGCTTCGGTGCTTCAAGACGGGACATATAAGAGCAAGGTCGAGAACTTCCACGGCCGACCTCAGGTCGACAATGCGATAGTCATGCTTGGCGACAGCATTACTGACCTGGGCGCGTGGAACGAGTATTTCCCCGGAACCGCGATCCTGAACCGCGGCATCAGCGGCGATACGACTGTCGGCGTGAACGCCCGGCTCGACGAGGTCACCGCTCGCAAGCCTCGCGCGATCTTTCTCATGATCGGGACGAACGACATCTTCTTCGGGGCCGAACCGAGCGTGGCGGCACGTCGTCTAGGCGCTATCCTGTCGAGGCTGAAATCCGACCTGCCTCAAACTAAGGTATTCGTGCAGAGCGCGATCCCAACGCGGCGCGGGCCGCCGTTTCAAGCTCTTCCCGGCGATGGCCTTCTTTCAAATGACCGGATCCGTTCGTATAACGAGCAGGCCCAGCATGAGGCTAAAATCAGCGGTGCCGAATGGCTCGACATAGGGGTGCTGTTGAGGGGCAAGGACGGCGCTCTGGCGGAGAACCTCACCTATGACGGTATCCATTTGAATGCAGCAGGATATGCTGTTTGGGCAAAAGCAATTCGCGGCCTAGTCGAAACAGGATGAACGCCGCCGCGTCGATGCAATAGAATAACGCGAGCCAAGGCGGGTCGAGCGCTGGTCGCTCTAAGTTCTGGCCAGCCGGACCGACTTCAGTTTTTCGATTGGCATTTCAATGCCGACACGCAACGCGATGCCGGCCAATATAGCGCACCCCGCAACCACAAAAGGATGCCAAGCCGGCATTACCAAAATCACGGCGTAATGGATCAGATAGATCGGGTAGGAAAGCTCCCCGATCGCCCTGTCCGCTGACGAATCCTTCGTCAAGTTGAACAGTGTCGGAACCGTTGCAGCGGTCAATCCGAATAGAGCCAGCGTCCGCCAATCCACCCCGAAGATCGACAGCGACGGCAGGATAGGGAAAAGGAACAATAAGGAGAACAGACCGAGCGAAGCCCATTTCGGAAGAAATACTCGGCTCGCATAAAGCCGATGAATGAGTATGCCTAGCAGGAAGAAGACCATCTCAAACGGCAAGAAGCGATAGGCCCATGGGTCATTCCACAACCCCATCTGCGCGGCAAAGACACGAGCCAAGACCGCTCCCCCGCACGCCGCCAGCAACCAAGTCGTTCGCCACCGGACCAGCCACGGAGCCATAGCGTAGAAGGCGATCTCCAAGCTTAGCGTCCACGCAACAGGAATCACCATGAGATGATGCGGCTGATAGTCGGCTGCCGCGAATGCCTCACGCGCTGAAATCACGCCGCCGACGTTCTGAATAAAGAGAAGACCATCCAGACCAACAATGAATATGTTGGACAGGAACGCCCAAACCTGCACCCAAGTGGGCAAGCCTTGGGCAACAGCGAACACCGAACCGCCCATGACCAGTAGGGTGACTCCAAGCGCCACCCAATAGCCTGGCATTAGGCGAAACAGCCGCGCACTCCAAAAGGCTCCGAGGTCGGCTTTTCCTGACGGTAGGCGATACTTCCCTGTCAGAACCAGCGACATATAGAAACCGGACAGGATGAAGAACACCTGCACCGCTAAAGACGCGCTGATCATCGGGCCGCTGGCTCCCCAGGCCGTGTGCCTGAAGACCACCGACATAGCTAAAAGAAAGCGCAGCACTCCCATCCGCTGGCCGTATCATGCCGTGGGCCTAAGGCAAAGGCGCAGGCCAATACATCCGGTGCAGGTCGATGAGCGTCCCGTCGAACCATGCATCGTTCGCGAAGCACCAAGTCGATTGGTCACCCGTGAGATAGGTGAAATAGACCTTCCCATTCCATTCGATGAAATCGACATCGGAGTTGTTTGTGCCCTCACCCGCATCTGGCGACATCAGGTTGTGATAGGCATCAAGGCCGGGTCGTCCGTGGAAGTCTTCAATGGCACAGAAGTCATTCGTGCGCCCCATAACGCTCTCGAATGACCCACCATTGTTCCACATGTAGGAAACGAGATAATATCCGTTTTCAACGTAACGGATCGTCGGGCAGGCTGAGTAAAAGTCTCCATGGCATAGGCCACCGATGGGGGACCACGTAGCTAGATCGGGGCTTGAGATAAACCGAATGCTGAACGGCACTTCGTCATCCGTCTCAAGCGCTATGACGTAGCCGTGCGGTCCATAAGTTGCGCTGGTGTTGTAGACCTTGCGGTCGACCGGCACGGTGTAGACGACCCACTCCGCTCCTTCCCAAGCCCACGTGTTGGTGTTCACCTCGCAGGCGACAACCTGGTTACCAGCGGAAGCGGTGTCGGTCGTCGTGAAAATGATGAGCCGGCCGTCCTCCGAGACCAGAGCGCAGCCGAGGAAGTGCGCCGAGGACAGCAGCGCCACTTTATAGAAGACGTCTTTTGTCGGGTCATACTTATCGATGCGGATGCCAGATCCCGTCGTCGCGGCCCAGTCTCGGCAGAATGACGCCTTGTACAGATCGCCGCCCAAAACGAACGGCGTTGCCTCCCACGCAGGGATCGGCCGCTTCTTAACAGACGGGTTGGTATGATATTCGCTCACTGCAGATCTTCCCCCGGAAGCTTAGGCTCTTGGAATTTTCCGTCTTCCTCGATCCAGCCCGGCTCGACCTGATCTCCGCATGAAACAAATTGCTCCGAGACTGCAGGATGGAAGCAGTCTTCGATCTTGAAGCCCTCCGGTACGGTAAAGACTTCAACGACTTGACCGTCGCCGACGCGCGCGTGTTTGCTCATGGCTGCCTCAATATTCGATGATGACCATGCCGTCGGCACCGTCCTGAGCGTCTGAGACAACCGCGGACACGCCAGACGAGCCGCCGCCGGGCTGCATGCCCTTGAAGCTATTTCCAACGGTAATCGGAGTTCCTGGCGTGTTGAACGCGCCACCGCCCGCTGAAGCGATGTAAGCAGAGCCGATAATATAGCTGTTTGCCGCTTGCTGACCGAGTTGGTTGATCTGGCCGCCTGTTCCGGCGCCGACGGTCGATGAAGCGGTTGCGGCGTAACTTGTATACCCGGTGTTGCCACCACCGCCGCCAGTCGCAGAAAGCAGCGACCCGACCGAAGACGTTCCGCCTGCCTGGCCGTTAGTTCCGAATCCGGCAGACGTGCCTTTCGCGCCGCCGGCGCCGACGATGATTGAGAGGATCTGACCGGGAGTTACGCTGTAGACGCCTTCAGCGTAGCCGCCGCCATTGCCGCCAGCGCCAGACCCTGATGTCGCGCCCGCGATGAGCGCGCCTCCACCGCCACCCGCGCCCCAGACGCGGGCCCGGATCTTGAAGATGCCAGCCGGCACGGTCCAGTTCGTGGTTCCCGGCGTAGCGTAGACAGTCACCGTGCCCGGCGCGCTTTGCGTGATGCCGGCCATCTGGATCGACGTGCCGTCGTACATGCCGCGGAACACGGCGCCCGCGACGAGATCGGAGGCCTTGAGCGCAGCACCGCCGGGACGGACGATCGGCTTGGTGCCGGTCAGGCCTGTGACAGCGAGAGTTGCTGCGCCCGTGTTGGTCACGCCAACGATGAAGTTGATCTGAGAGCCGACTAGCCGTGCCCAGGAGACGGGCTGCGGATCGAGGGTGACGGTCAGCGCGTTGGCCGTTCCGCCGGCAGTACCGCCCCAGTTGATGTCGCCGGATTGCAGCGCGCGTTCCAGCCCCAAAAGCAGGGCAGCCGCGTCACCGTTGTCGAGCGCGTCGCCGCCAGAGTGATCGGCCACAAGCTGCCCAATGACGGACGCGATGAACGCAGCCTGGCGCCACGTCTTGTTTGCCAAGGCCGAGCTCGCAGTACCCGCAACAACGCCTGCCAGACGCGCGGCCGCAGCCGCATAATCCGCCTGCGAAGTCACGTTCGCTCCGCCCGCCGTTGCCCACGGCAGGAATTCATTCGTTGCCATCGATGTCTCCGGGATCAGGAAGTGAAGTATGCAGGCGGGGCGCCCCAAGCGCCCGTGTCCCAGCCGGCGATAAACTCGTTCTGCACGTCGAAGCCGAAGAGCGGGCCCGCGACCGTGGTGATCAGGTAATCCGCCCTCACCCCTTCAGGCTTGAGTGGCAAATACCCCTGCGACAGAAGCGCAATGAAGAGAGCCGACGGGATCAGACCAGCCACGCCGAAGGTGATCGTCATGTCCTGGTTGTCGACGACGAGGATCGTCGTCTCGCCGTCAGGGAACAGGATCTCAAGCGCGGCTTTCGCGCTCGGCAGCGTGCCGTCCCAGTTGTTCGCTGCGATCTTGGCCCGCAGGAGCGTGCGATAGGTGTCATCATCGAGCCGAGTGATACCGGCCGGGGTATCGTACTGCGGCTGATACCAGACGCCCTGATCCCACCCCTTGAAATTGGCGTCCCAGGAGAACCATGCGTTCGCGATCGGCACCTTGACGAAGCGGGTCCGCCCTACCCACTCGCCGACCTGATCGAGCTGGACGCCGATCGCTTGATCAAGGTCGAAGTCTAGCGGCAGATGCTGCAGGAACGCCTGTTGAGCCACGATTGGCTCAACCAGCGCCTTGATCATCGCAGTGAACTTCGGCTTCCCGCGATGATAGCTCGTGATCAGGTCGAGATATTTGTCCGCGGTTGGCGGTTCTGGCTCGGGCGGGGCCGGCGCGATCGGCCCAACATAGTCGGCCGTCAGCCAATCGACATCGGCGGTCGGATCGAGTGAGTCCGCCCTAGGCCACGACATCACCGATCCTCAAGAAAGGCTCACCACCCGCCCAGACCGGATCCAGACGCGCTCCCGCGAGGCTGACATCGCCGCCGACGATGTGCCCTGTCTCGCGCTCGATAGCGGCAACCTCGCCGGGCTGATCGGGCAGCGTCGTCAGCAGCCAGAAGCCGGGCTCGATCGCTCGCGGCGTCTCGACCACGGGCATGCCGCCTTCGTCAGGCTCGCCATAGACCGCATCGGCCGTCACCAGCACGACAGCCAAAACATCGCCGGTCCAGCCCTCTTCACCATGCAGACCAGGCAGCAGGGCGATGGCCGCAGCCTCGTCGTCGAAGCGAAGGAGGTAATCGCGCATGATCAGCTCCACGCTGCCTGGTTGGAGAGGGCTTGGACCTTGGTGTTCGAGAGCCGCTGCGGCCAAACGACGACGCGGCGGATGTGACCCATGAAGCCGCTGGGGCCGAGCACCAATCGATCCATTCCGGACGGGTATGAGGAGGAGCCGCCGGTCATCGAGATCACATTGTCTTTTGCGAAGCCGTAGCTGGCTGCATCGAGGCCAAAGGCAAACCGCATCACCGTTGCGACCGCAGTCGCATACGAGCCGCTGTCAATCTGGTTTGTGCCGGATGCTTTCGTGCAGAAATCGGCCCCCACGATGACCGATCCTTCCCGGACCCACGCTATGTTGGCGAGGGACGCATCCTGAAAGAATACGAGGTTGGATGTCGTGCCCGCGCCTCTGATCTCATTGAGACGACACTCGATCAGCGAGGAGAGAGCGGTGCCCGTTAGCCACTGCGCCCCGGCTAGTGTCAGCGAGTCGGACGCTCGGGTGACGGTCGAAGCGGTGGTCGGGATGTAACTTGAGGCTCTGGAGCCAGGCTCAAGCTGAGTACCCCATCCGTACAGTCCGCTTGTTCCGTCGCCTGTGTATGTTGCGTTGCCGGTTGCGTCGAGGAGATAGACAACCGCCCGCCCGGTGGTAGAGGTCGTCGTTCCGGTCACCTCCAGGCGCCACCAGCCATTCCCGCAGTTGGTAGCAAACGCCGTCGCCCCGGTTCCCGAGATGCTGCTCACGGCGCCAGACGTCAGATTGAACTTCGCGCTCGCGTAAGTGACGGCCGAGCCGTCGTCGAACTGAAGCTGAACCTGACTCCGTTCAGCGGCCTTAAAGAACCCGCTCACTGTATAGACAGAACCAGAGGCGACCGTTCCGGACTTGACAAGCAAATGCGTGTTTGTCGCCGTGGTGTCCTCGACTATCTTATCTGCTGTTGTCAGGCCGGTGGGCGCGACGGCTGCGTCAGCAGTGACAGTAGAGCGAACTTTCGTGTATGACGCGTCGTTCAACTGCTCGGAGTAGGTGTACAGGTTCGTCCGCGCCTGGTTCTCGATCAGCAGACCACGGATGGCGCGCGTGACTGGATCGTACTCGATGCGTGGGACGTTGTTCGCCGCCGTCTTCAGCAGGCCGTCGCTGTCGAAGTATGTCGCCGTCGAGGCGCGCGCGAACGTAGAGAAGCCGCCGAGCGCAGCAACCATCGTCAGGATCGACGCCGTGATCACGGACTTCGACGCGAAGTGCACGCCCCGGATAAAGTCCACGATGAGGCTGGACTCATCCGGCACACCAGCGGAGGCAAGAGCACGCTCAAGTCGCGACATCTCTGGGATAGCAAGGATGTCGGCCGAGGTCGGAGCACCAGCGCCGGCCGGTCCCTCGGGCAGGCCGAGGTTCAGCGTGTAGTTCGGCGCGGAGCCGGTCAGGGTCGCAGTCGGGTTGCTCCCGGCAGGGAGCTTGGTGACAGGGCCAGCGACCATGTTGAGGCCGGAGAGGTTGCTGATCTGAACCTGAAGGTCAGCGAAGTTCCCATTCGCCTTGATGAAGGCAACGCGGTTCTTGTCGCCCGTCCCGTCATTCGGAGCGGCGCCGACGTTGATCGTCTGAATAGCCATCAGGGAACCACCGTGATCGCGATGTCGGAAAGGGCAGCGGTTGCCGCCTCATTGAAGGCAATGACGAGATCGGAAGTGCCGGGCGTGCCCGCATTCTTCGCGATCGTCATCGAGTTGATTTTGTATGTGCGGCGGTCCGGCAGGCCGTTGAGGTTCGCCGGGAGGTAGATCTCCGCGAACTCGACGTCTTCGCCGATTTCCAGCGCGTTGACCCAGTCGACGATGCTCTGCTTGATCGCGGCCTCGATCGCCGCCGTGTAGCCGGTCATTGCCGTGATGTTCAGCGCGACCTTGATCGTCGCCGAGGTGGGGCGGAAGAACCGGATATCCCGCGCTACCCCATACTCATCGGTGATCGTGACGCTCGTCGAGCCGTAGGTCCCGGTTCCGGGCGTCTTCTTCGCCGCTATCGCCTGAGCGATGGCCGTGGCGTCACCGCCCTGCACTACCAGCGAGATCGAATGCGCCGGTATCCCGTTGGCGTCGGTCGTGCCGGTGTCGTTCTCGTGTCCCTTGAGGCGATCGACGCCGGTGATGGATGCCACGGCGCCGATGGTGCCCTCGAAGACAGTGAGCGAAGGCAGAGCCGTCGAGACGGTTTGGCGCTTGCGGAGCTGGGCATCCAGCTCAACCGGTTGGCCAACGACGGCGGCGGTCGGATTGGTGACGCTCTGCCAGCCTCGCGTCGGCGTCCCGATGCCTGTCACGGTACCGGGCAAGGCGACGATCGCCCCTGCATCCTTCGCGATTGCCGTGACCGTGATGTCGCCGTCGAACGGGACCACGATGGGAGAAGGCAGCAGCCACTGGTTGCCGGCGTCGTCGGTAGCGATGCCGCCCGTGATCGTCGTACCGGCCTGCCCTGTGATCAGGAGATCGACGGTCGAGTTCGACGCCACCAACCGCTTGATGCCGTTGATCTTGACGACCGAGGATAGCCCAACACCGCGCGCGGACGACGGCGAGAAGGCGTTGTAGACCTGAACCGCCATCGCGTTGGCGGTGTCGACCGCAGCGGCAAAGATGGCGAGAAGCTGGCCGTCCTGGCTGTCGGGATCGATGTAGATATCTTGCCCGAAGATGCCGCGGACCTCGTCCTGGAAGTAGGCGAGCACGGCCGCATAGTCTGGCTTGAAGATACCTGCGTCGCTGATCGTGCAGACTGGCAAGGCCATCAGAAATTCACCCCGGTCACGGTGGCGGCGCCGTAGATCGTGTCGATGGTCAGGTTCACGCTGAAGGCGCGCGTGTCGCGGTTCAGCGAGCTCGAATAGTCAGTGATCGCCTTGCAGCCCGGAGTGCCGAGCACCCGGCGACGGATGGCCGGATCGCGCGTGTTCGCCGTGCGAACGCCAAGAACCTCAGTCTTCCAGGTCATCCCCTCGGTCGTGTCGAGGAACCACTCGCCCCGGAACAGGAAGAGGCGCGTCTGGACGGCCTGCGCCACGGCTTCCGGCTGATCTTTCCAGAAGTCAGCACTGCCGTTCCCGAAGGAGTAATCCCCCGAGGCATCGAGCTTGCGATATTTCATGGCTCAGTTCGTCGGGCCCGCAGATGTGCCGCTGCCGGGCTGGACGCCCGTGTGCTTGTGTAGCGAAAGCTTGATGCCGTTCAGCTCGATCTCGCCGGTCACCTTCAGCGTTCCGGTGAAATTCACGTTGCCGGCGCCGCCTGAGATGTTCACGCCATTGGCGGCCGTGATGCCGACGCTCTTGTCCGTCGAGATGCCTACGCCGCCGGCACCGGAGAGGCTGATCTTGGTGTTCCCGTCATCGGAGCGGACCTCCGTCGCGTCCGTCGAGACGTTGGTCAGCGCTCGCGGGTTGGATCGGAAGCCGAGCATGGCGAAGGCATTCGACAGGTTGTTCATGCCTGTATCCATCGGAGCCTGAACCCCGCCGGACTGCTGCCAGGAGTCCTGCGACCGCGAGCAGAAGTTCAGCAGACATTCGTCGCCGGCCTTGACCGGGAAAGTCATGGTCTGGCCGCCAGAGCCCGGAAACTGCACCGGAATATCGGGAATGACCGGATATTCGGTGGCCTTCGACGTGCCGTCCTTTTGCAGGACATAGGCCTTGATCGTCGGCTGAGCCGAGATCGTCTGCTTCTGCGCGTCATAGCTGACGACACGAGCCGGCATCGAAGTGAATTGACCTGACCTGAAGTCGTCGAACATCGCGCGCAGCGTCTCTTCGAAACTGTCGCTACGGTCTCTGAGATCGATCGTCATCACACGTCCGTGGGGATGCCCTGGTTGACGAAGTTCTTCAGAACAAGACCCTGCTCGCTCGTCGCGACGCATGCGCAGTCCGTGTACCAAGGCACGCCATGCGTATCGCCGGAGTGCTCGACGTAGAGCACCTTGTAGAAGCCGTCCGAAGCGATGCTCGGCAGTTGTGACTGCTGTGTTTCGATCGGATTGAAGAAGTCCTGGTTCAGCGTCGCCTGCTGGATCGACTTCTGGTCGATCTGCAATCTGGTGCCCGGCCGGACACGGGGATTGAGCAGCATGCGCACCTGAATGCCACCGGTCGTCTGCACGGGCATCCCGATCATGCCGGTCTGCGAGTTCAGGACGAAGGCCTGGCCGTCCATCGCCTTGTCGTTCTTGACGATCTCGAGCTTCTGATCGCGGATCGTCCAAGAGGTATTCGTCGACTGCGCGATTGTCCGAAGCAGGTCCCGCGTCATGCCGAAAAGCGCCCTCCCCCTCGGCATGGTCTGCTTGCCGAGGTCGGCGATGAAGCCGGCCGTCACGCCATAGGGTTTGAGCGCTTCGAGAGCGACGTCGACCTGATCGCGGAAGGTATGGCCGGCCGCGAGCGTCTTGTTCACCGTCGAGAACGAATAGGCCGTGTCGCCCGACTTGCTGTTCAGCGTCAGATATTTGTCGACTGGCGTTTCCCGAGCCGGGCCGCGCTTCTGGTAGATCTCGCCCTTGTGGATCAGGCCGAAGCCTTCCTCGTACCCCGCTTCGAGGGAGATGACCTTTCCCTCTTTGTTGATCGCGTTCGCGGTCTGGTCAGAGAGGTTCGAGATCGTGATCTGCGCGACCGCCGGCCGTTGCCGCTGCAGTTCCTGCTGCACAACGAACCGAACCCGCATCTGGGACAGGTCGATCGTCTTGCCACCGCCTTCGACGGAAAGCTGGATCTTGCGGAGCCACTGGCGCGTCATGGAGTGATGAAGAAGACTTTGCCGTTGGAGCCGAGGTTGGCATAGGTCGGTTCGACGAGGTCGTTGCCGTCCGTCTCGACGCGGATTTCGCCGCCGATGCCGAGATATTCAAACTGCTGAAGGATGTTCTCGCCGGCAGTGAGGGGCAGGCCCTGGATGAGTGGGGCGCCTTCATAGGTGCTCAGGTCCAGGAACCACCCGCCGTCAGGCGTGTCGCACCAGCCGAAGCGCACCGTATAGAGGACCGAAGCGAGCTCGATCGTCATCTGCTGGGCTTCGGGCCGCAGAGGGAATTCCTGGACCGTTGCCATCACGCCCTCGCGGCCGGCGATGCAAAGCCGCTCGTTCCGGCGCTCTTCAGCGATTGCTGGCCAACATCGACGGTCGAACCTGTCTTCGCTGGATTCGCTTGTGCTGACTTCGGCGCCGATGTCGTTTGGGTATTCGCGATGAGGATTTGTCGCAGCCGCAGCGCGCACATCAGAACGTTGGCCGTCGTCTCGTCGCGGGTCTGCTGGATGCCGACCGGCAGCATGTTCTCGTAATTGCGCCGGCCGGTTGAAACCGAGATGAGCTCGCGCTTCGCCTGGATCGCCAGGATCATCTCATAGGCTTCGTCACTGTAGCCGACATAGCCCCCGGTCGAATCCGACCAGCCCAAAATCATTTCGATCTCGGCCGGCAGCTTGAAGGCGTGATCCGTGATCGCCGCTCCGGTCTCCACGGGGTGGTCGGTCGTGATCAGCGTGTCGCGTCCGACTTCGCGAATGAGCACATCAGGGATCAGCGAGCCGATCTCGACGCCAGGGCGGCGGATCAGCGCGAATGCGTCGTCGAGAAGGGACATGCGGGCTATCCTGCTGAACCTCACCGCGTTGACGCGCGACCTATCACTGATAGGTTGTGCCGAGGACGCTGGAGCGGGCGATGGGCAAGGTTCTGAATTTTTTTGGCGCGGCGATGATGATCGCCGGCATCATCATTCTTCTGAATGCGCAGAGCGCGATTCACGAGATTGAAGCTGGCCTCTGCATCGGCCTCGGGGCGGTCGTGCTATCTCTCGGCATTGTCGCCGGGCTTCTTCAGAAAATTCTCGACCATCTGCGCTCCTCGCAAGCATCGGTTTCAACGACTGCGTCATGAGCATCGAAGTGTATCGATTATCCCTCATCGCCCTGGCTTTGGTCGCGAGCGGGACGGCTTGGGCGGCGGAGCCATGGGATGCCGCCGTTCGCCGCCTATGCTCATCGCTCTCGCAAGAGGACTGCTGGATCAAATCCGGGGCCGCTGTCTGTGACCGCGATCAGCTCAGCTGCAGAAACCTTCCTGACCATGCTTCCGCGATCGTGCTCGGCAAGTCGGGAACGCGCTGGCATGTCAGGACAGCGGATGGCGAAGGTTGGGTCAATGAGCGCTGGATGATGCTCGACGGGTCGAAGATGCGCTAGCGGACAGCCCCCTTAACGTCGCGAAGCAGCACCTGACCAAGCCCGCGCTGAGCATCGCCGACTTGGTTCGCCGTAAGAGACGGGTCGCCGCTGCCAACTACTTCGACGCGGTTATTCTGGTTGATCGTGACCGTCGTGTCGCCGCGCCCTGCGATCGATGGGGTAAGCGTAGCGCCAGATGCCGCGCCAGTTCCACTCCCAACCTTTGCTGCATTGTCAGCCGCGGTTCCGAGTGCCGTAGGGTTGATGCGAGCCAATGGCGGCAGATCAAGCCCCCCCTGCGCCTGCTTAATGCGCAGTGCGTTCGCCAAACCGTTTGCCATTGCGGCGCGCTTCTGAGCCTCACCATCGCGGTCCAGCGGTCGCTCATAAAGCTTGCTGACGATTGCAGCAGCCTCCCCTGCCGTTTCGGCTTGCTTCAATGCCGCCCAAGCCTTCCGCTCGGCTCCCTTCGTCATTTCCCAATATGCGCCTTCGCGTTGTTGGGCGGCGGTCGCGGTCGACATGTCGATACCAGAACCGGCTAGGATTGCCGCGCGGCGATCTGGATGGTGCTGATACAGCCCGTGCGCTCGGCCGCCATCTCCTCGCGCACTGGGATTGTGTCGGCTTTCGGCGCGCTCGTTTGCGACCATGCCGACTGCCTGCTCATGTGATAGGCCCTTGCCTCGCCAGAACTCATAGCTCTCCTGCGCCGCCGCTTGCTGGGCTGCGCCCCCGGTCGGGGCGGAGGTCGCGCCGCCAGACGGGTCACCGCCGCCGCGCCACCATCTCTTCGCCCTACCCCATAGGCTGTTGTCCTGCCCCTGCGGCTTTACGCCAGCATTGAGTTCGTCAGCGGTAGCCGGTCCCCATGAGCCGTTCGCGCGACGGCGAGCGATTTCAGCATCCTCTCCGCCATTCGCCGCGCTCGGGGTCATGCCGAGAGCGAAAGCGGCGGGACCGGCCGCGAGGCCCAGCAAGCCGAAGAACCGGCCGAGAGCGCCGCTGATTAGCGCTCCGCTCGCTGCCGTTCCTACCGATGTGATCGCCGATGCTACCCCTAACAACCACCCCGCGAGCTTCAGCCCGATCAGAACCTCGATCGCGGTAGTGAGGCCATTCTGGCCAGTCAGCTTCTTCGAAAACTCGTCGAAGCCTTCCCAGACGGGCTTAAGCGCCGTGGCGACCTTTTCCACGACGGTGGCCAACTGGCCTAGCGTCTCGCCGATCTTCTCGATGACCTGGACGAAAGTCTTCCCGTTATCGCTCGTCCATTTGTCGAAGGCATCGACGAAGCGCTCGAGCGGGCCGGCGAACTCGCTCATCAGCTTCTGGCCGACGATTTCAAGCGAAGCGCCAAGCGATTTCATCGCCTGCGTGAACTCGGCGCCGCGCTTCGCGGCCTCCTCCGAATTCAGCCCCTGGGCTTTGACCTTCGCATTGTACTCATCGAGCCGCTTCTGGAACGTGCCGGACTGGATCGCTTCCAGCGTCGCCAGATCGATGCCCGCGACCTCCGCCAAGCCAAGCTGCTCAGCCTTCGGCCGGCTCCTGATCTTGTTGGCGAAGTCGACCAGGATATCGGTCGAGGCACGAAGCCCCTTGCTGTCACGGGTAGCGACGCCGAGCTGCTTCAGGAACCCCTCGAAGCCGGGGTTCCATTTGAGCTGGCGACCGAAGTTCTCGATCGAGGCGCCGGCACTCTCCGCTGACGAGCCCAGCTGAGACGCGGCATAGCCGATCGCTCTGATACCCTGAACCGTCGACTGCGTCCGCTGAGCCTGCCAATAGACCTGCTCGAAGGACTTCGAGATTTGCTGGACGCCCTCGAAGACCTTCTCAGCCGATTTCGCGATGGCGCGGCCGAGGAGATCGGCTTGCAGCGTCGCGGAACGGACAGAAGCCTCGAAACGCTTCTCGGAGTTGGGGTCTACCTTGTACCCCAGCGAAACGAGAAACTCCTTCAGGACATCAGCCATTGGCGCTTTCTCTCGCCCGATGGGCATTTTCGTCGCGGATATCGAGCGCGTCGTTCAGCCGGGAGATGTCCGCGAGGGACAGCGTGCCGTCGATCACGGATTCATACCGGCAGAGCCCTTCCAAGACGGGGCGCAGGACGTAATCCTCGCCATCCGGCATGTGGACCGGCTCGAACTTCAGGCCCGGCTGACGGCGCTCAAACTGGACGCCAGCCCTGCCCAGAAAGGGCCGACTTCTGCCATCACCACGTTGGCGGTGATCGAGATGACCTCGAACCCGCTGATGTCGTCGAAGATCGGACGGCGAACGGAAGGCTGCCAGACTTTCGCCCAGCCGGTATCGCCGGGCTTCTGGCGCGTCACGCCGCCCATGCAGGCGTTGATGACGTAGTCCACCGACTCATCCGGCATTGAGCCGAGGGCTTCGACCGCCGGCCCGATCATGGCGAGCGCATCGCCGCTCTGGGCGGCTTCCCGAAGCGCAGTCAGGATCGGCGCCAGGCGGCGAACGAGATGGACCTGATCCATCGCGGAGAGAGGAGCAGACCGATACCGGTAGGCTCCGACCTCGAATTCGGCAGGCTCGCGCATCAGAACACCACGGCCGGGGTTCCGGTCCCGAGGATGTAATCAATCGACACGGAGTTGAACGCCCACTCCACGGTGTTCCCGACCTTCGCATAGGAGAGATCAGGAACGCGGCGGAACGCACAGAAGGAACAGGCGACTGTATCCCCGCGCTGAACATCACGGATCAGGATGGTGTTCTGTCCGTGGTCAGCCGGCGAAGCGAAGTCCGCATTGGCAATCGCCATCAGGATTGCATTCGTCGGCGAGGTCTTCAGAAGCCGAACGGTCACCTGCCCGGACTTGCCGGCATGGAGGCTGTGCATGCCACTGCCATCCGCGCCGATCGTCATGGTGTCGCGATCTTCGGTCTGGTTGATCGTGATGCCTTCCTCGGCAGCGCCGGCACCATTGCCGAGCGAGACGCGACCATTCGGCCCGACGAGCTCAGCCTGCGTGCTGAGGAACGAGTAAGTTGCGGATGACATCGGCCGGTCCTCAGCGGTTCACGTTGATCATGACGTCGGCGAAGTGCACGGCGCCGGCGAGCTTGACTGCAATCTGAACCGGCACGGACTTGCGGGCTTCGCGATCAGCCTGCGACTGAGAGGCGATCGGCGGCGCATAGACGTAATAGCCCTTCGACAGCATATCGCCCTGCTTGAGCTGTCCGAACCCGCCAGCATTCCATTTGCCCGGGGCGACGAGACCGTTCGCGACGGCCTGAACCAACACGTCTTCGATGACGGCGCAGATAGTATGCATGCCCTCATCGGTCTGCGGAACCTTCGTTGCCGAGGTGTAGAGCAGGTTCCAGACGGCGGTTTGAACGGCGTTTTCCAGCCAATCGAGCCCGTGACGTTCGTCGAAGAACGTCCCGTTCGACATCACGCCTTCCTGGACAATGGCGGTCCCGTTGTCGTAGGCGACGAAGACGTTGACGTTCTTGCCCTTGAGGGCCGCGGCCTGCGTCTCGGTGATGATCTCCGCGCGGACTGTCGGCTCCACTTTGAACTTCATCGTGATCGTGGTGTTCGACCCGTTGAAGTTGACGGTCGAGGCTCGGCCGAAGAACGAGGCCACGGCCTGCGGCTCGTACTGGCTGTACTGCGCGTAGGTGCGGCCGAGGTTGTTGGCCTTCAGCAGATAGCCGAGATCGCTTGTGCTCGTGGGATCGATCACCGTGGTATCGGTGATGGTGACGCCGAAGACGCGCTTCTTCTGCTGCGCCTCGATGATGGTCGCGGCGGCAATGATCGAGTTGGTGTCGACGCCCTCCTCGACGAGGTCACCGGAGTACCAGTCACCCGATGCATTGATCAGCGCTGCGACGGCCTGCTGCAGCGTCTCCGCGGCGATGCCGTTGGCTGGCAGGCTCGCCTGAGTCGACTTGCCCTTGAGGAGGCCGGCAATCGAGGAACCGGAACCGCCGGAAAGCGTGGCGCCGGACAACGTGATGTTGGCGCCGCCGGTCTTGGCGAGCGTGAAGGCGTTTCCGGCCGTGCCGGGCACGTCATAGACGACGTAGACGGTGCCGTTCAGCGCGAAATAGCTCGCGGCGGCGATACCGGCGTCGGTCGAGCCGTTCAGGAAGGTCGCGAGCGCCGCAGCCGAAGCGATGTTGTCGGCGCCGATGTTGACCTGATTGCCGGCCGCGCCGCTCGTCTTGAAGGTCACGCCGGTACCGTTGACGGTCACGACGTCGTTGTTTGCGGCATTGCCGGCAGCAATGGCGATGGAGCCGAACGCGGTCGGATCGGACAGGAACGTGATCGCCGAAGCCACCCCGGTCGTGCCCGACTTGATGACAAAGCGCCCGTTGGCGCCGTCCCAGACAACGGTCGAATTGGCCACCAGCGCGGCAACCGCAGTCTGAAGGACGGAAGCGACGCCGTTCAGATTGGTCTGGGCCGAGAAGTTCAGGCCGGACACCGCGCGCGGGATGCCGTCGAGCACGAAGTAGAAGGCGCCGGCAGTGACGGCCGTGAAATTGGCCAGGGCCTGTTCCGCCGTCGTCAGCACGCCGCCGCGCAGCGTGGCACGCGTCGCCGTCCGCGCCCACCGGCCGATATACAGGATCGACGGTTGCGGCACCTGCGAGAAGTGCTTCACCGCGCCCTTGTATTCCGGGTCCGTGGTCTGGAAGTCCTGCGCGACGCCGGTCAGATTCGAATACTGCCGAATTCGCTCGCCGACATCGATCACGTCGGTTGCGCCGATCAGCAGGCCGGCACCGAAGTTCCGGGTCGGCGCCGCAACCGGCGACAGGTTCACGGTGACGTTGACGACGTCACTGACAGCTAGTCCCTGAGCCATCGGCTAGGTCTCCGTTACGATGAAGGGCTGCACGTGGCCGGCGTCCGTGGTGAACGAACCCTGAGCCGAGAGGAGGTTGAGGATCGGGTAGATGCGGGTGGTCACGCGGCGGAACCGCATCTCGAGGTCCACCTTGCGGATGAAGCGCTCGTTCAGGATGTCGGTGGCGGTACGCGCCCGGCTGCATTCCAGCAGCGCGACGCCGACGCCGTTCAGGGCTTCCCAGTTCTGAGGCAGCCAGAGGCCGTCGCGAAGCTGGGACGCCTTGGAGTAACCGTTGGGGCCGTAGAAGCTGGCCAGCAGGGTGAGCGTCTCGTGCCTTGTCTGCTCGGTGTGGCCATCGCCGTCCGGAACATGGCGATTGTGAGCGGACCAATCGCCGTCGAGCTCCATGATGCCGAAGGCGCACCAGGGAACGTCGTCCTTCGGCATCGGCGGCGGCTTCGGCTGCCAACGCGGCCGGACCAAGTTGCGGCTGATCGCGGTGAGGCCCGAGATGGTGTTGCCGATCAGATCTTCGAAGGCGTCATCTTCGACAGGCGCCGTCGATGACGGAACCAGAGGTCCGCCCGTGGCAGAAGTGTTGGCCATGAAGGATCACCGCAGATCGAGCAGGCGGCACATCGCGCAGGTGAAGCCGGCGCCGTAGCGGGAGTAGTCGTCAACCGTCACGACGGTCCATTTTCGGCCGTTCCAGTCGATGATGTCGGCGTCCACGCCGTTCCCGCCCTCTGTCAGCGTGAAGGTGGTGTGGATGATGATGGAGCCTTCCGAGATCGCCGCCTCGGGGTTGCGCTGAAGGTTGCGACCCTTGTCCGATGTAACGACGACAGAGATTGGCATGGTGGTCGGCGTCTCGATGGTGCGGCCTGTGTCGTAATCGACCGTCACCACGGTCCGCGTGATCGTAGCTGTGTCGGCGAAGAGCGGGTTCGAAAGAACCCGAGTGACGTCGAGGCCAGGCATCAGCCGTCACCCTTCCTACGAACGACCGATGTCACGGCGTTTCGCATCTGGCCTGTGTCTTGGAGAGGCTTGGCCTCTCCCCCGCCCTTCCCCTTTTTCCGACGCGCGATCGTCTTCGGCGATAGGGGGGCAAATGGGCCCTCGTCGATCTTGTTTTTGACTGCTACAGCGGCAACTTGTCCGGCTCGGCTCAGTCCCTGTGCGATCTTGCCATCATCCCCGGAAAGAGCGGCTTGAGCCGCTGATTTCAGATGAGGCGTGAACTTGCTTTCGGCGCTCTGAACGCCTGGGATCAGGAACGGGCGTGGCGGGATGTTGGCTGTCGGAGAGCCATACTCGTGGATATAGCCGAGCTCGGCGTTGCTGATCTGACCCTCATCGTTGCGACCGGCGTTTTCTGCCGGAATTCCAACGAGGATTTCTTGTTTCGTCAGATCGCGAACCGCCTTCAGGAGGTCAGGCACGCGATCCTTCGTGATCTTCACCCTCATAACTGGATGCCGCCGGCACCGATGAGCCTAGCTAGCTGGAGGAACTGGACACCGTAGGCCGTCAGGTTCCAGGCGCCGGCTCCGTCGATGGCCGCCGCGCCCGTATCGTAGGAGACGCTGACCTTGTCGACGGCTTCGGAGGAAGTGGGGCCGGATGCTTGACCGGGAACGCCGCCCCCAGCCGCTGCCATGGCGGCCTGACGGCTGAGCACGAGATTGTGAGCCACGAAGAGCTCCGTTCCGTGGTCCAGCAGCGTAGCCCAGCGGCACGCATTGAGGCGGAGCCCGGCAATCCCGATCCAGTAGGAGATCCTGGCATCAGGATAGGCTGAGACATCCGAGAACTCGGGGAAGTTCCCGCGGAACGAAGTCGGCGTGACCGTCATGGATCAAGCCTTGGCGCTGTCGATTGCCGCCCTGATGCGATCGATGCCCCAGCGCTTGTCGATGGTGAGACCCATCGCTTCGGCTTCCACGACGAGCGCAGCGCGCTCATCGGACGGGGCATCCGCTTCGCGATCCGCCCCGGGCTCGGGCGTTTCCAGCTCGTCCGGTTCCTCGAAAGGGGTCTCGGGGGTCTCGGGCTCGGCTTCCCCCTCTTCCATCGCTTCGGCTTCCGCGACGCGGCCCAAGGCTCGGCCGTTCGCCAGGACATACCAATGCGAGGCGAATTCCTCGGGAACGTCCTGCTCGCCGGCTTTGAAGGAAACACGCTTCCCGGGTTCGACGAGCAGGTTGAACGGGCGATCGATGATCATCCTCACCATGGCGGCACCTAGCCGATGCCGTCGCGGTAGCCGATGGTCTCCGGGTAGACCGTCTCGACGACGCCGATGGAGCCGAAGTATGGGACCTTGACCCAGATGCCCGCATACTGCGGCGCGACCGGCTGCAGCGGGACCATGGGGAAGCGGACGAACTCGGAGCGCTGGCTGTAGGCCATCATGCGGTCCGAGCTGGCGCCGGAGCGGTTGTCCTTGTCCAGCCACTTCACCGACAGGATTTCGAGCGGGATGCCCTTCTCCGCGGTGAGGATGTTGTTCTCCTTGATGTAGGTCAGGATCGACATGTTGCCGGCCGCCGACACGTTGGTCGTGGTGATGTAGCCGAACGGCTCCGGAGCGATCAGGACCTTGGTCGGAGGCGCGACGTAGCCGGAGGCCGCCCAGACCGAAACCAGCAGCTCGTTGATGTCGGCCTTGATCTCGTCCGGGGTCTTGTTGACCCACAGCGGCGACGCAGAGGCCCCGTTGACAACGTTGGAGACGTTGACGACCGAGGCGGAGTTGACCAGGCCAGTGGTGCCGAGATCGGAGGCGCCGACATAGGCCACCTGATCGCAGTCCATCTGGTGCTTGCGGTTCAGCGCCGAGAGCATCTGGACATCGATCGGGCGCCCAGTCAGACGAGCCGATTCCAGCTCCGGCACGGTATACGCCACCTCCTGCGCCCACAGCGTTAGCGGCGAGACCACCTTGCCGATATCGAGCTGAGCGCGCGGCAGGGTCGTGGTTTCGCGGCCAGCCCAGGAGATGCCGGCGGGGACCACGCCACCGGTCGAGCCGAAGTTCGAAATCGTGTAGCTGGTCGAGGTGTCGCCGATCTGGACGTCGGTCCGCAGATCGATGTCGCGGGTCCAGGTGGTCGCGATCAGCGGCTCGTGGATCGTCGGATCCAGACGCTCGAGCTCGCCGATCAGGAAGGCGCCGGCGCTGTCATAGGTCGCCTGATCGAAGGTCTGATAGGCGTCTTTGGTGTAGTACGCCTTGTGCAGGATGGTCGGTGCCGAGACAGGCGTCACCGGCCCCGCAACGCGATGCGAGATGAAAGACATTTCGGATTGCTCCATGAGGACGGGAACGCCTTGCCCAAGGGCGAAGAGATAGGCTGAGGCGTTAGATCTTGTAGGCGATCTCAACGATGCCATTGGCGTCGGCGGGACCGGTGAAGAACGCGTTGGTGATTGCGACGCCGGTACCGCCTCCGGCCGGCGAAGCCGAAGTCACGACATCTCCCACCGCGACCGTGCCACCGGCAGTGGTGACAACAAAGACCTGCCCATCCTTCGCGGCGGTGCCGAGCTTGAGCGGGACGGTGATGAAGCCGCGGCGAAGGCGATCGGCGATTCCGCTCGCCGGGGGCGTCGCAACGCCCAGGCCATTGCTCGACGACTGGGCCGGATAGGGGCGGACAAGCCAGCCGGAGCAGACCGTTCCGGCATCGCCGGAGCCCAAGGGCTGCAGCTTGCCCGAGACGATCTTGACCGCCTGGCCATAAGCCGTCGGCGGCGTGTTGGAATCGATCAGCTCCTGCTCGATCGTCAGGCTGTCCGAGCGAGAAACCGAACCGGCGAAGCCCGCCGGCACACGGGTGACATAAGCGACCATCGGATGTGCTCCTGTTGCGGGTCGGGTTGATCAGGCGTTGGACCGGCGGGCCTTGAGCAGCTCGGCGTAGCGTGCCGGGGTCATGGGGCCCTGCGGGAAGGTGGCGGTTCGGCCGGCCGGGCGATTGGCCGCCTTGGCCAGCTCAGAGGCTGCGGTGAAGATCGCCGCCACGCTGTCGGCGGTCATCTTGCCGAAATCGGCCTTACGCCCGGCGAGGACGGTCTCGACATGAGCCTTCCGGCTCTGGTCTGCCGCCGCGCCGGTCAGCGCGCGGACCTGGAGGTCGCGCAGCGCAGCATGGGCTGCCTTCGGCTCCGCCTTCGCATCGAAGGTCGGGAGTTTGATGCCGGGGTTCAGGATCTCGGCACGAGCGCGCGCTTCGGCGAAGGCGTCCATCGTGACGGGCTCGGTCTCGCCGTCATCGTCGGAGGTTGCCTCCTCCTTCTTCTCCTTCTCGGGATCCTCGTCCGAAGTCCCTTCGCGGTCGGCCTCGAGCTTGGCGAGACGGGTGCCGATGTCGTCGAGCGCTGCGGTGATCTTCGCGAGCGGATCATTCTCGTCCTGTGCCACGGGCTTCTCCGGCTCTCCGGTCTCCGGCTGCTTGACTTCGATGACGATCTTCTGGGGCTCTTCGCCCTCCAGCTCGTCCTTCGCGGCCTCCAGCTCTTCGTTGAAGGCGGCTTCGTCATTGGCCTTGAAGGCCGTCGTCAGTCGGTCCCAGACCGAGCGCTTCTTGGCCATTCCGGCCTCCTTTGTTTTCGATGGGGGATCGTCCGGCAAACCATCCTGAATGGCGCAGGCCGGACCGCCGCGCCCCCGTTCCACCAAGGCAACGTGATTGCCGATGATCTGCGTCTGTCGGCCGAGGCCGGGCCTGACTTGCTCTCGCGGAGCGCTGTAGCCGGGCGAAAGCTCGCGCTTGCTGGCGAGAACTTCTGCAATGGCGTCTTCGTCAGTGATCAGGAGATCGGCCAGCAGATAATCCGACTCTATCCCCTCGCCTCGCCGCGGATTGAGAGTGACGCCAACGCAATAGGTGCGGAACGTCTCAGGCTTGACGAAATCCGGCGGATGGTTGTTCGTCACCGGCTTCCCGACGAACGAAGAGATTGTCTCCGGGGCGAACAGCACATCCGCATCGCGGGTAACGGTGATCATGCCGGGGCCGGACGGCTCGATGTCCGGCACTTCGTCTTGCCGGTAGAGCATCGGCCCGATGCGAGCGACGCGAGCGCCCTCGCAGAACAGATACCCTTCCGGCGTCAGATACCGTGTGCGTCCAATCTGCTCATCGACCAGGACCTCAGCAGCCCGGTCGATAGTCTCGCCGGCATTAGGCGCTGAGGGCACGGTACCACTTCCCGACGACCGGGCAGACGTAGGTGGCAGACTTGCCCGCAGCCTGAGCGACGCCGGTCGCAGTGGCGACATCATTGATGGTGTCGGTACCGGCGCCAAAGACCTGCAGTGAGTTGGATGCGTGGCCGTTAACGACATGGATCACCATGCCGGCCTCGCTGGGCGGGAGCTTGACGCTGTCCGCGGCCGTCGCCACCGTTGCCACTCGGCTAATTGTGGCTGTGAGCTGATAGGCGGCGGCTTGCCCACCTCCGGCAGCCGCCGTGATGCCGTCCTCGCAGCTCTGATAGAGAAAGCGACCGATGTACGCCTTGGCGAAACCGACCCAACCCTTGTACAAATAAGCCATGGCGAATGATCCTCAGCACGAGGCGGAAGCCGCCCCGATCCATTGGGAAGAGGTGGTGGAAGACCTGCTTGAGCAGGCCGAAATCACGCGCGATGAGCTCGCCGAAGGCCGCGAGCCTTTGGAGAGGGCTATCGGCCTCGCTCCGATGACGATCGAAGACACGGTCGAGTGGGCCGGCGCTTCGACTATTCGGCGGTTCGCGAAGGCTCTCGAAGCAATCGCTACTGGCATCGAGGATCCTGCGGAGATCGCCCGCGATGCCCTCGACGCCGGCTCCTAGTCGTCAGGGATCACCGGTTCCGCCCAACAGCGGCAGTTCCAAATGCCTCCGGGCAATGCTCGGTGGCCAGGGTCGCATTCCGGCGGCTCATCCCATCGGAACGATTGGCCGTTCAGCCCCCTATGCGTTTCGCGGACCCGGTTGTCGCCAACCGTGCGCCAGATGAAGTGCGTCGAGCCGACGCTCATCGCGTTCGCCTTCGCGAGCTCCACTTGCGTCCTCGAAACCTCTGTCCGAGCGATCGTATCGGCGCGTGATCTCGACACATCGCCGGACCGCATGATCTCGGCCGCGATCTCGTTCGCGCGACCGCCCTGGACGACGGCTTCCTGCGAGAGCTTATGAACCCGCTCCGCCGCATCGGTCGGGAGGCTGGTGATGAGCTTGACCTGTTCTGCGAGCGATTGCCGCATCACGAGTCCTGTGGGGGCATTCGCGATCTGCTTTCGCATGGCTGCGCCCATCTCGCGGGCCGCTTCCATCCACGCGGCGCGCTCCCGCGCAGCGACTTCCGTGACCATACGCTGGCCGACGGCCGCCGCCCATGGCTCGATCAGGCGAGCGTAGGCGGCCAGGGCCTTCTCGATGGCGGTCGCCCGCCCGACCGGATCGAAGGCAAAGCCCGAGACAATGTCCCCAATATGCTTCGCGACCCGCCTAAGCTGTCTGGCGTAGCTGGCTTCGACCTTGCGGGCCCGCTGCCAGTTCGCCTTCGCGCCCGTCGACTTCCTGTCCATCGTCAGCGCGGGAAGCGCCATTTCCTGACAGTGACGGCACATCGGCATCCTCCGGAGCCGGGGGCTCCTCTTCAGCTTCGGCGATGTCGTCGTCTGAGATGTTTGACCAGACGCCGGTCACATCCGCGGACTGCCGAAGTTCCTTCATCGCCGACGGCTTCGAAACGAGACCGGAATCGTAGGCCTGGGTGACGGCATTCGTGATGCCGACTGCGATCTGCGCCTTTTCCAGATCGGACGTCTGCCAGAGGCTGTTGAACTCGAAATTGAGATCTTCAGGCGGATCGCCCCCGATCTTGGAGCGGTAGATCAGGCCGAGGATCATCTCGAAGGCCCAGCGAAGCCGCGCCTCCTGCTGTTGCTTGATCAGGTCGTAATAGAACCGGATATCGCTTTCGCCGGTGGCATTGAGCCCCGCCGGGCTTTGCCCGAACAGGCGGACCAGAGGGATCTGCAACGACCCGGAAATCTGCTGCGCGAACTGCAGCAGCACATCCGACAGCCCCGAGAAGGTGTAGCTGTGCGTGGTGAACTCGTCTTCGGCGTCGACCAGGGACAAACCCTCGGAGGACTGGAACTTCCTGATCATGTCGAACATCTTGATCAGGGCTTCTTCGGCCGGACCGCCGGCAGCGAGAATATCGCGAAGGTTCTTCACCTTCACGGTGCGCAGGTGCGCCTTGTAGACGAGCTGAGCGGTGCCCTGCGTCGTGGAGTCGAACGCGACTAGACGGTCATAGATGCGCTCGACGACAGAGAGACCCCAACCGTACTCGGCGACCTTTTGCCAATACGGGAGGTCAATGCCCTCCATGCGGATCACCCGGCTGTAGTGGATGCGCTTCCCACCGAAGGCTGGGGCGCTGACCATCACATCGTAGAAAGCCGGCTTGCCGAGATGCGGCCCGAGCTCCTGGACCGTTTCGTCGATCGCGGGGACGACAACCCAACGGTCAAGGCACAATACGCCGCGGAACTGTCCCTTCGAGACCGCCTCTGGACGAAGCGGCGTCTCGACATCCTGGCCGTCGACCAGAAGCACACCGATTGCGCCACCGTACAGCCGGCTCCACTTGATGACCTCGGTCAGCACCGGCCAGATGCCGAGACGATCCACCTCCTTCTGGAGCAGGTCGATTTGGTCAGGTGCGATATCAGACGAGATGTCGATACCGGCCCGCGTCATGTCCTCTGCGACGCAATCAACTGCTTGGCCGATGATCCACGACCCGCGATACATCCACTCCAACTGCGCGCGCTGGCGGGTGATCGGGTTCAGAGTGTAGGTCGCGCCCGACGCGAGATTGTCGACGCCGGAACCTATGCCGAGCCTTGCGGCTACGTTCTGGAACGAATCCTTCGTCGGCGATGCGGATCGTCCGGCGGGGACCCGGACCCGCATCTTCTCAACCATTACCGAATGCCCTCGCCCATTTGTTCGGATCGAACCCGTCGGCCGTCAGACGGGCAAAGGCGCCCGAACTCGCATCGACCTGATCTTTGAAGGACCCGCCAGGAAACAGGCAGAGTTCGTCCAGATAGGCGTCGTTCCATTGTCCGCCGACGAGGCAGACGTTGCCTGCCTCGCACTGTGCGGCGAATGGTTCCGCGCGCGTGACCTTGTCGCCGGTCTCCGGCTCCGCATGGACCTTGTATCCCGCCAGCATCGTGACGAAATCCCGGGCCTGAACCTTCCCGGCCTGTCCTGGATCCTGAGGCAAGCTGATGCTCACCTCGCGGCCATCAATTTCGGCTGTGGTAGCGATCAGGCGCCTAACATCAGGCCCTTCCGACTGCGTCATCACGGAATGCCCCACGATGAAGGAGCCATCCGGCGCCTTCCCGATCTTTACGCCCGCAGTCCGCGCGCTGTTCGATCGTGTCGACGCAGCCAGGTCCCAGTGCCGGACCCAGCGAGTACCGAGCGGCGCTGCGGCAATGATCTTCCCTTCAAACCACGCCCGCTTGAACATCCCGCCTTCGCGGGGCGTCGGGCGCTGCTGGTACTGGCCCGCATAGGCATACGAGCCCATGTCTCGCTTGAGCGCCTCGACCGCCTTGGGCGGGAAGCGGACCGGGTCCAGCAGTTCGCCATCTGCGGTGCGCGGATCCTCGAACCCGATGACCGTCCGGCACTTGCGTTCCGGCTCGAACTCCATCGGCAGGCAGAGGTGCACGAACTCCATCCCGAGCTTCAGGATGGTGCCCGACACGTCCTCCGCATGCAGGCGCTGCATGACCACCACGATCGCGGATCGCTCCTGATCGTTGAGGCGGTTCATGGCGCCTTCCCGGAATCGCCGGGTCGTCGTCTGTCGCTCCGTCTGGCTTTCAGCCGTTTCGGTCGAATGCGGATCGTCGATGATCAGTCGGTCGCCGCGCTGAGAGGTCAGCGACCCGAAAGCAACGCCTTCCCGGGTGCCTGTCGAGCTGTTTGCGAACGATGTCTCACCCGTCCTGGTCAGCGTGACCTCGGGCCAGAGAGATTTATACCACTCCGAGAGG
Source organism: Allobosea sp. 05T438 (assembly GCF_056396025.1). Taxonomy (NCBI): domain Bacteria; kingdom Pseudomonadati; phylum Pseudomonadota; class Alphaproteobacteria; order Hyphomicrobiales; family Alloboseaceae; genus Allobosea; species Allobosea sp. 05T438. The sequence goes on from NZ_JBFTKQ010000002.1 coordinate 31,554, forward strand.
ATCAGGTCGCGACACTTGCGGGTGTCGCGCTTGACCGGAACGTCATTGAACGCGGTCGTCAGGTAGCGAAGCGACTGCTTTCCGCAGGGGCCCCACTCCCACGCCTGCCAAAGCACGCTGCAGATCAGCGACTTCGACGAGCCAGGCGGGACGTTCGCGAGCAGCCGGGGCGGCTGCATCGTGCCGAATGTGATCGCCTCGAGGTGCGCGCATAGCGCATCCAGATGCCAGTTCCAGACCAGCTTCGCGTTCGGCTCCAGAACCGACCACGCTTCGCGAACGAAGCCGGCCAGCGAAACGCAGCGGGCCCGGATAGCGTCGGCGTCGCGCGCCAGGCGCTCACGCTCCTTCGCTACCTCCCTGCGGCGGATCTCCGCCTTCACCTCCGCCCAGGGCGGCAAGGACAGCGTGGATATCGTTGAGTTGGGCGAGGTGTTCATCACTCAGGAGGTGCAGCTTGTGCTCTGTCTGAACGGGGCCACCGCCCTTGCCTGTCAGCTCAATCTTGCGGGGGGCCCGAAGCCGCGCCGCCTTGTCGAACGCGTCGAGCGCGACTCGGACACGCTGCGGATCAAGACCCTGTTCTTTGAGCACGCGCTTCCCGAGCCCGCGCATCTCGTCCAAGTCAGTGTCAACGCTCTCTTCGCGCGCACGCGTGAGGCGGTTGCGAAAGTCGGGCTTGCTGTCTTGCCACCTCCAGACCGTGATCCGATCCGGCATGTCCTCGTCATCGCAAACGCTGGTGAGCGTGCGGCCGGTGGCGAGTCGGTAGCAGAGCTGTTCGATCAGTTCCTCGCTATAGACGGACGGCCTGCCGATCTTCGGCGCCCCAGTCGCGCCCATACTCAACCTCGTACGATGATGATGTCGTTGTCGCGAGCGGTCTGCATGACGCGACGCTGACGAGCTTCCTTGAGCGATGCGCATGAGACGCACAGCACGGGGCGGTTTGGATCGAGCAAGCGAACGCGGGCCTGAGGCACCTGATCGCCGCATTCCCGGCAAGGCGTCCCGAAGACCGGACGAACGACCTTACCCATATGAATCTCTCCACCGGTGAGACGGTTCTTGATTCTGGCGACCTCGGGATCAAGACAGCGCGTTCACGCGCGGTGTCGTAGAGCTCTATCCTGAATCGTTGAGGTTCCTGGCGACTGGGTGACCGGTCGCGGCTCGTGCGATGCGGTCGGGACGTCGCTGGGCGCCGCCCTCCCTGCCGTGCTCCCTGAGGCCGCACGCGCGAGGGGGTTCGCGATGTGTGGCTCGGAATTCGATGCCCCGCAAGGGGCCGTCGCGATGGGCCAAGGCGAGGTGGCAACGACCTATAGGGGTGTTGCCGCTCGCGTGAACTTTGTGGTGCAGGACCACCTGGCCGGAGGGTGCTTTTCGCTTGACGGGTTTCGCCGAGCGACACGTTTCGCGACGATGCCGAAGTGATGCCCGCAAACTGGGGTTTCGACAACCACCCTATTTCGGGGCCGGGAGCGGGGTGGCAACACCCCCATGGAGCCGTTGCCGGCGAGCAGTTCGACAGGGACAGAAACCTGCTCAGAGGGACAGATCAGGTCCGCCACAGGGACAATTTTCCGGCCACAAGGACAAGCAACTCGAATCTGCCGGGGAAAACCTGCGCGGCGACCGCGCCTCTCCTTGCGAAAGGTACCGCCGCGCCCAGATGCTGGGTCGAGCAATTTCGTCACGGTTGGCGATTGCTGAACAGGAGCATCGATGGACGCCGCACTAAAGGCTTTTGCGGGATCGTTCGGATGGGCCACGCCCTTCGCAATCACGGTCGTGGCAGTGGCCCTGATATTCCGGACTAGTGTCCGGGGGCTTCTCGACCGCCTCAAGTCTTTCAGCTTCGGCGGGCACAAAGCCGAGATGACGGAGCCCCAACAGCAGCAGGTTGAGAAAGTCGAGCCGCAATTGCTGCCCGACCCCGCTGCCGGGCGACCCGAGCGTCCACCCCCGACGACCCCAATGTACGAGGCCGTCGAGCAGGACATGCGAACCCGGCTCGAAAAGACGGCCCCTAACGACGTCGAGGTCCAGCTGTCGTGGGCGATACGGGTTGCCGCCAACGCAATGATCGATCGCGATATGGAGGTCACGTACCGGATCATTTTCGGTTCGCAGATTGCTGCGTTGAAGGAGGCAAACCTGCGAGGCGGCTCGATCGCTGTGGTGCGGGCGCAGGAAATCTATGAGCAAGCAAAGGCCCGGCATCCCGATCTGTATGAGGCGCTTAGCTTCGAGGCTTGGGCAGAGTTTCCAATCACACGCGGGCTAGCTTCACGCCCCGACGAGCCTATAACTCCGGAGTCGCGCTCAAACCTCACGGAGGCCGGGAAGCAGTTCTTGCTCTTCCTGACCGCCAAAGGTCTATTTGAAGGCAAGCACGGTTAGAGTCTGCGGGCTCTTTCGGGTGCTTTCAGTTAAGCACACAGGACCTCAGCTTGCCCATCGCCTCGGCAGCGCTCTCGCCGTATTCGAAATGGCATTCCTGATCGAACGCAACATCAAGCGGCCCGTCTCCGAGGTCAGGCGTTCGCGCGCACCAAGCTATCCATCGGCCTGACCACCCACGGTCAAGCCGGCAGCGATAATACCAAAAGTCCGCATCGCCTTCGCCGCGCCTCAGAGTTCCTCTGATCGAAGCTGCCATTGGCGCCCCCTACCTGACCGCCACACTCTGACGACGAAGCCCGACGGCCACCGCCGCCGCGGCAACCTTCCGCTGGCGGTCCAGATTGGTGCGGGACAGGCAGCGACCGGGCATCGCCTCGTGAGGCTGGACCCGATACGGCAGGCAGTTGAAGGCCTCGCAGCGAGCTCTAAACACGGCCTGCGCTTCGCTTGCCGGGACGTTGGCCGATACCTCCCGCGCGATCTGCCTACGAAGCGCAGATCGCCACTGGTCGGCCATGGCTCGGCAATCGCCTGCGCCGTGCTCGCCCGCTCCCCACGGCAGAGCATTCCGGCGCTTCATCATCTCGTCGGCCAGGGCCATCGCCCGCTTCTTCCGGGCATGCAGCATCGCCGCCATGTCGCGCCCGAGCGCGGTGGCATAGGCCCAGAGCATCAGGGCGTCTGACTGCAGCGGCCGGCCATCGAGGTGGTGAAGCGGCCAGGCGAGGGCTTCGTTCATGCGGGACAGCTCATCCGCCGTCGGACGGGCGGCACGATCCTGCTGCTTCTCCTTTTCCGCGATCGCTCGGGCCTGGGCATCAACCAGATCGGCGAACTCGTGGACCATGGCGGGCCAGCCGTTGGCGTGCTGGCGCGGGCCCACGCGCGTCCCTGACCGAGCGAGGATGTCGAAGGCCTCCACCAAGCGGGTCTGAACGTGCTCGGGCGTCCACGAAGAGGGAATTCCCGTTTCGGTCACCACCTCGACACGGGCCTTCAGGTCATCGGCCCAGCCGGCGAAGCCGGGGATTGCGCTCATGTCATTCACAGGGACAATTCCCGCTCACAGGGACAGTTTTCGATTTCACAGGGACAAATTCGGCATCCAGAGGGACAAATCACCATTTGAACTCTCCGGTATCGAACTGGTCGAGAGCCTCGTTCGGAGCCTCTGCCTTGTCGGCAAGCTTCGGCGGGTCAACTCCCATCACCGGCTTGCCAGTGCGCCAAACCCAATCGCCGTCCTTGCCGATGAAGCCCGACAGAAGCAGGCGTTCGGCCGCCCGATCGCGGGCCTTCTTGACCCTCTCCTTCAGGGCCTCTGGATCTTCGTCCTCGCCGGCCACGATGCGCTCGTACTCGTCGCGCCATTCCGCGAGCGTCACCACCTTCGTCCGGGCCGGGACGCGGACGCTCGTCGGCGGCTCCCTGCCCTTCTCGCCCAAGGCATTGCTCAGCGCGCGGAACGCGGTGGCGAGGTTTGGCTTGAGGATGAACCGGCCGTCTGCCGTCTTCGCCGGGCCTCCGCTCGTCGGCGCATTGCGCTCCTCCGCGGCTACACCGGCCGGCAAAGTCGAGACGCAGGATGTGATGGGATCTCCGTCGGCGTCGGTGCTGATTTTCTCCTGCCGAAGGGTGAACCGCCAAGACAGGCCTTGCTCGCCCTCGCGCTGCTTCGTGACCGTAGCGGCTCGGATCGGGCGCTTGTCCTGATCCCGCACGGCATTCTCAGGACCGCGCACTGCATCCTGACGGGTGCCGGACTGGATGACCCAGTCGATGTCGATCGTGGTCTCGAAGTCGGCTGTCAGCGAGCCATGCCCGCGTGGACGGCCGCCGCCGGCCGGTTTGTGGTGGACCACGATAACGGCGCAGTTCAACTCGTTCACTATGCGCATGACGCGCTGCCTCACACGGGAGACATCCTTGCCCGCATTCTCGTCGGCGCCTGGGGTGGCCGCTGACCAAGTGTCCAAGACCACGAGCCCGAGCTCGGTGGAGAACGTTCCGGCCCAGTGGCGTATCTCTGCGATCAGGTCGTTAATGTCGGTGTCATCCGCGAAGAGATCCGCGCGTCTCGTCAGGACGACCATGTCGACGTCGTCGTCGGGCCCCAAGCCATGGTGTTGGGCATAGGCCTGCTGCCTGGCGTCAAACCCCTTGCCGCCCTCGAAGGCGCAGTAGACCACGCCGGCCTTCTTCGTCCTCCGTCCCTGGAAGTCGATGCCGCGCGCGATGTGCATCGAGATGTTCTGGGTCTCGAACGATTTTCCGGTCTGCGATGCGCCGTAGATCAGGACTGCCTCTCGGCTGGGAATGATGCCCTTGATCAACCACTCGTACTGTTGGCGCTCCTTCGCGAAGGTATCGCGCCAGGTACGGGCGCCGAACTTCGACTTGAAGGCCGGATGCATGAGTCCTTCGGCTCTGGCCTCGAATTCCTCAAAGCTCTCGATTGCCGTGATGTGCAGCATCACCAGTCGACCTTGATGACGCGAACGCCTGCGCGCTCCGCGATGTCGCACATGTTGCGGGTGCCCCTGGAGCCGGGGAATGCGATGACGGCCGACGGTAGCTCTTGCTCGAGCATCCGGCGGTTCCGGAGGGGGCCGGCGCCTTTGCCGTGAGTCTGCCAATCGGCGGGGTAGACCTTGAACGGAACACCACGGCGCTCGGCCCATGCTGCCGCGTGCGCATGGGCCCCCGTAGCATCGCCACAGGCCAGATGCCTCAGCCTTAGGCGCTCGACTGCCGCGTCAAGGATCTGCTCCAGCCGTGCGCGTTCGCGCTCTGCTTGGCCCTCCCAGGTCGCATAGGTTTCGACGCCGACACCGGCCGGCACCAGCCCATAGGATCGTCCGCCGCAGACGATGATAGTGCTCACGCCGCCCTCTTCGAATCGAGGAGGACGTCGTTCCAATCGGCCTTGCGGCCATCTGCGTTCCAGACCTTCTTCTGAAGCGGGTCGTGGAATTCGACGGCGAGGCCCAGGGCCCGGAACCGGCGGCCGGCAGCGAGGAAGAAGGCTGTGGTCGCGACGGGGTCAGCGTCGGCGTCGACCAGCAGGATCACCCCCTTCACCTCGGGCGGGAGAGTGATACCCGGCCGGTTCATATCGGGGAGGCCGTTCGGGATATGGCCGCGACCGCCGGGGTGCGGGATGGTCCCGGTGCAGGCGCCCGCGAGGTTCCCGCGGGAGATCGCGCACATCAGGCCGACATCGTCGGGACCTCGTCCGAGCCCATACCAAGATCCGGTTGTCTCTATCCCCTCGCCTATCGCCATGATCGGGCGAATGGCGCCGATTCGGATCGAGCCCCCCATCACCGTCCCGAAGCTCTTCTTGGCCTTGTTGCGCGAACGATCGCCCGGAGGGCGGAGCTTGGCCGGCTCATTCGGATCCAGGTATGTCCGGTGGATGCCGATGATGTGCCCGTCGACCGAGCGAATTGCGCCGATCATGCAGGGGAAGACGCCAAGCGGCGTCTCGTCCTCGGCTTCACGGTCGGCAAACCCCCGGTACTCGAGGCCGGCCGCGAAGCGGAGATCGGAGGCCATCTCGGGGGAGAGGTAGATTCCGCGCCGGCGCATGTAGGCATCGGCCAACGTTCCGGCATAGGCCGTGCTGCCTTCGAAAATCCGCGCTGCGCGCGCCGCGCTCGATTCCTGCCTCTGGGCGTCGGCCTCGCGGCGCGCCAGATCTTGATCCTTACGCTCCTCCTGCCGCTCACGGGCGACTTCGGGATCAATCGGCTTCGCCTGGCTCTCACGACGCGGCGCCGGGCATCCGTTGATGATCTCGCACGCTGGAATGAATTCGACCTCGCGGACGTGCATGACCATGGCGATCACGTCTCCGCCACCCGCGCCCCGGCAGTTGAACACCTGCTCTGATGGCTTCACTGCGAAACGGTCCTGCCCATTGCAGAGCGGACAGGGGCCGACGTATTCGCCCCCCGTCCGGCGCAGAGTGGCGCCGAGCTCGGTCGCGATCTCTAGGATGTCAGCGGACCTTGCCTGATCGATCCAGGCTTCGACGTCGGCGTCGTTGCTCATCCCCGCGTCTCCCGTGGGAGGGCCAGCTTGCCGAGCATCTTTCGAGCGCGATCGACCCCGTCGTCGGCGACCACGCGAAGCATGCGCTCGATCATCGTGGCGGGACTGACGCCAGCCTCGCGCGCGAGATCCTGGATCACGCGGGCACGGCGATCGGCGACGTATAGGCCGAAATGCCGGCTGCCAGGACGCGCCAACGGGACATTGAAGCGCTGGGCGATGAGACAAACGCGTTGCCGGCTGATGCCGACGATCTCAGCGATCTCCCGGCTGGATTTGCCTTCGCGAGCAAGGAGGCCGATCTGGCTGGCGCGCGTCCGAGCGCTAATGACAATCTTGTTCATGCCGCCTCCTGCTGCGGGAGACCGCGATCGATCCCTCGGAATGTGTTCTTGCCGGCGGTGACCGCGGCGATGATGGCGTTGACCGGCTGCCGGCCGGCTGCCGCTGACTTCTCGCCATCAATCCTGATCGCACTCAGCATCTCGGCCGCGGCGGCCAGGAGCGCGGCCCGGCGCAGGTTTTCGAGCTCCATCGCCTGACCTCGGGAGGCGGCTATCTCCTCCCGGCGCCGGATCGTGATGCTTTCCTGCTCGACCGCGTCGATGCAGGCCGCCATGAACTCGCCGCCGCGCAGGGTCTGGATGTCTCGGAGGGCATCGATCATGCTCGCGCCCTCCGTTTCGACTTACGCTCGATGCGACGTGCCTCGTGCTCATCGGCTACCTTGGCGCGCTGCATCGGCGTGATGTAGGTGGCGGCGTTCCGGCCGACCTGCATGGCCGCGAAGTACCAGACCCCGGCCGCATCGGCCTCATCAAGCGTCTTCGGCTGCCAACCCAGAGACTCGGCCATCAGCTTGGCGAAATGCTTCGGGTCGTCAGGACGCCCCTGCCCCAAAAAGGACGACCGCACGGTCTGGATATTCGCCTTGCGGTGCTGGATGCCTTTCATCCCGGCCACGAGCTCGACCACGGCCGTCATCTTCGCCAGCACGATGGTCGTGTGTGCGTCGGTCAGGACGCGATCGATCGGCGCCTCGTAGAAGATCCAGTCGGGCCGGTTGAGCTTGGTCCATTCGATCAACCACGTCCCGAGCTTCATCATGGCCGCGATGTCGTCCATCTCCTTCCCGATGATCGAGAGGAAGCGCGGCGTCTCTCCGGCACGCCCAAACGCGACACCGGTGCAGCTCTTGCTAATGTCGAGCGCCAGGATGAGGGGCGCCGTCATTTCAGCCCCATGCGCTTGTCGGCCTCACCGGCAGCGGAGCACAGGCCGGCGATAGCGAAGCCGAATCCGGTCCCGATCGCGAACGAAAGAGCGCAGAGCAGGACAACCATCAGGAGGCCTCCCTCAGGCGAGCGTTGAATTTGTCGGACCAGACCTCAAGGCCGATCGACCGAAGCGCGGTCTCTTCGATGCGGAGCGCATGCCTGCAATCCGACGCAGATGGGATTTTCGCCCTCGCAGCCACGTGATCGAGGCCGAACAAGTCGCCGTGCTTCAGGACGTCCAGTGCGCGAGCCGCGCGCGCATTGACGAAGATGTCGCCACCAGGCCCAAAGACGCGGCATCTGGGGACATCGACGGCGGCGAGCCTCTCGGGCTGAAGAACTGCGGCCGCCGTAGGCTCGGCTGGGGGGATAGCAACCTCCGGCGGACGCGCCACGGGCACGCTGAGGGGGGCGGCCGCGGCATCCGGATTGTGTGCGCCGTCTCGCACGGCGCTCCCGGCATTCTCCCCGGGTGGGACAATCGCATTGCGAGTTTCCGCTTGAGGGCCTTGCCCCGTTCTCGCGTCCCCCGGCTTGGAGGGGATAGCGGGCCTGCCTTCGGCGCTATGGGACTGCGCGCTCGCGCCGCCATCTACATAATCGTTCTCCACTGGTTCGACGACGGGGCTGGGTTCAGCAGCGTTCCCCGACAACTGTGCAGCGCTGCCTGCTGTCTCTGAAACCTTGCTCAGCTCATACTTCGGCGCGAGCGACCCGCGGCCCGTCGTCCGGGTCGGCCTGGGCTGAGCCTTGATCTGATAGTGCGACCCGGCCTTGGCGAGCTCGCGATTGATGTCGATGATCTGCGCCATCATCGCGTTCGTCCTAGGGGCGAAACCGAGGCGGACGAGATCGGAGAGCCCCTGCGGGGATTCCCGGAGGGCGTCCAGAACCTCCACGCGACGTTCGGTGGTCGTGAAGCTGATGCCGTCGAGCGTGTACGCGGCCGGCGGTCGCCCGGCTGGGCCGGTAACGCGGCGGAGCTTCTTGGCGGGCTCGCGCTGGGCTGGGTGCGCGGCCGGCGGCTGGAACGACAGCAGCGGCTCGGGCTGACTCTTGTCGAGCATGCCAACAAGGATCTGGACGAGGCGGTCTGTGGCGCGCTGCTGATCCTGAATCGCGCGGATGACCTCGTATGGCGATGGCTGAATCGTCATGCCGCAATCCCCCGCATCGTGCTCTGGTGCTTGAAGCGGGCGAGGCCGGCCGGCGACGACACGATCTTCAGGCAGGCTGGGCACCATGACGTGCCGGCTTGCACCGGCTGGCCACACACCATCTTCTCCCTCACATGTGCATCGTCCCAACCGGGCTGCGGCATCGAACACTGGAAGCGACCACGGTCGAGGAAGCGCACGGGCTCTGCGCTGGCAGCGACGGTGGCGTCGAACTTGTCGAGCGCTTTGTCCGCCACGGCCTGGAAAGCCTCGCGGCGCTCGTCGTCGCTCTTGGTGGGCTTGCGGGCGAAGTTGACGGGTCGCGCGGTCTGCAGCGGCTTGCGCGCCTCGGGTTCGGGGGCTCGCAGCTTTGGCCGGGCCAGGCCGAGGCGATGCACCTTGCCGATCACGGCATTCCGCGATGGGCCGCCGATCTGGAGGGCGATCTGCGACGACGAATAGCCCTCAGCATGCAGCTTGCGGAGCGTTGCCTCGTGCTCTGGCGTCCAACGGAATTCCGCCATCAGAACCACCTCCCCCGAGCTTCATCCTGCGGATCCTGGAAGGTCTCATCGAACTCCCGGGCGTCGATGTCGGAGAGGTCGCGGTACGTGCACATGCGGAAGAGCGCGTAAGCGGCCAAGGCGACCGCTATGGCCAGAATGAGAGCGCCGGGATCGGGCACCATGGCGCGCCTCAATGCTTCTGCTGGATGCCGGCGCCGAGAGCCTCGGCGTTCTTGCGGCCCGCGACGGCGTCGGCGTCTTCACCGTCGTCATCGGTCAGGCTGTCGATCGCATTTGAGCGCTTGAGCGCGGCGTCGCCGAGCGGAAGCCCGTCGAGCATGCCGAGGGCGTGCTTGATCTGGTCGAAGGTCTCGACCTGCTCCTCGTCCAGCTTCTCGCGGATACCCTCGATCTTGCGGAGAAGCTTGCGCTCTGTGATGACCGCGCGAAGCTCCTTCACTGGAATTCCAGCATCCTTCGCCGCGTCGAAGCAGCCGGAGATCGACTCGCGCACCGTGCGGCACCGAGCCATGTATTCGCCCTGGTAGGTGGCGAGCGTCTCGTGATGCCGCTCGATCTCCTTGACCCAGCGTTCGGCACCTTCGAATCCGTTACTCATGGCGATCTCCTTCGTTGAGCGCGCGCGCCTTCCGGTCACACCACTCGGCGCCGGCAGCGAGCCATCGGGATGGGAAGAGGGTGACGCGGGCCGCCGCGGCGAGGATCGCCGAGATCACGGCCCAGAAAATCGCGAGAAGGCCCCGCATAGGCCCCTCCTTTCAAAAGGTTTCAGGCGCCCAAGGCGTCGAGTTGTTCTTGAATGCGGCGCTGCTCGGCTCTGAGAGATTCCTGCCGCTCGCGGCGGTGTGCCTCGTCCAACCACGCCGGCGCCTTCGGATAGACGGCCTTCAGGAATGACGGCCCGTAGGCGAAGATCAGCGGCCAGATCCCGTCCCAGCCAGGCCGCGCGGTCCCATCGAGCCATTTCTTGATGGTCTCAGCGCCAACCCCGGTGTCGTAGGCGACGTTCTCAGCCGTCTTCGACGGGTAGAGATTCCGAATAAATTCAACCGCTCTTTCGGGGCTGGCTTTCTGCGACTTGGGGGAAATCTTTCCCTTCAACGAAGCAAACATTCCGCTCTCCATCTGCGACTGTGGCTTCACAGACGAGGACGGAACTGCAGATCGCTTGGCGGCGACGGTGGAATCGGCCTTCCGGGGATGGCGAGTTGCAGCTCGCGCCCCACCGGATTTCGAGGGAGACAGTGTCGATGGATGGGGATGCGCGAGGGCCACCATGATCAGCGAACCACGAACAGAATTACGGGGCTGACAGTGAAAGCCAGAACCCCGACAAGGAGGAGAATGGTCGCGGGGCGCATCACACTGCCCTCGCGCGATAGCTAACTTGGCGTACCCGACTTTTGCGCAGCGCCGAGACGTGGCGCGCGCGGTACTCGGGATCGGCCCATCGCTCTTTGGCAGCCAAGGAGCGTCGGGTCCGAAGGTCGATGTCGTGCGGGTTGCCCGGCGAACGGTCGAACGACGACCAGGCCGGAATGGTGTCGACCCCTTCCCCAAAAAACTGGGTGAAAAATTCTGCGACAGCCCCTTCCTTCCGGAACCACTCACCATGGCCACGGGATCCCGCAAAACGACGGTGTAGCTCGCGCTCGAAGGGGTGTCCGCCGTCGAGAACAGCAACGAGACGAACCGGGCAAGGCGAATGCGCGGAAACCATCGCCGCGCGCTTTGCCGGCCAGCGTGAACATCCGATTTTGATGAGGCCGATTTGAGCTTCGATCACGTAGACGTGCTTCTCGGACATTCAAGCGACCTCTCGCGCTTCATCGCTGTCCGGCAGCCGACCCTTCGCTCTGGCATGGATGAACGCCAGGGCCTCGTAGGTGACGTCAGGTCGTCCAACCTGCTGCGCGGCGTCTACCAACATCACCCAATATTCGGGGGGGATCGCTCCGCGGCGCTTCATTTCCGAAGCAGTGGATCCACCAACCGATAGGACGCGGCTGACCGCGGCGGGGCCACCCAAGGCATCAAAGACGTCTGCTACGGTTCGCATGACGCATAGACTTACACAAATCGTGTCAGCGATGTCAACATGATTTATGTTCACACGCTATGTGATAATCTCAACATGGAAGAAATGGGCAGCAGATTGCGCAAGGCGCGGGAGCGGGCTGGCTTCAAATCCGCCAGAAGCGCGGCCATTAGGCACGGCTGGACCGTCTCGACGTATAACGCTCACGAGAATGGCCAGAATGACTTCGACCCCGAGGCGGCCACCATTTACGGCAAAGCCTTCGGCGTCTCACCTGGATGGCTCCTGACCGGACAGGGGCTAACACCTCAGCCGCTTCCCGAGATTACGGCAATCGAAACGTTCGAGGAGTTCGAAGCGCGAGCGGAGGCGATGATGCGCGGGGAAACCCCGCCCGAGCGCCCCCCTTACGAGCCGGAGCCGAACGCCGCGATCCAACCTGGACCGGCTTTCCTACCCGCCAAAGCGCTCCTGCCCCACGACGTCCCCGAGCTCGGCCTCACCGTCGGCGGTCGCGGCGACGACGATAGCGTTTTCGAGCTGAATGGAACGACCGTTGACTACCACCCTCGGCCGCCGGGCCTGGCACGCCGGCCCAATGTGTTCGTTCTACGGGTCGCCAACTCGAGCATGAGTCCTCGGTTTGAGGATGGCGATATCGAGTACATCGAACTCAAGAACCCTTCCGTCGGCGAGTACGTCGTTGTCGAGTTGAAGCCGGAGGTCGAGGACGGCGCCGGCCGTTCCTACATCAAGAAACTGGTCAAGGCTGACGGTCGGAAGATCGTGGTCGAGCAGTTTAATCCGCCCGGCTTCATGGAGTTTGGTCGGAACGAGATTTACCGCCTCTTCCGCGTCATCACCGACAAGAAGGAGCTGATCGGTTAACCCCTGCGCGCGGGAGTCTAACCGACGCGCGCCACGCGGGCGCGTGGGAAACAGCTACTAACCTATATCCAGTATACTCCCTGACTCTCGACGGCTCCGGACCATGCACCCGGGCTCCGGAGGCGGCCCCTCAGAGAGGGCCGCACCGTCCGTCGAGCCAGACTCAACGCTTACGATGAAGCTCTAGCTCTACGACCAGGCGCGCGATTACGCAGCCCGACGGTAGAACGGGAGTAGCGCAAGGCGATGCCGCTCTTTGCAGGACGAGCACACAAGCTTGCCCTCCAGGTCGTGCACGCGACTGAAGCCTTTCGCCTCAAGCTCCTGAAGCTTCTCATCGGGCAACCGCCCGCTGTGTCCGCACCCGTCGCACCTCACGTCCAGCGCCGCCAATTGCCCCAGCGGAGGAATGGGAACCCTCGCATTCGACCAAGCCAAACCCATCACGCGCCCTGCCGTTTGTTCTCTTTAAGTTCTCATTTACGACTCAGCTTTCGTGAAGAGTCCAGCCCGATTCGCCAGCATCGCAAACAGCCGATGAACACGCGCAATCTGTGTGCACATAATTTGTGTTGACATATATCGTGTTCATTTCTATGTTGATCCCATCAGCCACCCGCCGATGGGGGAAGACATGTACGCCGTCACCTACCAGGCCGAAGATCTCAACCTGCGTCCGGCCACCCAGAACGCGCAGATCCTGTTCAACGGCCACCTCGACCTAAACGCCCGTCCCGACGGTTCCTGGGAGATCGAGGCGATCTGGGTCGACATTGCGACCCCGCAGCCCCGCTTCAAAATCTCACATACCCTTGAGCGCATGGCGTCCGACGATCCGCTGTACGGCCTGATCGCCAAGGCTGCGGAGGCACACGATCGCCTCACCCACGCGATCACCGACCACGTTCGGGATGAGATCGAAGGCGCGGCGCGCGCCGCCTACAACGACGCCCAGTATCAACTGGGCAAGGACATCGCCCGCGGCTTGGAGATGCGGTGATGCCACGCCCCGCTACCCGAGAGCGCCAAGAGCGATTTGCCGAGACGTTCGACGGCGTTCAGGCGCTCGACTGGCGCGCCTCCGTCGATCGCTTCCTCTCTCGAGAGGGGATGTCCTGGCTCACCGACGAGCAGATGGAGGAGATCGTCTCCGACATGGTCGGGCATGCTCGCGTCTCGCAGAAGCTGCGGATGCGCAACCGCAAGATTCTGAGGGCTGCGTGATGGCTGCGATCAATGACGGCGGCCCCGCCTTCCCGCACTCGGCGGCATGGTCACCTACCGGGAAATCCGTGGCGCTCCCGCAAAACGGCATGTCCCTGCGCGATTGGTTCGCGGGGCTGGCCCTCCAAGCAATGGCGACGACCGCGGGCTTTCAAGGAGCCCCGTGGGACAAACTGGCCGGCGATGCATACGCGGCCGCCGACGCCATGCTCAGAGCTCGAGGGGGAAGCTGATGTCCCCCGAAGCCAAGCTCGGCGTGATGATCGCCGTCTTCCTGCTCCTCTTCGCCGGCTGCGTCTGCCGCCACATCGAAGCCGTCCGAGCCTTTGAACGAGGTGAACTCCCATGAACAAGCCGATGCTTCTGACGCCTGAGACGCTCGCCACGCAAACCCCACCCGAGGTGAAGCGCGTCAAGTTTGTCGACCGCGGCGACTGGATGAAACTTCGGGCAATGGACGTCACCGCCTCGGTCGCGGGCGCCCTGTTCCATGAGCACCAGTACGTCACCGCCTTGGGCCTCTACCTCGAGAAGGCTGGCATGGCGCCTCCGCAAGAGGAAGTCACGCCGGTGATGACCGACGACAGCATTGTTCTGCCGCCGATCATTCGGGGCACGCTGTTCGAGCGCACCGCGATCGAGATGGTGCGCATGCTGAAGCCAGGCTGGACGATCTTCAGCGAGGGCAACACCTACTACCGGATCCCGAGCGAGCGCATCGGCGCCACCCCGGATGCGGTCGCCACCCGGCCCGACGCCAAGGGACTGGGCATCATCCAGATCAAGACCACCGACAACCTGATCTTCCGCAAGAAGTGGATGAACGAGGCCGGCGAGGTTGAGATCCCCGCCTGGATCGCGGTTCAGGCCATCGTCGAGGCCAAGCTCACCGGCGCCACCTGGGCCTGCGTCGCCGTGATGATCGGCGGCGTGACGACCGAGCTCAAGCTCTTCGACATTCCGATCCATGATGGCGTCTGGACGGAGCTCGTCCGGCGCGTGCGCGAGTTCTGGCGCCGCGTCGAACAACGCGACGCTCCCGAACCCGATTATCTCCGCGATGGCGACTATGTCCGCAGCAGCTTCGTCGGTTCGGACGATACCGAGATCGACCTGAGCACGGACAACCGCCTCGTGGCGATACTCGACGAGCGCAGCACTCTGAAGGCGGCCGAAAAGGCCGGCGCGGACGCCGAGAAGAAGCGCAAGGCCCTGGATGCAGAGCTGCTGACGAAAATGGGCGTGCACACGGCCGCGCGCGCCGCCGACGGCCGCGTCGTCCGCGCCAAGAACATCACTGTCAATCGGAAGCCCCAGCCAGCCTCCTCCTACACCTATCCCCGCATCAGCATTTCGGGAGAAGCCGCATGAACGCGCTTGCCTCTGCCACGATTGGCCATAACTCCGCGTCATTCCTGCAGATGGTCGAGGCCGAGCCGGCCGTGATCTATCGGGACGACACCGTCCTGCTGGGCCTGATCGCCGAGATCGAAGCGCAGATCGGTGCATCGAAGCGCGACGTTTCGACGAAATCCGGGCGCGAGGCGATTGCCTCCCTCGCCTACGGCATCTCTCGTCGCAAGACGCCGATCCTCGACGCCGGCAAGCGTCTGACCGAGGACTGGCGAAAGAAGACTGCAACGGTGAACACTCTCAAATCGCAGGTCGAGCGTGACCTCGATGCCCTCCGGGACAAGGCGCGGGCGCCGCTCGACGCTTGGGAGACGGCGGAGAAGTCGCGCGTCGCCCGCGTCGAGTCCGCCATCAGCATGCTCCGCCAAGCGGCGATGGTGCCCGCGCATTACGGCCTTGAGGATTTCGACCGCGATATCGCGATGGTCCAGAGCATCGTCATCGACGATGACTTCGGAGATCCCAAAGGCGAAGCCGAGGACGCGCACGTCGAAGCGCTCGCAGCCCTCCGCATCGGCCGGGCCAATTTCATCAAGGCCGAAGAGGAACGCGCCGAGCTCGCCCGGCTTCGTGCGGCTGAGGATGAGCGCCAGCGCGCAGAGCGGGAGGCCGAGGCGAAGCGCCAGGCTGAGGATGCCGAGCGCGAGCGTATTCAGGCAGCCGAACGCCGCGCTGCTGCGGAGGCCGAGTCACGCGCGAAGGCCGAGCAGGAAGCCGCCCTTGAAGAAGAGCGCCGCAAGGCACGCGAAGCGCAGGAGGCGTTGGCAGCAGAGCAGCGCCGCCAGCGTGAAGAGACCGAAGCACGGGCCCGTGCCGACGCCGCAGTCAAGGCCGAACAAGAGCGCCGGCAGGCCGACATTGCCCACAAGGGCAAGATCATGGGCGAGGCGAAGACCGCGATCATGACCTGCGGCGTCGATGAGCCGATCGCGAAGCAGATCGTCCTCGCGATCTGCGCGGGCTCGATCCCCCACACCTCTATCCGATTCTGAGGAACAGATGAGCCAGTCAGTTCAGACTATCGAGCAGCGCATCGAGGCGCGCATAGACAACGAAACCACCCGACAGCTTGCCGTTTCGGACCGGGCCGGCGGGTTGGTGTTCGCTAACGTCTCCGAGGTGATGGAGTTCGCCAAGCTGATGGCGATCTCTGGTATCGCCGTCAGGAAGCATCTCCGCGGCAACCCAGGCGCCTGCCTTGGTGTTGTGATCCAGGCGCTTGAATGGCGCATGTCGCCCTATGCGGTCGCAAACAAGAGCTATCTGGTCAACGATCAATTGGCCTACGAAGCGCAGCTCATCCACGCGGTGGTTCTCAGCCGGGCTCCGATCAAGGGGCGGCCGAAGGTCGAATACAGCGGCGAAGGCGACAAGCGTCGCTGCAGGGTATCGGTCGAGCTCAACGACGGAAGCGGCCAGTGGGTCGATTACGAGTCGCCCGAGTTCGGGAAAATCACTCCGAAGAACTCGCCGCTGTGGAAGTCGGATCCGGACCAACAGCACTTCTACTTCAGCGCCCGCTCGCTGGCGCGCCGGCACTTCCCTGACGTTATCCTGGGCGTCTATGCCGAGGACGAGATCATGCCGCGCGACCCGGCCGCGGCTCGCGACGTTACTCCTGCGCCGAAGACGCTTTCCGGCCGGCTCGACGCCCTTGCTGGCTCACCGGCGCAGCCCGAGCATGATCCCGAAACGGGCGAGATTAAGGGTGAGGTAGCACCCTCGGGCCCTCCCGCGTCTGCCGGTCAGCGGGCTGTGGACCCAGCTCCTCAATCGCTTGCAGACGGTGCGGTGACGGACGGCGGAGAGGACGATGGGCGCTTTCCGCCCCCCGCTAGCGACGACTTCCCCGGTGATCAGCCGAGCCCCCGTCAGTTGGCGCGCGATCGCGGCGCTGAGGCCAAGCGTGACGGGCTCAACAAGCGCGCCATGCCGGCCGAGTACCGCTCCGAAGGGCGCGAGGCGGAAATGCAGGCCTGGCTCGAGGGCTTCGAGGGCCAGCGCCAGGCGGAGGATGCGTAATGGACCCGATCACCATTCGTATCGCGCGCGAGGACGAGCGTTTCGCTGGCTCGTTCGTCATCGAGCAGGGCGGCAAGATCTGCGACGGCCTCGGTTGGGACGAGATGCTTGGCCAACTCGCGGTCATCACCTTCCCGACGGAGCGCGTGAACCGCTGGGGCGGCACGCTCTATCCGATGGAAACGCCCCAGGAGCGCGAGGCCAAGCGCCTGGCGCGCCGCGCTCGCGGCCGCACCATGGCCGAGACCGAGGCGGCCATGACTCTCGACGGAGAGACCACCCGATGCTGATCCGCGTCATCGACTTCGAGACCACCGGGCTGCCGCCGAACGCCGCCGTCTGCGAAGCCGGCTGGACCGACATCATCATCGACGGCAACGCCTGCGAGATCCGGCCGACCGTTGCCCGCCTGATCAATCCGGGCCGGGCGATCCCCGAAGAAGTGTCGAAGATCCACGGGATCACCGACGCCATGGTCGCGGGATGCCCATCGCCCGACGTCGTATTCCGCGAGATGATGGAGGGCGCGGATGTGTTCTGCGCCCACAACTGCGAGTTCGAGCAGAACTTCTTTGGTGGCGGAGATCGGCGCTGGATCTGCACTTATAAGGTCGCCCTGGTCCATCTTCCGGACGCGCCGTCGCACAAGAACGGCGCCCTCCCCGAATATCTTGGGCTGCAGCTGGATCCGGCTCTCTGCGAGCCGGCGCACCGCGCTGGCCCCGACACCTACACCTCGGCCCACATCCTCGCGACGCTCATCGGCCGCGGGCTCTCGATCGATGAAATGGTCGAGATCACCAGCAAGCCGCGACAGATTAGCCGCATGCCCTTCGGCAAGCATAAGGGCGAGCTCATCGTAGACCTTCCCGACCGCTACCTCTCTTGGTGCATCGACGAGCTGAAGGCGGCCGACATCGTCGCCGCCATGAAGAAGGAAGTCGCGCGGAGGAACGCGGCATGATCGACGCCCGCGCCCGCAAGAGCCACATCTGGGACCGGCATCCCGACGACTGGTACGTGGAAGATTATTGGGTCTCCGAGCGGCTCTTCGCTTCGGGCGCGGTCGACGGCTGCCGGACGGTTCTGGACCCTGCATGCGGCTTCGGCCGTATTGTGCATTCCGCCGCCAAGGCCGGCTTGATAGCTGCAGGGTCGGACATCGCGCCTCGCTGGCGCGATCAGCCGCACCAGGGGATCTACCTGATCGCCGACTTCCTCAAGGGGGATTGGCCGGCTGCGAAAAGCCGGGGCTTCAGCCGTCCGGACCTGATCGTCTCAAACCCGCCCTTCCGCCACGCCGAGCAGTTCGCCCGGCTCGCGCTGCAGCGGGCGCGGAAGGCTGTCGCACTCATCCTGCCAACGACCTGGCGCAGCGGTGATGAGCGCTCGAGGTGGCTGGAGACGACGCCCCTCGCCGAGGTGCTCGACATCACGCCGCGGCCGTCGATGCCGCCCGGCCCCGTGCTCCTTGCTGGCGAACGTCCCGGCGGCGGCACCAAGGACTTTAGCGTATTCATCTGGAAGCACGGGCACCAAGGCCGTCCGCTGGGCGGTTGGTTGCGCAAGGGTGACAAGCCCGGCCACCAGTCCCGCATGCTCGCCTATGATGCGAATGGAGGGGCGAATGGCTGACCCTCACCCCATATTAGCCCGCAAGATCTGTATGATCGTGCCGCCCCTATGCACTCCGATCCTGAGCAGGCGCGTAGCGGCGGCGGCGATCCGGCCGCGATATTGGAAAAACCGATCCAGGCACTCGTTGTCGGATTCGATCGGCTTGGGGCCTAGTTCGTTCAGGGTCGCGCGTCCGATCTGGCAGGTCGCCCGCTCGTTACCGTTGACCATGCAGAACCGGATGCTCTGCCCCCCGTGCTCGAAATCGGGCGCGGTTCGTTCGTCGAAAATGAAAGACATAGCTCTTTGCCCCATGAATTTGAGGGCGAGGAAAGAGGCGGTGGTAAGCGCTGCTGGCAGATCGCCGACGCGGAACGCTCGCAATGTTCAATGCCGCGGGAACGGCCTGGTTCCAAAGCGCAACGGGATTGTTGAGGAGCGCAGCCATGGCTGATCGCTTCACCGCCCGACAGAAGCAGCAGGCCCTAGCCCGCGAGCTGGGCCTCCGCCGCCGCGTCTATGCGACCCGCGTCGCTGCCGGCTCCATGAACGAAGCCGAAGCCGCGTTTCAGATCGGCATCTTCGAGGAGATGGAGGCTGAGTTCCGCCAGCGTGCGGAGGCCGAGGACCAAGCAGGGAGGCTACTGTGATGGATGCCCGCTGCCGCCTCTCAGGCAAGGTTCGCGAGCATGATCTGCACGATCGAATTGCCGTCAGAAGCGCCTGCTGCGAGCAGACGCCCGGCGGCCGTCGCGATCACAGCGCAGTGAAGGTAGAACTGGGCGAGACATTCTCTGTCGTTTTCAAGCCGCTCAGGTCCGAGTTCGCGCAGCGTGGAAAGGCCTATCTGGCAGGGCGCTCGTTTGGATCCATCCACCATCCAGAATCTGACGCTCTGACGCCAGTTCGCGAGATCAGGTGCGGTTCTCTCATCGAAAACGAAAGCCATGGACAGCCTCATCAACTCGAATGCGGGGATCTTTCTCAAAAGGCGCGCCGGGGCAGGACTCTCTCGGGCCGGCGTCCCAAGTCCAACATCGCCAGTTTGGGCGAATTGGAGCCCGGGACGCTATTGTCGAAGGCTGACCCAATCGTGACAGGCATGCAATTTATTGGCCCCGCTCACGAAGACTTGTCCGGGCGCGGGATTGGCACATTCCCCTATATCTATCGGTGGGATCGCTGCGGCCGGAAGGGCCAGCGTTGCCGCGTCTTTGCCCGCGGCACGATGAATTCCGTGGGCCTCGAATTCGAAGACGGCTTTCGCATGGTCTCCTCCGGCAACGCCCTGAGGAGGGCATAAGATGGCGCGCGCAGATATCAGCCCGATCTTCGTCAGTCGGCAGACGGCCGCGGCGATGCTCGAGATCAGCGTCGACACCTTCGACACCTGGCTGCGCGCTGGCTTCATCCCGCCGGCCAAGATCGACCGCGGGCAGATCGTGCGATGGCATTGGCCATCCTTGGAGTCTCATCTTGCCGGAGATCCGGCAGACGAACGAGTATCCGAGGTGACAATGGAGAGCCTAGCACATGTCCCGAAGCCGAAGGCACGCCGCCGTGCCGCTGCCTAAGCACGTCTTCAAGATCAATGGCCGGAAAGGCCAGGCCTATTACTACTTCCAGCGGAACCGTGGCCAAAAGGATAACGGCCCGCTTGTTCGCCTGCCCGAGCCCGACACGCCTGAGTTCTGGGCGCGAGTGAAGGAGTTGAGCTCTGGGCCCGTCGTGAAGGTGAAGGAGAAGACCGTCGACGACATGATCGCGAAATACAAGCTGTCGTCGGAGTGGACAGGGCTCAAGCCGAATTCGCAGCGTCTCTATCAGTTTCGCCTCGACACGATCGCTCTCGCTTGGGGGAAGAAGCTGGCCGCGGATGTCACACCCGCCATGGTGCTGGCTCTCCGCGACCACCTCTCGGAATCGCCCTCAGTCGCAAACCAGACGGTTCAGATCGCACGGCTCCTGTTCAAGTGGGGCGTTCCGCGGGAGTTCGCGAAGTCAAACCCGGCGCGCGAGGTGGCGGCGATCAAATATGATGAGGAAGGCGCCGAGCCGTGGCCGGAGGCGGTCTATGCCTACGTCGTCCAGAGCGCTCCGAAGACCTTCCGGCATATGGCCGTCATTGGCCGGGCGACGGGCCAACGCGCCGGCGATCTCTGCAAGATGCGGCCGGCCGATAAGCGCGAAGGCGGAATGAACCTCGCGATCCAAAAGCTCGGCGGGAAGAAGCACTGGGTTCCACTCAAGGCCTCCGACCACGAGGCGATCGACGGTCTGGGCGTCGAGATGCTCGTGCCCTACATCACCAGCTCCATCGGACGCCGGATGACGGCTAAGACGCTGTGGGCGGCCTGGAAGGCATGGCTTGCGACTGACGAAGGGAAGCCGGCCGCCGGCTGCTCTATCCACGATCTGAGGGCCATGGCTGTGTGCGATCGCCGCATGGACGGAATGACGCACCAGGAGATCGCGAACGACATCGGCATGTCGATTGGAATGGTCAGCCGGTACTCGAAAAAGATCGACCAGAAGCTGCTTGGCGAGGCCACGATCGAGAAGAGAGAACGGGCTGAGAACGAGCGGCTGAAAAGCAAATCGGCCGAGATTGAAAACCAAACGGCCAAGTGATTGCCACATTGGGAGTTTTTGGAATGGCGTGGTTAAGCCTTCATAAACCCCCTTCCGCGACCATCATTCCCCGATGCCTGCCCCAGGATGGAGACCCGCCATGGCCTCGCCTGCTGCCGCGAGGAGACTAGTCGGCCTGCTGTTGCCTGCGTTGCTCTCCGCCTCGACGACACAGGCGGGCGATGACGGCATGCTGGCGAGTCAGCGCAAGCTCGCCATGATCGGCGACGTCGAGACCACGGGCGCACTGCTGCCCTATCCACCCTCCGCCCTGCGCGCCGAGGATGCAATCAATCTGGACGCCGTGAAAGGTGCCGTCGCCGCCTATCGCCGCGGCGCGCTCGGTGACGGCGATGAGCTTGCAGCGCGGATCGAGGACCGCGCCGTCCGCACGCTGCTCGAATGGGTGGCGATCCATGCCAATGCAGGAACCGTATCGTTCACGCGCATCGACGCCTTTCTGCGCGAGCATCCGAACTATCCCGCAACGACCCGTTTTCGACGCCGCGCCGAAGAGGCGCTGATCGCCGAGAAGAAGAGCCCGCTCGTCGTCCGTGCGTTCTTTCACGGCCAGCAGCCGGTGTCGCCGGCCGGGCGGATCGCGCTTGCGCTCGCACTCAAGGACGAGGGACGAACCGAAGAGGCCGTGGCTCTCGTGCGCCAGAGCTGGCGCAAGGACCCGTTCGGGCAAGCACTGGAGAAGATCGTCCTCAAGGAATTCGAGACGGCGCTGACGAAGGACGACCATCGCCTGCGTACCGAGCGCTTTCTGTTCAAGGACAACGACGCGGCGGCTTTGCGCAATGCTGCCCGCGTCTCGGCCGATTATGTCGTGTTGGCGAGGGCGCGGCTTGCCAGCGCCGGAGCGCGCCGGCCGATCTCCGAGAAGCAGATCGCGGCCGTGCCGGCCTCCGTCCGCAGCGACGTCTCCTTCGCCTTCCTGCAGGCACAGCAAGCGCGCCGTGGCGACAAGCTCGACGATGCCGCGAAGGCTCTCGCCAACGTCCCGCGCGACCCAGCGCTGCTCGGAGACGGTGACGGCTGGTGGGAGGAGCGGCGCATCACTTCCCGCAAGCTCCTCGACGCCGGCCAGCCGGCGAAAGCCTATGAAGTCGCGGCCGGCCATGGTGCCGAGGACCCGGCCCAGCGCATCGAAGCCGAGTGGCACGCCGGCTTCATCGCACTCCGCTTCCTGAAGAAGCCGGATGTGGCGCTGAAGCATTTCGATGCGGCAGGCGCCATCGGCGAAACGCCGATCTCGGTGGCACGCGCCGCCTATTGGCGGGGCCGCGCCTATGAGGAGTTGGGCCAAGCCGAGGAAGCGAAAGCGGCCTTCGGCAAGGCGGCCGAGCAGCCTGTCGCCTATTACGGCCAGCTCGCACGGGCGAAGCTGGGGCTGGACCGCTTGCCGCTCCGGAGCAGCTCCGCTGCGGCCCTCGAGGGGTTGCCCGGCCATCATGGCGTGCGGCTGCTCTACCGCATCGGCGAGCGCGACCTCGCCACGCTGATGCTGAACGATCTGGCACAGCGCCTGCACACCACCGAAGCGCTGGAAGCGATTGCGGCCATCGCCCAGCGCGAGACGGATGCCCGCGCGCTCGTCGGCATCGGCAAGGCGGCGCTGCAGCGCGGTTTCCCGCTCGACATGGCTGCCTATCCGGTCAACGGCATCCCGGAGTTCGACGTGCTCGGAGATCCGATGGAGCGCGCCATCGTCCACGCCATCGCCCGGCAGGAAAGCGCCTTCGACCCCGCCGCCATGTCCCATGCCGGGGCACGTGGGCTGATGCAGATGATGCCTGCGACCGCGCGCGAGACGGCGCGGCGCGCCGGCCTGCCCTTCGACTGGCAGAAGCTCGGGCAGGACCCGCTCTATGCGGCACAGATGGGCGCGGCCCATCTCAACGACCTGCTGAAGGAGTGGCGCGGCTCCTACATCCTCACCTTCGCGGCCTACAATGCCGGCTCTCCCAACGTGAAGAAATGGATCGCTGCCTATGGTGATCCACGCGACCCTGAGGTCGATGCCGTCGACTGGGTCGAGCGCATTCCCTTCTCCGAGACGCGCAACTACGTCCAGCGCGTGATGGAGAATTTGCAGGTCTATCGCGAGCGGCTGAACCAGCGCACGGCCTACCTCATCGACTATGACCTGAAGCGCGGCGGCAAGCGAGACTGAGTCTTGCAGCGCCGGAACTGTGTCATCCCGGACAAGCGGCGACGCCGCGCCGATCCGGGATCCACGCCTGAGCCTTTCCGGCAAACGCGCCGGCATGGATCCCGGGTCTCCGCTTCGCTGCGCCCGGGATGACGACGCGGTTCCGTGCGGTATGTCTCGTTCGCGCCCGAGATTTGCCGGCACGGCAATGATATTATCTGAACGTTGCAATATTTGAAACTTTCAAATACCCATTGCCTTCAGCGGAGGAACTTCGATGCTGCAGGACATTGCCGATTTCGCGCCGACGCTTCAGGCTTGGCGCCGCGACCTTCACGCCCATCCCGAGATCGCCTTCCAGGAGTTCCGGACATCGGACTTCGTCGCGCAGACGCTCTCCTCCTTCGGCGTCGAGGTTCATCGCGGACTGGGCGGCACCGGCCTCGTCGGCGTCATCAAGGGCGCGGCGGAGGGGCCGACCATCGGACTGCGCGCCGACATGGACGCGCTGCCGATGGGTGAGGAGACGGGGCTCGACTATCGCTCGAGCACTGAGGGCCAATTCCATGGCTGCGGCCATGACGGACATACGGTGATGCTGCTGGCGGCCGCGCGTCAGATTGCGGCCAATCCTCCCAAGCGCGGCAAGGTGCATCTGATCTTCCAGCCGGCCGAAGAGATCGGCCAGGGCGCCGAGCGCATGATCGCCGACGGGCTGTTCGAGCGTTTCCCCTGCTCGGAAGTCTACGCGCTGCACACCATCCCGCTCTATGAGGAAGGCACGGCCGCAGTCCGCCCCGGTCCGACGCTGAGCGGAACGACGGTCTTCGAGATCCGGATCGACGGCGTCGGCGGTCATGGCGCGGCGCCCCATACCACGGTCGATCCGCTCCAGGTCGCGGCGCGGCTCGCGAACGAGATCTCCTCGATCGTCGGGCGCCATGTCGACCCAATGGAGCCCGCCGTCATCAGCCTGGGCCGTCTCTGCGCTGGCACCGCGGCCAACATCATCCCGGCCTCAGCTGAACTCAGCGGCACGATCCGCACCTATGACCCGGCGACGGAGGCCGCTATCGTCGAGAAGCTCGACGCGATCTGCCGCGGTTTCGCGGAGATGTCGGGCTGCACGATCACCTGCACGAAGAAGGCGAGCTGTCCGCCCTGCCTCAACGACCCACGCGCGGCAGCCACCGCGGCTGCAGCCGCCGGAGTTGTTCTCGGCGAGGCGAAGGTTAGGACCGACCTGACGCCCCTGCCCTTCTCCGACGACTTCGCGCTGATGCTGCGTCAGTGGCCCGGCGCCTACATCTTTCTCGGCCAGCCCGGCGCGATGTGCCACCACCCGACCTTCGATTTCGACGACCGCCTGCTCCCGATCGGCGCCAGCATTCTGTGCCGGATCGTCGAGCGTCAGACGCAAGGAACCAGCGCATGACCGCCGCGGCTATCCAAGCCGGACAAGCGCGCTCCCCCGCAATGGTCCGCCGCGCCGTGATCTCCTCGGTGATCGGCAACGGCCTCGAATGGTATGACTTCCTCGTCTACGGCTTCTTCGCCACCATCATCTCCCAGGTCTTCTTCCCGAGCTCGGACCCGCTGGTCTCGGCGCTGTTGACGGCAGCGACCTTCGCGATCTCCTTCCTGGTGCGGCCGGTCGGCGGCGTGCTGCTCTCGACCTATGCCGATCGCTTCGGCCGCAAGCCGATCCTGACGGTGATGATCCTGATCATGGGGTTCTCGACCGTGCTGATCGGCCTGACGCCGAGCTATGCGACGATCGGCATCCTCGCGCCGATCCTCGTCATCATCGCCCGCATCCTGCAGGGGATCTCGGTTGGCGCCGAATTCGCCTCGGCCACGGCGATGCTGGTCGAATACGCTCCGCCCGGCCGCAAGATGACCTATGGCAGCTTCCAGATGTGCTCGCAGGCGCTGGCTCTGGCGCTTGCCGCCTTCTCCGGCTACGCGCTCGCAACCCTGCTGACGGCCGAGGCACTGCAGAGCTGGGGCTGGCGCATTCCCTTCCTGCTGGGATCGCTGATCACGCCGCTCGGCTTCTATATCCGCCGCTTCGTCGACGAATCTCCCGAATACGAGAGGCAGGGCGGCAGCAACGCCGGCCGCACGCCGTTCCACGCCGTGCTGGCCGAGCATCGCAACGCCCTGCTGCGCTGCTTCGGCCTCATGATCCCCGGCACCGCTTCGAATTATGTCTGGTTCATCTTCCTGCCCGGCTATGTCGTGCGGCAGCTGAAGCTGCCCTTCACCAGCGCGATGCTGAGTTCGCTCATCGGCGGCATCCTGCTGTTCATCTTCGTACCGATCATGGGCCATCTCGCCGACCGCTGGAGCCCGCGCCGCATCTGGCTTCTGGGCATGCTGAGTTTCTCGCTGCTCTCCTATCCTCTGCTGGCCTATGTCGTGGCGGAACCGAGCTTCGAGCGGCTGCTGCTGGTCCAGGCGATCTGCGCGCTGCCGATCGCGGCGATCTGGGCGCCCACCCCGGGCCTGCTCGCCGGCATGTTCCCGACGGATGTCCGCTCGACCGGGATGTCGGTCGCCTACAACGTGGTCGTGCTGCTGTTTGGCGGGCTGGCGCCCTTCACGCTGACCTGGCTGGTGGCAAAGACCGGCTCCGACCTGGTGCCGGCCTACTATCTGCTGGCCTGCGCAGCGCTCTCTCTGATTGCGCTCACGCTGGCGGGCCGGCAGAGCAAGAAGCGCTGACGAGCTGACGATGCCGCCGCGCGACACCTTCCTGACCTTCCGGCTGGATCAGCTGAGCCAGACCGCGATGGCGAAGGCGTCGCAGGTCTACAAGGGACAGCTCGGCCTCAACATCCGCGAGCTGCGTGTGATCCGCGCCATCGGGGACGCGCCGGGGCTGTCGTCCCGCGCACTCTCGGAAGCGACCTTCATCGAGCAGACGCTGATCTCCAAGCATCTTCGCAAGCTGGTGGACGAAGGCCATGTCCACCGCCAGCTCGAAAGCGCCGATGCCCGGAAGGTCTCCCTCCATCTCACGCCGAAGGGCGAAGCCATCAGGCGGGAGGCGGACAGGCTCGGCGAAGAGATGGAGCACGATTTCCTGTCCGTACTGACGCCGGAAGAACTCGATGTCTTCAACCGATGCCTCGCCAAACTGCGGCGTTGGGGAGCGGCCTGACGGCTAGCCGTGAAACCCGGCTTCCACCCCTGCCATCGGCGTGGTTAGGTGCCTCCAGCCCTCCGCCTCGAGTCCCTTATGACCACGGATACCGCCTTCACCTCCCGCTTCGTCAGCGCCCGCGACGGGTTGAAGCTGCATTTGCGCGACTATGGCCCGCTTGAAGCGACCGCGCTGCCTGTCGTCTGCCTGCCGGGCTTCGCGCGCACGGCGGCCGATTTCCACGAGCTGGCATTGGCTCTCGCGCAGGACGAAACCAAGCCGCGGCGCGTGCTCGCCCTGGACTATCGCGGCCGCGGGCTCTCGGACTACGACCGCAACTGGAAGAACTACGATATCCGCATCGAACTCGACGACCTCATGCAGGTCCTGGTCGCGATGGGCATCGATGAGGCGGTCTTCATCGGCACCTCGCGCGGTGGGCTTCTGACGATGGCGCTGGCGGCGGCACGTCCCGCCGTTATTCGCGGCGCGGTCCTCAACGATGTCGGCCCGGTGATCGACGCGCGCGGCCTGCTGCGCATCCGCGGCTATGTCGGCAAGCTGCCGGTGCCACGCAGCTTCTCGGAAGGCGCCGAGATCCTGAAGCGGCTCTCCGATCAGCACTTCCCGGCACTCAGCGAGGCTGAATGGGAGATCATGGCCCGCCGCACCTGGACGGATCGCGACGGCCCGCT
Source organism: Allobosea sp. 05T438 (assembly GCF_056396025.1). NCBI lineage: Bacteria > Pseudomonadati > Pseudomonadota > Alphaproteobacteria > Hyphomicrobiales > Alloboseaceae > Allobosea > Allobosea sp. 05T438. Next base: position 58,814 of record NZ_JBFTKQ010000002.1, read on the forward strand.
CAAGCCAGACTACGATACCAGGCTCATGAAGGTTTTGGAGGAGCTCGATCTCGAAACGCCGCTGCCGGTACTCTGGACCTATTTCGACGGGCTCAAAGCGGTGCCGCTGCTCGCGATCCGCGGCGCGAACTCCGATCTGCTGGCCGAGAAGACCCTGCAGGACATGGCCGAGCGCCATCCCGATTGCGAGGTCTACAGCGTTCCCGGACAAGGCCATGCCCCGCTACTGGGCTCGAAGGACATGGCCCGGCGCATCGGCAAGCTGATCGTGCGGGCCGAGCGCCGAGCAGCCTGAATTCAGGGTTTCGGCGGTTCCGCCTTGGCTTCGCTAGAAATGTCCGCGACGTTGCTCTGCCCGAACGATCCGTCGTCGCGCGACGTCTCCACCTGTCCGGCCTTGGCGCGAGCGGCAAACTCGGTATCCGCCCCCGTTGCCAGCACCTTCGCCTGGCCAACCCAGTCTTCACGCTCGATGCGACCGGGAAAGGCCAGGTAGCTGCCGACCCATTCGATATTGTCGGGCGTCCAGACCGCGATCTGCTCGAAATGCCAGATGCCAAGACCGTGCAAACGGCCTTCGTTCTGCCGGCCGACGCCCTTGATCAGCTTCAGATCGTCCGCTTTGCCGCCGCGAGCCGCTGCCTGACCGGTAGGCCGCCGGCCTGGCAAATCCGCTTCGTTCTCTACGGACGGGAGCGCATCGGCGGGCACCTCCCGAGCTGCTCTTGACGGATTTTCCACCTGCGCAGCGATTGTGGACGGCTGCGCTCTGCGCGCGGGAGCCTCACCTGCGCTCACAGCTGCCGGCCTGGGGAGCAAACTGGCGCAGACGCAGCCCGCCCAGTACGCAGCAATGAACAGCAGAGCGGTCTCCACCCATGTCGCGACGGCACCGTTGAGCCATTGGAACCAGGCCAAGGCTGCACCGACGGCCCAGAGCGCGGCGACAACGGTCCAGGCACCGTTCCACAGCCGGACCTTACCGCCAGCATGGCTGATCCAGCCCATGGCGAGCCCCAAGCCAAAGGCGGCGAGCAGGAACCAGACGAATTGGCTGGCGAGATAGAGCATGTCCGCCTCCTACTTCGCCACTGTGAACTGGACGCGGCGATTCATCGCCTTGGCTTCCTGCTTATCGTAGGGCGCGATCGGACGCGTGCTGCCGTAAGCCTTGACCGTGAGCTTCCCCGGATCAATCCCGCGCCGCGCAAGTTCGTCGCGCACACGCAGAGCCCGCCGAAGCGACAGATCCATATTGTCGAAGCCGCGCCACTCGCCATCGCGATTGGCATGCCCCTCGATAGTGACCTGAGAGCCCGGGCACTTCTTGAGGATCGCCGTCGCCTCGCCGATCACCCGCTCGGTCGTCGCGTCGAGTTCTACGGCCGAGGTTCCTTGCCCGAACAGCACAGTGTTGCGCGTGGTCAGGCCGTCGAGATCGTTCTGACAGCTTGCCGGCGGGTCGACGACGCAACCGGTCTGACGCAGGCTGATCACGACATTGGCCTTGAAGCCCGGAGGCAGGCCAGAGGCGGCGCTGGTCTCGACCTCGCTCCTGATCAGTTCGCGGCAGGTCAGTCCGCGGATGCTGACGAGATCATCCTCGACAGAAGCGGAGCCGAGATCCAGCCGGAGCAGATCGGTGAGGACAACCCGCGCCGCAGCACCGAAACCGGCCGGCGCCCCCGGCACGACGACCGCCCCATCATCGAGCCGATCCTTGAGCGGGGAATCGGCAACGAGAGAACGGAGAGCAGCACGCGTCATTTCGTCAGGAAGAAAACCGGTCAGGCGCAGGCCGGTACGATCCGCCGACAACCCCAGCCGATAAGGCCGAACCGCGACGCTGTCCGGCAGAGACCCCATGGTGAGCCCTGCCGGACCACCTCGGGCGAGGAGATCGTGCAGCTCTCCGAGAGCCGCGGCGTCCGCAACCTCGCCGGCCACGACAAAGGCCTTGTCGCGGATCGTCACCGATCCCGCCTTAAGCCTCGACAGGACCTCAAGCGCGAAGGACAGCGACGCCGGAATGTCGAGTTCGGTGTGCAGTACAGGCTCGACCCTCATGCGGTCGTCGAGCGCCGTTTCCCCGAACAGGCGCCGCGCCACGGCCGTTACATTGGCGCGCTCGGCTTCACTCGGCAGAATTCCGCCGAGAGAGACACGCCCGTCCGCGCGTCTTGCGTTCCATTCGAGCTGCACCGGAGTTGTCGCTGGCTGCACGCTTGTCGGATCAGCGACCGGAGCGGAAGGCGTCGCCGGTAGCGTGGCGGGCCCGGAATCGAGGGGTGCGGTGGAAGCAGAGGTGGGGTGAGCGGGTGCCGGAGCTGCCGGCAGCACGTCCTTCAGGATCGGGCCCGGCACCTCGGGCGGCGGCACGACGACAGGGGCCGGCGGCGGCTCCGGAGGACAGTCGATCTCGACCCGCGCGACCGAATCGGGGCCGTCCAGCTGTGCGATCTGCAGGCGCAGTGCCTGGCAAGCCTCATAGTTGTCCGGTCCCTTGCCGGAGAGCGTATAGACATCCCCGCTGAGCTCGGCTCTGCCTTCCCGAAGCCGGGCAAGGTCCGCAGCGGCCCGGGCGATTTTCTCGAGGAACGCGGACGGCGCGCCGTCTCCTGGCTGCAGTTCATCGCGCAGCGCCACCGCCGCCCCGAAGGCACGCTGCACCGCCTGGAGGAGCTGCCTGTGAATCTCGTCGTTCGGATAGAATCCTCGCAGGACGAGCTCATTGTCGGCACGGTGCTCGGCGCTCCAGCGATAGGGCGTGACGGTCGGAGGCTCCAGATCGCACTTCACTGCCTGGAAGCCGGGCCGGGCCAACTGCACCATAGCGGCCTCGAGAGCGCGGAACGCATCGGGTGTCACGGCCTTCCCCTCGATGCAGAAGCGGCTGTCGTCGAGCGCGATCCGTCCGGAAGCCAGCTTCGGCAGTTCGGCGATCATCGCAGCGGTCATCGCCGCGAAGCCGTCCGGCGCGCCGAATGCGATAGTCTGACGATCGTCGATCCGCAGGCCGGGCAGTGCAGCGCCTGCTGCAACGAGATTGGCGGTCGCCGTCTCGATATCCGGGACGAAGCCGCCGAGCGTAACGCTATCCGAGAGCCGGCCCGCGAACCATGAATAGGGCTTCTGCGCAACGACCTGCGACAGACCGCCCAGCGCCCGGCGGACGCCGAATTCGGCGCGCAGATGCGCCATGGCGCGGGTGGCGCCGTCGGTCGACAGGACCTCCCCGGAAATCGTGACGTCTCGGCCCTCCACCTGTGCCACGATAGGACGGGCGCCCGGGGCTTGACCGGCCTCTGCGGCAACGGCTCGCACCGCGCGCTCGCCGACATCCTGCTCGATGGCCGCGTCGAGCCCGACATTCCCGGCGCCCCAAAGCAGGACCAGTGGAATCAGACCCCAGAACCAGCGCGCCGGCTGCGACATGTCACGCCCCCCTTCACCTGCACTGGTCAATGCTCAGCCCCAGGCATCCGACAACCGCGACCGGTCCATTCTATCAATAATTTACCTGACGATCCGCAGGCTTTTGTTTCAACCGCCGGCTTGCACCGAACCGTCCGGGTCGCCGACGCGAACGGTGCATCCCTCAGATCCAGCTGGGCCGTGAACGCCCGTCAACCGCAGCGTTCCCCAAGCCACAGGCAATAAAAAAGCCCCGGGTTTCCCCGGGGCTTCCGACTGAGATCGGAGACCGATCAGAAGTCGCGCTGGATGCGGAAGCGGCCAGCAACGGTGTCGTCGGACTTGATGCCGAGCACGCCGCTGCGGACGTTGTTGTTGCTGATGACGCCGACCGGCGAGTTGACGTCGAGATGCGAGTAGAGCACTTCGACACCGATATCCAGACCGGAGACCGGCGACCAGATCAGAGCGCCAGCGAGCAGGAACTCCTTCGGGTCAGCCGAACGAGCGAAGACACCGTTGAACGCAGTCGCGCTGACGTCGTTGTACTTGAACTTCAGCTCAGAGTACGACGCGCTGATCTCGGTGCGGATCGTCGGGGTGAAGAAGTGGCGGAACGCCGCAACAAGCGACCAGCCGGTCGAGTTGTTGATGTTGCCGGTGATCGGGTTGATCGAGGCATCGGCGAGCGTGAGGGCGCCAACGCGGCCGAGGCCGAGGCTGTTCGGAGACCAGCCGAGGTAGCCGAGGGCGCCGTCAGCATAGGCAGCCTGCAACCACAGAGCGTCGCCAGCGGCGAGCATCGGCAGGTTGATCTTCACACCGCCCTGGATGGCCCAGACCATCTCATCGCCGTTGACCGCGGTGATATTGGTCGCGGTGGCGTAGCTACGCTGACCAACCATACCGGACAGCTGAGCGGAGCCCCAACCCTGATCGACGCGCAGCGAGGCGACGAGATCGGGGAAGTTCTGACCCTGAGCGGTAACGGCAATACCGCCAACGCCGGGGGTGAGCGGGTTGAAGATTGCGCCCGCGAGCTCGCGGCCCGAGGTGCCCGAGGTGCGGTCTTCAGCCGAGATCGTGGCCGAGAAGCCCGAACCGAAGGTCGCGGTGTAGGCCAACAGGTTGACGCGCGAGTCAGCCGTACGGATCGAAGCGAAGTTCAGGTCCGAAGCGTAGAAGTCGAAGAACGACTGAGCGCGACCAGCGGTGATCGGGCCGAACTGCACGAACGCCAGGTCGACCAGCGAGCCGGTCGAGGTCGACGACGGGCCACGGACGAGGCCGGGGACGGTCGAACCAACGTTGAACGGGGTGACGGCGCCCTGGTTGTAGATGCCGGTGTTGTTGGTCAGCTCGTAGCGGATGAAGGTGCGCAGGGTGCCGTAGGCGGTCTGCGTGCGGACGTCGACGTTCAGACGACCACGGGCGCGGGTGCCGTAAGCATCCTGGAAATCGCTGTAACGCGTGCCGATGGCGTACTCGGCGCGAACGCGGCCCGAGATGCGCAGGCAGGAGTCAGTGCCCGGGATGTAGAAGAAGCCAGCACCGTAGGCAGTGCAGACGCGAACGTACTCGACCGGAGCGGCCTTCCGCGAGGGAAGATCGGCGGCCTGAGCCCCGGCGACCGCGGCGATGCCGGCGGCGGAACCGAGGAGGAGGCTCTTAACGAGCTTCATTTGGTAACCTCCAAAAGAGTTTCGAGACCCTCGGGCTTCAGCCTGCCCCCCGCCCCAGACTTTCAGCCTGATCGCAGAACCTGCCTATTCCCGGTCTTTCGCCCGCGTCACCGACCTATTTCGGAGGCGAGGACGAAAAACAGCGACCGGGAACGTCCCGACGCATTTCCACCATACGAAAGCGCCCTCGCCGATCAACCAGGATCAGTCGCCAAGGGCTGTGCATGGGATGCTTTGAAATCCGGTGTTGCAGACGAGCCACGCTTTGAGGCTCGAAATTTACGAACCATTAACCCCGCGGGCGCCGGCAGGCCGGTTTTGAACAGATCCAAGGGGGAATCATGAAGCTCCGGAACCGCTCCGGCTGCGAATCCTGGCTCGCGCGATTCCCCGGCGCCGGACGATCAGTATTCCCACTCGGCGCCGATTCCGACGGCCGCGCTGCCGTCCGCTCCCGTTTCAGCCTGGAGCTTCAAGCGCTTCGTCACGTCGACGCCGACCGAGATACCGCTGTCCTCGGGCTTCGCCCCGACCTTCACGCCGACGGAGACGTTGTCGCTGATGTAGCGCGAGGCGCCGACGGTCGGGCCACCGGCGCCCATCTGGATATCGAGATTGTCGACGCCGAGCGACTTGCGCAGCCGCTCGAAGGTGTCATCCCCGCCGCCGCCGGCGAACTGGGCTGCAGCCTGGGCGAGCTGGAGCGCCTGGAAGGGGGAAAGCGAGCCGGAGGCGCGGGCAAAGAGCAGCCGCGACAGCACCTCATCCTGCGGCAGCTCGGGCTGCGAGGTGAAGGCGAAGCTCGGCTGGTCAGCCGGGCCGCTGACGGTGATCCTGGCCGTCACGTCGCCCGCGCTGGTCTCGGCGACGAAATCCAGCTCGGGAATCAACCCTCCTGCGAAAGTGAGTCTGCCGCGGCTGAAGTCGAGGCGCTGCGTGAGCACGCTAAGGCGGCCGCGCCGCAATTCGAAGCCGCCATTGAGGACCGGCGCGGAAGATGTGCCGCCGACGCGGATCTCGCCGCCGAGTTCGGCATCGATGCCGCGCCCGCGGATGAAGACGCGGCTGGGAGCCGACACCGTCAGCGCAAGCGTCGCATCGAAAGCGGGAGCTGCCCGCCCGCGGCCGCGCGCCTCCCGAGCCCGACGCTCTGCGGCGAGCCTGGCGGCGGCGGTCCCGCGTGCATTGATGTGCTTGATGCCATCGACCGGCCGAAGCGAAGCCGGCAACCGGTCGGGAACCGAGACCTCGAGCGATGCGATATCGATCCGCCCGCCGATCCGGGGGCGCTGCGCCAGCGGGCCGCTGATCTCGAGATCCATCCCTGCAACCGCGGTGACGAGCCCGCTGGAGACGAGCTGGGCGCGGTCGCCGCGGATGCGGATATTGCCCGGGAAGCCCGCAGCCGGGTCCACCTTGACTTGGCCGCTGGCCGAGATCGTGCCGCCATTGGGCGCACGCGCCGAAGCGCGTTCGATCGTCAGATTGTCGCCATTCGCCGCGACGCGGGCCTCAATGTTGTTGAGCCGGATCCCCTGCAGCGCATCCGTAAAGCTGCCGTTCGACAGGGTAGCGTTGCCGCTGAGGCGCGGTACGGACGCCGTGCCGCCGGCACGCATGTCCACGGCGACGCTGCCGGTCACACGTTGCCCGTTCACGGCCAGCATCGGATTGGCGAGCACGGCGTCGACGCGGCCTTGCGCGGCCAGATCGAGCGGTCCGGCCGCGTTCAGAGGCGCGGTCCCGCGCAATGTCAGGCTGGCGCCCCGGCCGGCATTCACCGTGGCGGAAACGCTGGTTGCATCGCCCTTGAAAGCCCCCTCGCCCGTGATCTCGACCGGCGGCAAACCGGCCTGACGCGTCTCGGGCGTCACGAGCTGGGCGATCCTCAGCTTCCAGGGGCCGGCGAGATCACCCGGCTTGCCCTTGACCTGCGCCTCGGCGTTCAGGGTGCCGGAGAGATTCAGATTGGGCGATGCGATGCGGGCGGCCGCGAGCGGCACGTCGCGGGCCGTGAAGCGCAGATCGAGCGCCTCGCCGGCCCGGCCATCGAGCGTCACCCTGCCCTTGTCGATCATCAGGGCTAGGTTGGCGATTTCGACGCCCGAGGCCGGGAAGCTCAGCGAAGCCGGGTTGGCGAGCGTAATCGCCCTGCCGTCGCGGCGGGCATCGAATGAGGCAATCTCCAGCTTCAACGGTTCGCCGGGCACCAGCCGGCCTGCGCCCTTCAGGGCAAAGCCGCGTGCATTGGCGCTCAGCGTGAAGGCGCTGGCGTCGGATGCGCCTTTCGAGTCGAAGCGGATGGCACTGATCGTCTCGCCGGCCGCGACCGCGCGGTCGATGGCCACGGCCGCGTCGAGCATCGGCCGGCCATAGATGTCGCGGGCGCCGAGCTTGGCATCAAGCTTGTCGATCGAGACAGACGGCCCGACGAGACGCGAGCCGCGCGCGGTCAGGTCGACATCCTGTCGCCCCTCTGGCGCAGCGAGGACGATGTCCGCATCGAGCTGGCCGCCCAGCTTGGCCAGCGCCAGCGCCGAAAGGTCGTCGAGATTGCGCGCGGCCAGCGTCAGCCGGCCGGCGGCGCGGCTCCCCGGATCGAGCGTGAGACCGCCGTTCAGCCGGACCGAACCGATCGAAAGGTCGAGTGTCGAGAGGTTCCAGCCGTCGTCGGGCTGGCGCGCGAGCTCGATCCGGCCGGTCGCCGGCTTGGCATCGACTTCACCGTTGAGTGCGACGCTGGCATTCAGCGCTCCCTGCAGGTCCTTCACGACAGCATCGATCGTCAGGCGTGGGATCGGCCGGGCGAGAGCGGTCGCGTTTGCGACGGCGATCCGCGCGGTGGCATCGAGTCTGTTCTGCGGGCCGGTGATCTCGGCAGTGATGTCGCCGCGACCGGAGAGGCGCGGATCGGCGCGCTTGAGATCAGGCAGCGCAAGCGCCAGCTTCAAGCTGGATTGCTGCCGACCGAGCGAACCATCGGCGGTGAAGGCGGCATGCTGCCCGGCCACACGCAGGCCGTTCACCGTGTAGTCGCCAGCAAGCGCATTGACGCGCCCGGCAAGGGTGAGATTGCCCGCCAGCAACCGGTCCACGACGGCAGCGCCGGTGGCGAGACGCTCGGCCTTGCCGTCGAGCGTGGCGGTGTAGTTGTTGAGGCGCGGCGTCGCGTCGAGATCGGCGGTGACCTCCGCCCTCCCCCCGAGTGGACGCCCGGCAAGTCCGCTGAGCCGCGAAAGATCAGGCAGGACGGCCTTGAGTTTGCCGAGCACGCGCGCCTGGCCGAGCTTGCCCTTGTAATCCAGCTCGACGCCGGAGAGGGCCAGCTTCAACGTCTCGAAATCGGCGGTGCCATCGTCCTGCGCGGTGCCGCGCAGCGTGAAGGTGACTTTGTCGCCCACCGCCCGCGCCAGCGCCTTGTCGGTCAGCGCGATCCCGCTGGCTTCGCCGTCGGAGGTCAGCGCGATACGGGTGCCCGGCTCGCCGATGGTGCCGGTCGGCGTCGCGTTGAAGGTCAGCCCGACCTTGCCGAATCGGCCGGCCGGCATGTTGGCGTCCTGCGCATCCAGGGTCGCGACCACGGTCGGGCCGGCGACAGGACCGCGGATCGTCGCGTCGAAAGCCAGTTTGCCGATCTCGGCGCCGGAGGCGACAGTCCGGCCATCGGCATTCGGACGCGAGGCGGCGCTGACGCGGATATCGAGCGTCTTGTCGGCGTTGTAGCGGCCGAGCACGTCCAGCCGCGCGAGCGCGGAGACCAAGGCGAGACTACGGATGTCGACGCCGCCGTCATCCCGGAAGCCGACCGCGCCGTCGAGGCGGGTCGAACCGGCAAAGACGGGAGCAACCGGCGCAGGCATCAGCCCTTCGATGCGCGCATCGAGCGCAAGCGCGAGTTGGCGCTCGACACCGGCCCGGTTGAGCGTCGCCGAGCCCTCCGCGCCAATCGTCGGCCCCGCGGTGAAGGTCAGGTTCGAACGGAAGGAATCGAGTGGCCCGTCGCCGTTGAGATCGAGCTTGACCGGCGGCTCGCCCGGCAGGCCCGCGACCTTCGAGATCAATCCACCGGCCGGCTCGTCGAGCTTGGCAGCGAGCTGGAGGCGCGTCGTCTGCGGGACGAAGGCGAGATTGACGTTGAAGGTGCCGCCCATGTCGAGGCGGCGCGCCTCGAATTTGAGGTCGAGCCCTTCGCTCGGTGGGCCCAGCGATGCCGAGCCGGTCGCGCCGAGGCGCGCGGCGGCACCGAGAACCGGCTCGCCCAAAGCCAATTCGTTGAGTTGGAAGGCGCGCAGGATCACCTTCAGCGGCAGCTCCGGCAGGATCGGCTCGTTGCTCGGCGCAGCACCGGCCGTTTGCCGGGCGGGCCTGCGCAGGAGTTCCAGCTTGCCGATCTCGAGGCGGTCGACATCGAGGCGGCGCAGCAGCAAGGCGCTGCGGGTCCAGATCAGGCGGACACGATCGAGGCGCAGCCAGACGCCGTCGCGGTCGGAGAGAACGATGTCGCGAATCTCGACATCGGAAGAAAGCGCGCCATTGACCTCGCCGATCGAGACCTGGCTGGTGTCGCTGGAAAGCGCCTTGGAAATGAGATCGGCGACGATGCCGCGGTCGCTCTGGGCGTTCTGCGCGAGACCGCCGAAATGGGCGGAGACGAGAAAGCCCGCCGTAAGGAGGGCGAAAAGCCCCGCCACCCTGCGAGCCCTCATCCTGAGGAGCCGCGAAGCGGTTTCTCGAAGATTGGCCCAGGAGGTTCCCGAGCCCGCGGGAGTGCCCTTCGAGACGCGCTTTGCGGTGCTCCTCAGGACGAGGGCCTTCATGTCGGCGAGGTGGGTCAGGAGCCGGCGCATCAGAAGGCCTGCCCGATGCTGACATAGAGCGCGACTGGCTTGTCGCCCTTGCGCGGATTGAGCGGCGCGGCGACATCGACGCGGATCGGGCCGATGCCGGTGTAATAGCGCAGGCCCAGGCCCGCGGCCATCTGCAACGGCTGCTTCCCGTCCGGGAAGGTCGACTCGTAAGCCGTTCCGGCATCGAAGAAGGGCACGATGCCGATCGTATCGGTGATCTTGATGCGCGCCTCGGCCGAAAACTCGAACAGGCTCCGCCCGCCGATGACCTGGTTCAGCGGCCCCAAGGGCGCGATGCTGCGATAAGCGTAACCGCGCACGGAGCCGCCGCCGCCGGCATAGAAGAGCCGCGTTGCCGGAATTTCGTTGAGGCTCGCGCCCGCGACCGAGCCGAAGCCGATGCGGCCGGCCAGGACATAGCGGGCATCTTCGTCGAGCGCGTAGTACGCGGAGACGGCCGCCTTGGTCTGGTAGATGCCGACGGTCGAGCCGAGGAAGGCCGGATAGGCGGCAAAGGATGCAGCCGCCCGGACGCCGCGCGTCGGATCGAGCGGGCTGTCGGTCGAATCGTATTTCACCGAGAGCGGGATGCCGACCAGCGTGTATGTCACCTGGCCGAGCACGTCGCTGGTCTGGCCGCGTTCCACTTCGAGGCCGGCCTGGACCGAGAAGGTGTCGCTGAAGCGACGCATGATCGCGGTGGTGACATTGGCGTAGCGCGCGGTGTAGCCGCCATAGCGGCTGGTGCCAACGCGCTCGCGCGTCGCGAAGCCGTCGAGCAGCCAATCATAGCGGCTGCCGCCCAATGCCGGCTTGAGGAAACTGAAGCCGAAGCGCCCGCCGATATCGGATTCCTCGAAATCCCCGAAGCTCCTGATCTTGGTGCCGTCAATGCGCGGCACCAGGAAGATGCTGCCTTCGAGCCGCAGCCGCTCGGCCCCGCCGAACAGATTGCGGTGCTCCCAATAGGTCTTCACCGTCGGGCCATCGATGGTCGAATAGCGGGCCGAGAACCCGAACAGGCGCTTCGGCCGCTCGGTGATGTCGACGAAGATCGGCAAGTTGCCGGCACGGTCCAGCTTGTCGCCCTCGCGAATGCGGACGGAACCGACAGCGGGAATCTTCGCGATCGAGCGGCGCGTGTCGGCCAGCGCCTTGGGCGAATAGGGATCGCCGGGCTCGAGATAGATGAAGGATCGCACGACCGCGGGCGGAATCTCGTCGGTCTGGCCGATCGTGATATCGCCGAAGCCGGCCAGAGGGCCGGGATCGAGGACGTAGGTGACGTCCATGATGCCGGCGGCATGATCGACGACCGGCCTGAGTTCGACCATTTTGGCGAGCGGGCGCGACTGAGCACGCATATAGTCGACCAACGCCGCCTGTGCGCCACGCAGCGCAGCCGAGGTCGCGGGCTCGCCCTCCTTCAGCTTCGAGACCTTGAGCGGGTTTGCGATCGCGGGCGGGCCGGGCTCGTCGCGCTCGACCACGTCGATCTTGCGCAGGCCAAAGACCTTGCCGGGCCGGACCCTGATGGTGATCGGCACCGCATCGCGATTGCGATGCGCCTCCAGCGCCCGGATCAACGTCGCGTTCGGCTCCACCCCGAGCGTCAGCGAAACGCCGTCGACGACCATGGCGACGTCGGCGTTGAAATAGCCCTGCGACCAGAGCGCGTCGACGAGCGGGTTGAAATCGGCGGCCATGCGGCGCGCCAGCGTCCCGCCATCGGGCGGCGCATCCTGGCGCAGCCGATACAGCAGCGAAGCGTCCTGCAGGGTACGCGTCAGCGTCTTGGCATTTTCAGCATCGCCGAGATCGAAGTCGAGCTTGTAGGGCAGGCTCGACGCGCTCGCCGCCGGCGGCTCGTCCTTCTTGGTGAAGAGGCCGAACACGTCCAGCGACGAAAGGTCGAAAGCCCGGGCGGATTCAGCCTGCAGGCCCAGCAGTGTGGCAAACGCACAGCCGCCGCTCAGCGCGACAGCATGCCCTGCCCTACGCCACAACCGCATCCACCCTCCAAGCCACGCCGCCACACAATCGAAACCGTCTCCGATACCCGCCGTCATCATAAGGCGGGAGCGAGCATGCGCAATGCTCAAGGATCTGTAATCCTTCGGGCTGCCCGCCGGATTCGAAAGAGCCTGTCGTGAAAAGCCTAAGCATTGGTTTTCAAGAGGCCGAAGGTTAATAGCTGAAACTCACCACCGTTCCCGGGTGCGCTATCGGGCTGAACACCGTTGATCCCTCGTTAGAACGAACTGCGATAGACCCTCAGCATGCCCGGCACCGTCCTGCTGTTCACGCAAGCCCTGATCTATTTCGGCGTCATGGCCGCGCTGTTCCGGCTGCGCCACCTGATGGGGCTCGGCGCCTTCCTATGCGCGCTCGGCGTGATGCACTTTCTGGAGACCTATCTCGCCGCGGTCTTCTTCATAGAGCTGCCCTTCGGCCTGCTCTCGCCGGGTTCGACCGTGCTGTTCTCGGGCAAGCTCGCAATCATCCTGCTCTTCTACATCCGGGAAGACGCCGAGACGGTGCGGCAGCCGATCTACGGACTGCTGATCGGCAATTTCCTGATGGTCGCGCTGGTGGCGACCCTGCGGCTCTACGGCCCACCGGTCACGCTGCCCGGCTACAATCCGGACCTCGTCCTGATCGACCAGATGGGCGCGCTGATGGTCTGGGGCACGACGCTGCTCTTCATCGATTCCATCGCGCTGATCCTGCTCTATGAGAGGCTGCGCCTGCTGCTGCCGCGATCGCTGGTGCTGCGCTCCTGCCTGAGCCTGGCCATCATCCTGACCTTCGATCAGGTCGGCTTCTTCATTGGACTGCATATGGTGACCGGCACGCCGCTCGGCGCGCTGTTCGGCGGCTGGGTGGCCAAGATGGGCGCCGCCGCGACCTATGCCATGCTGATGGGCCTCTATCTCAACCTGTTCGAACGCCGGACGCCGGAACTCGCGCCGCAGCCGCTTTCGGACATCTTCCACAAGCTGACCTACCGGCACAAATACGAGGAACTGCTCGGCAAGAGCGGCCGCGACGCCCTGACCGGCGCCCTGACCCGGGAGCGCTTCGAGACGCTCGGCCAGACCATTCTGGCGCGCAGCATCGCGGCACAACGGCCCGTCAGCCTCGCGATCCTCGATGTCGATCATTTCAAGAGCATCAACGACCGCTACGGCCATGTTGTCGGCGACGAGGTGCTCCGGCGCGTCGTGGACTGCCTGCGCGCGGAAATCCGCGGCGACGATCTCATCTTCCGCTATGGCGGCGAGGAATTCGTCGTGCTTTGCGAGAACATGTCGCATCCTGCGGCCCTGGCTTCCGCCGAGCGGATGAGGGTCGCCGTCCACCGCACCCTGGCGCAGGAATTTGCGGCGGCCCCGACGATCAGCATCGGCGTAGCCACCTTCCCCGACGATGCCAAGGATATTCGCGGCCTCGTCGCCCATGCCGATGTGCATCTCTACGAAGCCAAGCGGCAGGGGCGTGACCGCGTCGTCGGCAACGAGACGGCGCCGCTGGTGCAGGAGGCCTAGCGCCTGCCGAAGAGAATGCGGCGGCCGCCTGCGCGCCCGCCGCTCTCGTTTCTTACCGGAGCGTCAGAGAAACAGTCGCCAGCGGCGAGAGCTTCGTCACGACCTCGCCCTTGCCGGGCGAGAGCACGCCGCCGCAGAGGCTGCCGGTGGTGATGATCTGCCCCGCGCGCAGGCTGCCGAGGTTGTCCTGCTGGCGATTGGCCCAGGCCAGGAAAGGCACCATCGGATCGCCATTGCCGTGGACGGCGGGCTGATCATAGATCGTCACGCCGTTGAGCGAGATGAAGCAGCCCAGACCGGTGAGGTCATCGAGCGTCTTGATGTCGACCTCCGGGCCGAGGACATAGCCGCCATGGCCCATCGCGTCGGCGAGCCAGAGCGGAAAGGCGACCTTGCCGTGCCAGTTGGCGAGGCGGCTCTCGACGATCTCGATGCCGAGATAGGCCTTGTCGCAGCAGGCGAGCAGCTCGGCTCGCGAATAGGGTTGGGCCGGACGGAAAGGCACGTCGCGCGCTAGCCGGAGCGCAAGTTCGATCTCGACGCGCAGCTCGGCCCCTATCGCGCCCTCATGGACGTCGCCAGCTGCGAGGTAGGGGCCGGGCATCAGGCCGGCGACCGGCGTGCCGTCCTCGGCGATGCCGACCTTCCAGCCGGCTTCCGGCAGGTTGAGTGCCCCGCCGACTGCCGCCTGCGTCACATGACCATCAGCAAGCGTCTCGGGAATCGGCAGGCTCGCCGTCTCGATCAAGGAGCGCTCGCGGCGGGCCCTTATGAGCGCATCGCGCACAGTCTCGACAGTGGTCGGCATGGAGTTCCCTCAGCGTCCGGCAGGGCAAAGCGCCTTTGCCCTGCTAGCGCAGCGCCCGGAATGCGACAAGGCGCGCGGCCGTGAGGCACCCATGCGATGGAACCTGCGGCCTTCTTCCCGGTTGCCGAAACATGATTTCGAAGCATCACCGTTTTCCGGGGGCGTCGGTGCTCGGCCTGGCCGCGCTGGCCCTGCTCTCGACCGGAGCCGTTCGTGCCCAGGAGGCAATTCCCGCGCAGGACTTCGTCACGCAAACAGCGGTCGCCAACATGTTCGGCGTGGAGTCGGCGACGCTCGCCCTGCACAAGAGCAGTTCCCCGGCGATCAAGGATTTCGCCCATCGCCTCGCGGATGACCAGGCGGCGGCGACGAGCAGCCTGCGTCGCATCATCGCCAAGCGCTCCGACATCGCCCTGCCCGACCGTCCGGACGGCAAGCATCTCGACCTGCTGCGCGACCTCGCCGATAGGCAGGGCGCCGATTTCGACAGGGCCTATGTCGATGCCCAGCGCAGCGCGCACCACGAATCGACCGTCTTGATGGAACGCTATGCCGGCGAGGGTACCGACCCCGAACTCAAGAGTTTCGCCGCCCAGACGCTGCCGGTGTTCCGCGAGCTCGAACGGAAGGCGAGAGAACTCCCGGCTGCGCCATAGAACGGCCCGGCCTGGCCCTCAGGCCTTCGACCGCCGGGCGGCCTCGCGCTCGTAGACTGCCAGGAAGGCCTTTCCCATCAAGGAGCTTTCCGTCCCGATCAGCGTCCGCAGCACGTCGGCCCGGATCGCCTGAATCTGCTCGTCGTCCGGCACGGCGGCGCCAGCGAGTTCGGCGAGTTCGACGGCCAGCCGTGCCTGCCCCTGCCCGGCGAGAGCAAGAGCCCGCTCGGCCAATTTGTCCGCACCGCCGGCGAGCCGGGCCAGCTCCGATGCCAGGTCTGTGGTTCGGGCCGGTTTGAGATGCGCTGCATTGCCATCGAACCAGCCCGCATAGAGGTGATAGATGCCACGGACGAGGAACTCCGGGTCGTCGTATTTCGCGAGGAGATAGGGCTTCGCGAGATACGCCTCCGGTACTTTGACCCCGTGCAGGATCTCGTCGAGCGTCGCGCCCCGGTTCAGCAGCGCGAGCGTCTCACGCACCAGATGCTCGAGTGCCTCCGCACCATCGCGGAGCATCTGCCCTGCCCGCTCCGCGCCGAAGACCACCGGCCCGTGCCCGGGGATCAGGACAACCGGCGCGAGCTGCTCCATCCGCCGCAAGGCAGAGGCCCATTCGGCCGCATAGCGCTGGACCTTTCGCGGATTGCCGGCATTGGGCAATACCCAGATCACAAAGTCGCCACTCGCCAGAACCCGGCGCTCGGGCAACCAGACGAAGGTGGCGTCGTCCGTCTCGCCCCGGCCATGGAAGAGTTCGATCCGCTCTCCGCCGATCGCCAGCAACAGCCTGTCGTCATAGACCTCGTCCGGCCGCCGCTGGCCGATCGGATAGACATAGCCCGGTTTGTCGAATTGCTGGCCCTGGACGAGGCTGTTGAAGCCGTGGGTGTCCTCGTAGCGCTGCATGCGCCGCGCGACATTGCGGTGAGCTACGATCCGCGGGCGCGGAAGCCCGCGCCTGTCGGCCTCCTCGTCGATGACGGTGATGCCGCTGGTATGGTCGATATGGCCATGGGTGAAGATGACGGTGTGGATGGGGGAGTCGTCCCAGGAACGCACGACATCGAGCGTCTGCTGCGCCGTCTCCGGCTTCGCAGTGTCAATCAGCACCAGCCCCTCGCTGGTCCGTATCGCTGTCACGCTGCCGCAGAAATAGGTCGTGTGGACCGTGATGATGTTCTCCGCGACATGGGTGATGGCACCGTGCGAAACCGCTGCGGTCCATTTCTCCATCGCGGCGCTGCCATTCCAGAGCTGCTCGAACAGCGCGTCCTGATTCATTCGAACATCTCCGCAATCCCGCTGCCTTGCCGGTATAGGTCACATATCGCGGCGGCCTCATCAAACGGATCGCCGCCAGCCGATGTCAGTGGCGCACTAGACCGGACGGCTCGCGTCGCCAGCGCTTCGCCCCTCTGGACATCCCGGCCCAAAGCCGCGCAATAAGCGAATGCTTGCGCTGCGTCAGGGCTCGCCCTGCCCAGCAACGCGAGACGCTCTCGTCGATGGAACGAGCCGGCGAAGAAAAAACGGCTTGGGAGGAATGTGGATATGAAATCGCTCTGGGTCATGGCCGCCGCGCTCGGCGCCGCCCTCAGCCTGCCCGCACAGGCGCAGGACAAGGTCAAGCTGGTCGACGTCATCGAATTGTCGGGTGCGGGCGCCGCCGCCGGCACCAACTGGAAGAACGGCGCCGATATGGCCGCCGCCGACATCAACGCGAAGGGCGGCATCCTCGGCAAGCAGGTCGAGATCGTCCATTACGACACGCAGACCAACCCCGGGAACACCCGCGCCGCCGTGCAGCGTGGCATCGACGAAGGCGCCTACGCGATCCTCGGCCCGATCTTCTCCGGCCCGATCGGCGCTTCCATGCAGATCTCGCAGCGCGCCGAAGTCGCCCAGATCGTCGGCGGCGAGGCGGCGGGCTTCACCCGGCAGGGCAACCCCTACATCTTCCGCACCTCGATCAGCCAGGCGGCTGCGATGCCGAAGATCGCCAAATACATGAAGGACACGCTCAAGGCCGGTTCGATCGCCCTGGTCTGGGTCAACAACGACTTCGGCAAGGGCGGGCGCGACACCATCCTGCCCGAGCTCGAGAAGGCCGGCATCAAGGTCGCCGCCGACGTCTCGACCGAGCAGGGCCAGGCCGATTTCACCGCCGATGCGATCAAGGTGAAGAACGCCAATGCCGATGCCGTCTTCGTCTATCTGAACGAGGAGGAGAGCGCCCGCTTCCTGCGCGCCGCCAAGCAGCAGGGCATCACCAAGCCGATGATCGGCGAGACGACGCTGCTCGGCGCCAAGGTTCTGGAGCTCGCGGGCGATGCCGCCAACGGCGCCAAGGGCCATGTCGGCCTCTCGACGGATGCGCCGATCCCTGCCTTGCAGGAGTTCGGCAAGCGCTATCGCGAGAAGTACGGCTTCTCCTCGGACCATAACGGCATCAAGGGCTACATGGCCGTCTTCATGGTGAAATGGGCGACCGAGAAGCAGAAGAAGTTCGACCCGAAGGGGCTGGCCGCCACGCTTCGCGGCGCGACCATCAAGGCGAGCGAGGAGCCCGGCATCCTGATCGACACCGTCATCGAGCAGAACGGCGATCTCGACCGCGAGAGCTTCCTCGCCGAGGTGGTGAACGGCAAGCAGGTGATCAACACCACCCTGCCGAAGATCAACCCGTAAAGTCCGAACGTCATTCCCGGGCGACGCGAAGCGCCGACCCGGGAATCTCATGACGAGAAGGCTGGTTTCCGAAATGGCCGGGTCAAGCCCGGCCGTGACGCCAGTTGCCCGAGATAAAATCAGCCATGGCCGAATTCGTCGCCTATCTCATCGCCGGCATCGCCACGGGTGCGATCTACGCGCTCGCCGCGATCGGCTTCACGCTGGTCTGGCAGACCTCGCAGACGATCAACTTCGCGCAGGGCGAATTCGTCATGCTGCCGGCCGTGCTGATCCTGCTCGCGGTCAAGCTCTTCGGCCTGCCGCTCTGGGCCGGCGGCCTGATCGGCATCGCGGTCTTCCTGCTGATCTTCGGCGCCGGCTTCAAGCTCGTCGTCGTCGACCCAATGATCAAGCACGGTGTGCTGCCGCTCGCCATCGCCACCATGGCGCTGTCGATCATCATGAAGGAAGGCGCCAAGGACGGCTTCTCGGCGGAAGCGCAGAGCTTCCCGTCGCTTGTGCCGACGGACATGATCAACCTGCTGGGCGCATCGATCTCGCTGCAGCATGTCGCCATCATCGTCGTCGCCTTCGCGGCCATCGGCCTGCTGCAATGGTTCGTCGGCGGCACCAAACTCGGCCGGCAGATGCAGGCGACGGCGCAGAACCCGACGGTTGCGCGCATCCTCGGGATCCCTGTGGAGCGGATGGTGCTGCTCACCTTCCTGCTCAACGCCGCGCTCGCCGTCGTCGCCTCGCTGCTGATCTCGCCGATCTATCTGGCGAAGTTCTCGAACGGCGAGACCATCGGCCTCTTCGCCTTCATTGCCGCCATCGTCGGCGGCTTCAACCAGGTGCGCGGCGCGCTCGTCGGCGGCCTCCTGATCGGCGTCGCGGACTCGCTCGCCGCGGCTTATGTCTCGTCGCAGTATCGTCTGGCCGTGCCGCTGGTGCTGCTGGTCGCCATCATCCTGATCAAACCGGAGGGACTGATGGGCCGCAAGGAGGAGCGCCGCATATGAGCGCCCCTGCCCTGCAAGCCTCCGCCGCTTCGCCGCGCCGCCCCGCCCGCCGGATCGACGCTGCGCTGATCGCACTCGTCCTCGGTGCCGTCATCCTCTGGTTCGCGCCGGTCGGCATGGGCCGCTACGGCACCTATGTGCTCTCGCTCTGGCTGGTGATGAGCATCGGCGTGATGGGGCTCAACCTGACGCTCGGCTATGCCGGCCAGAGCTCGCTGGCACAGGCCGCGTTCATGGGGCTCGGCGCCTATGCCACCGCGATCCTGACGACGAAATACGGGGTGAGCTGGTACGCGGCCTTCGGCCTCTCGGGCCTGTTGACCTTCACTGTGGGCATCCTGCTCGGCTTCCCGGCGCTGCGCGTGCGCACGCATTACCTCGCCTTCGTGACTCTCGCCTTCTCGACCTTGATCTGGCTCGTGCTGCGCAACGAGCAATGGCTGACCGGCGGCGTCTTCGGCATCTCCAACA
Source organism: Allobosea sp. 05T438 (assembly GCF_056396025.1). Lineage (NCBI taxonomy): Bacteria > Pseudomonadati > Pseudomonadota > Alphaproteobacteria > Hyphomicrobiales > Alloboseaceae > Allobosea > Allobosea sp. 05T438. The sequence goes on from NZ_JBFTKQ010000002.1 coordinate 77,935, forward strand.
TCAACCGGCCCGAGTTCTTCGGCATCAAGCTGTTCGGCGCGCTGGAATTCCACCGCTTCGTCGTCGTCGTCACGCTGATCCTGTCACTGGCGCTGTGGTGGCTGATCCGCAGCCCCTGGGGCCGCGCCTTCACCGCTCTGCGTGAGAACCCGGTCCGGGCCGCGAGCCTCGGCGTCGATACTCGCGCCTATACGCTGCTCGCCTTCGCGATCGGCTCGGCCTATGGCGGCTTTGCCGGTTCGCTCTACGCACCGCTGGTCGAGTTCATCGACCCCTCCCCGTTCTCGCTGTCGCAGAGCCTGTTCCTGCTGCTGATGGTGGTGGCGGGCGGCGCGGGCTATCTCTTCGGGCCCTTCGTCGGCGCGCTGCTCGGCGTCGTGCTGCCCGAGTGGCTGCGCTTCGCCGGCTCGCTCTACCTCATCATCTTCGCGACGATCGTTCTGGCGCTGCTGATCGTCTGCCCGCAGGGCGTCAGCGGTCTCCTCGAGCGCGGCTGGGCGGCAATGCGGCGCAAGACGGGAGGGGCGCCATGAGCCCGGTCCTGGAAGTCCACGACCTGCACAAGGCCTTCGGTGGCATCAAGGCCGTCGATGGCGTCTCCTTTTCGGTGAAGGAGGGCGAGATCCTCGGCATCATCGGGCCGAATGGCTGCGGCAAGTCGACCCTGTTCAACTGCATTCTCGGCCAGCTCGAACCGACGCAAGGCGCGGTGAAGCTCGACGGGCTGGATGTCACGAATATGCGCCCTTCCGCGCTCAACCGGCTCGGCGTCAGCCGCACCTTCCAGCTGCTGCAAGTCTTCCCCGAGCTGTCGGTGCGCGAGAACCTGATCCTCGCCGGCCAGGAGCATCAGGGCTCGATGCTCGGCCGGTTGTTCGGTGCGCGCGATGCTGGCTTGTCGGAGAAGGCCGAGCAGATGATCGGCTTCTTCAAGCTCGGCCATCTCGCCGAGGCCAAGGCCGGCGGGCTCTCCTATGGCCAGCAGAAGCTGCTCGACGCGGCGATGGCCTTCATGGCCGGGCCGCGCCTCGTGCTGCTCGACGAGCCGGCGGGCGGCGTCAACTTGACCATGCTGGGCGACCTGAAGGAGCGGCTGCGCGCCATCAACGCCGAACAGGGCGCGACCTTCGTGGTGATCGAGCACAACATGGACTTCGTGATGAGCCTGTGCTCGCGCGTGATCGTGCTGGCCGAAGGCAAGATGCTGGCCGAGGGCACGCCGGCCGAAATCCGCGCCAACCCGGCCGTGATCGAAGCCTATCTGGGGCACTAGGGAACGTCATGCTCGGGCTTGACCCGGGCATCTCCGGCAAGAGATTCGCGGGTCTGCGCAGCGCTTCGCCCGAGAATGACGCGGAAGAGGGCGACAAGAAATGACCACCCCCATCCTCGAACTCGACGGCGTGGTCAGCGGCTATGGCGCCATGACCATCCTGAACGGCACCAGCTTTGCGGTGAAGCGCGGCGCCATCACCACCGTCATCGGGCCGAACGGCGCCGGCAAATCGACCGTGTTCAAGGCGATCTTCGGCCTGCTCAAGCTGCGCGAAGGCCGCATCCGCTTCGACGGGCGGGACATCACCGGCTGGAACCAACGCAAGCTGCTTGAAGCCGGCATCTGCTATGTCCCGCAGGGCCGCAACATCTTCCCGGAGCTTTCGGTACGTCACAATATCGAGCTCGGCGCCGTCGCAGCCGGCTCCGGGATCACCGACATGCCGCGGCGGCTGGAGGCGGCGCTCGACCGCTTCCCGGCTCTCAGGCGCAAGGCCGACGCGCAGGCCTCGACACTCTCCGGTGGCGAGCAAAAGCAGCTCGAGATCGTGCGTGGCCTGCTGCTCGACCCCAAGCTCGTGCTGATCGACGAGCCCTCGATCGGGCTTTCGCCGCTGATGGTGCAGGAGACCTTCGGCATCCTGAAGGACCTGCGCGCCAAGGGCGTCTCGATCCTGATGGTCGAGCAGAACGCCCGCTCGGCGCTGGAAATCTCCGACGAGGGGCTGGTGCTCGAACTCGGCCGCACGCGCATGCAGGGGCCGGCCGCGGAGATCCTGTCCGACCCGCGCATCGGCCAGCTCTTCCTCGGCGGGACATTGAGCGAAGTGGCCTGAGCTGCGCCCGAACACCCTCCCCGTCATTGCGAGCGCAGCGAAGCAATCCAGGGAGACCGGGTTGAACCGTTTGACCCAGTCACCTGGATTGCTTCGTCGCTTTCGCTCCTCGCAATGACGGGAAGGAGGCTCGCCTTTGACAGTGCTGCCCTCTCCTGTCGGGATAGGGCCTGATCACGAGACCGGAGCCTGCGCCCATGAAGATTCGCGCCGCCGTCCTGAACGCGAGCCCGGTTGCGGCTCCGTATGCGCAAAGCCGTCCGCTGCGGATCGAAGAGCTCGACCTCGCCCCGCCCGGCCGCGACGAGGTGCTGGTCAGGGTCCGCGCCGCAGGCCTGTGCCATTCCGATCTCTCGGTCATCGACGGCAACCGCCCTCGCCCCGTGCCGATGGTGCTCGGCCATGAGGCGGCAGGAGAGGTCGTCGAGACCGGCGAAGGCGTAGACGATCTCAAGCCCGGCGACCGGGTGGTGATGGTGTTCGTGCCCTCCTGCGGGCATTGCGCACCCTGCGCCGAGGGGCGCCCCGCCCTGTGCGAGCCCGGCAACGCCGCCAACGGGCGTGGTGAGATGCTGGGCGGCGGTCGCAGGCTCTCGGTCCATGGGCAACCGGTGCATCACCATATCGGCGTCTCCGCCTTTGCCGAGCATGCGGTGATCTCGCGCCGCTCGCTGGTCAAGGTCGAGGCCGATATCCCGCATGAGATCGCCGCCCTGTTCGGCTGCGCGGTGCTGACCGGGGTCGGCGCGGCCGTGAACACGGCGCGGATCAAGGCCGGCGAGACGGTCGCGGTGGTCGGGCTCGGCGGCGTTGGGCTTTCGGCCCTGCTCGGCGCCATCGCCTGCGGCGCCTCGCGCGTCGTCGCCGTCGATCTCGCGCAGGACAAGCTCGATCTCGCGCTGGCGCTGGGCGCGACCGATGCGTTCAATGCTGCAGCTCCGGACGTCATCGAGACGATCAAGCAGGCGACGAAGGGCGGCGTCGATCACGGGCTGGAAATGGCGGGCTCCGTCAAGGCGCTCGACCTCGCCTACCAGATCACCAAACGCGGCGGCACGACGACGACGGCCGGCCTCGCCAACCCAGCCCATACGCTCTCGCTCTCGCCGGTGAGGCTGGTCGCGGAGGAGCGGACGCTGAAGGGATCTTACGTGGGCTCATGCGTGCCCTCGCGCGACATCCCGCGCTTCATCGAGCTCTACCAGCGCGGGCGGCTGGCGGTTGACAAGCTCTGGACCAGTTCGGGCAGCCTCGACGAGATCAACGAGGGCTTCGATGCGCTGAACGAAGGCCGGACGATCCGGCACATCGTCAGGATGTGACGCGGCGCGGGGCGTTGGATCGGGCCAGGCTGGCCGAGATCGCTGCCAGCAGCATCAGGCCCGCCGCCGCGACCGGCAGGGTGGCGAAACCAGCCGCCGTGTAGAGCGAGCCGAACGAGGCCGTGCCGATGAAGAGCGCAAGATAGGTCACGCCGCTGTTGAGGCCCATCACGGCGCCGCGACGACCGGGATCGAGGGCGCCGAGGCGCATGATCAGCACGTTCAGCGCGAAATGGTTGGCAAGGCCCCAGAGGAAGACCGCTGCCAGCATCGACACATAGCTGCCGCTCGCCGCGCCGATGCCGAGATAGACGCACCCCACCGCCAGGAACATCGCCGGCAGGAAGCGCCCGGCATCGAAGCGGTCGATCAGCCCGTCGAGGAAAGCAGCCGCGCCGAAGCCGAGGCCATAGGTCAGCGCGAGCAGGCCGTTGGCGCTGAGCGAGAGACCGAGCGTGCGATGCAGATGGTCGCCGATATAGGCGTAGACGCCGTAGAAGGACGCCATGAAGCCGGCGCAGGCGATCAGCAGCGGCACCACGCCGGGCACGCGCAGCGCCGCGAGCGGAGAGGACGTCTTGGCCGAGGCAGGCAAACCCTGCAGCTTCATCGCCTGCGCGACCAGAAGCGCGAGTGCACCGGCAGCGGCGGCAAACGCATAAACGAAGCGCCAGCCGACGCTATCGGCCATCACCGCCGACAGCGAGACGCCCGCGACCATGCTCAGCGTCCAGCCCGAGAGCACGATGCCGATCGTGTCGCTCTCGCGCCCGGCCGGCGCGACCGCCGCCGCGAGCGTGTAGATCGATGGCAGCGCGACGCCCGCGGCGAGACCCGCCGCGAACTGGGCGACGACCAGCACTGGCAAGCCCGGTGCGGCGGCGCTGGCAGCCAGCGCGAGGGTGAAGAGGCCGAGCGCCACGCGCAACGTCAGCCCCGCGCCGAAGCGGTCGATCAGGCGTCCCAGCAGGATGGCGGCAAGCGCGGTGCCGATACCGAACGCGCCGGAGGCGGTCATCACGGCCGGTGTCTCGCGACCGAAACTCTCCGCCACTTGCGGCGCGATCGGCCCGAGCACGAGCGAATTCGAGCCGATGACAGCGATGCAGACACACAGCGCATAGGCCGCGGCCGGGATCCGAGCCGTCGGCAAAGCTGCACCAGAAGAGCGTTGATTGAAATTCGGCATAAGAACAGAATGGCCGAACATCATTCGCGTTCAATTGGATTCAGAGCGATGGATAAAAAAACAGATGGCGTTCGGCGCGAACGCGCCACGGAGCGCTCGCTCGATGCGATGGACCGAAAGCTGTTAGCCGTTCTGGTCGAGGATGCGACGGAGAGCTATGCCCGCATCGGCGAGCGCGTCGGGCTTTCGCCCCCGGCCGCTCACGAGCGGATCAAGCGGCTGAAGCAATCGGGCGCGATCCGGCAGGTCGCAGCGCTGATCGAGCCGGCGGCGACCGGCAAGACCCTGCTCGCCTTCGTGCATGTCGACACCACCGGCTGGGGCAAGACGCCCGCCCTGATGGCGATCCGCGAGCATCCGGAGGTGGAAGAAATCCATTCCGTCGCCGGCGACACCTGCATGCTGCTGAAGGTCAGGACCGAGAGCACCCACGCGCTCGAAGGGTTGCTCGGGCGGCTCTACGACACGCCCGGTGTCAAGGCGACACGGAGCTATGTCGTTCTCTCGACCTATCTGGAACGGCCGGTGCAGCCCGGCGTGACGGCGAACTGGCCGAAGCCGTCTGCAGCTGAGTAGAACACCTCCTCCAGGCCGGTCATCCCGGGCGAGCGGAGAAAGCTCCGGGATCCATGCCTGAGCGCTTCCGAGGAAGGTTCAGGCATGGATCCCGGATCGGCGCCGCCAGGGGCGGCTTGTCCGGGATGACATGCAGTGAGGAGTGGAACTCCCTCAGCCGTGCTTGTGCACGATGGTCTTGGTCACCGCGAATTCCTCGAGCGCGATGAAGCCCTTCTCGCGACCATGGCCGCTCTTGCCGGTGCCGCCGAAGGGCAATTCGATCCCGCCGCCGGCACCATAGCCGTTGATGAAGACCTGGCCGGCGCGGACGCGCTTCGAGACGCGCTGCTGGCGCCCGCCATCCTTGGTCCAGACCGCCGCGACGAGGCCGTAATCCGTGCCGTTGGCGGCTTTGATCGCATCCTCCTCGTCGTCGAAGGGGAAGGCGGCGAGGACGGGGCCGAAGACTTCGTCCTGCTCCAGCCGGTTGCCGCGCGGCACGGGGCCGAACAGCGTCGGCTGGACGTAGAAGCCGCCATTCGGCACGCCCTGCGCGATCTGCCCCTGCGCGATCACCGGAATGCCGGCCTCGCGGCTCTGGTCGATGAAGCTCTGGACGCGGCCGCGCTGCTTGGCGTTGATCACCGGGCCGCAATCGAGGTCCATCTCCGGCGTGCCGGCCTGCAGCTTCGAGAACTGCTTGGCGACGGCAGAGACGACGCCGTCATAGATCGACTTCTGCACCAGCAGGCGGCTGCCGGCCGAGCAGGTCTGCCCGGTGTTCTGGACGATCGCCTTGCAGGCAATCGGCACCAGCGCGTCGAGATCGGCGTCCTCGAAGACGATCTGGGGGGACTTGCCGCCCAGTTCCAGCGTGCAGGGGATGAGATGCTCCGCGCAGGCGTGCTGCACCATCTTGCCGACCTCGGGCGAGCCGGTGAAGGACATGAAGCCGATGCCGTGATGCGAGGAGAGCGCGGCGCCCGCCTCATGGCCGCGGCCGGCAACGATGTTGATCGCGCCATCGGGGAAGCCGACCTCGCTAGCGAGCTCGGCGAGGCGGAACGCGGTGGCGCAGGCATCCTCGGCCGGCTTGAGCACCACGGCATTGCCCATGGCGAGCGAGGCGGTGAGCGAGCGGCCGATCATCTGCGCCGGATAGTTCCAGGGCAGGATATGGCCGGTGACACCGTGCGGCTCGTGAATGACGCTGACGCTGTAGCCGTTGAGGAAGGGGATGACGTGGCCGTGCACCTTGTCGGCCGCGCCGCCATAGAACTCGAAATAGCGGATGGTGGCGTCGATATCGGCGCGGGCCTGGCTCATGGGCTTGCCGGTGTCGCGGGCTTCCAGCCCGGCGAGTTCGTCGAAGTGATCCTGCACCTTGAGCGCGAGCTTCGAGATCAGGCGCCCGCGCTCGGCTGCCGTCAGCCTGCCCCAGGCACCGTCGAAGGCGGCCCGAGCGGCAATGACTGCGGCGTCGATATCGGCGGCGTTGCCGCAGGCGATGCGGGCGAATTCCTCGCCGGTGGCCGGGTTGAGCTTCGCGATGGTTTCGCCCGTCTGGCCAGCGACATAGCGGCCATTGATGAAATGTTGATTCATGTTCGTTCCCGATCGCTCTGGCCGAAGGCGCCGCCCCGGCGGAATCGGGCGCAGGCTGCCGGTTGGCGACCTCCGGCGCAAGTCGCGGCAGGCCGAGGCACCCCGCAACCGGCGCAGGGCCGGTCGGCGATGGCCGATTTGACAGGGCCGCGAGGCGCCGGTCTCCTCACGGCGCAATCGAAGGATGGAGTCTGGTTCGGCAATGACGCAGGCACTCGAGGGAATCGTTGTGGTCGCGCTGGAGCAGGCCGTGGCCGCGCCCATCGCGACCTGCAAGCTCGCGGATGCCGGGGCGCGCGTGATCAAGCTCGAACGGCCCGAGGGCGATTTCGCGCGCGGCTATGACGGCTTCGCCAAGGGGCAATCCTCCTATTTCGTCTGGATCAACCGGGGCAAGGAATCCTGCCGCGTCGACCTGCGACGGCCAGAGGATCTGGCGCTGGTCGAGGCGATGATCGCCTCCGCCGACATCTTCATCCAGAATCTCGCTCCGGGTGCCGCCGACCGGCTCGGCCTCGGCAGCGCCACGCTCCGCCAGCGTCACCCACGGCTGATCACCTGCGACATCTCAGGCTATGCGCCGGGCACGCAGCATGAGCGGCGCAAGGCCTACGACCTCCTGATCCAGGCCGAGTCCGGGCTCGCGGGGATCACCGGCACGGCCGATTCCGGCCCTTCGCGCATCGGCATCTCGATCGCCGACATCGCCACGGGTCAGGCAGCCTATGCCGCCATCCTGGAGGCGCTGCTGCGGCGGGCCCGCACCGGCGAGGGTTCCGCGATCGCGCTGTCGCTCTTCGACACGCTGGCGGAGCTGATGAACGTGCCCTACATCACCCGCCGGCATGGCGGGATCGAGCCGCTCCGCATCGGCCTCGCCCACCCCTCGATCGCGCCTTACGGCGTGTTCAAGCTCCTTGACGGCGAGGTGCTGATCTCGATCCAGAGCGAGCGGGAATGGCTCGTTTTCGCCCGCGACGTGCTGGAGAGCCCTGAGCTTGCGAGCGATCCGCGCTATGCTTCCAACGTCCTCCGGGCCGGGTCTCGCGCCGCGCTCGACGGCGAGGTGCAGACCCGCCTCGGCCGGCGCCGCTTCGCGGACGTCTCCGCCGCGCTCGACCGGCATGCTATCGCCTACGGCACGGTTTCGACCGTGGGCGGCCTGATCGCGCATCCGGCGGCCACAGCGGTGCCGGTGCCGACGCCGAACGGTCCGGTCGAGATGCTGGCACCGCCGGTCCTCGTCGACGGCAAGCGCGTCGCGATGCGACCGGTTCCGGCGCTCGGCGAGCACGATGCGGCGTTGCGCGCGGAATTCGCGGGCGCCGTCACAGCGAGCGCCATCTGACCCGCCGCTTTCAGGCGGGCGGGGCAAAGGGCTGGGAAACCTCGCGAAACACCTGCGATGCTTCGAGCGCCGCAGCATGCGCTCCCAACGCCGGCACATCCGCCTCATCGACGAAACCCGGATGCGCCTCCCTGATGAAGCGAAGCGAGACCGCGACGGCGATGTCGGCATGGCTCATCGAACCGCCGAACCAATAGGGAGAAGTCCGGCCTGCGCGGTCGCGCTCGAGTGCAGCGAGCGCCGAGAGGATCTGGCAGCGGCAACGATCCGCCCAGACGGCCGAGACCTCCTCGTGAAGCCGCAACTCGTAGAACAAGCTGACGGCCTTCTCGGCTGCGCCCATGGCGAGCGCGACGACAGCGAGAATGTGGCGACGCCTCGGACCGGCGCGCGGGCAAAGAGCGCGGTCCTCCCCGGCGAGTTCATCGAGGCAGTCGATGATGCTGACGCTGTCGAACAGGACCTCACCGTCGTCGAGCACCAGCGTGGGCACCCGCATCAGCGGATTGAAGGCGCGGACCCGGTCTCCTTCACCGAATACTGACCAGGGCCGATGCTCGAAGGCGAGACCATAGAGCGCCAGCGCGATGCCGACGCGGCGGACGAAAGGCGAGTCGTACTGGCCGATCAGGATCATGGCGGGCCTCGTTCATCATGTTCCGAAACAGCGACAGGGCCTGCATCTTTCCCCTGTCATGGGCTTGCCGCAATGCTACCGTCCTCCTCCGTTGCGCGAAGCGGGAGCAGGACATGGCACAGGGTCGTCGAGCGCGAGGTCATCATCTCAACCGGCGCGAGACGCTGAAAGCCGGAGCCGCGATCGTCGCGAGCGCCGCCCTGCCCGCAGCCGCCCAGACGCCCGCGCGGCTCAAGCTGAGGGTGCTCGAAACCACCGATCTCCACGTCAATGTCGTGCCTTATGACTATTTCCGCGACGGGCCTGACGACACAGTCGGCCTCGCCAAGACCGCCAGCCTGATCAAGGTGGCGCAGGCCGAGGCGAAGAACAGCCTGCTCTTCGACAACGGAGATTTCCTGCAAGGCTCCTCGCTCGGAGACTACATCGCCTACAAGAAGGGGCTGAGGGCCGGCGAGACCCATCCGATGCTCGCCGCGATGAACGCCCTGCCCTATCTCTGCGGCACGCTCGGCAACCACGAATTCAACTACGGGCTGGAGTTCCTCGATCACGGCGTGGCCAAGGCCGAGTTCCCGCTGGTCTGCGCCAATGTCGAGCGCGTCGGCGGCGGCGCGCTGGTCGATGCCTGGCGCTTGTTCGAGCAAAGCTTCGAGGATGAGGCCGGCAACCGGCATGTGCTCCAGATCGGCGTGATCGGCTTCGTGCCGCCGCAGATCATGCAATGGGACAAGGCGAACATCGACGGCAGGCTCGCCGCGACGGACGTCGTCGATGCGGCCGAAAGGCACCTGCCCGACCTTCTCGACGCCCAGCCCGATCTCGTCATCGCCCTCTGCCATTCCGGCATCGCCGGAGGCGAGCGGCGCGGCATGGAGGAGAACGCGGCGCTCCACCTTTCAAAGATCGAGGGCATCGACGTCATCCTGACCGGGCACCAGCATCTGGTCTTTCCGGGCGGTAAGGCCTTCGACGGCATTCCGGGCGTCGACAACGTCAAGGGCGCGCTCAACGGCAAGCCCGCCTGCCAGCCGGGCTTCTGGGGCTCGCATCTCGGCATCGTCGATCTCGAGCTGGAAAAGCGCGGGGAGCGCTGGAGGGTCGCAGACTTCAAGGTCGAGGCGAAGCCGATCTACGAGCGCGCGCCGGATCGCAAGATCGTGCCCAAGGCCGCGGCCGAGCCGGCGATCCTGGCGACCGTCAAGGCCGACCACGAGGCGACGCTCGCCTATATGCGCGAGCCGGTCGGCAACACGGCATCACCGATCAACTCCTATTTCGCCCTGGTGACAGACGACCCTTCGATCCAGATCGTCGCCGAGGCGCAGATCGCTTATGCCAAGCCGCTGATGGCCCAGACGCGCTGGAAGGATCTGCCGATCCTTTCGGCGGCGGCTCCGTTCAAATCGGGCGGACGAGCCGGCCCGTCCTTCTACACCGACATCCCGGCCGGACCGCTGGCGCTGAAGAACATCGCCGACATCTACCTCTATCCGAATACCGTGCAGATCGTGAAAGTCACCGGGGCAGAGGTTCGCGAGTGGCTGGAGCGCTCGGCCGGAATCTTCAACCGAGTCGATCCGGCGAAGGCCGAGGAACAGCCGCTGATCAATCCCGGCTTCCCGGCTTTCAACTTCGACGTCATCGATGGCGTCAGCTATCGGATCGACGTCACACAGCCCTCACGCTACGACAATGACGGCAAGCTCGTCGCGCCGAATGCGCGCCGCATCCTCGACCTCGCCTTCGCCGGGCAGCCGATCGACGAGCAAGCCAGCTTCCTCATCGTCACCAATAATTACCGCGCCTCGGGCGGCGGCAATTTCCCGGGCACGCGGACGACGATCGTGCTGGAGGCACCGGACCTCAACCGCGATGTCATCGTCCGTCACATCGTCGGGAAAAAGGCGATCGAGCCGAAGGCGGACGGCAACTGGTCGCTGTCGCCGCTGCCAGCAGGCGTCAACGTCACATTCATGACATCGCCGGCGGCGGCCGGCAAACTGCCGGCGAGCCTGAAGGCCGAGCCCGCAGGCGAGAATGCAGAAGGTTTCATGAAGTACCGACTTGAAGCAAAAGCCTGAATATTAAGCGGAATTTGCACAAATTATCGGCGAATCCTCAGAAATCACACACCGTTCCTTAACAGGTTTTTATCGAGAATGGAGTGTTCGTTGGGTCATTTGGACCTGATGACAGGGCGCTCCTCATGATCGTTGATGTTCATGAAAACGACATCGCGATGAAATCCGAACTGGTGGCAGCGCTTTACGCGACACCGGGCACGATTCTCATCGGCACCGTGACCGTCACGGCGGTCATGATCGCGGCCGGGTTTTTGACCGGCAACGATGCCGTTTTCTACGCGATGGCCGCCACGATGGTTGCGATCGGCTGCTTCCGCCACGTCTCGCACCATCACTACAAGTCCATCCATCTCGCATCCGCCAGCGTCGGCGATATCGACCGCCTCGAGAAGCTCGCAATGGCTGGTGCCTGGTCGACGGCCGCATTGATCGCGGCGTTCGGCGGCTACGCGGTCCTGCGCTACACCCACGAACCTGTCGCAGTGCTCGCGGTTGCCCAGACGATCGGCTACCTCGCCGGCATATCGGGACGCAACAGCTCGCGGCCGGTGATCACGCGCGTGCAGGTTCTCGCGGCGGCGACGCCGTTCACGCTGGCCCTGCTCTGGACGAAGGACCCCGCCTATCTCGTCATCGCACTGTCGGTGGCGCTGACCGCCGTCCTGACATTCTCCAGCGCGCAAGTGATCCATCGGATCTTCCTCGCCCGGCTGCGCTCGACGCGCGAGCTGGAGCATCTCGCCGTCAACGACACGATCACCAGCCTCTACAACCGCCGAGGTTTCATGCGCGAGATCCGGGCCCTGGCGGCGTCCGGTTGTCCCGTGACGCTGATCTCGATCGATATCGATCGCTTCAAGGGCATCAACGACAGCCTCGGCCACGATGTCGGCGACGCGCTGCTGAAGGCGGTGAGCGAAACGCTGTTTGCGGAACTCGGACCCAGCGACATCGCAGCCCGCACCGGCGGCGACGAATTCATGGTCGCGACCACGCGCAGCGCCGATGGCGCGACGGCGCTGGCGGCCCGGCTCGTCATGCTGCTCGCGAGCCAGCGCTTCATCGGCGGGCGACACGTCACGGCGACGGCCAGCATGGGTATCGCGCCGGCCGGTTGTGCGCCCTCGATCGAGGAGGCGCTGAAATGCGTCGACATCGCACTCTACCGCGCCAAGCTCGACGGCAGGAACCGCTTCGTCACGTATACCGCCGCCATTCGCGACGAGCGTGAAGACAGTCTGGCGCTCGAAACGGAGCTGCGGGAAGGGCTGCGGCGCGGCGAGTTCGAGCTGAATTTCCAGCCGATCTACAATCCGCGCTCAGGCTCGGCGACACTCGTCGAGGCTCTCCTGCGCTGGAATCATCCTCGTCGCGGCACGGTAACCCCCGAGATCTTCATTCCTCTGGCCGAGCGGACGGGCCTCATCACGGTGCTCGGCTCCTGGGCGCTCGGGGAGGCCATACGGACGGCGCTGTCATGGCCGCGCAGCGTCGGTGTCAGCGTCAATGTCTCGGCACGTCAGTTCGACAGCGGCCACGATCTCGTCGGCACGGTCGAGGCGCTGATCCGGATGAGCGGCATCGAGCCGGCACGGCTCACGATCGAGATCACCGAGAGTTCGCTGATCCACGACCCCGAGCACGTCGTCTCCCGGCTGGTCGCGCTGCGGAAGCTCGGCGTTCGGATCGCGCTCGACGATTTCGGCACCGGCTATTCCTCGCTGAGCTATCTGGCGCATCTGCCGATCGATACGATCAAGATCGACCAGGCGTTCACGCAGGAAATCGGCACCTCGCGAAAGGCCGATTCGCTGATGAACGTCATCACCCAGCTCGCCCACGACCTGGAATTACGCTTGATCGTCGAAGGCGTCGAAACGCGGGAGCAGCTCGATATCATCAAACAATACGCCGTCCATGGCATTCAGGGGTTTGTTTTCGCTCGGCCGATGACAGCGGAGGAATTGCTGCCCATGATCGGTACTCGTGTAGCGACGGGACGGACGAGGGCAGCGCGCTCACGCTCCGGCTGGCGCAAGTCGGTTCGCTTCAGCCAGGTTGCCTGAAACGCTCCGGTCGCAGACGTCCGCGCGAGCCGGAGGCCTTGGATGCAGCGCCCGAACTATCCGAGCGGGAAGGATCTGCTGAGTGCCGATGCCGTTTCGCGTTTCGACCTCGACGACATCATCGAACGCGCCGAGCGGCATCTGCGCGAGGAAGAGATGGAGAAGGCCGGACTTCCCTTCCCGGATCAGCCGCCGGCGCCGCGCCGACGCCCGAAGGTCATCGCCACCCTGTTCGACCAGCGCAGCACGCGCACGCGGCTCGGCTTCCAGGCGGCGGCGGCCCGGCTCGGCCACCAGTCGATCGACGCCTACGACACGGACCGCAGCCGCATCGGCAACAGCACGGGTGAATCCATCGAGGACCACATCCGGACCGTCGAGCTCTACAGCGACCTGCTCGTGGTCCGTTCGCATCTGGAGGACATGCCCTATCGCGTCGGGCGGCTGAGCTATCTGCCCGTCATCAATGCCGGCAACGGCGCCGACGAGCATCCGAGCCAGGCTCTGGTCGATATCTTTTCGATCCGGCAGATGCGCGGCGCGGTCGAGACGCTCAGCATTGCCCTGTCGAGCGATACGCGGGCGCGTTTCGCCGTCTCCTTCGTCAAGATGCTCCGGGTATGCCCGCCGAAACGCTTCACCCTGTGCTGCCTGCCCGATGTGCCGATCAATCCGGTGATGCGCGAGGCGATGACCGTGCTGGCCGACCTCGGCACCGCCGTCGGCATCGTCCACGACATCCGCCACACGCTCGACCACGACGTTCTCAGCATCCAGATGCAGGACATGAGCAAATTCGCTCATGCCTCGCTCGGCACCGAGGCCGTCGACAAGGAAAAGGAAAGCGAGCTCTTCACCCTCAACGCCCGCAAGATCCTGGACGCCCGCTCTGACACCCTGATCCTCAACCCCCTTCCGCGCTTCTCGGAGCTCGACAGCTCATGCGACAGCCTTCCGAACGCAGGCTATTTCCGCCAGGTTCAGCTTTCGGTACCGATGCGGATGGCCATCCTGGAGCGCATGCTGCTGGGCATTCCCTGGACCGGCCAGGCCGAGAGTTTCCGGCGTTCTTCGGGTGGATAAGCGCCTATCTGGCCTCCTATCTCGCCATCGCCGTCTCGATCCGCCTTCTCGCGGGCTATCTCACCATCATCGAAATCGGCCTGCTGCGCTCGATCGGCAGCCTCGCCATCGCCGGTGCGGTTGCCTGGGCGAGCGGCAGCGGACAGCGCCGGGGCTTCCTGCCTTCGCAGCCGCGCGACGACATCATCCGCAGCGTGCTGCACCTGGCTGGTTCGCTGGCGCTGATCTGGAGCCTGTCACACCTGCCGCTGGCGCTGGTCACCACCGTCGAGTTCACCGGCCCGCTCTTCGCGGGGGTGCTGGTGTTCCTGACGCTGCGCCGGAGGCCAGGTGTCGTCCCCGCGCTTGGCCTGGCGCTTCTCGCGATCGGCGTCGGGCTACTTGTGCTGAAGCTGAACGCCGTTCCCAACAGCGACATCGCAATCGCGCTCGCAGCCGTCGCCGTCCTGACCACCACCAACCTGATGCTGGCGGGCCTCGCCGCGCGCCGCAGCACCTTGTCGATCGTGTTCCTGATGCATGCGATCCAGCTGCCGCTCTACTTGCTGCTCTGGTTCTTCGTACCGGAGCAGTGGTCACCGCCCCCCCAACCCTATCGGCTCGCCTTCCCCGCGCCGGAGCTGGCGGTGATCGGCGGGGCGGTGCTGGCGCTGATCGTCGGCGGCTTCGTCTCGCAGGCGGCGCTGGCCAATGCCTCGCGCCATGGCACGCCGCTCCAGCTGTGCAGCGCAGATACGCTGCGCGTGCCGCTGATCGCGCTGGCGGCCTATCTGATGCTGGCCGAGCTGCCGCCGATGGATCTGCTCCTGCCGGGCCTTGTCGTCCTGTGCGGCGTCATCGTCGCCAGCCTGCCACAGCCGGCCGGCAAGGAGGCCCGGCACCCCGCGGGCGACATGCCGGGCCAGCTGGCGCGGATCAGTTCGCGATCTCGAAGACCACGTTGACCTGCGTGCGATAGCTGTTCTCTCCGGCCGCCAGCGGCACGAAGGCGTCGCTCGCCGCCATCTTCATCGGCCCGCCATAGGGCATCGGACGCGGCAGGCTCGACTGCTCCTCGATCGTCAGGATCCGGCCGAGCTTGATGTCGGCCGCCTCGGCAAGCGTCTTGGCCCGCGCGATGGCGTCGGCGACCGCGAGCTTGCGCGCCTCGGTCAGCGTCGGCTTGAGATCGTCCTTCACGAAGACGATGCCGCCGCCCTGGTTGACGCCCAGGCTCACGGCCTTGTCGAGGATAGCGCCGGCATCGGCCAGCTTGCGAACGCGAACCGTCAGGCCATTGCTGACGGTGTAGCCTGTGATCTTCGGCTCGACATTGCGCTCCTTGCCGGGCTGAGCGAAGCGCGGCTGGATGCTCAGGCCCGAGGTCTGCAGGTCGCGCTCGGCGATACCCGCCTCCTTGAGCGCCGCCAGCACCTGCTTCAGCGCATCGCTATTGGCGGTGAGCGCGGCGCGCGCTGTCTCGCCCTCGCGCAGCACGGTCAGATTGAGGATCGCCATGTCCGGCGCAACGCCAACCTCGCCCTCTCCGGTCACACTGATGCGCGGCGGCTGCTGGCCGGCGGGATTCTGCTGAGCCATCGCAGGGGCGGAGAGCCATGCGGCGGCGCCGACAAGCACGGTTCCGGCCAGAGCGAAGGCAAGGCGGTTCGACATGATGACTCCCGATTCAGTCCGGCCTCCATCGGCCGGCGCATCAACCGAGCAGGCACATCTTGTCGAAATTATCACGGTACGGCCCGACTGGATGTCCGGCCGCGGCTTGAGCGTGGCCTATTCCTCCACGAGCCGGCGCGCGATCACCTGCGCCTGAATCTCAGCAGCGCCCTCGAAGATGTTGAGGATGCGGGCGTCGCAGAGCACGCGGCTCACCGGATATTCCAGCGCGAAGCCGTTGCCGCCATGGATCTGGAGCGCGTTGTCGGCCGCCGCCCAGGCAACCCGGGCGCCCAGCAGCTTGGCCATGCCGGCCTCGAGATCGCAACGCCGCTCGGCATCCTTTTCGCGGGCGGCGAAATAGGTGAGCTGGCGCGCGATCAGGATCTCGGCCGCCATCATGGCGAGCTTGTCGGCGACACGCGGGAAGGCGATCAGCGGCTTGCCGAACTGGATGCGTTCCTGGGCGTAGCGCAACCCGAGATCAAAGGCCGACTGCGCGACGCCGATGGCGCGCGCTGCGGTCTGGATGCGCGCCGCCTCGAAGGTTTGCATGAGTTGCTTGAAGCCTTGCCCCGGCACGCCGCCGAGCAAATTCTCACCCTTGACCGCGAAGCCGTCGAAGGCGAGCTCGTATTCCTTCATGCCGCGATAGCCGAGCACTTCGATCTCGCCGCCGGTGAGGCCCGCGACGGGGAACGGGTCTTCATCGGTGCCGCGTGGCTTCTCGGCGATCAGCATCGAGAGGCCCTTGTAGCCGGGCTCCGACGGATCGGTGCGGACGAGCAGCGTCATGATGTCGGCGCGGACGGGATGGGTGATCCAGGTCTTGTTGCCGTAGACCTTCCAGACGGCCTCCGCCCCCTCGCCTTCCCGCACCGCCTTGGTGCGCAGCGAAGCGAGATCGGAGCCGGTGTTGGGCTCGGTGAAAACAGCGGTCGGTAGAACTTCGCCGGAGGCGATCTTCGGCAGCCACTTCTCCTTCTGCTCGGACGTGCCACCGCAGAGGATGAGTTCGGCCGCGATCTCCGAACGGGTGCCGAGCGAGCCGACACCGATATAGCCGCGCGACAATTCTTCGGAGACGACGCACATCGAGACCTTCGACAGCCCCATGCCGCCGAACTCCTCGGGGATGGTCAGGCCGAAGACGCCGAGCTCGGCCATCTGCTCGACGACGGGCAGCGGGATGTATTCGTTGGCGAGATGCCATTCATGGGCATGGGGCGTGACCTCGGCGGCGCAGAAGCGGCGCATCTCGGAGCGGATCGCCTCCAGCGTCTCGTCGAGGCCGGGATCGCCGACGCTGGCGGAGCCGTCGCTCTGGCTGAACAGCGCAACGAAGCGGGCGCGGTTCTCCGGCGTGTTGCCCTCAGCGATCAACGCCTCCGCCGCATCGGAGCGGGCGGCTGAAACAGCCTTCTGCGGGAGGCCGAGCGCCGACAGGCGCACGATCTCGCCCTGGCTCATCGGGATGCCACCGAAGATCTGGGCGGCGTATTCGCCGGCGCCGATCCGCAGCGCATAGTCCTCGACGGCGCCGTAGCGCGCTTCAGCCTGCAGGCGCTCGCCATAGGCCTTGAGCTCCCGCAGCGCCGTGACATAGGTCGCGAGCCAGGACAGGCCATGGGCGGCGTGCTGCTMCGCCTCGAGCCGTGCCGACGAAACCCGGCCGTCGACGAGCACCTTCTGCCGCACCGCGGCGACAGCATCCGCGAACAGCGCCTCGAAGCCCGGCAGGGCAGCGGCGATCAGCGCGACCGCATCGGCCTGATTCTCAGATTTGACGGCGGTATTTGCGCTCATGGTTTCGGCCTCCCTTTGTTGCGACGCAGCATAAGAGGAGTTCCAGCGAAACCGAAATCCTCCTTTTTGCGGAGGCGGCCGATATGACCGCTGCCTATTTCCGGCTGGCGAGCGCAACGCCCAGGACGGTGACCGCCATGCCGCCGATCTGGAGCGGGGTCAGCGTCTCGCCGAAGAGCATCCAGGCCTCGACCGCGACCAACGCCGGCACGAGATAGAGGAAGGTCGCGATGCGCGAGACCTCGCCGCGGCGGATCATGAACAGATAGAGCCAGATGCTGCCGATCGAGAGCACGATCACCGACCAGGCGAGGACCAGCAGCATGGTCAGGTTCCATTCGATCCGCATCGGCTCGAACAGGAAGGCGAAGGGCAGCACGACCAGCGCTGCCGCGGTGTACTGGATCGCGGTCATCGTGCGCAGGTCGCCGGAGACGATCCGCGCCTTCTGGTAGAAGGAGCCGAACGTCACCGCGAACATGCCGCCGACATTGATCAGCATCGGCGCGAGCACACCCCAGAGAGCGACCGGCTCGACTCCGGCGAGCTGCGGCTGCAGCACCAGCGCGATGCCGAGGAACCCGCAGGCGATGCCGAGCCAGCGCATGCCGGAGATCCGCTCGCCCACCAGGACCGGTGCAAACAGCGCCGTCAGGATCGGCTGCAATCCCGCGATCAGCCCGGAGATGGCCGCCGGCAGGCCGTGGCGCACCGCCCACCAGACGCCGGCGAGATAGATGCCGTGCAGCAGGATGCCGGTGATGGCGATGTCCAGCACCGCGCGCCGCCCGCGTGGCCAGGGCGCGCTGGTGGTGAGCGCGATCGCGGTCAGGAGAGCTGCGGCGGTGGCGAAGCGAACGACAAGGAAAGTCAGGGCGTCGGCATAGCGGGCCGAATAGCCAGCCACCACCCAGCCTGTCGACCACAGGAAGGTGAAGAGCAGCGGCATCGCGCGCAAAAGCAGGGGCGGCATGGGAACCCGCAAGGCAATCGGAAACAGCCGTCTCTAGCCCGGTTCCGCCGGTCGCGACAGGCCGTCAGCGCCGCCAGGCCATGCCGGGACCGTCTGTCAGTCCCGGTCCGGAGCGCCCGGCGGGAAGAGCTTGCGGTAGGGCCTGGCCTCGTCGACCGCCTGCGCGAACGAGGGCCGGGCCAGGAGGCGGGCGCGATAGGCGCGGACATGGCCGAAGGCAGTGTCGATCTCGTGGACCCAGTCGGCATAGAATAGCGCCGGTGCCGCCGCGCAATCGGCCAGGGTGAAATCCTCGCCGCAAGCCCATTCGCGCTCGGCCATCGCCCCGTCGAGCCAGCGATAGGCGTCGTCAAGCTGCTCGCGCGCCTGCGCAACGCCGTAGGGATCGCGCTCCCCGGCCGGCCGCAGATGATCGAGGACGATCTTCTGCATCGGCGTCATCACGTAGTTGTCGAAGAAGCGATCCATCATCCGCGCCGCGAGCGCGGCCTTGGGATCATCCGGCAAAAGCCGGACGGGGCCCGGATGACGGAGGGCGAGATGCTCGATGATGACACTGGACTCGACGAGCGTCTCTCCGCGATCGACGAGAACCGGAAAGCGCTTCAACGGCCACAGGCCAACCCATTCCGCCCCCGCCTCCGGATCATCCGGGCCGAGCACCCGATAGGTAAAGGGCGTCCCGTTCTCATAAAGCGCGATCAGTACCTTCTGGCTGTAGGACGAGAACGGATGGGCATATAGGGTCAACGCCATGGCTTCCTCCAGACCGCTTGCTTTTCGCAAGCAGTCTCTAGTGAAACCGATCTCGTTTTGCAACCAGATATGCGGCCACGCTATCCTCCCAGCGCCTCCGCCACGTCCTCATAGGTGCGCAAGCCCGTGCGCGGCGCGTAGACCAGTACGGACATGTTACCTGGCGCGTGCTCGTTCTTCCACATCTTGTGGTGAGCGAGCGGGATCTTGTCCCAGGGGAAGACCTCGGACATGCAGGGGTCGATGCGGCGGTCGATCACGAACTGGTTGGCCGCGCTCGCCTGCTTGAGATG
Organism: Allobosea sp. 05T438; assembly: GCF_056396025.1. Classification (NCBI taxonomy): domain Bacteria; kingdom Pseudomonadati; phylum Pseudomonadota; class Alphaproteobacteria; order Hyphomicrobiales; family Alloboseaceae; genus Allobosea; species Allobosea sp. 05T438. Next base: position 97,422 of record NZ_JBFTKQ010000002.1, read on the forward strand.
AGCGAAATGCGAGCCCTGGACGCGCTTCTGCCGCATCCAGACATAGCGGGCGTCGAAGGTGATGTTGAAGCCGGAGGTGCCGGCGCAGAACACAACCATGCCGCCGCGCTTGGCGACGAGGCAGGAGACCGGGAAGGTCGCCTCGCCCGGATGCTCGAAGACGATGTCGACATCCTTCTTGCCGGTGATGTCCCAGATCGCCTTGCCGAACTTGCGCGCCTCCTTGGTCCATTCGGCGTATTCGGGCGAATTGACCTTGGGCATCTGGCCCCAGCAGTTGAAGTCCTTGCGGTTGATCACGCCCTTGGCGCCGAGGCCCAGTACATAGTCGCGCTTGGTCTCGTCGGAGATCACGCCGATGGCGTTGGCGCCCGACGCCGCGCAGAGCTGCACGCCGAAAACGCCGAGGCCGCCTGAGGCGCCCCAGACGAGGACGTTGTCGCCGGGCTTGATGGCGTGCGGAGCGTGGCCGAAGAGCATGCGATAGGCGGTGGCCAGCGTCAGCGTGTAGCAGGCAGCCTCCTCCCAGGCGAGGTGCCGCGGCTTCTGCATGAGCTGGCGCGACTGCACCCGGCAGAACTGGGCGAAGGAGCCGTCCGGCGTCTCGTAGCCCCAGATGCGCTGGGAGGGCGAGAACATCGGGTMGCCGCCATTGCACTCCTCATCGTCGCCATCGTCCTGGTTGCAGTGGACGATGACCTCGTCGCCGACCTTCCAGCGCTTCACCTTGGAGCCGACGGCCCAGACGATGCCGGCGCAGTCCGAACCGGCGACGTGGAACGGTGCCTTGTGGACGTCGAAGGGCGAGATCGGCTGGCCGAGGCCGGCCCAGATGCCGTTGTAGTTGACACCGCCCGCCATCACGAGGAGCAGCACCTCCTCCTCGCCGATCGTCCAGGTCGGCACGACCTCGACCTGGAAGCTCTCCTGCGGCGGCCCGTGGCGTTCACGCCGTATGGCCCAGGCGTACATCCTTTCGGGGACATGGCCGAGCGGCGGCAATTCGTCGAGCTCGTAGAGATCCTTGAGCGGCTTCACAGCGGCCTGCGATTGCGACATGGTCGTCCTCCCTGCTCTCATCCGTCCTTGACCGAGCCTGGGCGGGTCCAGCGGATGTGGGTGCCGATCATGCACCATATGCTGCGCTGCGCCATTGATCTAAGGAATTACACTGCGGCGCAAAATTCTCCCCCGACGCCGGCCTGCCAGGGCGCTTGCGCTTTCTTCACCCTTCCAGGCGATCTTCGGTGTGGCGCGGCCAGGAGAGGAACCCATGCGCAGTCTGCTAATGATGGTCGGCCTGCCTGATCTGCCGCTGCTTTCCGTCATCCTCATCGTCACGATGCTCGTCCTCACCGTGCTCCTGTTCGGCTGGATTTCCGACTTGCTGCTCGGAAATGCCGGCTTCGGCGCGCTGTTCAACGCCGGGCTGATCCTTGTCGGCGGCTTTGCCGGCGCCTGGCTGTGGCATCGCTTCGGGTTCCCGACGCGCATGGATCCCAATGCCCTGCGGGCAGCGATCGCACTCGCATCGGGCCTCGTCCTGCTTGTCGCTGCTGCCGTGTTCAGGCCGTAAGCATCAATCCGGCAGCGCCGCGGCGAAGCTGTTCAGATACTTCATGCCGGTGTCGCACATGACGGAGACGATGGTCGCGCCCGGCCCGAGCCGCTTCGCCAGGCGCAGCGCCGCGACGACGTTGCCGCCGGTCGAGGTGCCAGCGAACAGACCCTCCTCCCGCGCCAGCCGCAGAGCCATCGCCCTCGCCTCGTCCGTCGAGACGGCCTCGATCGCATCGACGAGGTCGGTCCGCCAGAGCGGCACCACATAGCCGGCGCCGATGCCGTCGATCTTATGGGCGCCGGTGGGCCCGCCCGATAGCACCGCCGATTCCGCCGGCTCGACCGCGACAAGCGCGATGGACGGGGCAAGGCGACGCAGAGCCTCCCCGGTTCCGCGCAGCGAGGCCGCCGTGCCAACGCTCTGCACGAAGCCGTCGATCCGGCCGCCGGTCTGCTCCCAGATTTCGTCGGCGAACCGGTCATAAGCGGCGAACTGGTCGATGTTGCGCATCTGATCGGTCCAGAAGGCGCCAGTCTCCGCCGCAATGATCCGGGCGGCCTCGATCATTTCCCGCGTCAGCTTCTCGGTCATACGGCCGGACTCGCTCGGGATGATCGTCAGTTCCGCGCCGAGCAAGCGCATATGGTTGAGCTTTTCGCGTGCGAAGGCGTCGGACGTCACGATGTGCAACCGGTAACCCTTCGCCGCGCAGACCTGCGCAAGCGAAACGCCTGTGCTCCCGCCGGTGTATTCGACGACGCTGCCGCCCGGCCGGAGCCGCCCATCGGCTTCGGCCGCCTCGATCATGGCGAGCGCCATGCGGTCCTTCATCGAGCCTGTCGGGTTCTCGCTTTCGAGCTTCAGCAGTAGCCGAGCGCCGTTCGGGGGAACGATGCGGCGCAAGGTCAGCAAGGCTGTGCCGCCGATGCGGCTCAAAATGTCGGCAGACGGCGTCGGCATCGCGAAATCCTCGAAATCCCACATTGCATGTATATGCAATCATTGCATCTGCACGTAAATTAAGATTCGCCATGCAGCGACAACGCGGATTTCGTGAGGAGGTGCGCAGGCTCGCTGCGAGCTGCGCCGGGGTGACCATTCGGCAGGCAGCGCGACGGGTTACGCAAATCTACGACGAAGCGCTCAGGGATAACGGGCTGAGCGTCGCACAGCTCGGCCTGATGGCCGTGGTCGCAACGAATGAAGACGACCGGATGGCAGCACTCGCCGAGCAGGCGGGACTCGATCCCTCCACGCTTTCGCGGAATTTGCGAGCCTTGGAGCGCGACGGCCTCATCGAGATCGCAGCGGTCGAAAAGGATCTGCGCCGCCGCTCGGTCTGGCTGACGGAAGAGGGAGCCCGGCGGCTCCAGGCGGCGCTGCCGGCCTGGCAGGCGGTGCAGCAGCGCGTGGCGGAAGCGCTGCCGGCCGATCTCATTCAGCGGCTGGCGGCGGCAAACGGGACGCTCGCCGAGCCGGAGAGCGAAAGCTAGACCGCGCCGCCGCGGCTGGCGGCGAGCATGTAGTTCACATCCATATCGCGAGCCGCGCTCCAGCGACCGGTCAGCGGATTGAAGACCACACCGGTCCGCGTTCCAAGCGTGAAGCCGTTGCCTTCGATGGCGCCGCCGAGTTCGCCCGGTGTCACGAACTTCTCCCAGTCATGCGTGCCCTTCGGCAGCCAGCGCAGCACATATTCGGCGCCGACAATGGCGAGCGCATAGGATTTCAGCGTACGATTGATCGTCGCCATGATGAGCAGACCGTCGGGCTTCACCGCCGCGCAGCAGGCCGCGACGAAGGCCTCGACATCGGCGACATGCTCGACGACCTCCATCGCCAGCACGATGTCGAAGCGCTTGCCGGACGCGACGACCGACTCGATCGTCTCCTCGCGATAGTCGATGGCCAGGCCGCTCTTCTCGGCATGGGCGCGCGCGACGCTGACATTGGTCGGCGCAGGGTCGAGCCCGGTCACCTCCGCGCCGAGCCGAGCCAGCGGCTCCGACAGCACGCCGCCGCCGCAGCCAATATCGACCAGGCTCAGGCCGGCAAGCGCCCGCATCTGCTTGGGATCACGCCCGAAATGCGCGCAGGCTTCGTCGCGGACATAGGCGAGGCGCACCGGGTTGAACTTGTGCAGGACGGCCATGGGCCCCTTCGGATCCCACCACTCGCGCGCGATCGCATCGAAACGCGCGACTTCGGCCGGATCGATCGTCGAGCCTGTCCGCTCAGCCGCAGCCGCCATGAACCGATCCTTCCTTTATGCGATGCCACATTGACACCGCGCCTGCCGACCGTCATCTACACCCGCCCCGCCGCCAGTGCGAGGGCGACGTTTCGACCCGGCTTCTTCGGCCGGGGACAGCTATCGAGAGCCCAAAGACCGTCATGGCCCGTCTGGTGATGAAATTCGGCGGCACCTCTGTCGCCAATATCGAGCGCATCAAGAACGCGGCGCGCCACGTCAAACGTGAGTTCGAAGCGGGCAACGAGGTCGCGATCGTCGTCTCGGCGATGTCGGGGAAGACCAACGAACTCGTCGGCTGGTGCAAGGAAGCGGCACAGCTCTACGACCAGGCGGAGTACGACACCGTCGTCGCCTCGGGCGAGCAGGTCACCTCCGGCCTGATGGCGATCGTGCTCAAGGAAATGGGCATTCCGGCCCGCTCCTGGCAGGGCTGGCAGATCCCGATCTACGGCTCGGACGCGCATGGTTCGGCCCGCATCGTCGATGTCGACGGCGCCGGCATCATCGCCGGCTTCGACCGCAACCGCGAGGTTGCGGTCTGCTCCGGCTTCCAGGGCGTGCATGCCGAGAGCCGCCGCATCGTCACGCTCGGCCGTGGCGGCTCCGACACCAGCGCAGTGGCGCTCGCCGCCGGCCTGAAGGCCGATCGCTGCGACATCTACACCGATGTCGACGGCGTCTACACCACCGATCCGCGCGTGGTGCCGAAGGCCAAGCGCATGGACAAGGTCTCCTTCGAGGAAATGCTCGAAATGGCCTCGCTCGGCTCCAAGGTGCTGCAGGTGCGCTCGGTCGAGATCGCGATGGTCCATCGCGTGCCGACCTATGTGCGCTCCTCCTTCGACGACCCCGAAAACCCCAATCCTGGCACCCTCATCTGCGACGAGGACGACATCGTGGAACAGCAGATCGTCACCGGCATCGCCTTCTCCCGGGACGAAGCCCAGATCACGCTCCGGCGCGTGGCCGACAAGCCCGGCGTCGCCGCGGCGATCTTCGGCCCGCTCGCCGACGCCAACATCAATGTCGACATGATCATCCAGGTCGTCTCGGACGACCAGGCGACGACCGACATCACCTTCACCGTGCCGACCGCCGATTACGAGCGCGCCAAGACGCTGCTCGAGAACAAGCACGACGTGATCGCCTATCAGGAGATCCAGGGCGCGGCCGACGTCGTGAAGATCTCCGCGATCGGCGTCGGGATGCGCTCTCACGCAGGTGTCGCCGCCCGCGCCTTCCGGGCACTCGCCGAGAAGGGCATCAACATCCGCGCCATCACCACTTCCGAGATCAAGTTCTCGGTGCTGATCGATGCGGCCTATACCGAGCTCGCGGTGCGCACGCTGCACTCGCTCTACGGTCTCGACGCGGCCTGAGCCTTCCGGAAAACGACCTAAAAAAACGCCGCCGGCTTCACGGGAAGCCGGCGGCGTTTTCTTTTGATCCGACCTCACTCCGCCGGATGTGTGACGTGCGCCGATTCCTGCTTGCTGCCGCGCAGCCAGCCGCCGAGGCGGAGGAGTCCGTTCGACAGCCTGTCCATGTAGAGGAACAGGACCGGCGTGATGAACAGCGTCAATACCTGCGAGATCATCAGGCCGCCGACGACCGCGATGCCGAGCGGCTGGCGCAGCTCGGCGCTCGCGCCGGCGCCCAGCGCGATCGGCAGCGTGCCCATCAGCGCGGCCAGTGTGGTCATCAGGATCGGCCGAAAGCGCATGAGGCAGGCCCGGTGGATCGCGTCCTGCGCCGACGCACCTTCGCGCAGCAGCACGAGGGCAACGTCGATCATCATGATCGCGTTCTTCTTGACGATGCCGATCAGCATGAGGAGGCCGATGATGGCAATGACCGAGAGGTCCATGTCGAAGAGCCTGAGCGCCCCGAGCGCGCCGATCGCGGCCGAAGGCAGGCCGGTCAGGATCGTAAGCGGGTGAATGAAGCTCTCGTAGAGAATGCCGAGCACGATGTAGATCGTCAGGATCGCGCCCGCGATCAGCAGCCCCTGGTTGGCCAATGAATCCTGGAAGGTCTTGGCAGTGCCGGCGAGCGTCGTCGAGAGCGACTTCGGCAAGCCGATCTGCTCCTTGAGCGTGTCGATGCGGTTGACGCTGTCGCCGAGCGCCACGCCAGCCGGCAGATTGTAGGAAATCGTCACGGCGGGGAGCTGGCCGAGCTGGTTGACCGTGAGCGGGCCGGCCGTCCGTTCGACCCGCGCGACGGCGCCGAGCGGGACCAATGTGCCGTTCTTGGCGCGCACCCGAATGGCGTTCAGGTGCTCGGGCGTCCAGTGCTCGTTGGGATTGAACTCGACGACGACATTGTAGTTGTCACCGGTGGTGTAGATCGTCGAGACCTGCCGGACGCCGAAGCCCGAATAGAGGGTCGAACGCAGGATGTCTGCACCGATACCCAGCGCATTGGCCTTGTCGCGGTCAATCGTGAGCGTCGCCTGCAGGGCGTTGTTCTGCAGATCGGTGGTGACGTCGGCGAAGGTCCCACGATCGCGGCTCATCGCGTCGGCGAGCCGCAGAGCCCAGTCATTCATCAGCGCCTGATCGAGCCCCTGAACCACGAGCTGGTACTGGCTCTTCGAGGCGCGCGCACCGATGTTCAGATTCTGGACTGGAACCATGTAGGTGTTGATGCCCGCCACCTGGCCAAGGTCGCGGCGCAGCGAGGCAAGGACCTCCTGCAGCTTGGGGCGCTCGTCCAGCGGCTTCAACTCGACGAAGAGGCGCCCGGAGTTCAGCGCGCTGCCGCCGCCGCCATTGCCGCCGACCGACGAGGCGACATGCGCGACATAGGGCGACTTGCGGAAGATGTCGGCAACCGTGGACTGCAGCTTCAGCATCGCGTCGAAGGAGATGTCCTGCCGGGCTTCCGTCGAGACTTGGAGCTGGCCGATATCCTCCTGCGGGAAGAAGCCCTTCGGCGTCGTCTGCAGCAGCCAGACGGTGCCGGCCATGGTGAGAAAGAAAGCAAGCAGCATCAGCGGCTGGAAGCGCAGGCAGAATTTCAGCCCCCGATCATAGCCTGACAACACCGCATCGAAGCCCTTCTCCAGCCAGCGGCCGAGTGCGTTCTCCTCATGATGCTCGGAGTAGCCCGAAAGCAGGCGCGAGCACAGCATCGGGGTCAGCGTCAGCGAGACGAAGGCGGAGGCCAGGATCGAGACCGTCACCACCACCGCGAACTCGTTGAAGATGCGGCCGATCACGCCGCCCATGAGCAGCACCGGGATGAAGACCGCGACCAGCGAAAGCGAGATGGAGATAATGGTGAAGCCGATCTCGCTGGCGCCCTTCAACGACGCCTCATAGGCCGAGAGCCCATCCTCCTCCATATGCCGGACGATGTTCTCCAGCATGACGATGGCGTCGTCGACAACCAGGCCGACAGAGAGCGTGAGGCCCAGCAGCGAGATGTTGTCGATCGAGAAGTCGAGCATGTACATCGCGGCCAGCGTCGCGATGATCGAGATCGGCACCGCCACCGCCGGGATGAAGGTCGCGGCGACCCGGCGCAGGAAGACGAAGATCACCATGATCACGAGCGCGACGGTGAGCAGCAGCGTGAACTGCACATCCTCCACCGCCTGGCGGATCGAGGTCGAGCGGTCGTTGAGCAGGGAGAGCGCGGCGGCGGCCGGCAATTGGTCCTGGAAGGTCGGGATCATCGCCTTGACGCGGTCGACGACTTCGACGGTGTTGGCGTCGGGCTGACGCTGCACCGCCAGCACGATCGCCGGCATGCCGTCATAGGTGCTGCGGGTCTGGGTGTTCTCGACGGAGTCGATCACCTTGGCGACGTCGCCAAGCCTGACCGGCTTGCCGGAGCGCGTCGCGATGATGACGTTGGAGAACTGGGCGGCGTTGGCGAGTTGGGTCTGCGCCTGGATGGTGAGCTGCTGGGCCGTGTTCTGGAGGGTGCCGACCGGCGTGTTGGCATTGGCGGCCGTGATCGCAAGTTGCAGCTCATCGAGACCGATGCCGCGCGCCGCCAGAGCGGTCGGGTCGATCTGGATACGCACCGCGTATTTCTGGCTGCCCCAGATCAGCACCTGGGCGACGCCTTCGACCGTGGACAGCGCCGGCGAGATGACCTGCTGCGCGAAGGCGTCCAGCTGCGACAGCGGCACGACATCGCTCTTAAGCGCCATCAGGATGATCGGCGCGTCGGCGGGATTGACCTTGCGATAGCTCGGCGGCGTCGTCATCTCGATCGGCAATTGCCGCAGGGTGCGGGTGATCGCTGCCTGCACGTCGGCTGCAGCCGCGTCGATGTCGCGGTTCAGCACGAACTGGATGGCGATCGAGGTCGCGCCCTGCGAGTTCGTGGTCGAGATGGAGTCGATGCCGGCGATGGTGCCGAACTGCTTGACCAGCGGCGTCGCGATCGAGGTCGCCATGGTGTCCGGCGAGGCGCCGGGAAGCTGCGCGGATACGTTGATGACCGGAAACTCGGCGCGCGGCAGCGCCGCGACCGGCAGGAAGCGCCAAGCGAACAGCCCCGCCAGCACCAGCGAGACCGACATCAGGATGGTGGCAACGGGGTGCTTGATGCAGAAGGAGGAAATGCTCATGAGCGCGCGCCCTCGGCCACCGGCGTGCTCGCCGGCGGCTTCTCGCTGGTCGCGCCGCGCTCACGCACCCGCGTGCCCTGGTTCAGCCGCATCTGGCCATCGATGACGACCCGCTCCCCCGCAGCGATCCCCTCTGACACCGCCGTCTTGTCGCCGTCGGTCAGCGCGACCTTGATCTGACGCAGATCGACGGTCGAGTCAGGCTTCACCACGAAGGCATACTGGCCCTTCTGCCCGGTCTGGACCGCGACCGTCGGAATCACGGTGACGCCCATCAGCGTTTCCGGGATAATCTCGACATCGACATACTGACCGGGCCAGAGGGTGAGATCGTCATTGGCGAAGGCCGCCTTGGCCGTGATCGTTCCCGATGTCATGTCGACGGTCGAATCGACGAAGTTGAGCCTGCCTTGCGCCGGCGGGCGGCCGGTATTCGGCACGCGGGCCGTCACCGCTATGGGCTTGGCGGCCGCGAGCGCAGCCTGCAGGGTCGGCAGCTCATGCTCCGGCATGGCGAAGGATACGCGCAGCGGCTTCATCTGGGTGATGGTCAGCAGGCCAGTGCCGCTGCTGTTGTTGGCGGCGTTGACGAGATTGCCCGGCGTGACCTGGACGGCGCCGATACGGCCGTCGATGGGCGCCATGATCCGCGTGTAGCTCAGCTTCAACCGGTCCGCGTCCAGGGTGGCGTGGTCACCCTGGATGCTGGCCGCCGAGCTGCGCTCGTCGGCGGTTGCCTGGTCGACCTGCGCCTGTGTGCCGGCATTGCGAGTGAAGAGCTGCTTGTAGCGATCGAGATCGGCGAGGTTGCGCGTATGGGTCGCCTCGTCGCGCGCCAGCATCGCCTCATCCTTGGCGATCTGAGCCTTGATGTCGCGATCGTCGAGGGTGAAGAGCAGATCACCGGTCTTGACGAACTGCCCGTCGGTGACGTGCAACTGCATGATCTGGCTGTCGATACGCGAGCGCACGAGGACGCTCGCCGGGGTTTCGACGAAGCCGATAGCGCGCTTGCGCACCGGGAAATCGACCTGGACCGCCGCAGCGGACGCGACCGCGACGGGCGCGCCATCTCCCCGCCCGCGCGTCGCCTGCGCGTTTTCCGCGCCGTGCGAGCGCCAATACCAGACGCCCGCGGCCGCGACCGCGACGAGCATCAGCCCGGTGACAAAACCTGAACGCTTCATGTTCGCTCCACTCGTTCAGGCGGTCTGGCCGGCGGAAGCCGGCATCTGCGTCTTGTCTTCCCGCTGGGCGCGGGTCTGCTCGCGGATCGTGGCCAGCGTATCCAACGCGGAGAGGATCGACCTTTCCTCAACCCCGCCAAGCACCTCCTGAGCAATCGCGGTACGCACCTCATCCAGGTCGTCCACCAGTGCCCGGCCCTCCGGGGTCAGGTAGAGCCGATAGGCGCGTCTGTCGGCCGGGTCCTCCCGGCGCTCGATCAGGTTCTGGCCCTGCAGCCGGTCCAGCAGTCTTGCGAGCGAAATCGGCTGCAGATCCATCTGCTCGGCCAGCGCGGCCTGGTTCAGCCCCTCCTGCCGCCGCAACCGAGACATCACGCCCCACTGCGCTCGCGTCGTGCCGTGCTGCCGGGCCCGCTGATCAACATAAGTCCGCAACAGCCGAGACGTTTCAACGAGCTGGAACATGAATTCCCGCCGGAGGGGTCGCTTCATACAGAATCTCCAAACATAAGCCTGCTTATAGTATGTCAGATTACGGCGGTTTCGCGGTCGCACAATGCCGAACGCGGAATCGTGAGCGCCGCCGCAGCGTGGCGCACATCTGATGTGCACGGCCCGCTCTGGCCTCGTGGGGGAAAGCGCTTCTAGACTGCCTTCCGAACCTTCCCTCATTGAGAAGCCTTTCCGACATGAGCCAGCTCTTCAGCCCCTACCAGCTCGGCAGCCTCACGCTCGCCAATCGCATCGTCATCGCGCCCATGTGCCAATATTCAGCCAAGGACGGCTGCGCGACGGACTGGCACACCATCCATCTCGGCCATCTCGCGCTTTCCGGTGCGGCGCTGCTCATCATCGAGGCGACGGCCGTCGAGCCCGACGGGCGCATCAGCCCCTTCGATGTCGGCCTGTGGTCGGACGAGACGGAGGCCGCGCTGGGCAAGGCGCTGGAGGCGGCCCGCTCCTGGTCGGACATGCCGATCGCGATCCAGCTCGGCCATGCCGGCCGCAAGGCCTCGGTGGCGCAGCCCTGGAAGGGCGGCGGTCAGCTCGGCCTCGACGAGGGCGGCTGGAATGTGCATGCGCCCTCGGCGGTCGGCTTCGAGACCTATCCGCGTCCGCCGCGCGCCCTCACCCGCGATGACATCGCCCGTCTCATCGAGGCTTTCGCGGATTCGGCGCGGCGGAGCGTCCGGCTCGGGCTGGCGGCGATCGAGTTGCACGGCGCCCATGGCTACCTGATGCATCAATTCCTCTCGCCGCTCTCGAACAAGCGCGACGACGAGTATGGCGGCTCTCTCGAAAACCGCATGCGCTTCCCTCTCGAAGTCTACGAAGCGGTGCGCTCGGTGGTACCGGCGGGCTTCCCGTTGGGCTTCCGCATTTCCGGCACCGACTGGGTCGAAGGCGGCTGGGATGTCGCGCAGAGCATCGCCTTCTCCCACGCGGCCAAAGCCCGCGGCATCGATTTCATCCACGTCTCGAGCGGCGGCCTGTCCACGGCCCAAAAGATCCCGCTCGGCCCAAGCTACCAGGTCCCGCTGGCGCGGGCCGTGAAGGAGGCTACGGGGCTCCCCACGATCGCTGTCGGCCTGATCACGGAACCGGAGCAGGCCGAGGCCATCATCGGCACGGGCGAGGCCGATCTCGTCGGGCTGGCGCGCGGCATCCTCTACGATCCGCGCTGGCCCTGGCACGCCGCAGCGGAACTGGGCGCCAGCGTCAAGGCGCCGGACCAGTACCTGCGCTCGCAGCCGCGGCAGTATTCCAAGCTGTTCGCCTGAATTCGCAACACTCGTTCCCTCGTCACCCCGGGCGACCGCAGGGAGACCCGGGGTCCATGCCGGAACGACGCCGAACGGCGCTCAGGCATGGATCCCGGATCTGCGCTTCGCTTCGTCCGGGATGGCCGCGCATAAGACACGAAGGCCCGGAGATACCTCCCATGACCGCCTATTCCGACCTCACCGCCCATTTCGGCCGCATCGCCGCGCTCTCCAACGCCATCGGCATCCTGCAATGGGACAACGACACGATGATGCCGAAGGGCGCCGCCGAGACGCGGGCCGAGAGCATGGCGCTGCTGCATGTCATGCGCCACGGCCTGGCGACCGACACCCGTATCGGCGATTGGCTCACGGATGCCGACAGCGACAACGGCCTCGGCGCCTGGGAGAAGGCCAATCTGCGCGAGATCCGGCGCGTCTGGACGGTCGACACCGCCCTGCCCGCCGATCTCGTCGAGGCGTCGAGCAAGGCGATCTCAGCCTGCGAGATGCGCTGGCGCCAGGCGCGGGCCGATTCCGATTTTGCCGGCCTGCTGCCCTATCTCGCCGAGGTGCTGAACCTGCAACGGCAGATCGGCAAGGCCAAGGGCGAGAAACTCGGGCTTTCGCCCTATGACGCCCTCCTCAACGACTATGAGCCGGGCGGCAGCGCGGCCAAGATCGACGCGCTGTTCGACGATCTCGCCGCCTTCCTCCCCGGCTTCGCCGAGGAAGTGATGGCCGTGCAGGCGCGCCGGCCGGCGCTGTCGGCGCTCGAGGGCCCCTTCCCGACGGAGACGCAGCGCGCGTTGGGCCTGAGGCTGATGGCAGCACTGGGCTATGACTTCGGGCGCGGCCGGCTCGACATTTCTACCCACCCCTTCTGCGGCGGCGCCGACAACGATGTCCGCATCACCACGCGCTACGACGAGGCCGATTTCACCAAGGCCCTGATGGGCGTCCTGCACGAGACCGGCCACGCGCTTTATGAGCAAGGCCGGCCGCAGGGCTACCTCAACCAGCCGGTCGGCGCAGCGCGCGGCATGAGCGTGCATGAGAGCCAGTCCCTGCTGATGGAGATGCAGGCCTGCCGCTCGCGCCAGTTCCTCGCCTTCGCCGCGCCGCTGATGCGGGAGAGTTTTGGGGGTCATGGCCCGGCCTGGGAAAGCGAAGCGATGTGGCGCCGCTATACCCGCGTCGAGCCCGGCTTCATCCGCGTCGATGCCGACGAGGTGACGTATCCGGCCCATGTCATCCTGCGCTACCGGCTGGAAAAGGCGCTGGTCGCCGACGAGATGCCGCTCGCAGAACTGCCCGCGGCCTGGAACGCCGGGATGAAATCCCTGCTCGGCGTCACCGTCCCGGACGACCGGGTCGGCTGCCTGCAGGACATCCATTGGCCGTCCGGCGGCTGGGGCTATTTCCCGACCTATACGCTCGGCGCGATGACCGCGGCCCAGATATTCGACGCGGCCTGCCGGTCCGAGCCCGCTATCCTGCCGGGCATCGGCAAGGGGGATTTCAGCCCGCTGGTCGGCTGGCTGCGCGCCAACATCCACGGCAAGGGCTCGCTGCTTTCGACCGACGATCTGCTCACGGAAGCGACCGGCCGGCCGCTCGATGCCTCCGTGTTCAAGGCGCATCTGCGCCGCCGCTATGTTGAAGAGGTGTAACGGCCGCGACGTTTCCGTCATGCTCGGGCTTGACCCGAGCATCTCGTGACATGCGGGCTCCCGAGCCTCCTCCGGCAAGGGATTCCCGGGTCTTCGCTTCGCTCCGCCCGAGAATGACGCTCGCAGGCAGGATGGGAGTTTCTCGATTCTCGTCAGCTATTTGACCGACTCGGCTGAAGCGCCACGCGAATGCCTCAAACGAAAACGGCCGGTCCTCACGGACCGGCCGTTTTCCTATCGGAGGAGCAAGCGGCTCAACGCTCGATCATCTTGTTCCAGCGGCTGTTCCATTCCGGGCGCTTGGCGTTGATCGCGTCCCAATCCAGCACCACCGCCGTCTTCATGTTGTTGTGGAAGGCCTCGAGCTTCTTCTCGGCCTCGGCCGTCTCGGCCTTGGCCTTCGGGTTCGAGGGCACGACGTTGCCCGCAGCCAGGGCCTTCGACTGCGCCTCGGGCGAGAGCAGGTAGGCGGCGAGCTTCTGCGCCAGCTCCGGCTCCGAATTGTTGGCGATGACGCATTGCGCGACCATCAGCACCACCGAGCCTTCCTTCGGCTGGGCGTACTCGACCGGGATGCCCTTCTCCTTGAGCGTGGCGACGGCGGTCGGGGTCAGCGGGAAGATCGCAGCCTCGCCGGTCTGGACCATCTCGGAGATCTTGGCCGAGTTCGGGATGAACTCGAGCACGTTCTTGCCGATGGTGTCGCGGAACTTGCCGAAGCCCGGCTCGACATTGGCCTCGGTGCCACCCTGGATGCGGTTGAACATCAGGAAGGCATGCAGGCCGAAGGACGAGGCCGAGGCCGACTGGAAGACGACCTTGTCCTTGAACTTGGGATCGGCGAGGTCCATCCAGGAGGTCGGCGCCGCCCAGCCCTTCTCGTCGAACATCTTCTTGTTATAGGCGAGGCCGGTCATGCCCATGTCGATGCCGACGGCCATGTCGCCCTTCATGCGGGCGCCCTTGTCAACCTGGGCGATCTCCGGGCTGTCCTTGAGCTTCTCGCAGAGGCCGGCGCCGATGGCGCGGACCATCACGCCGTCGTCGAGGAACATGATGTGCATCTGCGGCTTGTCCTTGGCCGCAGTCGCCTTGGCGAGGATGTCCGAGGACGTGCCGGGCACCACCACGATCTTGACGTTGTTGGCCTTCTCGAACTCCGGGAAGACGGCCTGGGTGAAGGTGCGCTCGAAATTGCCGCCGTTCATGCCGACATAGAGCGTCTTGGTCTGGGCGAAGGCGCTGCCGGCGGCGGTCAGCGCGAGCGCGGCGACGGTGCCGGCCAATGCGGTGCGACGAGTGATCATGAGTGGGCTCCCCTGCTTTGCGGCTCTGACTGCGAACGCGCACCCGAGCCGTGGCTGGTGCGGTCCTGACCCTCCGGCCCGGAAGGCCGGCTGAAACGGGCGATGGAAAACGCTTCGATCGGCGTGGACGTGCGACCGTCGCGGACGAGCTCGGCCAGCACCTCGCCGACGCCGGGCGCGATCTGGAAGCCGGCGCCGGTGAAGCCGAAGGCGTGGATCAGGCCGGGCGTCGTACCGCTGAAGCCGATGACCGGGTTTCGGTCGGGCATGGACGCCTCGGTGCCGGACCAGAAGCGGATCGCCTGGGCATGGCGCAGCGCCGGGAAGACCTCTGCCGTGCGGTTCATGATCGCGAGCGCACCCTCCCCGCGCGGACGCGAGAAATCGGCATTTTCGAGCGGCAGGGCGCGCTCGCCGCCGACGACGCAATTACCGCGCTCGACCTGCCGGGCGTAGATGCCTCCGCCCTCCATGCCGATGTTGACGGTCATCACCGGCGGCAGCGGCTCGGTGACGATCATCGAGGGGTAGATGCGCGAGAGCGGCACAGGCTCGCCGAAATCGGCGGCGAAGCGATCCGCCCAGGCGCCGGCGCTGTTGACGACGATGCTGGCCGTCAGGCTGACGCCCTCTCCAGCCTCCAGCGCGAAGCCCTCGCCGTTGCGCGCGATGCCGGTGACCGGCGTGTTCTCCAGCACATGCGCACCGGCACGCCGAGCGGCGCTGGCGAAGGCGGCCGAGACGAGGCGCGGATTGGCGTGGCCGTCACCGGCGCAGAGAGAGGCGCCGAGGATGCTGCCGTCGATCCATGGAAAGCGCTCGCGCAGCCCGTTATGGCCCATGAGCTCGAGGCCGAGGCCTTGATCGGCGACCTCGGCGGCGTAGGACTCGAGCGCGGCCATATCGGCCTCGCTGCGGGCAAGCTTGAGATGGCCGGAACGCAGAAACTCGCCACCGATGCCGATCAATTCCTTGAGACGCGGCCAGACGGCATGCGCCCGCTGCGACAGCGGCAATTGCTCGCGCGGACGGCCTTGCCGACGCACGCCGCCATAGTTCACGCCGCTGGCCTGCGCGCCGCAGAAGCCCTTGTCGAGCAGTACGACGCTGAAGCCCATATTGCGCAGCGCCAGCGCTGCGGAGGAGCCGACCAGGCCGCCGCCGACGATGGCGACATCGATGTCGAAATGCCGGCTCATTCTGCGGCCTCCGGCCGATCCGCCGTCAGTTGCAAGGCGAGTGGGATCGGCTTCACCGGCGCCTGTGCCCTCGGCCTGCCGACGGCATCGATCGGCTTGCCCGTCGCAGCAGCCAGCACCTCGGCGGAGGCGGCAGCGCACATCCGCCCCTGGCAGCGCCCCATGCCGACGCGGCTCACCGCCTTCAGCCGGTTGATCTCGCTGATATCAAAATGGGCTGAGGCCTCGCGCACCGCCCCGGCCGTGATCTCCTCGCAGCGGCAGAGCATAGTGGCGTCGTCGATCGCCCCCGCCCAGTGGGCCGGGAAGGGAAAGGCGGCTTCGAGCACGTCGCGCAGCCGGCCGATGCGGGCAAGCTCGGCTTCGAGCGCAGAGGCGCGTGCCTTGTCGAAAGCCAGACTGCGATCTTCGAGAAGCGCCAGCGCGGCGCGCTCGCCAGCCCGCTCCGCCGCATCGGCTCCGGCGATGCCGGCGCCGTCGCCGGCAAGATAGACGCCCGGAACGGAGGCACGGCCGGCGGCGTCCCGCATCGGCAGCCAGGCGCGGTCGCGCTCGTTGAAGCGGAAGGCACAGCCGGCGAGATCGGCGAGCTGCGTTTCGGAACGGAGCGCAAGGCCGTAGCCGACGCCGTCGCAGGCAAGACGCCGCTCGCGGCCGCCCTCGCGCCAGGCCACGCCGGAGACCCTGCCATCGCCTTCGATGCGCAGCCCCTCAATGCCGGTGCGGATGGCTATGCCACGCAGACGCAGCTCGGCAACGAAGCGCATTCCCCGCAGCACGATGCCGGGATCGAGCGGCAGGGCCTTGATCAGATTGAGCTTGGCGGAACTGGAAGCGGCGTCCAGCACTGCCGCAACCTCGACGCCCGCCTTCATGTACTGCCAGGCGACGAGATAGAGCAGCGGGCCGGAGCCGGCGAAGACGACGCGGCTGCCGATGGCGCAGCCCTGGGCCTTGAGCGCGATCTGGGAACCGCCGAGCGTGAAGACGCCGGGGAGCGTCCAGCCGGGGACCGGCAGGACGCGGTCGGTCGCACCGGTCGCGAGGACAAGCCCATCGTATTCGGCACGGCGGGTCGCGCCGCCAACTGCGATGTCGGCGCTGCCGTCGCGCAGGTTCCAGAGCAGCGCCTGCGGCCAGTAGTCGATGCGGCCGCCCAGCGCGGCGAAGGCCGCGTGCAGGCGTTCGGCCTTGCCCGCCTCGGACCCATAGAGGTCCTTGGTCGAGCGGCCATCCTGCACAAGGCGCTGGCGATAGATCTGCCCGCCACAGGCCGGCGCCTCATCCACCACCAGCGGGCGCAGGCCGGCAGCGACGAGCGCCTCGGCGGCGCGGATGCCGGCCGGTCCGGCGCCGACGATCAACGGCTGCGGACGCTTGGTCATGCCACCCTCCCGAGCGTCGTCACGATCCGCATGCCGGGGACTAGGGGCGTCGTGCAGGCGCGCAGACGCTCGCCMGTCTCGGTCATGACCCAGCAATCCTGGCAAGCGCCCATCTGGCAGAAGCCGGCGCGCGGCTCACCGGTGAATTCGGTGCGGCGCAGGCTGTCGGTGCGGTTCAGGATTGCACTGAGAAGGGTATCGCCGGTGCGGCCCTCGCAGGGCACGCCATCAAGCGTGAAGGCGATGGCGGGGTGGTCCTTGCGGACGATGCGATGAAGCAGCGGCTTCTGGTTCGAGGACATGGCGGTCACTTCTGGCCGACGAGGATCTTGTCGAGCCCGAAGGCGCGGTCGAGCACCAGCATGGCGCCTGCCGTCAGCGCGATCATGAGGGCCGAGACCGCTGCCATCATCGGATCGATCGACTCCGTCGCGTACATGTACATCCGCACTGGCAGCGTCACCGTCTGCGGCGAGGTGACGAAGATCGACATGGTCAGTTCGTCGAAGCTGTTGATGAAGGCGAGCAGCCAGCCGCCGGTGATGCCGGGCAGGATCATCGGCGCCGTGATGCGGCGAAACACCGTCCAGTGCGAGGCGCCGAGCGTCATCGCCGCCTGCTCGGCGCTGCGGTCCATGCCCGAAAGCGCCGCCATGACCAGGCGCATCACATAGGGCGTGACGACGATGACATGGGTGACGACCAGCCAGGCGAAGGAGCCGGTCGCACCGATCAGCGCAAAGAGGCGCAGGAAGGCGACGCCCAGCACCAGATGCGGGATGATCAGCGGCGAAAGAAATAGCCCGTTCAACGCATCGCGGCCGGGGAAATCGTAGCGGTCGATCGCGAGCGCGGCGGGCACGGCGAGCGCGACGGAAAGCGTCGCGGCCAGCGTCGCCAGCCAGAGGCTGTTGTAGAAGGACGGCACGAAATCGGGGTGGGCGAAGATCGCCCGGAACCAGCGCAGCGAGAAGCTGGTCGTCGGGATGGAGAGCGTGTTCTCGGGCGTGAAGGCGACGAGGCAGACCACGACGAGCGGCGCCAGCACGAAGGCGACGACGAGGCCGTGGAAGAGGAGCGCGACGGGGCCGTTTTTGTGCATGGCGTGCCCCTCAGCCCAGAGCCCGGCGGGCGCGCGTCTCGACGAGACGATTGTAGCCCAGCATGATGATGAGGTTGGCGAGGAGCACGATGATCGCGATCGCGGCGCCCAGCGGCCAGTTCAACTCGGACATGTATTCGTCATAGACCAGCGTCGCCGCCATCTTGAGGCGCCGGCCGCCGAGCAGGCCGGGAATGGCGAAGGCGCTAGCCGAAAGACCGAAGACGATCAGGCTACCGGAGAGCATGCCGAGCGACACTTGCGGCAGCACGATCCGGCGCAGCGCCGTGAAGCGCGAGGCACCGAGGCTCCAGGCTGCCGCCTCGACCATCGGGTCGAGCTTCTGCAGCGCCGTCCAGACCGGGATGACCATGAAAGGCAGCATGACGTGGACGAGCGCGATCACGATCGCAGTCTCGGTGTAGAGCAGCCGGACCGGGCTCAGGCCCAGAGCCTGCAGGGCCTGGTTCAGCAGACCGGCGGAGCCGAGCAGCATGCTCCAGCCGAAGGCGCGGACCACCACCGAGACGAGCAGCGGGCCGATGATCACAAGCAGGAAGACCGAGCGCCAGGGGTCGCCCATGCGGGCCAGCACATAGGCTTCGGGTGCGCCGATCAGAGCGCAGATCAGCGTGGTCAGCGCAGCGAGCCGCAGCGTGCGCCAGAAGATCGTGAGATAATAATCGTCGGATGCGACGGTCAGATAGTGCTTGAGGGTGAAGCTGTTCTGGATGCCGGAGGTGTGATCATAGGCATGGAAGGACAGGATCACCGTCAGGATGAGCGGGAGGACCACGAGCCCGAGGAAAAGCAGCGTCGCCGGCGAGACGAGCAGCCAGGGCGTCAGCGTGCGCTGCCCGCTCATGCCACCGCTCCCGCAGTCGTGACCACGGCGCTGTCCGCCTGCCAGTCGAGGGCGACGCCCTCGCCTTCGCCGGCCGGCTCACCGCCCTGGTTCGGCGCCGAGACCAGGATCATCCCGACCGGCGTCTCGATGTTGAAGAGCCAGTAGCTGCCGAGGAAGAAACGGCTGGCCACGCGTCCGTCGAGCAACCCCTGGCCGGCGGGCTTGAGAAGGATCTTCTCGGGCCGCAGCGTCAGGACGGCCGCAGAACCTTCGGGCAGGCTCGCCGCCTCGCTCGGCAGCGCGACGCCGCCCGCCTCGGCCCGGCCGCCGCGCCAGACGGCCTCGATGCGGTTCATCTTGCCGACGAAGGAGGAGATGAAGGCGGTCGCCGGCCTCTCGTAGAGCCGATAGGGCGCGTCGATCTGGGTCATGCGCCCCTGCTCCATCACCACCACGCGGTCGCTGATCGAGAGCGCCTCGGCCTGGTCGTGCGTGACCATGATCGTGGTGGTGCCGACGCTGCGCTGGATGCGGCGCAGTTCGAACTGCATCTCCTCGCGCAGCTTAGCATCGAGGTTTGAGAGCGGCTCGTCGAGCAGCAGCACCGGTGGCGCGATGACGAGGGCGCGGGCGATGGCGACGCGCTGGCGCTGGCCGCCGGAGAGCTGACGCGGATAGCGCTCGGCAAAAGGCGCGAGATGGACGAGGCCGAGGATCTCCTTCACACGCCGGTCGCGCTCGGCCCTGGCGACCTTGCGCATCTCCAGGCCGAAGGCGACGTTCTCAGCCACCGTCATATGCGGAAAGAGCGCATAGCTCTGAAACACGATGCCGAGGCCGCGGCGGCTGGGCTTCTCGCGGGTGATGTCGCGCCCATCGAGGGTAATGGTGCCCTTGGTCGGCTCGACCAGCCCCGCGATCATCTGCAGTGTCGTCGTCTTGCCGCAGCCGGAGGGGCCGAGCAGCGAGACGAACTCACCCTTGGCGACGCTGAGATCGACATCCCTGACGGCGGTGAAGTCGCCGAAGACCTTGCTCAGCGATTGCAGCGTCAGGAAGCCCATGAACACCTCGATCGGCAGGCTTTCCGGTGGCCGGAAAAGCCGGACTGCGATGGCGCAAGCAAAGGGAGACGACACAAATTCGTCAATCTTCAATTCCGCATTAGAGAATTTTTGTTGACATAATTTCTCTATGCAGAATTTTAATCGCCATCTGACGTTTGATTTTCTCGCATGCAACCTGTCGACGAACCCGTCTCCTCGCTTCGCCGCGCGCTTGGGCTATTGCGCATCCTCTCGGAGGGCGATGGTGGTGGCATGCGGCTGAAGGACATCGCCGAGACTGCCGGCTGCGGCCAGCCCACCGCACATCGCGCGCTGCGCGACCTGATGGCCGAAGGCTTCGTCGAGCAGGCAGCCGGCGGCAAGCGCTACCGGCTGGCGCTCGACTTCTTCGTCATCGCGGCCCGCGCCGGGCAGGCAGGCGGCCTGCGCGAGCTGGCCCGCCCCGCCCTGCTGCGGCTCTCCGCGACGCTCAGCGACACGATCTTCCTGCTGGTCCGCAACGGCTATGACGCCGTCTGCCTCGACAGGATCGAGGGGCCCTTCCCGATCCGCTCCTTCACCGGCGATATCGGCGGCAAGGTGCCGCTGGGCATCGGCCAGGGCAGCCTCGCCATGCTGGCCCATCTGCCGGAGGACGAGCGTGAGGCGGTGATCCGCTTCAACATGCCCCGCCTGCTCGACCGCGGCTTCCTCGACGAAGCCGCGCTGCGCAGCGCTATGGCGACGGCGCGTGAGCAGGGCTGGGTCAACCTCAATACCGGGCTCATCGCAGGGATGGCCGGTGTCGCCGTGCCGGTCTTCGATGCGCGGGGCCGCGTGGTCGCGGCGCTCAGCGTCGGCACGCTGGCCGAGCGGCTGCGCGAGGACCGGCTGCCCAACGTCATCGCCATGCTGCGCAGCGAGGCGGAAGCTCTKGGCGCCAAGCTCAACCCCTTCGATGTCGCGCTGCGCTATCCCTCGCGCAGCCTGAGCACCATGGCGGGCTGACAAAGCGCAGCCGCCATGCCGCTTTCAGGCTTGCATCGCGGCACCGGAAGCGGGATGTCGAGGCGAACATCCCTTTCAACGGTGGCCGATCATGACCGAAACCAAGCCCGCTCCCCGTATCGCCATCACCTATTGCTCGATGTGCAACTGGATGCTGCGCTCGGCCTGGCTCGGCCAGGAGCTGCTCTCGACCTTCGGGCAGGATCTCGGTGAGGTCGCGCTGATCCCGCGCACCGGCGGCATCTTCCAGATTACCTATGACGGCGAGCTGATCTGGGACCGCAAGACCGATGGCGGCTTCCCGGATTCCAAGGTGCTGAAGCAGCGCGTGCGCGACCGGCTCGACCCCGAGCGCAGCCTCGGCCATGTCGACGGCCATACGATGCCGGCGGAAGCCGAGAGCTGAAGCTCTCCCTTCACCATCGACATGATCGGTGGTCATCCCGGGCGCAGCGAACCGGAGACCCGGGATCCATGCCGGAACGCCTCCGGCACAGGTTCAGGCATGGATCCCGGATCAGCGCGGCTTTGCCGCTTGTCCGGGATGACAGCGTTCAGGACCCGGGCGACAGGCGCTCACGCGTCGCCGCGACCCAGGCCTTCAGCCTCCCCTCAGGATCGGCGTTCAGCGTGATGTCGGTCACCGCCGCGACGATGTCGGCACCGGCCTCGAAGACGCCAGGCGCCCGCTCCAGCGAGATGCCGCCGATGCCGACCAGCGGCAGGTCGCCGATACGGCGCTTCCACTCGCCGAGCCGCTCCAGCCCCTGCGGCCCGAAGCGCATCTGCTTCAGGATCGTCGGATAGACCGGACCGAGCGCGACATAGTCCGGCTCCGTCGCCAGCGCCCGCTCCAGCTCGGCTTCGTCATGGCTGCTGACGCCGAGCTTGAGCCCCGCCTTGCGGATCGCGCCGAGATCGGCGTCGTCGAGATCCTCCTGGCCGAGATGGATGAAATCGCAGCCCTCGGCGATGGCGAGCTTCCAGTAGTCGTTGACGACGAGCACACAGCCGGCCGCCGCGCAGAGCGTCCTCGCCCGGGCGATTTCGCGTGCGACCTCGGCCTCGGGGCGGTCCTTGACGCGCAACTGGACCAGCTTGACGCCGAGCGGCAGCATCCGCTCCAGCCAATCGGCGCTGTCGAAGATGGGGTAGAACGGATCGAGCTTCATGCGGGACGAGTCTTTCAGGCCAGGAAGGCTTTGCCCATGACGGGGGTGGAGGGAGCGGCCATGTCGCGCGCCTCGATCGGCTGCGCGGCGAAGGCCTGGCGGCCGGCGCGGATGGCGAGCGCGAAGGCCTCCGCCATCGCCGCGGGGTCGCCCGCCTTGGCGACGGCGGTGTTGAGCAGGATGCCGTCATAGCCCATCTCCATCGCCTGTGCGGCATGTGAAGGCAGGCCGATACCGGCATCGACGACGAGCGGAATGTCAGGGAAATGCTGACGCATGCTGCGCAGGCCATAGGGGTTGTTGAGCCCCCTGCCCGACCCGATCGGTGCGCCCCAGGGCATCAGCACCTCGCAGCCGGCATCGAGCAGCCGCCCGCCGATGACGAGATCCTCCGTGGTGTAGGGAAAGACCTTGAAGCCGTCATCGGCGAGGATGCGGGCGGCCTCGACCAACGCGATCACATCCGGCTGCAGCGTGTCGTCCTCGCCGATCACCTCGAGCTTGATCCAGTCGGTGCCGAAGACCTCGCGCGCCATCTGTGCGGTGGTCACCGCTTCCTTGACGGTGTGACAGCCCGCCGTGTTCGGCAGAACCTTGACGCCGAGCTCGCGGATCAGCGCCCAGAACGCCTGCCCGGCGCCGCCGGCCGATTCCCGCCGCAGCGAGACGGTGACGACCTCGGCGCCCGAGCGCTTCACCGCCTCGGCCAGGATCGCGGGAGACGGATACTGCGCTGTACCGAGGAAAAGCGGATTCTGCGGCTCGAAACCATAGAAGGACGCCATCTCAGCCTCCCTGCATCGGCGCGACGACCTCGATGCGGTCGCCATCGTTCAAAGGCATCTCGGCCCGCTTGCGCGCCGGCACGAACTCGCCGTTCACCGCCGTCGCGACGATGCGGCCGCCATAGCCGAGCTCGGCCAGCGCCTCCGCCAGCGTCTTCGCGGCGATTTCCTGCGGCGCGCCGTTAAGCAGCAAGGTCATGCAGCATCTCCGGTCTGGATTGCGGATTGGACACGGCTTCCGCCGCCATCCACGCCATCGCGGGGCTGAGCAGGAAACCGTGGCGGTAGAGTCCGTTGACGTGGATCACCCGCCCGCGGCGTGTCAGCCGCGGCAGGTTGTCGGGAAAGGCCGGGCGGGCATCGGTACCGATCTCGACCACCTCCGCCTCGCCGAAGGCTGGATGCAGCGCATAGGCCGCGCCGAGCAGCTCCAGCATGGCGCGGGCCGAGATGCGGCTGCGCTCCCCGCTCTCGATCATCGTCGCACCGACCATGAAGAGCCCGTCGGCACGCGGCACGATGTAAAGCGGGATACGCGGGTGCAGCAGACGAACCGGCCGCGACAGGCTGATATCGTCGCTCCGGAGCAGCAGCATCTCACCCTTGACGCCGCGCAGTTCCGGCAGGACATCGCGCGCAGCCAGCCCGCGGCAGTCGAGGACGATATCGGCATCGAGATCGGCCGGTTCGACCGCACTGTCGAAATGGATGACGGCGCCGTTCGCGACCAGCCGCTCGCCCAGAGCGGCGATCGCCTGTCGGGGATCGAGATGCGCCTCCCCAGAGAAGAACAGACCGCGCGAGAATCGCCCGGCGAGATCGGTCTCCAGCCCGGCGATGGCCTCGCCGTCGATATCCTCGAAATGGCTGGTTCGCTGGCCGAAGCGGCGCAGCTCCGACCGATCCCGGCTTGGCGCGACGACGAGCGTGCCCTTGCGGACGACGCCGCCGGCATGACGCTCCCACCAGTCGGCTGCCTGCTGCCCTAGCCGGATCACCGGCTCCTCGGCGCTCTCGCCCTCGCACCAGGGCGCGAGCATGCCGCCAGCATACCAGGAGCAGGCCTCGGCCCCGACGCGCGGGCCGCGTTCATGCACGGTGACGTCAGCGCCGCGCGCCAGCAGTTCGGTGGCGCAGGCGAGACCGACGACGCCGGCGCCGACCACCGCGACTGTCAGGCCTGACTGAGGACGTGCTGCCGTCATGCTTTCCCTGCTCCCGGGAAGGCAGCGGCCTGAGGCGCGAGCAACTTGTCTGCGAGCCGAAGACCGTTCCCTTCGCCGGCATTACCCGGATCAGGTGCGATGGGTTGGCGCAAGCCACGCCTCTCAGCCTTTCGGCACCCCAACGGACAACAGCAATTTAGTGGCAGCGCCGCCGGGGAGCAAGCCAGGCCGGCGCAGGGCTCCGTTGCGGCGGCCTCTTACCTCTCGAGCACTCCCTTCACACGGGAGTGGTCGAGCGCCGCGTTCGCGCGAATGCACAGGTCGTACGAAGGAAGTTATCGGCGAGGCTTGTCAAAGGCCTCTGCAATCAGGCATAGAGCCTCTCGCCGGAGACGTGGCCGAGAGGCTGAAGGCACTCGTTTGCTAAATGAGCATACCCCACAAGGGTATCGAGGGTTCGAATCCCTCCGTCTCCGCCACTTCTATCTGCACTAAGCAGATGATTTAATTGAGAAATCGGGGACCGGAAGTTGCGGATACCCAAACACTCCCTCTCGCTCGCAAGTCACCTGGGTGGCGCGAGGTGCGATCATTCATTGAGCAATGCGCTCCGGTTCGCGCCATAAGCAGACTCTGGCTGCCGCCCCGAGCCAGACATTCACAGGTTTGCCTTCGTGGTCTGGTGGCGCCCCAAGTGAGACATTCGCCACGAGGCGCCTGACAAGCGGGGTCGGCCGCTTGCCGACGTCTGAGATGTCTGCTTAAGGGCGTTTCACTTCGGCAACGTCCCGCTTCCGGGCCTGGCCAATCATACCAAAGGCGGTTGAATTCCAGACCGCATTGGCGAAGCAGAAGTAGATCTGTTGCCGCAGTGGGCGAGCGTCGGCGAGCTGCGGATTGCTTCGACCAGCGGCTGTCGCCGGAGATGCAGCGTCGTGACCCGCGCCTTTGGCGCGAACGTCGATCGACTTGTATGTCCGGCCGAAAATCCCATACTAGGCTATAATATTTAGTATTCGAGCGCGTGTCCTCGCGGGAGGAGTATCATGCGAGCGCGGAGTATCCTGGGTTCCTCACCGGTTGCTTCGGCCGCAGACACACCGTGCGAAACGGGGGCCGCCGGCATTCCCCAAGCTGAAAGCGTCAGGGCTCAGCTTGGTCGCATCCTGAAAAGCCCGGATTTCGATGCGACGGAGCGGTCGCGGAAATTTCTGGACTATGTTGTCGAGGAGGCTATCGCGGGCCGCGCCGACCGCATTAAGGCGTATGCGATCGCGGTCGAGGTCTTCGGGCGGGATGCCTTGTTCGACGCGCACTCCGACCCGGTCGTCCGCATTGAGGCTGGGCATCTTCGGCGCGCGTTGAAACTCTTCTATGTCACCGCCGGGGTTTCGGATGAGATCGTCATATCGATCCCGAAAGGCAGCTATGTCCCCAAATTCGACGTGCGGCCATCGTCGACGAGCCCCGTCCCGGTGGTCAGGCGGGGTCGTTTGCCGCGCGCGCTCCCCGTCGGGATCGCTTGCCTGGTGGCACTTGCAACCCTGTCCTGGCTGGCGGTGAACCGGGCCAGCATTGATCGCCTGGAGGCTCCGGCCCTGCCCCGATTGCTGGTGAGACCTTTCGACGACCTGACTAATGCGGGTAACTCCCAAGCTATCGCGCGCGGCTTGACGCAAGAGGTCATCGAGCAGATCGCCAAGTTCAAGGACATCGTGACGGTGGTAGGCGACCCGCGCGATTATGCCGGCGCGTCCTCGGCCCGGTCCTCGGCCTCCGATCCGCGCTATGTCCTCGCGGGCGACATCAACGTCACCGACAACGAGTTCCGGCTTCGCGCCCGTGTCCTCAACCGTGTCGATAACTCGGTGATCTGGGCAAACAGCTACACCGGCGATCTGCAGGCCTCGAAGCTCATCGCAACCGTGACCGACATCGCCCGGCAGGTCGCAACACCGCTCGGGCAGCCCTATGGGGTGATCTATCTGGCCGACGCATCCCAGCGGCCTCAGAACGCGCCGGACGATTGGCAGGCCTATGCCTGCACGCTGACCTACTACGCCTATCGCGCCAGCCTCGACGGCAAAAAGCATCCATCGGTCCGCAAATGCCTTGAAGATGCGGTGCGGCGCTTTCCGAACTATGCGACGGCCTGGGCGCTTCTCTCGCAAGCCTATGTCGACGAAATCCGCTTTCGCTACCCGATCGACCCGTCGTCGTCTCCGGCTTCGATCGACAGGGCGCTCGAAGCCGCGCGCCGTGCCGTGGAACTCGATCCGGAAAACATTCGCGCCCTCCAGGCCCAGATGTTCGCCTTGTATTTCCACGGCGAAGTCGAGGCCGCCCTGAAGATCGGCGAGCAGGCCCTTGGCCTCAACCCCAACGATACAGAGCTTGTCGGCGAGTACGGCTACCGCCTCTCGCTGGCCGGTAACTGGGCACGCGGCTGCGCGCTCATGAACGAAGCTCGAAAGCGAAATCCCGGGCCGCTTGCCTACTACGAGTCGGGCCTCGCACTCTGCAGCTATTTCAAGGGAGGCTTGCGGGAGGCCGCGATGTGGATCACCAAGACGCCTGCGCCGGAGAACCCCAATTATCATATGATCGCTGCTGCGATCTACGGCGAGGCGGGTCAAACCACCGAGGCCGCGCGCGAACGGACGTGGATGGAGGTCCATGCGCCTCGGCTCATCGCCAACCTTCGATCAGAGGTGGCGCTGCGGGTCGTCCGGCGGGAGGACATCGATCGTTTCATGCAGTCCTTGAGCAAGGCCGGCATCGCGCCGCCCGGCGAGGACCGGCCGAAATCCAACTAGCCGAAGCAAGCGCCCAGAAGTTCAGCGGCCCGACACCGCTCCTCCCAAGACGAGGCGCGCGGGATAGATCCTGTGTTGCAGCGGATACAGCAGGACGCCGACGGGGATCGCGGTGGTTTCCAGCCCGAAGATCGCGCCCTTCGCCATGGTAAAGCAACCGGCTGGCAACAGCCCGATCGGTACGGACGCCAAACCCCGCTGGCTCGACGCGCGCCATGGCACGGGGCGAACCGAATCCACCTTCGTCGGACCAGGAATGTGAGCAGGGATGTCAGTCCGGAAAACGGCCACCAGCAACACTAAGAATCGGCTGAGTCCCGAACCACCGTCTTGAACAGCATCGCTTCGATTCGGCCTTGACCGAGCACGCGATTGAAGTTCCGGAATGCGAAGAACGGGATGAGAGCGAAGAACAGGATCACGGCGACACACAGGACGCCGGCCATTCCTCCTCCGCCAATCGCCGGAACGCTGGTGATGGCGGATTCGCCCTTGAACAGGCCAATGATGATCTCTTCAAGAACGTGGAAGGCTACGAACAAAATCGAGAACAGGAAGGAGTCATGCAGGATCGGATAGATCAGAGGCCACCGATCGAGCCATCTGCTTAAATTGAGATCCTCCAGGACAAGCATGACTTTCGCGAGGATGAACGCGTTGAATACTGCAAAGCCCTGTGACGCAAAACTGATTTCGTGTTCGCGGAGAATGATCCGCTCGTTCAGCACGAAGAGTCCGAACAATATCCATAGGTACAGGAACAGTACGACGAACCGTCTTGCCTCGTCGAGGACGCGCGCCCGCAGTTTGTGTGCCCGGTCTTTCGGCGCGGTCGTGGCATCTGCGATGTCGGCGACATCTCGCTCCCCGGGGTCAGCTTCTGTCATCGCCTGCATCCCCGCTTCAGCTGCTCGAACGATTCGCCATTTCCTCGGCCAGTATCGGAATCGCGAGGTTGCAGGCCTGCACGCCCTGGGCTGTGCATAGCTTCAGAACCTCCATGATTTCCTCGGCCGTTGCTCCCAGCGCCAAGGCCGCCTTGATGTGCCGACGCGTGCCCGGCGCATACATGTGCGTGAACGATGCATCGAAGGCGATGCTGAGAAGCTCCATCTCCTTCGAACTGAAAATCCCGCTGCCGTAGATTCCGGCGCCCGTCGCCATGAACTCGTCGGTCCATCGTGGATCGAGCTCAAAAAAGGGATTCCAGGCTTCGTTCCACTGGCCGATGTTCTTCATCCTGTCGCATGCGGGCGTCGCGACCGGAGGCCGTTCCGCCGAATGCTTGCCCGACGCCTTCATTTCATCGAGCAGAATCGGGGCGCCCAGGCTGCAGGAGTGAATCGACATCACGGTCGCCATCTTGATGACCGTCAGGAGTTCGTCACGCGTGGCGCCCGCGTCGAGGGCGGCGCTGATGTGACGGCGGGTGCCCTCCCTATCGAGATTTGTGCAGGCCGCATTGATCCCGACGGCAATCAACTCGACGAACCTGCGTGGAAGAACCGCGCCGCCCCAGGCATTTGTACTCATCGCCTGACAAGCATGCGCCCAGCGAGGATCCCATGTCTCGAGTTGTTTGAGGGCGTCGCTCTCCCACGGCCCGAGCGAGCCGTCGTCTTGCCGATGCCTTTCCATTTGAACATCCTTCAATCGGGTTCCGGCATCGGGAAGGCCTTGGCATCGGGCTGCCAGACCGCGAACATGTTTCCCGACGGATCGGCGAGAACGGCGACCCATGCCGTTCGCGGTACTGCGGTCTTAGGCCTCACGACTTTTGCCCCCATTTGCTCGGCGAGGGCCAGCGAATCGTCGATCGACTCGACATTCACGAACTGCAGCCAGCCCTTCGGGTCGGCTTTCGGCTGGTAGGTGAGCCCGCCTCCCACGCTGTCGATGTCGGCCGGGTCCAAATGGATGCGCCAATAGTCCAGGCCTTCGACCTGTTCCATTCGCCAACCGAAGAGTGCGCCGTAGAACTTGGAGAGCTTCTCCGGCTCGTCGCCGTAGATTTCAAAGTGGGTTATCTGGCCAGTCACGCATTCCGCTCCTGCGCTCGTTTTGGAACGAGTGGCCCGCGCCGAAGCGCAGGCCCCCGTATAGGTGCATGGACAGCAGGCGGTTACGCCGTCGCGATCTTCAGTTGCGCCTGCGCGGCCCGGACGGGCGCTGGCGCGATCATGCAAGCGGCGATCGGATGCGAGTCGCCGCCGAGGACAGCCGGCTTGATCTTTCCGTCGGTCGGCCAGGTCAGAAAGCCCGGGTTGAACTCGGTGGGATTGGGCGGCATGTCGTTGTTTCGCAGCGTCTCTTCAACGCTATTGTACCAAGTGCCGACCTTCATGATCTTGCGCGCCTCTTCGGCCGTCGCAACCTTACGGCCGAACTCCTTGCACAGGCGCACCACGCCCTGAACTTGCTCCACCGTGGTCTTGCGGGTGCGATCGGCGCCCCAGAGATTGTCCTCGTTACCGACCCGGACATGCTGGCCGAGCACCATGGACATCGCCGAGATCGAGATCAGTCCGCGCATGCTCGACCAGAAGGTATTGACAGAACCCTGCGGCAAGCGTTGCAGGAAGTGCATCAGATCGAACGGATTTCGGCCCAACGTTCCACCGCCGTACGCGCACAGCGCCATGTTCAGCGGCCCCATATAGATGCCCGCGCGGATCAACCGCTCGATGAGCTCCCACTGGTGGACATGAGCGGGGACAAAGTAAGGCTGGATGCCATTCTTCCGAAGGCGCTTGAGGTGTTCGACGTAAAATTCTGGGGTTGAATCCACTACCATGCCGGCCCAGGCCGCCAGCACTTTGGGATCGTCCATATGCGTCCCTTTGATGTCGTCCTTGGAGAACATCGACGCGATGTCCCAGAGCGTGGTGCCGGTCGACACCGTCACATACTCCGGCTTCGGGTCTAACTCCGTGAGCATATGGCGGGTGTCGTAGTCGAGCCACTTCGCCTTGGCGTCGGCCGTGTGCGGTGCGAACGAGATCGAGCCGCCGACCTGGATGATCATATCCGGCACGGCTTCCTTCACCCGCTTCAGCAGGTAGTTATAGTCGTCGAAGTTCGTCGACCCCAAGCCGGTGGCCGGGTTGCGAACGTGGAAGTGCAGCATAGTGGCGCCGGCTTCGTAGCAGTCGACGGCGGCCTGGACCTGCTCGTCCCAGGTCAGGGGGATGTCGCTCGCGTCGCCCGGCAGCCACGCAGGCCCATAGGGCGCCGCCGTGATGATCAGCGGCGCCATGTTCTCGGGCAGTATCGAGTTGTCGGTATAGTACATGCCTGCTCTCCCTCGGTTTAACTCTCCGTGCCCCTCGCGGCCCCGAAACTCGCGCGGGATCGGCCCGATCCCATCGGAATCCTATGCTCAGGAGTGAGTTTTCGGCCGGTTGACCCGACCGATCGGGATGACGTTGGCGGTCCTGAGGGCCCTGCCGATTTCGGCCGAGAGCCTCTCGATCTGGGCGACCCATTCCGCCGTTCTTTCACCGCGAATTTCCGCCGGCATCATCTGGGCCGCGCGCAGTGCCAGCTCCGCCTCGACAAGCTCCTCGCACATGTCGCAAAAGTCCTCACTCCGCGCCGCGAGCTGCTCGATAGCCCGGCGCTCCGTCGGGAACCGCTGCAGCACGGCTGACTTGCCCGCCTTCCTGTCTTCTTCGTTGGACATCGACGCCGATCCTGTCATCGCGTCGTTCTTGCTTCGAGGCGGACCATAGACAGGTCAGTCTGGAATCTGCGTAACCTACGCAGAAGACACGGGGGTCACACCGCCGGGACAGTCTGAGCGAGGGGCTCTAACTCACCCGAGACGATCGGTAAAAATCCGGCAATTGCGAAAGGCGTTGCTGATTGGCTCAGGAATACCTCCAAGCCCGCGCCAAACGGTCTGCGGCCAGGACGACGTGAGCGCGCGACGCCCCGCGCCGCTCACTCAGCTGACATGACGACGTGGGGAGTCTAGACCGCGACCAAGTTTGCCCGTCAACGGACAGCGCAAATCGTATTTTGCCTACGCGACGGATGTTGGCGGTGGAGCACCGCCGCGAGTCACTCCGGAAAGATCGCGCTCAATGGAGCTATGACCCAGTTCGTTTTCGGTCGAGATGCGGCGGCTCTGTCGAGGTCCGGTTGCGGGCAGAGGGTTGGAGTTCGCTCGTGGCGCGAGGCTGGCAAGATTGTCTTACCCGAGACGTCTGCCGCGGGGCGCCTTTAAGCTTTCTCAACCTCCGCTTTCCGGTAATGAGCCGGAGACGGAAATGACGCTTCCCAAACAGAGGTCGTGACATAAGAATTCAGCGTCACGCTCGGAATTAACCGGCGCCCCATCAACAGACGTCGGAAATAAGCCGGTTATGGATGTGCGAAAGCCCGCGGCAGGAACTGGGCCGTTTGCGCCGCTCAACAATGTCACTTTCCGGGCGATCTGGCTTGCCGGGCTGATCTCGGGATTGGGATGGCTGATCCAGACCATCGCCATGAGTTGGCTGATGGCGACCATCACACCGTCCAGCGTGATGGTCGCACTGGTTCAGGCCGCGACAAACCTGCCCGCATTCATCCTATCGATTTTTGCCGGCGCCATCGTCGACAATTTCAATCGCCGCAGAGTGATGCTGATCGCGCGCTCCCTCATGGCCCTGACCGCCGCCACACTGACGGTCCTCGTGGCGGTCGGATTGATCAATCCCTGGATCATCCTGTTCTTCAGCTTTCTCGCGGGATGCTGCATCGCCTTCAACGACCCGGCCTGGCAGGCATCAGTAGGCGATATCGTCGATCGAAAGGACCTTGCCGCGGCGGTGACGCTGACATCGGTCGGGTTCAACACCGTGCGCAGCGTGGGGCCGGCGCTCGGCGGCATCATTCTCGCGACCTTCGGCCCCCTGACCGCCTTTTGCCTGTACACCCTCGGCCATTTCGCGCCGCTGGTCGTGGTCTGGCGGTCCAAATGGAAGGTGCCGGTATCGAGACTGCCGCCCGAAGCGATGCTGACAGCGATCACCGACGGCATTCGCTTCACGTCGCTGTCGTCCGAGATCAAGACGGCGCTCGCGCGCGGATTTCTGTTCGGGCTCGCGGGCATCGCAATCCTCGCCCTTCTTCCACTGGTGGTTCGCGATCAGCTGAAACAGGGGGCGGTTGCCTATGGGGTTCTCATGGCCGGCTTTGGCGCCGGGGCGCTGCTGGCGGGCCTGACCTCAACGACGCTCAGGCGAAAACTGTCAGACGAACAGATGTTGAAGTTGGCTTGCGTCGCCTGCGCGACCTGCACGATCAGCCTTTCGCTGACGCAAACCGCGGCCGTCGCCGCCATTGCGCTCATGCTCGGGGGGGCCGGGTGGGTTTTGGGATGGTCGGGCCTGAGCATCAGCGTTCAATGGGCGAGCCCGCGCTGGGTCGTCGGTCGGACGATTTCGCTCTACTACGCTCTCACCTCATGCGGGCTCGCAGTCGGGAGCTGGCTCTGGGGGATGGTGACTGAGAGCTATTCCCTAAGCCTCGCCTTGCAGGCCTCGACGGCGGCCTCTCTTGGCGTTGCCATCCTCGGTTTGATTCTGCCCATCCATCAACGCAAGGACGCTGATGTTTCGACGCCCGATCACTTCGAGGCGCCCGTGATCAGCCTAGACCTGAAGCCGCGCAGCGGGCCGATCGCGATCAAGATCGAATATCGGATCGCCGCCGATCAGGTAGAGCCCTTTCTCGCGTTGATGCTGCAGCGCCGCCGGGCCCAAGGTCGCAACGGGGCACGGCGGTGGATCCTGACGCGCAACCTGCACGACACCGCCGTGTGGACTGAGACGTTCCGCACGCCCACCTGGAACGATTATCTGCGCTTCAACTTCCGCCAAACCGCCACCGACAGAGCATTGAATGCGAGCTTGATCGATCTGCACATCGGGCATGAGGCGCCGGAAGTGACACTCTCGATCGAGCGGCCCACCGCCACGCCGCGAAAGGCCGGTGTTTTCCCGCCTGACACATACCACAGCTGAACATCGCGCTTTTGCCCGCAATCGGTCAGTTCAGCCGTGCCACTGTCTGGATCCGAATTTCCGCTTTCCAAGTCGGCGCAAAGGTCCGCTTCTGGCACGGTCCCGCCCGACCGCATCGCCAAGTCCGACGCTGAACGCCACCCTTGCAGGCGCGCAAAAGGCAAGCGCCCGGCCAACTCAGTCTGGTACGATAAGCGATTGCACCCAGGGCGCGCGCCAGTTGCCAGTCTGCACACCGGCTCGAACAATGCCGGCCCTGACAGAGCCATTGATCTTGGGCAGTCGAAGCGTCGTGCTACAACCGGTTTCCGGCGGCAGATCCTGACTATTTCCTGGTGGCAGTTAAGGGGCAGTCCTCTTTGAACGCGTTTGAGCGCGCGAAACGCGGCTCAACTGCTGCGATATAGGCATCTCGCGACGGTCCGAGGTGCTTGCGGCAAAGCGCGACCAAACCAGCCCGATCTCCAGCCTTGATAGCTTCGATCATTCCGAGATGCTCATCGCGAGCGAGCGCCAGATACTCCGCGCTCGCAGCGGTGATCGAACGCGCGCCATGGACCTTCTGAGCCATGGCCTGGATCAGTTCAACGAGATGGGGATTGCCGCAAGCGGCGAAGAGGGCTTCGTGGAAGATCATGTTGGCGCGGAAAGCAGCGCGAGCGTCGCCGGAGGAGACGGCTGCACTGTGAGCATCCTGAATTTGCTGCAGCTGTGTCAGTAGCCGGTCGGGTGCAGGCAAGGGAATCTGTTCGGCAGCGAGCGTCTCCAGCGCCTCTCGCACCGAATAGATCTGCCGTACCTCCAGCGGCTCGAGCAGTTTCACGAAGGCGCCGCGATTCGGCACGCGCTCGACGAGTCCTACACGCTCGAGCTCGG
This sequence comes from Allobosea sp. 05T438, assembly GCF_056396025.1. Taxonomy (NCBI): domain Bacteria; kingdom Pseudomonadati; phylum Pseudomonadota; class Alphaproteobacteria; order Hyphomicrobiales; family Alloboseaceae; genus Allobosea; species Allobosea sp. 05T438. Next base: position 131,168 of record NZ_JBFTKQ010000002.1, read on the forward strand.
CCAAAGCCTCGCGCACGACATGGCGCTTCACATCGAGCCGCTCTGCCAGGTCTTCCTCGACCAACCGCTCGCGGGGCATCAGCCAGCCGAGCACGATCTCCTCTTCCAGCGTCGCGGCAATGCCACGAACGCGATCGGTCGTCTGAAGCTTCAACGTGGTCGTCCGCATGCCAGATTATAACCCCTCAACACAATTGTTGACAATCATGGCAACAACCTGCTTCGCATAACGCCATGACGAAGCGCGACGACGATACTTCATCCTCATGGCCGGCTGAACGCGGCATGCGCCGCAATCTCGCGACCTATGGCGACCCCGGCTTCTCGCTGTTCCTGCGCAAGGCCTTCATCAAGGCGGCAGGATTCTCGGATGATGCGCTCGACCGGCCGATCATCGGCATCACCAACACCTTCAGCGACTTCAATCCCTGCCATGGCAACGTGCCGCGGCTGATCGAAGCGGTGAAGCGCGGCGTCATGCTGGCTGGTGGCCTGCCGATGGAGTTCCCGACGATCTCCATCCACGAATCCTTCGCGAACCCGACCTCGATGTTCCTGCGCAATCTCATGGCCATCGACACCGAGGAGATGATCCGGGCCCAGCCCTGCGATTCCGTCGTGCTGATCGGGGGCTGCGACAAGACTGTGCCGGCTCAGCTCATGGGTGCCGTCAGCGCCGATATCCCCGCGATCCAGCTCATCACGGGTCCGATGCTCGTCGGCCATCACAAGGGCGAGATCCTTGGCGCCTGCACCGATTGCCGGCGGCTCTGGGGCCAGCATCGGGCGGGGCAGATAGACGCGGCCGAGATCGAAGTGCTGAGCGGCCGTCTCGCGCCGACGCAGGGCACCTGCATGGTGATGGGTACGGCCAGCACGATGGGCTGCCTCGTCGAGGCGCTCGGCATCGCCCTGCCCGGTTCCGGCACGATCCCCGCCACCCATGCCGACCGCATCCGCGCCGCCGAGGCGAGCGGGCGCGAGGCGGTCAGGCTCGCCAAGGGCGGGCCGAAGCCGAGCGAGATCCTGACCGAAACCGCCTTCCGAAATGCATTGACAGTCCTGCAGGCCATCGGCGGTTCGACCAACGGTCTCGTGCATCTGGCTGCGATCGCGCGCCGGGCCGGTCTTTCGATCGATCTCGCGGAGTTCGATGCGATCGGCCGCAAGGTGCCGGTGCTGATCGACCTCAAGCCTTCAGGCGACCACTACATGGAGCATTTCCATTGGGCCGGCGGCGTGCCCAAGCTGATGAAGGAGCTTGGTGACCATCTCGACCGTTCGGCCCCGACCATCGACGGCCGCACCATCGGAGAGGTCGCCGACGCAGCCGAGGACGTGCCCAACCAAAGCATAATCCGCACCGCCGCGTGCCCGGTGAAGCCGACCGGGGGCATGGCGGTGTTGCGCGGCAACCTCGCGCCCGGCGGAGCCGTGATCAAGCAATCGGCCGCCTCGCCTGCTCTGCTCAAGCATACCGGTCGCGCGGTCGTCTTCGCCTCGGTCGAGGATATGGTCCGGCGCATGGACGATCCGGACCTCGATGTGAAGGCGGACGACGTCCTCGTGCTGACCAATGCCGGTCCAAAGGGCGCACCCGGCATGCCGGAGGCAGGCTATATCCCGATCCCCAAGAAGCTGGCTCAGGCCGGCGTCAAGGACATGGTCCGCATCTCGGATGCCCGCATGAGCGGCACCGCCTTCGGCACGATCGTGCTGCACATCACGCCGGAATCGGCCGTCGGTGGCCCGCTCGGGCTTGTCCGCGACGGCGATATGATCCGGCTCGATGTCGAGGCCCGCGAGATCGCGCTGCTCGTTGACGATGCCGAGCGGGAACGCCGAAAGAGCGAATGGCGGCCGCCGGCACATCTGGCGGAGGAATCCCGCGGCTACCGCCACCTCTATCTCACGACGGTGCTGCAGGCCGACGAAGGCTGCGACTTCGACTTCTGCTGATCGGTCACACCACGCCCAACACGTCCCGCCGAGGCTGGAACCAACCAGTCCGCATGCCCATTCCAGGAGGAAATCCCATGTTCGACCGTCGCCACCTGATCGGCGCGCTCGCCAGCTTTTCGCTGGCCTTCCCCGCCGCGACTTTCGCCCAGAGCTATCCGCAGAAGCCGATCATGCTAGTCGTCCCCTATGCGCCCGGCGGCGCGACGGACATCATCGGACGCGTCGTCGCAGAGGAAATGTCGAACACCCTCGGCCAGCGCCTCGTCGTGGAGAACCGCGCAGGTGCCGGCGGCAGCGTCGGCGCGGCCGCGGTCGCGCGCGCCCAGCCGGATGGCTACACCCTGCTGCTGGGCGCCCTCACCAGCCACTCGATCAATATGAGCCTGCAGGCGAAGCCCGGCTTCGACCTCAGGAAGGACCTCGTGCCGGTCGGCCTGGCCGGCAATGTCGGGCTGGCGCTCGTCGTCCATCCGTCGGTTCCCGCCAAGACGGTCCCGGAGCTGATCGCGCTGATCAAGGCCAGTCCGGACGGCTATTCCTACGCCTCCTCGGGACAGGGTTCGCCGCAGCATCTCTCGGGCGAGCTGTTCAACCTCAAGGCCGGCACGAAGATGCCAGTGGTGCCATATCGCGGCTCCGGGCCGGCCATGACCGACATGGTCGCGGGGCAGGTCAAGATCATGTTCGACACGATTCCCGCGGTGCTGCAGCATGTGAATGCCGGTTCGCTGAAGGCGATCGCGACCACAGGCCACGAGAACTCGCCTTTCATGCCGAATGTGCCGACCGCGATCTCACAGGGGCTCGAAGGCTTCGAGGTCTCATCCTGGTTCGGCTTGCTCGCGCCGACCGGCACGCCGCAGCCGATCCTGGACAAGCTCAACACTGAGCTCAACAAGGCGCTCAAGAGCCAGAAGCTGAAGGAGGCGCTGGCGCTGCAGGGCGTCGATCCGAAGCCCAGCACGCCTGCGGAGGCCTCCAGGTTGATCGACAGCGAGATCGCGAAATGGGACGATCTGATCAAGACGAGCGGCATCAAGGCCGAATGACAGTCCGGAACCAAAGCTCATGAGCGACACCGTCCAGCACTTCGCCATCGTCGGCGCCGGCATGATCGGCGCCAGTTGGGCGGCGCTCGCCAGCGCCTATGGCGTGACGATCTCGGCCTATGACCCCAATCCCGAGGCCGAGGCACGCTTCCTGTCCTATATCAAGCGGGCGCGGGCGCAGCTGACCGAGTTGGGATTGACTGGAAGCGGCTCCGTCAGCTTCTCCACCGACCTTGCGATGGCGCTGAAGGGCGCCAGCTTTGTCCAGGAGAACGGGCCGGAGAACGAGGCAGTAAAGCGCAAGCTCCTCGCCGAGATCGACGCCTTGCTTCCGCCCGGAGCGATCATTGCCAGTTCAACCTCGGCATTGGTCCGCAGCGCCATCGTCGCCGATTGCGCCCGGCCGGAGCGGATCGTCGTGGCGCACCCGTTCAACCCGCCGCATCTCGTGCCGCTGGTCGAGATCGTCGGGGCCGATCCCGAGGTGGTCGCCGGCGCGACGAACTTCTATCGCGCGCTCGGCCGACGCCCTGTCGTGCTCAACCGGGAAATGCCGGGCCATATCGCCAACCGGCTGGCCTCGGCGCTCTATCGCGAGGCCGTGCATCTGGTCGAGCAGGGCGTCGCCAGCGTCGCCGACATCGATGCGGCGCTCTGCAATGGGCCCGGTTTGCGCTGGGCCCTGATGGGGCCGCATATGACCTATCACCTCGGCGGCGGCGAAGGCGGCATCGCCGGCTACCTCGCCCATCTCGGGCCGAGCCAGGTCCGGCGCTGGCAATCGCTCGGGAATCCGTCGCTCGACGCGGATGTTCAGGCGAAGATCGTCGCCGGCGTCGCGGAAGAGGCAGGCGATCGCACCATCGCCGAATTGGAGCTGCGCCGCGACGAAGGATTGCTCGCCCTCCTGAAGGCGCGCACGCCGGTCAGCGACTGACAGGATCTGCCATGGTCGAAACGATCGAAGCCGCCCCGCGCATCGCGCTCCTGCATGCGCTCGAGGAATCCGTGCTGCCGGCGCGGGCCGCCTTCGCTGCGCACTGGCCAAAAGCGAAAATCTTCGACCTGCTCGATACCTCGCTCGCGACCGATCTCGCAGCCCGCGGCAGTCTAGACGAGGCGATGACCGAGCGCTTCCTGACGCTCGGACGCTATGCCGCTGCGACCGAGGGCACGGCCGGGCCGGCCAAGGCGATACTGTTCACCTGCTCGGCTTTCGGCCCGGCAATCGATGCGGTCGAGCGCGCTGCCGATTCCCGCGTTGCGGCTCAATGAATCCGCCTTCACGGAGGCGTTGGCAGCAGGCGACCGCATCGGCCTGGTCGTGACTTTCGCTCCGTCGCTGGCGTCACTGACCGGCGAGCTCGAGGAGATGGCCGGCAGGAGCGATCCGTGCTGTGGAACATGCGCTGAGTTTCGCTCCGGGGCGCGGATGAGCCGGCGGCCCCCTTTCGAGGATGGAGCGCCGTCGCCCTCCCGATCTCCAGCCTGACATGCATGTCCGCCCCTGGTCTTAGTTGTGCCAAGAGCCGATGCCAGAAGCACCCGATTGCACCGGCTGCACGGAATGGGGGCTGACCACAGGTGGCGAACGAAGGTGACCGGCGCGAGCCCGCTGTCGACGCGCTGGCGACGGCAGCTCAGGAGCTCGTTTCTCGCCCCGCCTCCGAGGATCGCGAGGGTGGGGCCGCGGCTCACGGGCCGGCCTCTGAAACCAGCGATGACGCGTCTCGCCAACCCGGAGCGGCCCGGCCTGCGGGGGCCGGCTCGCTCCTGAGAAGGCTGGCATATGCCGGGCTCGCGCTCTGTCTGGCTGGCCTGATCGGCCTTTGCGGCGTCGTCGCCTACTACGCCTTGCAGCTCCCTCCGCTCAGTCAGCTCACGGTGCCGAAAAGGCCCCCGAACATCGCCATCCTGGCGCATGACGGCTCGTTTCTGGCCAATCGCGGCGAGACGGGCGGCCGCGAGGTCTCCCTCGGGGAGCTGCCGCCCTCCCTGCCCCAGGCTTTCGTCGCCATCGAGGACCGGCGCTTCTACGACCATTGGGGCATCGACCTGATGGGCCTCGTCCGTGCGGCCCACCGCAACCTGACCCATGACGGCGGCCTCCAGGGCGGCTCGACGCTTACCCAGCAGCTCGCGAAGAACCTGTTCCTGACCCAGGAGCGCACGGTCTCGCGCAAGATCCAGGAAGCGATCCTGTCGCTCTGGCTGGAGCGTAGCTACAGCAAGGACCAGATTCTGGAACTCTATCTCAACCGGGTCTATTTCGGCGCCGGTGCCTACGGTGTCGAGGCCGCGGCCCAGCGCTATTACGGCAAGTCGGCCCGCAACGTCTCGCTGCCGGAAGCCGCCATGCTCGCCGGCCTCGTCCAGTCGCCGTCGCGCCTGGCCCCGAGCCGCAACCGCGAGGCCGCGCGGGCCCGCGCCGAACGCGTGATCGCGGCGATGAAGGAGCTCGGCTTCATCACGCCCGACATGGCCCGGACGGCTCTCGATGCACCGGCCGAGCTCATGCCTCCAAAAGGAGCCGGCTCGGCCAATTATGCCGCTGACTACGTGATGGACGTGCTCGACGCCGTCGTCGGCACCATCGACTCCGACGTCGTGGTCTCGACCACCCTCGAGCCATCCCTGCAGGCGGCGGCCGAGCGGGTGCTGGTGGACGAGCTCAACGCGAAGGGCCCGAAGTTCAATGTGAGCCAGGGCGCCTTCGTGGCGATGCGGCCGGACGGGGCCGTGACAGCGCTCGTGGGTGGCCGCGACTACGAGGCGAGCCAGTTCAACAGGGCGACCTCCGCCCGCCGCCAGCCGGGCTCGTCCTTCAAGCCCTTTGTCTATCTGACGGCCCTTGAACGGGGGCTTCGCCCCGACACCGTGCGCACGGATTCACCGGTCAACATCAACGGCTGGAAGCCGGAAAATTATGACCGGGGCTATCGTGGGCCGATCACCCTGCGCAGGGCTCTCGCGCTCTCCCTCAACACAGTGGCGGTGAAGCTCAATATGGAGGTCGGTCCCAACGCGGTCGTGCAAACGGCGCAGCGCCTCGGCATCACCTCGCCGCTCCAGGCCGCCCCCTCGATCGCGCTCGGCACCTCCGAGGTCACGCCGCTCGAGCTCGTCGGCGCCTATGCCACCTTCGCCAACGGGGGCCTCGCGGCCGTGCCCTACGTGATCACCGAGGTGAAGACCGCGGATGGCAAGCTCGTCTTCAGCCGCCCGGCTTCGGGCGATCTGGAGCAAGTCATCGATCCAAGCACCGATGCCATGATGAACGAGATGATGCACAACATCTTCGTCATCGGCACGGCCCAAAGGGCGCGGATGCCCGGCTGGCCGATGGCTGGCAAGACCGGCACCACCAACGACTACAAGGACGCCTGGTTCGTGGGTTACACCGGCAATCTGGTTGCCGGCGTATGGCTGGGCAACGATGACAGCACGCCCACCAATGGCGTGTCCGGCGGCAACCTGCCGACCGACATCTGGCACAATTTCATGAAAATCGCCCTCAAGGACCAGAAGCCGGTCGCCCTGGCGGGCGTGGCCGGCGCCGGACGGGATCCGCGCTACGCCAATGCAGGCGAAAACGGCAGCGGCCAACCGCGGCAGCGCGCCAAGCGCCAGAAGAACTTCTTCGAGAGGCTGTTCGGGCTCTGAGGCTCAATCATTCAGCCCGGAGCCAAACTCATTGTTTCCACGAGCCGCGTCCAGGCTGCGCCAGGAGCGGACTCTTGTGCCTCGCTCAGAAGCGGACATTCGCACCAGGGGGTGTCGGCGGTCCGACAGGCGGCATGTTCACAATCGGCAGCGACGGACCGAGCGGCACGGCTGATCGGCCATAGCGTGGCAACGGCGAAGATCGCCAGTCTAAGCCGACAGAATGGCAGCGCGTCGAGACGAGCGGCAATCGTGGTCTCCGAAGGCCTCCCCGGAGAAGGGGCAGCCTCTTCCAATTTCTTCAGCATGCCGGTTCGCTCCAGTGGCCGCGAACCATATCCGGCACCATCATAGTGGCCGGCGGCGTGATTGGGATCAGGCACTCCCTCGACTGCGTCGAATGCCGCGCCGATGATCGCGAGCTTCGCAGCCTGAACCTGCGCGTACTGCGCGCGAAAGCTCCTTGAAAGCCAGATCGGGGAGCGCCCGCGCGCGCCGCTCCAGCCCAATCCGCCGAGCGCAGCGGCCGCCGCCAGCGTCCTTCCCGTATGGGTCCGCGACAGATTGAGCGGCCGGGCCAGCGTGGAGACCGAGGTCACGTTCGTCATCGCCCGCTCCTCGGTGGATGAGGCATCGACGCTCAGCCCGACCATGAGTCGATCCATCACGCTGCCGCCGTCATCCACCGAAGCGAATACAGATTGGTGCTGGGACGCGGATCAGTTCGCAGGCTAGCAGGCCATCGGCGACCAGCGGCTCCATCTCCGCGAGCCGCATCAGGTCGGTCCGTCGCAGGCGCTCGACACGGCCGCAGCCGTCGAGCGCATCGAGCGCCGCAAGGTGCAAGGCGTACCACTCGGTCAGCGCCCACAGCGTCGAGGGGCCAGGCTCTACCAGTTCCGAGTTGCCGCCGGCAGCTCCGGTCGGCTGGATCACGCCGTATTGCAGCGCCTCCGCAAAAAGGCCGTCGCCGTGTTGCGGCTGGCCAGTCGATGGGCCAGCGATGCCTCGACAAACTCATGCCGGGATAGGCCCCGGTAACGCAAATGCAGTTGGTCCGGAGCGATCGGCGCCAGGCTTTGATTGGTGCCACGCGCGCCGTCGGCCAGCCGTTGTGCGAGGTCTTCGGGACTCACGCCGCTCCTGACGCGAAGAATGCCTTGCTGCTCGAGCTCCACGATTAACGCAGCCAACTTGGCCTGAAAGGCAACGGCGGAACCGACCATGATGTCTCGGCAGCGTCTAAATGCCTGATCATTGATCTCGATCGCATGGGGCGATCTAGCCAGCCGGCGACGGGTGTTGCCGTCGCGAACGTCGAGAAGGGATGCGAGAATCTCGACTGCCCCCTGCCCTTCCGCGAGTGCAGCGCGCCCTGCCGCCATGCCGGCCGCGACGGCATTCGCATTGGCATGCTCGATCAGAAATCGAAACGCTTCTTCCTGCTGCTGAAATAATTATAGAGCGTGCGCCGCGTGACATCGAAGGTGTCCGCGATGGTGATCATCGTCAGATGCGCGTAGCCATGGTCCAGGAACGCCTGTTCCAGCCGTGATACGAGCTCTGCGCGTGTGACCATCCAGATTGCCCGGTTGTCCGCCAGATCCTCAAAGTTCGCGATCGCGGCGATCTGACGATTCAGCGTATCGTCTTCTTGCCCCGATTTTCCCGGGAACCGCAATCCGCGTCCAGGATGCTCGCTGCTGCGGCGAGCCACATGTGACCTATCGCATAAGAACGCACTGGAGCCACGCAGCACGCGGCTCGGCAGCGCCGCGCCAAGGCGGACGTTCCGGGCTGGCCTGCCAAATGTCGGTGATCGCGTTCGTTGCTTCCGGCGGCGTAGGCGATAATGCCAGTACCGGGCGCCAGGCTCAGCCCGACAGGACAGGCTGCGTGGCGCCCGCACCGAGCGACCTTTGAACCAGGACACTGTCGGACCACCGACCATAGCGGTAAGCGACCCCCGGCAGCAGGCCCACTCGCGCGAAGTCGAAGCGCTCGTGCAACGCCAACGACGCAACGTTTTCCGCGTCGATGTAGCCGATCATCTGGCGAAAGCCCGCCGCCGCACAGGCATCGATCAAGACCTGGATCAGCAGCCGGCCAATGCCGCTACCGAGATGTTCGTGGTGGACGTAGATCGAATGCTTGACGGTGAAGCGATAAGCCGGCCGCTTGCGGAACTGGACGACATAGGCATAGCCCACCACCTCCCCGGCGCGTGTCGCGACCAGATGCGGCAGCCGCCGATTGCGGAGGTTCTTGCGCCGGTCGCGCAGATCATCCGGCTGCGGCGTGCCGGCGTCCTCGACACCGGCCTCGATGCCGCGGCGGATATGCCGGCGGTAGATCGCCAGCATGGGCTCGACATCGTCGTCGCGAGAAGGGCGGATGACAATCGACGGTTCGCTCGCCATGAGTCGTCGATGCCTTCAGCCCTGCGCCTGCTCGCTGACGACATAGGTGTAGAGCCGCACCCGCCCGGCCGAGTCGATCTCGCGATAGACGCCCTGGATTTCGACCTCGAAGCCGGGGAAGGCGTTGAAGCAGGCCTCGAACATCTTGAGATAGTCTACCATCGGCTTGGCTCGCCCGGTCAGCCGCTCGCCCGGCACGATGGCGGCAATCCCGGGTGGGTAGACGACGAATGGCGTCACCGCGATGCGCCCATCGATGGCATCGATCGGCAGATAGTCGACTTCGTTGCGCACGAGGCAGCGTGCCGCGTCATGCGGCGACAGCGCCATCTCAGGCAGGTGTTCGGGGGAGAACTGCCGGTTCTGCAGCCCGCTGACGTCATGATCCCGGAAGAAGCGGTGCATCTCGCCGCACAGGTCGCGCAGCCGCACGCCGCCATAGCGGCCCGGGCGACGCCGATAGAATTCGGGGATCGCGTCTTCCAGCAGGGCATTGTCGTCATGCAGCTTCTTGAAGGCGACGAGACCGCTGATCAGCGTGCCGGCCTTGCTGGCTTCGACGCCGGGCGTCAGCAGGAAGAGCAACGAATTGAGGTCGTTCTTCTCGGCGACGATCCGGTTCTCGCGCAGGAACTGGGCGACGACCGGTGCGGGAATGCCGTGCTCGGCATAGGCCCCGGTCTCGCGGTCGAAGCCGGGCGTCAACAAGGTCAGCTTGTTGGGGTCGGTCATCGCGAAGCCCGGCTCCATCTGCGTGAAGCCGTGCCAGCTCGCATCCGGCGCGAGCTCCCAATAGGCCGGATTGCTCGCGAGCTGATCGGTCGCGACCATTTCCCAGGCGACGTCATGCACGGCGCCCTCGCGCGAGGCGTCGGCGATGCGGACCCGGTCCGGCACGAAGGGCTCGAAGAACCAGCGCCGCTCTGGCCGGATTTCCTTCTCCTCGAATTCGCGCCGCACGGCTCGGATCTTCTTGCGGAGCTCGATGCCGAGCCGGATCGTATCGTCCCAGAGCACCTCGCCGGAACGGCCCTTCATCATCTGCGCGCCGACGTCGAGCGAGGCGAAGAGCGGGTAGAAGGGTGACGTCGAGGCATATTGCATGAAGCTCTCGTTGAAGCGGCGGTGCTCGACGCGCCGCTTCTGGCCCCTGATGTGCCGATCCTTCATGTGGATCTGGGAAGCCTGGCTGAAACTCGCGAGCTGCTTGTGCGTCGACTGGGTCGCGATGATGCCGGGCGAGTCCTGGCCAAGGCCGGACAGGCCCATGGCGAAGCGCCCGGCATAGAGCGGATGGAATTTCATGAAGCCGGCCCAGGCTTCGTCGAAGAGGATGTAATCGCAGAGATGGCCGATCCGATCGAGGATCATCTGCGCGCTGTGGATCGTGCCGTCATAGGTGCACTGCTCGACCACGGCGACGCGGAAAGGGCGCGGTCTCTTCCAGGCGTCGGGGTCCTTGACCAGCGGATTGGTGCGGATGCGCTCGCGCAGCGCGTTCTCGTCGAAGCTCTCCCAGAGCATCGGGCCGATCAGCCCCCAGGCATTGCGCGCGGTCGGGATGTAGACCGGGATGCCGCCGGCGATCAGCAGCGCGCCATGATGGGCCGCCTTGTGGTTGTTGCGGTCGAACAGCACGAGGTCGCCGTCCGAGACCAGCGCGGCGAGCGCAACCTTGTTGGAGGTCGAGGTGCCGTTCAGGACGAAATAGGTCTTCTCCGCCCCGAAAATCTGCGCCGCTTCCTTCTGCGCCTTCAGGGCCGGGCCCTCATGGGTCAGGAGGTCGCCGAGATCGAGCACCGAATTGTCGAGGTCGTCGCGGAACACAGCTTCGCCGAGATGCTCCATGAAGACGCGACCGATCGGGCTGCGGCTGTAGAAGACGCCGCCATTATGCCCGGGGCAGGTCCAGAGATGGTTGCCTTCCTCGGCATAATCGACGAGCGCGCCGAAGAACGGCGTCTTCAGCGTCTCGGCATATTGCTTCAGGCGGCTGATCAGGCTCTTGGCGATGAAGGGCGGGGTCTCCTCCGAGAGGAAGATGTAGCCGTCGATGAAATCGAGCACCTCGACCGGCACGTCCTCAAAGCGCTTGCGGCGGATGAGCAGGATGATCGGGAAGTCGAGGCCGCGACGGCGCATCAGATTGATCAGCGCCGCGGTCTTGCCCTCAAGGCCCTTCTTGCCCCAATCGACCACCATGCAGCCGATGGCGGCATCGGTCTGGACCGCGATCTCGGCATCTTCGAGCTTGCGCGCCTTGACGACCTCGAAGCCCGATCGCTCGATCTCCTCGATGATCTGGTTGAAGCGGATCCCTTCGAGATCCTCGGCATCGAAGTTCGGCGTCGCGAACAGAAAGGTGAAGCGCCTGAAATAATCCATGCCGTCTCCGCTGGCGTGAACTTACGACACTGAGCGAGTCTTGCGACAATCCGGCGACCAACGATGCGGCTGCATCCGTGAGACCCCGGTGCCCCCGCCCCTCCCCGGGAAGGCAAGCCAATGATGCGCACCGTTGGCCAGAACGTCGGCTGGCGCCCATCCCGCCTCGCCGGCGACTGTAGCAGATGATGGCCTGCTGTCGCCGCAGCGTGCCAACCCGGTTTGACCGCGCCAGTTTTCCGCCCTGATCCTCGCTGCGACGGTTCCCTCACGGGATCAAAAGGGAGCGCGGTGCGGGCGGAGTTTTGCCCCCGCGCCGGAGGTGTCGCCGCAGTTCCGCATCTGGGCCGACTACACCTTCACCCTCGCCAAGGACGAGATCGCGCGGCAGGAACTGCTGCGCCGGCCGCGCCACAAGGCGAGCGCGACCACGACATGGACGCCGACCGACAAGGTTGCCGTGTTCGGGCGGATCGACGACCTCTTCGACAAGCGCTGGGAGAACCCGGTCGGCTTCCTGGTTCCCGGCTTCGGCGCCTTCGGCGGGATCAAGGTTGCCATCGGCGGATGAGACCGTGCCGCGCCCGGCGCGGTTTTCGCGTCCTTGCCATGGCGGCCTTCGCCGCCATGGTGATCTGCACTGCGTGGGACGAACACATGCCCGACCGCCGCCACGACCGCTGCGGGCAGCCGCGAAGGCGCCGCTCGGCTCAGTGCTTCTCGATCTCCGCCAGATAGGTCCGCACGGCCCGTTCAGGCCCGTGCCAGGAGGCGCTGCCCTTGCCCTGCAGCTCCGGCGCGTCCTTCCAGCCCGGCTCGATGCCGGTCATATCCGGCAGCAGATGGGCGATGCCCTTGTGGCAGTCGATGCAGGTCTTCTCGCCGGTGATCAGGAAGCGGCTGTGGATCTCGGCCGCCCGGCGCGTCTGCTTGGTGAAGTCCATCGCGACCGAGGAATGGCAGTTGCGGCATTCGAGCGAGTCGTTCGCCTTGAGCCGCGCCCATTCGTGCTTGGCGAGCTCGAGCCGGTGATTGAGGAACTTCTCGCGCGTCGAGATCGTGCCGAAGATCTTGCCCCAGACCTCCTTGGAGGCCTGCATCTTGCGAGCGATCTTGTCCGTCCAGTTATGCGGCACATGGCAGTCCGGGCAGGTCGCGCGCACGCCCGAGCGGTTCGAGAAATGCACCGTCGACTGCAGCTCCTGATAGACGTTGTCGCGCATCTCGTGACAGGAGGTGCAGAACTTCTCGGTGTTGGTGATCTCCAGCGCGGTGTTGAAGCCGCCCCAGAACAGCACGCCGCCGACAAAGCCGCCGAGGGTCAGGAAGCCGAGCGGCAGATAGGCGCTCGGCCGGCTGACGATGTGCCAGAACCAGACGACCCAGCCCCACAGGCGAAGGAACAGCGTCTTGAGCTTTCCCATGTCGGCGCCTCGTTACCGCTTGCCGCCAATGGCGTTCGCGTCCTGGAACAGGTTTGGCACCAGCGGGCGGGCATCGGTCTGCTGGACATGGCAGGCGGTGCAGAAATAGCGCCGCGGCGTCACGTCCGAGAGCACCTGGCCGTCGCGATCCTGGAAATGGGTGACGCTGATCATCGGCGCGCCCGACCCCTCGGTGAACTCGCGCTTGTGACACTCCATGCAGCGGTTCGTGTGGAGGGTGAGCTGGTAGCCGTCGATGGCATGCGGGATCACCGGCGGCTGCTCCGGCCAGTTCCGCATGCGCCGGATATCGTCGACGATCGGCCGGTCGAGCGGCGGAATCGGCTGCAGCGAGAGCTGCGGGACGACGCCGGTGAGGCGCGGGATGATCTTGATCGGACCGCCCTCCTGCGAGGAGGCGGCGCCGAAGGCGAGGACGAGGCACGCCGCCATGGCGGCCCCGAGAAGTGTCCGCGAGCGCATCAGCCCGAGACCGGAACGATCTTGACCGCGCATTTCTTGAAATCCGTCTGCTTGGAGATGGGATCGGTGGCGTCGAGCGTCGTCTTGTTGATGAGCTGGCTGGCGTCGAACCAGGGCACGAAGACCACGCCTGGCGGCATGCGGTTGCGCCCGCGTGTCTCGACGCGGGTGCGCATCTCGCCCCGGCGCGAGATCACCGTGATCTCGGCGCCCTGGTTGAGCCCGCGCTTGCGGGCGTCTTCGGGGTGCATGAAGCAGCGCGCGCCCGGGAAGGCCTTGAAGAGCTCCGGCACGCGCATGGTCATCGAGCCGGAGTGCCAGTGCTCCAGCACGCGGCCGGTGACCAGCCAGAGATCGTACTCGCCATCAGGCGATTCCGCCGGCGGCTCGTAGGGCGCCGCGATGATGCGGGCCTTCCCGTCCTTGTTGCCGTAGAACTCGACGCCCTTGCCGGGTGTCACGTAGGGATCGCTCCCCTCGCGGTAGCGCCAGAGCGTTTCCTTGCCGTCGACGACCGGCCAGCGCAGCCCGCGTACCTGATGATAGGTATCGAAGGGTGCGAGGTCGTGGCCATGGCCGCGGCCGAAGGTGGCGTATTCCTCGAACAGGCCCTTCTGGACGTAGAAGCCGAAATGCCTGGCCTCGACGTTGTCATAGGCCGGATCGATCTCTTCCGCTGCGTAGCGGTCCACATTTCCATTGCGGTAGAGCACGTCGAACAGCGTCTTGCCGTGGAAGTTGGGGTTGGCGTCGAGCAGTTCCGCCGGCCAGACCTCGTCCGTGGTGAAGCGCTTCGAGAACTCCATCAATTGCCAGAGATCGGAGCGGGCGTCGCCGGGCGCCTTGACGAGCTGATGCCAGAAATGCGTCCGCCGTTCAGCGTTGCCGTAAGCCCCCTCCTTCTCGACCCACATCGCGGTCGGCAGGATCAGGTCGGCGGCCATGCCGGTTACAGTCGGATAGGCGTCTGACACCACGATGAAATTTTCGGGGTTGCGGTAGCCGACGAAGGTTTCGTTGCTGCTGTTCGGCGCCGCCTGCAGGTTGTTGTTGACCTGAATCCAATAGAAATTGAGCTTGCCGTCCTTGAGCATGCGGTCCTGCTCGACCGCGTGGTAGCCGGGCTTTTCCGGAATGGTTCCGGCCGGCACCCGCCAGATTTCCTCGGCATGCTTGCGATGCTCGGGATTGACCACCGTCATGTCCGCCGGCAGGCGATGGGCGAAGGTGCCGACCTCGCGCGCCGTGCCGCAGGCCGAGGGCTGGCCGGTGAGCGAGAACGGGCTGTTGCCGGGCTCGGAGATCTTCCCGGTCAGCAGATGCAGGTTGTAGACGAGCTGGTTCGCCCAGACGCCGCGCACATGCTGGTTGAAGCCCATGGTCCAGAACGAGACGACCTTACGCTTGGGATCGGCATAGAGCTCGGCCAGTTGCTGCAGAAAGCCGGGCTCGACGCCGGTCAGGGCCGAGACCTTCTCCAGCGTGTAGTCCTTCACGAAGGCGGCATAGGCCTCGAAGTCGATCGGCGACGTCGCGGCCACGTCTGCCGCCTTCCTCGCCTTGACCTCACGCGGGTCGTCGGGGCGCAAGCCATAACCGATCTCGGTCGCAGCCTTCACGAAGGTGGTGTGCTTACCGACGAAGTCCTTGTTCACCCGCCCGGTCGAGATGATGTGGTTGGCGATGTAGTTCAGGATCGCCAGATCCGTGCCCGGCTTGAAGACGATCGGAATGTCGGCGAGGTCCGAGCTGCGGTGGGTATAGGTCGAGAGCACCGCGACCTTGACATGCGGCTGGCCGAGGCGGCGATCGGTCACCCGCGTCCACAGGATCGGGTGCATCTCCGCCATGTTCGAGCCCCAGAGCACGAAGGCGTCGGTCGCCTCGATGTCGTCATAGACCCCCATCGGCTCGTCCATGCCGAAGGTGCGCATGAACGCGTAGGCGGCAGATGCCATGCAGTGGCGGGCGTTGGGATCGAGGTTGTTGGAGCGGAAGCCGGCCCGCATCAGCTTGGTCGCGGCATAACCCTCCCAGATCGTCCACTGGCCGGAACCGAACATGCCGAGCGCGGTCGGCCCCTTGGCCTTGAGCGTCTCCTTGGCCTTGGTGGCCATGGTGTCGAAGGCCTCCTCCCAGGAAACCGGCGTGAACTCGCCGTCCTTGGCATAGACGCCGTTCTTCTTGCGCAGCAGCGGCTGGGTCAGCCGGTCGCCGCCATACATGATCTTGGAGAGGAAATAGCCCTTGACGCAGTTGAGGCCGCGATTGACCTCGGCCTTCATGTCGCCATGGGTGGCGATGACGCGCCCTTCCTTGACACCGACCATGACGCCGCAGCCGGTGCCGCAGAAGCGGCACGGCGCCTTCGACCATTGGATCTGCAGGGTATCGACGCCGCCCGTGACCGGTTGGGCCTGCGCCGGAACGCTCATATTGGCGGCGAGCACGGCGACGCCGGCCGCCTGCGCCTTCAGCATCTCGCGACGGGACAGGGTCATGGGTCTACTCCAGGGTCGTCGAGGGTCTCGAGGTCTTCGATCTGCTCGAACACCATGTTGGCCGAAAGCACGCCGTCCAGCAGGCTGATGGTGGCCAGCCGGTCGCCGATCACGCCGGTGCTCGCGCCTTCCAGGACGATCACGATCTTGCCGTTCTCGACGCGGTGCACCTCGGTCTCCGGCATCTCGCCGATACGGGCGAGCACCTCATCGACTCGCGCCGGCAAGGCCGAGACGACGGCGCTCGAAATGTGATGGAAGCGGGGGCGGGAGGGTTCAGCCATGGGCAGTCTCCGGCGGGCGCGCATTCACGCCGATGGCCGAGGCGGGACAGGCCGCGACGCAGGAGCCGCAGCCGCTGCAGCGATCGGCAGCCAGTTCCGGCAAGGCCGGCCCGCCCAGGCGCGGCCGGAAACGGATCGCGGCCTCAGGGCAGGCATCCCCGCAGCTCTGGCAGACGATGCCACGGCCGGCGAAGCATTCCGGCCCGATCACGGCCACATGCTCAAAGGCGGAAATGGCGCGGTCGAAGACCGGTTCGGGGCAGGCCTCAGCACAGGCACCGCAGAAGCTGCACTCGCCTCCCCTGAAATCGAGGGCGGCCCGGCCGGATTCGTCGAGCGCGATGATGTGCTGCGGGCAGGCAGGCACGCAGGCGCCGCAGCCGGTACAGGCCGCAGCGATCGACGCGGCGCGGGACCACGGTGGGCGAACTCTGTCGGGCAATGAGAGGCGCCGGCCGGTCAGGAAGTTGCGGCGCCCGCGATCAATGGCGGTGCGTTCCATGGCCTGGCCTCAATGCGGAGGTCCGGGCGGACCGACAAGGAGCTGAAACATCCAGACGAGGAAGCCGTAGCCGCCGACGACGCCGACCGCGACGATCGGCCAGATAAAGACAGCCAGCGTCAGGAAAGCCAACAACTCGGCTCGTCTCGTCGGCACTTCCGGAGCGGTCTTCCGGTCGCTCGCCCCTGCGGTCTCAGTCGTCATCTCTCCTCCCTTCGCGTGCGGGCGTTCACAAATCGCACCGCCACCAGATTTGAGATCGACAATAGAGAAACTGAAATGATCGTGCTTGTCTACTGTCTTCGTTGACGAAGAACGCACCCGCCTCAGGGCCTTGATCTAGCGCAAAGACGTCTTCGCGACGGAGATGACGCGGATTGCTTGGCGCTTTTCTTGCTTGCACGAAATATATCTCATTCCACCGACAAGACACCTCGTCTTGTCGGCGGTCAGATCGGGCTCAAACGGCGCCTGCATGGACGGGTTGCGCCGTTCTATCGATTGCATCAGGCCAAGCGTGGACCGCTCGGCCTGGGACCGGGCCGTCCCCGCGATCAGCTCGTCATGTCGAGCACGATGCGCCCTTCGATCTGGCCCTTGTGCATCCGGTCGAAGATATCGTTGATCTCCTCGAGCCTTGCCGTGGCGATCGTGGCCTTCACCTTGCCCGCGGCGGCGAAATCAAGCGATTCCTGCAGGTCTAGCCGCGTGCCGACGATCGACCCGCGCACGGTGATGCCGTTGAGCACCATGCCGAAGATGTCGAGCGGGAAGCCGCCGGGCGGCAAGCCGTTCAGCGAGACGGTGCCGCCGCGCGCCACCGCGCCGATCGCCTGCTCGAAGGCCTTGGGGCTCACCGCAGTCACCAACACTCCCTGCGCGCCGCCGCCGGTCTCGCGACGGATCACGGTGCCGGGGTCCTCGTTGCGCGCATTGACGGTGACGGTGGCGCCGAGGCGCCGCGCGAGGGCGAGCTTGGCGTCGTCGACGTCGATCGCGGCGACGTTGAGTCCCATCGCCCTGGCGTATTGCACCGCCATATGGCCGAGGCCGCCGATGCCGGAGATCGCGACCCAGTCGCCGGGCTTGGTATCGGTGACCTTGAGCCCCTTGTAGACCGTGACGCCCGCGCAGAGCACCGGCGCGATCTCGGTGAAGGAGATATTGTCCGGCAGATGGCCGACATAGTTGGGATCGGCGATGACGTATTCGGCGAACCCACCATTGACCGAGTAGCCTGTGTTCTGCTGGCTCTCGCAGAGTGTCTCCCAGCCGCCGAGGCAGTGCCGGCAATGGCCGCAGGCGGTGTAGAGCCAGGGCACGCCGACACGATCCCCCTCCTTCACATGCTTTACGCCTGCGCCAACGGCCGAGACGTAGCCGACGCCCTCATGTCCCGGAATGAAAGGCGGGTTCGGCTTGACCGGCCAGTCGCCTTCGGCCGCATGGAGATCGGTATGACAGACGCCCGATGCCTGGATCGCGACCTGAATGGCGCCGGGGCCGGGCTCGGGCACCGGCACTTCCTCGATCGTCAGCGGTTTGCCGAACATCCGCACAACGGCGGCCTTCATCGTCTTCGCCATGATCCGTCATCTCCTTCGATGCGACTCCGCTGATGCAGGCATGCCCGCCTGCGATCAAACGGCCCGGTTAGCCGCGGGAACTCGGTGCGAATGTGGAGTCTTCAGCGCGGCTGCGGCCCGATCGAGAAATCCTCAAATGCTATTCAGAAATGAATGCGGACAATCGGGTTGCCCTGATGGATATCAGCACGCGGCCGGGCCGCCATTGACCGACATCAAACGGACCAGACCTCGGCCGTGCGTCGTCAAGCATGAATTCACGTCTGCGGCATGACGCGCGCAAGCCATTTCGGCAACAGGCTAGCCGAAACCGGGAAGGCGTCAAATTCCGCTCCACCGGCGGGCCTGTTGCGGGCAGGCCAAAAAACAAGCCCTCCCGCCTGACGAAGGTCAGGCGGGAGGGCTTGGCATTTCCCAAGGCTTCAGGCGCCGGAACCGGTGCCGTCGGTACCGATGTGCCGGATCGCGATACGATCGAACTGAGGCTCCGTCTGGCCTTCCTGATGGATCTCGATCTCGCCGCCGCGCACGTTGAAGCGCATGATTGTCGCGCCGGCGCCGCGCCAGTCGCTGGTCTCGCCATCATCCTCGTAAAGCTCGCCGGAGGCGCCCTCGACCACGCCGCAGACGAGGAGTTCGCGCTGGCCGTCGATGCCTTCGGGGTTGCCGAGCGGGATCAGCGCGCCGGCCCGGACGAAGACCGGCAGGCGCCCGAGCGGCGCCGCGACCGTGACGAAGGCGCCGCCGGCGAAATGCTTGCCCTCGTGCCAGTCGTACCAACCACCCGGATGCGCGGGCAGGTAAACGCTGCGCTCGCGAGCGCCCTCCGCCAGCACCGGCGCGACCAGCACGTCCGGCCCCAGCATGAAGGCGTCGTCGGTCTTGACCGCCTGCGCGTCCTGCGGGAAATCCCAGAGCAGCGGGCGGATGGCCGGAGTGCCGTCGCGGCTGGCGCGCCACATCAGCGTGTAGAGATAGGGCATCAGTCGATAGCGCAGCGAAATCGCCTCGCGCACCTGCGGCACCATCTCCGGGTACATCCACGGCAGGTTGACGACGCCGTCATCGTTCCAGGAGTTCATGACCATGCGCGGCCACAGGCTGCAGAACTCGTTAAACCGCACAAAGAGCTCAGGGCCGGGCGTCGGGCCATGGAAGCCGCCGACATCGTGGCCGATGCTGAACATGCCCGACAGGCTCATGTTGAGCCCCTGCGTCAGGTTGTAGCGCAGCGTCTTCCAGGCGGTCTCGTTGTCGCCCGACCAGGTCTGGGCGTAGCGCGAGATGCCGGCGCAGCCCCCGCGCGTGATCGCATATTGCCGCTTGCCGGGCTGACGATCGGCCTGCGCCTCATAGGAGAGCTTGGTCATCAGCAGCGGTTGCGCCGGGCGCGCCAAAGCCTGCCGGAATGGGGTCCCGTCGCCGTCACAGACGGCATCCTCGTCCCAGATCTCGTATTCGTTGTTGTCGTTCCAGACGGTGGTGAAGCCGTAGTCGAGCAGCGCAGTCTCGATGCCGTTGCGCCACCAGGCGCGGCCCTTCGGATTGGTATAGTCGAGGTGGAAGCCGAGCCCGTCCCAGAACTGGGCGACGGCGGGCTCGCCGGTCTTGCCGTCCTTGACCAGAAAGCCGTCGTCGAGCGCCTCCTGCAGGCGCGGATGGTCGTCGAGCAGGCAGGGCTTAAGGTTCGCGACCGTGAAGATGCCGGCATCGTTCAGCCGCTGCATCGTCGCCTTCGGATCCGGGAACTTGTCGCGGTTCCAGTTGAAGGCGTAGCGGCGATGGCCGATCTGGGTGTAGCCCGAGCCGAAATGGAAGCTGTCGCAGGGGATGCGATGCGTCTCCAGTTTGCCGATGAAATCGCTGATGCGGGCATCGGCGTCCGGGGCATCGGCAATCGCCATCGAGGTCACGCCGAAGCCGAAGGACCAGAGCGGCGCGAAGGCCTGCCCGCCGGTCAGCCAGGAGAAGCGCCTGACCACGTCCGGCACGGTCGGGCCCGCCATGACGTAATAGTCGAGGTCGCCGTCGTCGCCTTTCCAGGAGCGGAACAGGCCGTGGTAGTTGTCGAGTGTGCAGCCGAGATCGACGCTGCCGGTCGAGAGATTGTCGTAGAAGATGCCGTGCGCGCCAGCCGGCCCGTCGACGATGAAGAACGGCAGCATCTTGTAGAGCGGGTCGGACAATTCCGCGTCGAAGCCGCAGGGGTCGACCGCGTCGATGGCAAAGCGCCGGCCGGTGCGGTCGAGCGGGCCGGCCTTGTCGCCGAGGCCGTAATGACGCTCCGCGTAATCGCGCGCCATGAAATGCGCGACCGCGCCGGTGCGCGGCGAGACCAGATAGGCCTGCGTCGTGCGGTCCTGCAGGAAGGGCTTGTCCTCGCCGTCGCGGCGCCAGGCGATGCCGAAGGGGGAGAGCGTGACCTCGGCCGTCAGACCGCCGGCGGACAACGTGACCGCGCCGCCGCTCTCGCTGACACTCGCCTTCGGGCATGCGAAGCCGGCAAGGCTGTCGCGCGGACGGCCCTCATAGGCCGGCTCCAACCCGCCGGGCGCGATCGACCAGCCGCGGTCGAGCCGGTAGCCGTCCTGCGGCTTCAGCGTCACGCGGCCGATATCGCCTTCGAGGATACGCACGGCGAGCGTATGGCCGAGCCCGACATCGAACAGGGCGGCTTCGCCATCGCGGCCGAGATAGCGGCCTTGCGTGAGGGCTTTCATAGGGATCTCTCTCGGAGTCTTAGGGTCGGATCGCCCGGCCGGCTTCGTCGAACAGGTGCAGGCTCTGCTGCGGGAAGGCGAGCGGGACCGTATGGCCGCGCTGATGCTCGCTCTGGCCGTCCAGCCGGAGCGTGATCTGGGGCAGGCCTGCACTCGCGCCGTAGAGGTAGCTCTCGCCGCCGAGCCGCTCGACCAGATCGACGGCCAGCGGCAGCCCCTGCCCTTCCGGCGCCAGCGCCAGATGCTCCGGCCGGATKCCCAGCGTGATCTTCGATCCGGCCGCGAGATCGCCTGTGGCGCAGGCGACTTCATGACCACCTTCGCCCAACGCGACCTTGCCGGCAGCGGTGACGCGCCCGGGCAGGAGGTTCATGCGCGGCGAGCCGATGAAGCCGGCGACGAAGAGATTGTCCGGGCGGTTGTAGAGTTCGAGCGGCGTGCCGACCTGCTCGATCCTGCCGCCGTGAAGCACGACGATACGGTCGGCCAGCGTCATCGCCTCGACCTGGTCGTGGGTGACATAGATCATGGTGCCGCCAAGCTCGGCATGGAGCCCGGCGAGCTCCTTGCGGGTGGCGACGCGCAATTCGGCGTCGAGGTTCGAGAGCGGCTCGTCGAAGAGGAAGATCTTCGGGTCGCGCACGATGGCCCGGCCGATGGCGACGCGCTGGCGCTGGCCGCCGGAGAGTGCCTTGGGCTTGCGCTCGAGATAGTCGGTGAGGCGCAGCATCTCGGCCGCGCGCCTGACGCGCTTGTCGATCTCGTCGCGCTTGAAGCCCATATTCTCCAGCGCGAAGGCCATGTTCGCGTAGACGGTCATATGCGGATAGAGCGCATAGGACTGGAAAACCATCGCAAGCCCGCGCTCCGAGGCGGGCAAGCCGGTGACGTTAGCGCCGTCGATGGCGATCGTGCCGCCGGTGATCTCTTCCAGCCCGGCGATCGAACGCAGCAAGGTAGATTTCCCGCAGCCGGAAGGGCCGACGAAGACGACGAACTCGCCGTCGGCGACATGCAGGTCGATGCCATGGAGCACCGTCGTCGCGCCATAGGCCTTGCGAACGGCGGCGAGCTTCAGTTCGGCCATGCGGAACTCACTTCCCTCATTTCATGCCCGTATTGGCGATGCCGGTGGTGATGAAGCGCTGCAGGAAGACGAAGACGAGCGCGACCGGCAGCAGCGTCACCACGGTCATCGCCAGCAGGTAGTGCCACTGCGTCTGCAACTCGCCCTGGAAGGCGTTGAGGCCGATCTGCAGCGTGTAGGATTCGGTCTTGGTCAGCACGGCGAGCGGCCAGAGGAACTCGTTCCAGCGCCACATGATCGAGAAGATCGCGAGCACGGCCAGCGCCGGCATGGCGAGCGGCATGACGATGCGCCAGTAGATCTGCCACTCCGAGGCCTTGTCCATGCGCGCAGCCTCGATCAGGTCGCGCGGCAGGGTGAGCATGTACTGGCGCAGCAGAAAGACGCCGGTGGGCGTCGCCGCGCCGGGCAGGATCACCGCCCAGAGCGAGTTGACGAGGCCGAGCTTGGTGATGACCAGATAGACCGGCACGAGGATGATCGTGATCGGGATCATCAGCGTGCCGATCACCATCAGCATCACCGCCGTCTTGCCGCGAAACTCATAGATCGACAGCGCATAGGCCGCCATCGAGTTGATGATCAGCGTGATGATCGTCGCGACCAGCGTGACGAAGACCGAATTCCAGAGAAAGCGCGTGAAGGCAAAGCGCTCCAGCGGCTCGGTATAGTTCTCGGTGGCGAGCTTGAACTCCCGCACCGGCGTGCGCTTGTCGATCGGCACGCGGATGGTCTCGCCCGGATTGGCCGGGTCGACCATCTGCGCCTGGATGCCGATGCGGCGCACCTGCGCCAACACGCGCTTGCTGCCATCGGGCATCTCGACCTCGAAGAGCGGCAGCTTCTGGGACTGGCCCGGCACCACTACTTCCTTCTGCGACATCGGCAGCAGCGAGGGCGGGAATTCGAGCAGGCCGGCCTGCGTCTTGAAGGAAGACATGCCGAGCCAGAGCACCGGCCCGAACATCAACACGACGCCAAGCGCGAGATAGGCGTATGCCGCGATATCGGTCCAATGCCAGCGGCCGGGCTTGCGGCGGGCGGTCATCATGGCGACGGCCCTGTTGGTGTGAACAGCCTGGCTCATGCGGCCCCCTTGCGGCGGCTCGCCGCGAGCTGGGCCAGCGTCAGCGCGAAGAGAACGACGCCGAGCACCACGGAGGCTGCTGCCGCCAGGCCGAAATTCTGGACCTGATTGGCGAAGGCCGTCTCGTAGATGTAGTGCACGATCATCAGCGTCGCCGTGCCCGGCCCGCCGCCGGTGAGCACGAAGACCTCGTCGAAGGTCTGTACGCCCTTGATCAGCGCCAGCACGATCACGACGATCATGTTGGGCCAGAGCAGCGGCAAGGTGATGCGCCAGAACATGCGCCAGCGCGGCGTGGCGTCCATCTCGGCCGCCTCGTAGAGATCGGCGGGGATGGCTTGCAGACCGGCGAGCAGGATCAGCGTGTAGAAGCCCATATGGGCCCAGACCGAGACGAAGACGATCCAGAACATCGCCCAGCTCGGATCGACCAGGAAGAGGATGCGCTCGCCCCCGAGCGAGGTGATGCCGGCATTGAGCAGGCCGTCGCGCTGGAGGATCCATTTCCAGGTCAGCGCCACCACCACAGGCGAGAGCAGCACCGGAAAGAAGTAGACGGCCCGGAAGAAGCCGCGCGCCCTGATCTTCATGTTCAGGACGACGGCCGTCAGCAGCGAGAACAGCACCATCGCCGTGACCTGGAAGGCGGTGAAGCGGGCGGTGTTGTAGACGCCGCGCCAGAAATGATCCTCGCGGCAGGACGACGGGTCGACGAAGGAGCCGCAGTCGAAGAGATAGGCGTATTGCTGCGCCCCGACGAAAGGCCGCTCGGTCGGGAAGAGGCCTGCCCCGCCCGTCACCGAGAAGATGAAGTTGATGACGAGCGGCAGGAAGACGAAGAGCGAGAAGAAGACGAGATTGGGCAGGATGAAGACATAGGCCATCCGCCGCTCGCCGATCAGGCGCTGGAGCGCCCGCATCGGCCAGTCGACGAAACGCATGAGCAACGCGAGCGGCGCGGCGAGAGCGCCGGCGGCGCCCGCGCCCTCGCGGCGCGGGTTGGTATCGGCGGAGGCCATCCGTCTTACTTCTTGCGCTCGGCGATCTGCTGGGCGATGTCGGATTCGATCCGCTTGAAGGCCTCGTCGAGCGTGCCCTCACCCGAGATCGCCTGGCCGAGGCGGCTGATCGTCGCGTTGAAGATCACGCGGTTGTTGACGTAGCCCTGCAGCTTGTAGGCGACCGGCGAGAGCTGCGCGACCTGATCCGAGAAGACCTTGAGCGCGGCCTTCGCCTGCGGCTTGGCATCTTTGTAGTCGAGCCCCTTGGCGGCAATGCCGAGATGGCCGGGAACGAAGAGCGAGCGGGCATAGAATTCGCTCAGCACCGGCTCGCTCGCGAGATAATCCATCACCTTGGCGACGGCTTCCGGGCTCTTGGTCGTCTTGATCGCGACGAGGCCGGCACCGCCGGGCATGCCCGAGCAGTTGCCCGCGCCGCAGGGCGAGGGAACCGCGACCCAGTCGAAGGCATCGCCGACCGTCTTCTCGAATTGGGCGATCTGCCAGGAACCGGAGTGGTACATCACCACCTGGGCGTTCTTGAACTCGTCATTAGCGCCGCGATAGGCGGTGCCGGAGACCGAGCCCCAGAGCTCCTTCTTCATCACGCCGTTGTTGTGCCAGTCATAGACCAGCTTGGCGGCGCGCTTGAAACCTTCGTCGACCACGGCGGGCTCGCCCTTGTCGTCGAAGACCTTGGCGCCTTCCGAGACGGCAACCGAGAAGAAGCGATGGCCCGAGCGGTCCATGGCGAGCGGGAACGGCGCCTGCACCTTGTCGGCCACGGCCTTCGCCGCCTTGCCCCACTCCTCCCAGGTCGCCTTGGCGCCGGGCATGGCGATGCCGGCCTGCTCGAATAGGGTCTTGTTGACGAAGGGACCGGTGACGGTGAGCTGCGTCATGAAGCCGGTGATCGCGCTGGAATCGCCCTCAGGGCGCATCCAGGGCAGGAACGGCCCGAAATTCTTCTCCCAATAGGAGGCGTCCTTGAGATAGGGACGCATATCCAGCGCATAGCGGGCGATGCCGCCGAGATCGACGACGCGGGCAATGTCCGGGCCCTGCCCCGAGGCGAGCTGGACCGGCAGGTTCTCGGTGATCGCCTTGTAGGGCACCTGATCGAGGACGACCTTGATGTCCTTGTTCTCAGCCTCGAAGCGCTTCAGCAGATCGGAAACGACCTCGCCCTCATTGCCGTCGGAGTACCAGGCAATGCGCACCGTGGTCTGGGCGAAGGCCCCGCTCCCGGCGACGAGGCCAACCGTCAGCGCGAGCGCGGAAATCCAGTGCTTCCTCTGCATCTGCGTTCCATCCCTGAATGACGACGCCTCAATGAGCGTCTTGACAACTAGTAAGGCAAACGTTTGCCTTGCTTGTCAACGGGCGAAGCACGCACCATTGCTGCGTGCGCCGGCTTATACCCACCAGCCGGCATCGGCTTCGCGCGAAGGGACCGGGGAGAACGATGACGGCGAAGGCCGCAAGACCGCAGCAGAGCCTGGCCTCGCTGGCGACCGTCGCACGCGACGCCGGCGTCTCGGTCGCAACCGTTTCGCGGATCGTCAACGGCAAGGCCGGCCGGGCCTCCGCCGATACGATCGCGCGGGTCGAGGAAGCGATCGTCCGGCTGGGCTATCGTCCAAACCCGGTCGGGCGAGCGCTCAAACGTCGGGCCAGCCGCGTCGTGGCGATGCTCGCGCCCAATCTCGACAACCCCGCCATGGCGGCGATCGCAGTCTCGACGGAGGCCGCGCTGCGTGACGCCGGCTTCGTCATGATCCTTTGCGACACGCATGACAGGGCCGACCTGCAGGACGACTACCTGCGCGCGATGCGCGACCAGTTCGTCGCCGGCTACGTCATGGTCAGTGCGGTACGCAGCCCCGGCCTTGCCGATGCGTTGAAGCGCGGCGATCCGATGGTGTTCGTGGCGCGGCGCAACCCGCTGGGCGGCGGGGCGTATGTGGGCATCGACAACCGCGCCGCCGGAGCGGACGCAGCCGATCACCTCCTCGCGCAGGGCATCGACAGCACGGCCGTGCTGATGGCCGCCGAGAACGCCTCCAGCACAGCCGAGCGCGCCGACGGCTTCGTCGACAGGCTCATCGCGCGCGGGTTTCCGGGCGATCGTATCCGCCGCGCGAGCGCGCCCGGCCTGTCGCATATCGAGATCGGCTATGCCGCCGCGCGGAATATGGTCGCGGCCGGCGGCTGGCCGGACAGCGCCCTCTGCGTCAGCGACATGATCGCCTATGGCGCCTATCGCCTGGCGGCAGAAAGCGCCGTCGCCATTCCCGAGCGCTGCGCGCTGATCGGCATCGACGGCAACGCGATCAATCGCTGGATCGCGCCCTGGCTGACCTCGATCCGCATCCCCTACGAGCATTTCGGCCAGTACGTCGTCGCGCAGCTCAGATCATTGTGGAGCGGCGCAGCGACGCAGGAAGTCAATGTGCCTCATGACCCGCCACCGATGATCGAGCGGCTCAGCGCCTGATTCCACAGGGTCCGCCCATCGCGGGGTCCGACATAGCGCGAGGCTCCAGCGAGCCGCGTCCGCAGTCACGATCGCGTCATGTCGCGTGCCGCGCCCGGCGCATCCTCCTGCCCTTCGATCGCTTCGGTCTCAGTCCATTCGCGGAGAGCACCTCGCTTCCGAGCCGCGAAAGAGCGCGGCACGCCTGCTAACCATCTCTAATATGACGGATTATCGGATCGCCCACGCGGCTTTTGAAGCGATACGCGCCGTCCATGAAAGCGGCGACCGCACGCCGCCCTCCAGCCGGCTCTCTCGGGCGACGAAGACGTACACCTAAAGTCTAACTCCGCACCTCTTTGCCCAGCGGATGGGCAGCTTGACGCCCTCAGGGCAGAGTTTCACTATTCCAAAGAGGAACAAGACGCTCTTGTTCGCCTGGGAGGTTGAGATGCTGCATGAGCTCTCGCGCCGCCAGTTCCTGAAAGCCGCAGGCGTGGGTTTGGGCGGTTCTGCCGTCGCCGCGCTGGGGTTCGGGGGTGCCGAGGAGGCACTTGCCCAGGCCGTGCGGCCCTTCAAGCTGGCGCGCACCACGGAAACGCGAAATACCTGTCCGTACTGTTCCGTCGCCTGCGGCGTGATCATGTACAGCCTGGGTGACAACTCCAAGAACGCTCACCCGGCCATCATCCATATCGAGGGCGACCCGGACCACCCGACCAATCGCGGCACGCTATGCCCGAAGGGGTCCGCCCTCCTCGACTTCGTCCATTCCGAGACGCGCACCAAATTCCCGCAATATCGCGGGCCCGGCCAGCGCGAGTTCAAGCAGATCAGCTGGGGCGAGGCGCTCGACCGCATCGCGCGGCTGATGAAGGACGACCGCGACAAGAACTTCGTCGCCAAAAACCAGGACGGCGCGACGGTCAACCGCTGGCTGACCACCGGCTTCCTGGCCGCTTCGGCGACTACCAACGAAACGGCCTTCCTGACCTACAAGGTCGTGCGAAGCCTCGGAGTTTTGGCGTTCGACAACCAGGCGCGTGTTTGACACGGACCGACGGTGGCCAGTCTGGCCCCAACATTCGGTCGCGGTGCGATGACGAACTCCTGGACGGACATCAAGAACACCGACCTCATCATCGTTATGGGCGGCAACGCCGCGGAAGCGCACCCTTGCGGCTTCAAATGGGTCACTGAGGCCAAGGCTCAGCGCGGCGCAAAGCTGATCGTCGTCGATCCGCGCTTCACGCGCACGGCCTCGGTCGCGGATTTCTATGCGCCGATCCGGCAAGGCACCGACATCGCCTTCCTGCTCGGGGTGATGAAGTACCTGATCGACAATGACAAGATCCAGCACGACTACGTGCGCATGTTCACCAATGCCCCCTATATCGTGAAGGAGGGCTTCAGCTATCAGGACGGCCTCTTCACCGGCTATGACGAGGCCAAGCGCGACTACGACCGCTCGACCTGGGAGTATGAGCTCGGCCCGGACGGTTATGTGCAGGTCGACGAGACGTTGCAGCATCCGCGCTGCGTCTATCAGCTCCTGAAGAAGCACGTCGCTGTCTATACGCCGGAGATGGTCGAGCGCATCTGCGGCACGCCAAGGGACAAATACCTGGCGATCTGCAAGATGATCTCGGAGTGCTCGGCGCGCGACAAGACAATGACGTCTATGTATGCGCTCGGCTGGACGCAGCACTCGAAGGGCTCGCAGAACATCCGCTCGATGGCGATGGTGCAGCTGCTGCTCGGCAATATCGGCGTGCGCGGCGGCGGGATGAATGCGCTGCGTGGCCACTCCAACATCCAGGGTCTGACCGATATCGGCCTGATGTCGGACCTCATCCCGGGCTATCTGACCCTGCCGAAGGACAGGGAGACCGATTTCGCGACCTACATGTCGACGCGCGGCTTCAAGCCGCTCAGGCCCAACCAGATGAGCTACTGGCAGAACTACAGGAAGTTCATGGTGAGCTTCCTGAAGTCGATGTGGGGCCCGGCAGCGACGGCGGAGAACGATTTCTCCTATCAGTGGCTGCCGAAGCTCGACGTGGCCGGTTACGACATGCTGCGCACCTTCGACCTGATGTATCAGGGCAAGGTCAACGGCTATTTCTGCCAGGGTTTCAATCCGCTCTTGTCCGCCCCCAACCGCGGCAAGATCACGGCGTCTCTGTCGAAGCTGAAATTCCTGGTGGTGATGGACCCGCTGCAGACGGAGACATCGCGCTTCTGGAAAGACGAAGGCGTCCATAACGATGTCAAGCCCGAGTCGATCCAGACCGAGGTCTTCGAACTGCCGACGAGTTGCTTCGCCGAGGACGAGGGCTCGCTGGTCAATTCCGGCCGCTGGCTGCAATGGCACTGGCCGGGTCAGGAACCTCCGGGCGAGGCCAAGGCCGATACCTGGATCATGGCGCAGCTCCACATGCGCCTGCGGGCGCTCTACCAGAACGAGGGCGGGGCCTTCCCCGACCCGATCGTCAATCTGCACTGGCCCTATCGCGATCCGCAGGACCCGCAGCCCGACGAAATGGCCAAGGAGCTGAACGGCTACGTCGTTTCCACCGTCGCCGACCCGGCCGATCCGAACAAGGTGCTGCTGGAGAAGGGCAAGCAGGTCGATACCTTCGGCCAGTTGCGCGATGACGGTTCGACAGCCTGCGGTTGTTGGATCTATTCGGGCAGCTGGACCGAACGGGGCAACATGATGGCCCGGCGCGACACCAGCGATCCCGGCAATACCGGCGCCTATTCCAATTGGGCCTTCTCCTGGCCGGCCAACCGGCGCATCCTCTACAACCGCGCCTCGGCCGATATCGACGGCAAGCCCTGGGATCCCAAGCGCAAGCTGATCGAATGGAACGGCACGGCCTGGACCGGCTACGACGTGCCTGACATCGCGCCGACGGCCAAGCCGCAGGATGTCGGCCCGTTCATCATGAACCCCGAGGGAACGGCCCGCCTGTTCGTCCGCGGGATGATGCGGGACGGCCCCTTCCCGGCGCATTACGAGCCGTTCGAAAGCCCCGTCGTCAACGTGACCGCGCCGAAGATCCGCGGCAATCCGGTCGCGCGCATCTTCAAGGAAGACCTCGCCGCGCTCGGAACCTCGGACAAGTTCCCCTATGCGGCGACGTCCTACCGCCTGACCGAGCACTTCCACTTCTGGACGAAGCATGTCTGGGTCAATGCGGTGCTGCAGCCGGAGTTCTTCGTCGAGATCAGCGAACAACTGGCAGCCGAGAAGAACATCCAGAAGGGCGGCTGGGTGAAGGTCTCCTCCAACCGCGGCTCGGTCTATGCCAAGGCGGTGGTGACCAAGCGCATCAAGCCGCTGATCTGCGACGGCAAGACCGTCCACGTGGTCGGCATCCCGCTCCACTGGGGCTTCACCGGTGCGGCCAGGAAGGGCTTCGGTCCCAACAGCCTCACCCCGTTCGTCGGCGATGCCAACACCGATACGCCCGAGTTCAAGGCGTTCCTGGTGAATGTCGAGCCGTCCAACGGACCGGCGACGAGCTAGGGAGAGTCTCATGGCTGGATTGCAGAGTCAGGACTTCGCCCGCATCTCGGCGACCACCTTCAGGCCGCCGGATGTCCGCCACGACATCGAGGTGGCGAAGCTCATCGACGTCTCCAAGTGCATCGGCTGCAAGGCGTGCCAGGCGGCCTGCCTCGAGTGGAACAATCTGCGCGAGGAGATCGGCATCAACCGGGGCGTCTACGACAACCCGCACGATCTGACGCCGAACACCTGGACGCTGATGCGCTTCACCGAATGGGAGAACCCGGAGAGCGGCAACCTCGAATGGCTGATCCGCAAGGACGGCTGCATGCACTGCGCCGATCCCGGCTGCCTCAAGGCCTGCCCCGCGCCCGGCGCGATCGTGCAGTACAACAACGGCATCGTCGACTTCGTCTCGGAGAACTGCATCGGCTGCGGCTATTGCGTGAAGGGCTGCCCCTTCAACATCCCCCGCATCAGCCAGACCGACCACAAGGCCTATAAATGCACGCTCTGCTCGGACCGGGTCTCGGTCGGCCAGGCGCCGGCCTGCGCCAAGGCCTGCCCCACCGGCGCGATCGTGTTCGGCACCAAGCAGGCGATGCTCGACTACGCGCAGACGCGGCTGACGGATCTCAAGTCCCGCGGCTTCAGGAACGCGGGCATCTACGATCCGCCGGGCGTCGGCGGCACCCATGTGATGTATGTGCTGCATCATGCCGACCAGCCGCAGCTCTACGCCAACCTGCCGGCGAACCCGCGGATCAGCCAGGTGGTCGAGCTCTGGAAGGGGCTGACCAAATATGCCGGAATGGCGTTGGTGGGCTTCGCCGCCGCCTTCGCCTTCGTCCATGCGACGGTGGCGCGACGCAACGATGTCAGCCGCGCGGAGGATCGCGAGGCCGAGCATCTGATCGACGAGGAGGCTGCCCGTGGCCGTGAGGCGTGAAGAGGAGCGCACGACCGTCGACCGCTACCCCGGCCGCGTGCGCGTCAATCACTGGGTCACCGCGATCTCGCTGATCCTGCTCGCTCTCAGCGGTGCCGCGCTGTTCCATCCGGCGCTGTTCTTCCTGTCGAGCCTGTTCGGCGGCGGCTCGGCGACGCGGATGCTGCATCCCTGGATCGGCGTCGTGCTGCTCGCCAGCTTCGCGATCCTCTTCGTCCAGATGGTCAGATACAATTTCTGGACGAAGGCCGATACGCGGTGGATGGGCCATATCCGCGAGGTCATGTCGGGCAGGGAGGAGAACGTCCCCGAGGTCGGCAAGTACAATGGCGCCCAGAAGATCGTCTTCTGGCTGATGACGCTCCTGATCCTTGTCCTGTTCGGCACGGGGCTCATGATCTGGTACGAGTATTTCGGCGCGAGCTTCACCATCGAGCAGCAGCGCTTCGGCCATATCCTGCATGCGCTGGCGGCGATCGCCATGCTGCTCGTCGTCATCGTCCATATCTATGCCGGCTTCTATGTGCGCGGTACGATCAACGCGATGACGGAGGGCAAGGTGACGGGCGGCTGGGCTTTCCGCCACCACCGGCTCTGGCTGCGGCAGGAGGCGCGCGAGGGCGTGATCGACGAGCGCCAAACCCCACCGCGCGGCCATAGTGCTGGCCCGGCCGAATAGTTCGATCGCGGGGCGGCCCGGCCGCTCCGCCTCCCGTGACCCGTGCGGTTCGAGAGGACAGTGAATGAGTGAGGATCCCGGCTTCGCCCTCGAAGATGTCGGCATTGCCGAGCGCGACAAACCGCCCTTCGTCAGATTGCCGAAGCCGGAAAACCTGTTCGGCCTGCGCGCCATGCGCTTCGCTGCACTCGCTCCGGGGCACCAGCTCGAAGCCTATCTCCTCTTCCTCTCCGCCTTGTCGAAGGTGCAGGACAAGCTGGCGCGCGAGCTGCCGCCCCCTGCCCTGCCGTCGCAGGCGCAGATGCGACAGCGCGCCGGCCATGCCATGCCGATCCTGCCGCGCGAGGAGCTGGCCGACGATCCCGCGGCCTCGGAGGCATTTGCGCATCTCGTGACGCAGCTCGCCGACGTCGCAATGCCCGATCTCGCCCGCGCCGCGCTTGATCGCGCCGGCCAAGCCGACGACGAAGGCCGGCGGGCGATGCTCGCGGCGGTTCTCGCGGATGCCGTCCCGGTCGAGGCGGTGGCCGAGCACATCTTCGCCGCCGCCGCCTTGCAGATCGTCGCCGCGCAGCGCGCCGCGCAACTCGACCCTGTTCTGCCGCAGCCGGTCGCCGACGGCGTCTGCCCCTGCTGCGGTGGGCCGCCCGTCAGCAGCACGGTGGCGGGCGACGCCAACATCGAGGGCGTGCGCTATGTCCAATGCTCGCTCTGCGCGACGCAATGGAACCATGTCCGTGTGAAGTGTGTTTCGTGCGGTTCGACCAAGGGCATCGCCTATCAGGCGATCGAAGGCATCGCCGACACGATCAAGGCCGAGACCTGCGACGAATGCCGGACCTATGTGAAAATCCTGAACCAGCGCAAGGACATGGAGCTGGAGCCGGTAGCGGACGATGTTGCGAGCCTCGGCCTCGACCTGCTGGTGACCGAGGCCGGCTGGCGACGCGCGGGGGTGAACCCGTTCCTGTTAGGGTACTAGAGTTGCCGCTTTTTTATGGGAACACACCGTCATCCCGGACAAGCCGCGCCAGCGGCGCCGATCCGGGAGCCATGCTTGAACCTCTGTTGGAAGTGCTCTGGCATGGATCCCGGGTCAAGCCCGGGATGACGGGCGTGTTTCCGAGCAAGGCGACCAGCGTGATCAAGCGTCTCCCGGAGGGAGCCTGATGAACAAGCCCGAACGCTTCCGCCCGCCATCGGTCGACACTGTGCTGCGCAGTGCCGGGGGCGAGCTCGCCATCGCCCGCCATGGACGGGCCGCGACGACCGGCGCCACTCGACTGGTGCTGGAACAATTGCGTGCCGGCGGCGACCCCTCAGCCCCCTCCGTGGAGCAAGTCGGCAGCATGGCGCTGGATTGGCTGGAGGACCGCGGGCGCCCCTCCCAGCGCCCCGTCATCAATCTGACCGGCACGGTGCTGCACACCAATCTCGGCCGCGCCCTGCTGGCCGAGGAGGCGATCGAGGCCGTCGTCACCGCGATGCGCGCTCCGACCAATCTCGAATACGAGATCGAGGCCGGCCAGCGCGGCGAGCGCGACGCTCATGTGCGTGATCTCATCCGCGAGCTGACCGGGGCGGAGGACGCTGTCCTCGTCAACAACAACGCATCGGCCGTGCTKCTTGTGCTCAACACCTTCGCCAGAGATCGCGAGGCCATCGTCTCGCGCGGCGAGTTGATCGAGATCGGCGGCGCCTTCCGCATGCCGGACATCATGGCGCGCGCCGGCGCCATCCTGCGCGAGGTCGGCACGACGAACCGCACGCATCTCAAGGATTATGCCGAAGCCATCGGCCCGCAGACCGGACTGCTGATGAAGGTGCACACCTCGAACTATGTGGTGCAGGGCTTCACGGCGGAGGTCGAACCGTCGGAACTCGCGAAGCTGGCGTGCCAGCATGAGCTGCCCTTCGTCGACGATCTCGGTTCCGGCACGCTGATCGACCTCGCGCGCTGGGGGCTGCGCAAGGAGAAGACCGTTCAGGATGCACTCAAGGGCGGCGCCGATCTCGTCACCTTCTCTGGCGACAAGCTGCTCGGCGGCCCCCAGGCGGGCATTGTCGCCGGGCGCAAGGATCTGATCGCCAGGCTGGCGAAGAACCCGCTGAAACGGGCGCTGCGCCTCGACAAGCTTCGATTGGCGGCACTGGAAGCGACGCTCAGGCTCTATCGCGATCCCGACAGCCTGGCGCAGCGCCTGCCGACGCTAAGGCTGTTCACCCGGCCGGCGGCGGAATTACGGGCCGTGGCGGAGCGCCTGCAGCCCAAAGTCGCGGATCGGCTTGGATCGGACTGGACGGTCGAGGTCATCGACTGCGCCAGCCAGATCGGCTCCGGCGCACTGCCGCTGGAGACATTGCCAAGCGCCGGGCTCGCGATCCGCCCGGCCGGCAAGGCGACCGGCTCCGCCATCGAGAGGCTGGCTGCGACGTTTCGGGCCGTGCCGGTGCCGATCATCGGCCGGATCGCGCAGGGCGCGCTGATCTTCGACCTGCGCTGCCTCGAGGATGAGGTGCTTTTCGCCGCGCAGCTCGCTGCGTTGAAAGCGGAGCCGAGCGATGGGCTGGCTTGAACGCTTCTTCCGCAAGGAGCCCGCGGCCGGGCAAGCGGGCCGCCACGACGTGGCGACGGCCATGGCCGAAGCCGCCACCGCGGCCGAGCGCGGTGACCATGCGGCTGCGCTCGCGATCTGGGGGCCGCTTGCCCATGCCGGTATAGGCCGCGCCCAGAATAATATCGGCGCCTGCTTCGCCGAAGGCCTCGGCGTCGAGCGCGATCCGGCGCTGGCCCTGCGCTGGCTGACGCTTTCAGCCGAAGGCGGCGATCCGGTCGGGCAACGCAATCTTGCGGCCCTGCATTTCAAGGGCGATGGCGTCGAGCAGAGCGATGACGAGGCGCTGCGGTTCTATCGTCTCGCCGCCGAGCAGGGCGACGCACCGGCGCAGGACATGCTGTCCTGGATGCTGCTGGAAGGCGGGCGCGCCACCGATCGCGCCGAGGCGCTGCGCTGGGCGCAGGCCGCGGCCGAGGCCGGCGTCGCCACCAGCATGACCCGGCTCGGCATGATGCATCATGATGCGCTCGGCGTGGAACGCGACGCGACGCTGGCCGCGCAATGGTGGCAGCGCGGCATGGAAGCGGGGGACCCGGATTCGGAGGCGATGCTCGGCGCCGCAACTCTGCTCGGCCAGGGCGTGCCGCAGGATGCCGGCCGCGCGCTCGCCCTCCTGCTCGCGGCCGAGGGCAAGGGCAGCCTGCTGGCCGCCCCCTTCATCAAGGCCGCGCGCGCCGCTGCCTCCCCGGCGGAGGCCGGGTCATGATCATCGGCACGGCCGGCCATATCGACCACGGCAAGACTTCGCTGGTCAGGAGGCTGACGGGCGTCGATACCGACCGGCTGAAGGAGGAGAAGGCACGAGGCATCAGCATCGCGCTCGGCTTCGCCTATTGGCCGCAGGTCAACGGCAGCGTCATCGGCTTCATCGACGTGCCCGGCCATGAGAAATTCGTCCATACGATGCTGGCCGGCGCCTCGGGCATCGACCTGCTGCTGCTTGTCGTCGCTGCCGATGACGGGGTGATGCCGCAGACACGCGAGCATGTCGCCATCGCCCGTCTGCTTGGGATAGAGCAGGCCGTCGTGGCACTGACCAAGGCGGACCTAGCCGATCCGGATCGGTTGGCCGCGGTCACGAACGAGATCGCAAACCTGCTCGCGGACACACCGTTCGCCGGGGCACCGATCCTGCCTGTCTCGACCGTGGCAGGTGACGGCATCGCCGAGCTGTCGACATTCCTCGCCGAGAAGGCACGCGAAACCCGATTGCGCCATAGCGACGGCGCTTTCCGGCTCGCGGTCGACCGCTGCTTCACCCTCCAGGGCGCGGGCACCGTCGTTACCGGCACGGTGCTGTCCGGTGGCGTCGCCCTTGGCGACAGCGTCATCGTTTCGCCCGCCGGGATCGCTGCGCGCGTGCGCTCGATCCACGCCCAGAACCGCCCGGCCGAGTCCGGCACAGCGGGAGATCGCTGCGCGCTCAACCTCGCCGGGCCGGGCATTTCGAAGGAGGCGATCCGGCATGGCGACATGGTGCTGGCGCCCCCCCTTCATGCACCTACGCTACGGATCGATGCGGAGGTGACGGTGCTGGCCTCGGAGGCGAGGCCGCTGACGATGTGGCAGCCAGTGCGGCTGCACCATGCCGCGGCGGAGGTCGGAGCCCGCATCGTGCTGCTGGGCGAGGAGATCGCCGCCGGCACCACCGCTCCGGTCCAACTGGTTCTTGATGATCCTCTGGCCGCCGCAGTGCTCGACCGCTTCGTCCTGCGCGACACCAGCGCTTCACGCACGATCGGCGGCGGGCGCATCCTCGACCTGCGCGCCCCCGAGCGCCGCCGCCGCAGCCCGGAGCGGCTGGCGCAGCTCGCGGCGCTCGGGCTGTCCGACCCAGCCGAGGCGCTGCGCGCGCTCCTGTCCCTGCCGCCGCATCACGCCGACATCGACGGCTTCGTCCGCGACCGCGCGTTGGGCGGCGAGGCGACCGGAGAATTGGCGGCCAGGCTAGGTCTGGTCCGGATCGGCTCGCTCGCGATGCTGCCGGAAAACTGGCAGGAACTCTCGCAGGCGACCGTCGAGCGCCTCGACGCCTGGCATGCCGAACATCCCGACTTGCCCGGCATGGGGCTGGAGCGTTTGCGCCTCGCGATCGCGCCGCGCCTGCCCGCGCCGCTCTTCCGCACGGCGTTGGGGCGTCTCGCCGATGGCGGCCTGGTCGTCATGGCCGGTTCATGGGCCAGGCGGCCGGGACACGAAGTCCGACTGTCGCCGGAGGACGAGGCGCTCTGGGCACAAATCGCACCGCTGATCGACGCGCAGGAACGGTTCCGGCCGCCGCGCGTGCGGGATATCGGCCAGTTGCTCGGGCGCCGCGAAGAGGACATCCGCCGGCTGTTCCGGCTGGCCGGCCGGCGCGGGGATGTTCACGAGATCGCGCTCGATCATTTCTTCCTGCGGGCGACGTTGACCGAGATGGTCGGCATCGCCGTGCAACTCGCGGGCGCCGATCCGGCCGGCTTCAACGCCGCGCAGTTCCGCGACAAGCTCGACAACGGCCGAAAGGTCGCTATCCAGATACTCGAGTTCTTCGATCGCCATGGCGTCACCATCCGCCGCGGCGATCTCAGGCGCATCAACCGGCAAAGGCTCGATCTGTTCGGCCCGCAGCCGGCGATGCCCGATGGAGGAGAAGCGTCCCCGGTGGGGCGTCCGGACTTCAAATCCGGGAGGGGCCGTCAGACGGTCTCTGGTGGGTTCGACTCCCATTCTCTTCCGCCAGTTCACTGAGGCGGCATGATCGACAGCCAAGCCCCTGCCCTCGACCCGACCGTGCATTTCGAACGCGCCGCCGACGCGGCACGACCGACCGAGGATAGACCGCGTGTCGACTTCTAGGGGCCTCGGAACGGATTTCGACCGCTGGCTCGGCAAGCTCTTCCGCAAGGGTCCATTCACCGCGCTGATCGTGCTCGTGAAGATCGCCGCGCCCAAGGTCGAGCCGCTGCGCTCCACCTTCGTGCATGTCGTCGGTAGCGAGATCGACTGGGGCGATATCGTCCTGATGCTGCGCGGTGCCGGGGTGAGCTGGGACGGAGCGGCCTTCTTCCCGACGCGAGACGAGGATGGCGGGCTGGTGCCCGATGAACTCGCCCGCAAACGACTGCGCGAGCTGGAAGACGCCCTGCGGGAGGACCGACTGGTCCTCAACAAGGGCGCCTTCTTCGACGTCTGGGGGCGGAATCTGGAGGTTCAGGAGGCGTGAGGCGGCGAGAAGGCTCCGGCGCCCCTTCCGGCAAGAGATTCTCGCGTCGCCGCAGAACTCGCCCGAGAACGGCGACGCAGGCTATGTCACTACCACGCGCCCCGGTCCCGCCTCGACCGCGCCGATGATCCGTGCGGCCGGATAGCCCGCCGCCTTGATCCGCGCGAGGATGTCCTGCGCCCGCTCCGCCTTGCAGGAGACCAGAAGGCCGCCGGAGGTCTGCGGATCGGTCAGCAGATGGCGGCGCCAATCCGGCAATCCGGCCGGCAATTCGGCGCCTTCGCCATAGCTCGCCCAGTTGCGGTGCGATGCGCCGGTCACCCTGCCCTCTTGCGACAGCCGTTCTGCCTGCGAAAGGAATGGCAGATCGGCCAGTTGCAGCCGCAGCGTGGCGCCGGAACCGCGCGCCATCTCCAGCCCGTGGCCGAGAATGCCGAAGCCGGTGACATCCGTGATGGCGTGGACATCGTCATCCTCTGCCAGTTCGGCACCGATGCGGTTGAGCAAGGTCACCGATCCGATCATCTCGTCATAGGCCGCCGGCGAGAGCTGTTCCTTCTTGAAGGCGGCCGAATAGATGCCGACGCCCAGCGCCTTGGTCAGGATCAGCGCATCGCCGGGCCTTGCCCCGCTGTTGCGGCGCAGGTTTCGTGGTTTCAGAAGCCCTATCACCGCCAGGCCGTAGATCGGCTCGGGCGCATCGATCGAGTGGCCGCCCGCGACGGGGATGCCGGCCTCGGCGCAGATCGAGGCGCCCCCCATCAGAATCTCGCGTGTCGTCTCGATCGGCAACTTGTCGAGCGGCATGCCGAGGATCGCCAGCGCCATGATCGGCTTGCCACCCATCGCATAAACGTCCGAGATCGCATTGGTCGCGGCGATGCGGCCGAAGTCACGGGGATCGTCGACCATCGGCATGAAGAAATCCGTGGTAGCGACCACGCATGTATTCTCATCGACCTGCCACACGGCCGCATCGTCACCGGTCTCGGTGCCGACGAGAAGCTGCTTGTAAGGGCCGGCCGCCGGGTGTTCGGCCAGAAGCTGCTGGAGCACCGAGGGCGCCAGCTTGCAGCCGCAGCCGCCGCCATGCGCCAGGCTGGTCAGCCGTGGTGCAGCGGGCTTCGCCGGCGCGGCGCGTTCGATCATGTCACTCATCATCGGTCTCCGGATAGAGCGGCCGGGAGCCGAGGAGGCCCCGGCCGAAGCGGCGTCTTCAGGCGGTGATCTCGACTGCCTTGATCGTGTACTTGAAGGTGTCGGGATCCAGGCAATCGAGCAGCGCCCCGGCGATCTCCGCCTGCGGATACATCAGGAAGCCGACCTTGTGCTTCGAGCCCGGCAGCGCGACATCATGCGCCATGTTGTAGCCGAGCCAGTTGCCTTCCCAGGCGCCGAACAGCGCCTCGCGCGCCGCGACCACCTTCGCGTCGTCGACGGCGTTGTTGCCGGGCGGCTCCTCGAGCACGACCTTGCGGACATCGGCGGGATCGGTCGCGACCCAGCCATGGCCGTCTAGCCAGACTTCCGCGCGGCAGTGCTGGGCCTTGGTGATCACCTCGGACCCCGCCCCCAGGCTCTTGTAGCCGAACTGGGAGGGCGCGACGCGAATGCCATAGATGTCGCGCGCCGGGATGCCGACGGAGCGCACGAGCGCGACATAGAGCGCGTTGAGATCGGCGCATTTGCCGCCGAGATTGCCGCTGCGCAGCATCGAGGCAACGTCGCCGGTGCCGCAGCCGCGCGTCTTCGCGTCACGGAAGGTGTTCGCGACAACCCATTGGTAGATAGCGCGCGCCTTGTCGATGTCGCTCGTCTTGCCGGCCGCCGCCTTCTCGGCGGTTTCCTTGACGATGCCGTCGGTCGGCATCAATTCGGTCGCTTCCAGAAAGAGCTTGCGCTCGTCCGCGCCCAGCGCCGGCGCCGGCCCGGCAGCGAAATCCTCGGCGCGATCGCGCAGCGAGAAGCGGCTGCGGACTTCGACGGCCGGCGCCGTCTCGCCTTCCTTGAAGACGACATGCAGCATCTGCGCGCCGTATTTCGGATCGCTGACGATCTCGGCTGAGGCCGCATTGGTCTGCCAGTCGTTGCGGCCCGGCTTGATCCATTCGGCCTCCGCGAGGGAAGGCAGCGGAACCCAGGCCTGCGCCTTCCCCTGCCCTGCGAGATCGAGCCGTGTCACCACCTCGAAATCCCGCCATTTGCCGGGCTTGGGGGCGAAGGCGGGCGCCTGCGCCAAGCCTGCGCGCGGCAGCAGAAGCGCCGCACTCGCGGCGGCACCGGTCGTGAGCATATCGCGCCTGCTGATCATGGTGTGCTCCTTCCCCCGTTGTCGTCGGTTTTCACTGCGTCAGGCTCGGCGCCGACCACGGCTTCGAGCGCCGCCAGCACCGGCGGGCTGGTCCAGTCGAGCGGCTCGGCGGTGAGCGATACGGGGCGCAGATCGCGATCGAGCACGAAGCTCGAGGGCAGCCCCTCCACCCGCCAGCGTTTCATCGCCGCCCGGTCACGGTCGAGCAGAATTGGGAAACGCACCGGGCGCTGACGAATGAAATTGCGCACCCGTGCCTCGACCTCACCGACATCGACGGCAAGGATGGTCGCGCCTGTACCGAGCCGCTCGGCCAGCGCATCGAGCGAAGCCAATTCCTCGACACAGGGCGCACACCATGTCGCGAAGAAATGAACGATGACGGGCCGACCGCGCAGATCGGCGAGATCGATCGCCGGGCCGTCGAGACGGCCGAGCGCGAGCTCAGGTGACGCTTCGTCGGACCAAGGCAGCAATTCTCCCGCAATCGCCCGCGCTGCTGCGAGGCAGAACGGAAGACCCGCCAGCGCCAGGAGAAAGCGCCTTCGCTGTCGATCCGGTCGGTGAGCGCCCCGGCACGCGGGAGCTGCGACGGCAAGCACGCGCCATCCTTTCCCGCTTGATCCGAAGCGTCAATAGAGCCTTTTGTCCGTCAGCTGGGGCCAACCCGCCTCGACCTCGTCGAACGTGCGTGGCTGCGCCGCCGACACCAAAAAGTTAGCCGCTTCGCACCGTCCTCTTGCCCCTGCCCCGAAGCAGGATCGTCCTGCGCCGTGATGAAGCTCCTGCTTGTCATGGGACGCCGTGAGCTGTGGCTTGGCGATGTGGCTGGCGCTGGAGGGAAACGCCGTGATGGCGCTCCCGCTGGTCATCGTCGTGGCTGCTCTGGTCCGGACGCTCGTGCCCATCGTCAACGGCAAGCATTTCCGGCCAGCGGAAGCGCCGATCGCCCACGATTCCGAGGATTGACGTAGCAGAGGTCCGAGCGCCTCCCAGCTCGCTTCAAATTTACCGCAAGCTGAATGGTCGCCGTAGAGAGGTAAGTAACCAAGCGTCACGCTTGGCGCTGATCGGCACTGACTTCGGTGCTATTTTCGATCTGGCCGACATAACAATCTCCTTCAGTGGAGGAACCATGGCTGAGAGGGTGAAGGAGCTACTCGCGCGCGATGTCGAGACCCTGCGCGCCGATGTGCTCAAGGCTGGCGTTCTCAATGCGAAGGCCTTGCAGGAAAGCGCCGAGACCCATGTGGCGCATCTCAATGAGGTCCTACGCGAATCCCAGGCTCTGCAAGATGCGTCGTTCCTGGTGGTCAACCGGGTCATCGCCTTCGCCCGGCTCCTCTACGGCCAGGCGGCGATCGCCGAATCGGAGCAGGCACGACGCGAAGCGCTGGCGGCGGTCGACCGCCTCGCGAGAGTGATCGACCACGCAGAGTGGCGGGAGGAGGCCCAAATACCCGCCTGAGCCCGGTATTAATCCCACCGTTTGTCCCGCCGCAGGGCCGGATTTCTCCACATGCGAACGCGGACTGTAGAAAGCCGGCTGAAGTGACTGGACAGGCCTGACGACAGCCTCTATATCGCCCCCACCAACACGGAAGGCGCGGCGCGCCCCGGGGCGCCCAGGTAGCTCAGTTGGTAGAGCATGCGACTGAAAATCGCAGTGTCGGTGGTTCGATTCCGCCCCTGGGCACCATTCCTTTTCCAGACGTTGACTTAGCTTTTCCGCCACGCTGGCTTACCGCGGGCTCGTGTCGTTGCCCGGCAAACGGGGAGCAGCCCTGGGATTCTCAGAACAGGAAGTGCCAGGCGCCGTAGCCGATCAGTCCGATCCAGGCGGTCATCGTGAGTGTGATGGCGGCGAGATATAGCGAACCAATCAGACGATCCATATCGACCTCGCCAGCTAGGAACCGGCCGACCGCCAAGCCGAATGGCCAACCGCAGGGGCTGGCGCGGCGTGAGACTGGTCAGGCCTCGCTATGACCTAGCGTTGGAGTGTGACGCCTTCGTCATTCGATCGGATGATTGCGCCGGAACGTTGCGCCTGTGCTCGACTGGCGCTGCAAGACTTCGGTATGTTGGAGAGGGAGCGATGCCGCCTCCCAACGGCGCGCTCCCTCTCCGCAGGCGCCGGCGCCGGGCTCGCCTTCGAGGGCCATGTCTGGCGGGCCCATTCCAAAGACGAGTGGCTATGCTCTTAAAGGGAACGAACCCGCTCGGCGGTTACGGCCGGATTAAATCGGGGTCACACGCTGAAGCTAATGCGCGACCACCATCGGCACCACGACGGCGGCAAAGATGGCAGCGACAATGACCGTCCTCATCCAGACGGCGAGGAAACGACTGTTGAACAGCACCTGAACCTCCCTGCATTTCTTGTTCGTTGATCGAACACGAACACAGGCCGAACGCCGCGGCAACCGGCGTTTCAATGTCGAATCGCTACCCCGATCTGGTTGAGGGAGGACAGCTCGGAGGCTCTGCGGACATCGCCCGCGCCTCAACGGAGCCTCAAACCGTCGCTCCGGCCGCTCTACCCCAGACGCCTGTCGCGCATATCCTCGATTCGTTCGACGATGCTGCGATGCTCCGCGAGCAGCTCCTGTAGAGGTCCAAGCGGCCTGAAGGCCGCCAGATCCTGCTGCTCCTCGCCCTCGGCACACCATGCCTCGATCGCGGCATCGGCTGCGGCCCGCGCCTCCTCGGAGAGGCCGCGGCCCGATGGAATCCCGGACTCTTCCGCCAGGCGAATGGCAATCTGCCGGCGAAGCCGCTGCTCGCAGGCGATGACCGCGTCGAGCTCGTCGGTATAGGCCATGATAGCGCCGTTCAGTGCACTGTCGCGAGATCGTCCTCGTCGGGGTCGATCAGCTTCGCCAGACCGAGCTGCTCGACGCCGTCGGTGAATTCCGCAAAGGCCTCGGCGTCCGTAGCGAAGCTGTCCTGCCAGACTGTCGAGCCGCCTTCCTCATCGATGAGTTCGAGCGTCCAGCCCTCGGTACCGTCGACCCGAAAGATCTCGACCTGGACGGTGACGCCGTCCTCGGTGAAGCTCTGTGACAATGGCGAGCGGATGATGTCGGGAAAATCGGTCATTCCATAACCTAGCAGTTCCAAGTCCGGCTTGCAGCAAACGATCGGGCGGCAGTTGCAACCCACATATTCCCGCCGCGCCCAGTTCTCGCCGCGAAACGGCCACCCGGCATCTCATGCTGATGGCCATGAGGATCATCGCCCCATCAGCCATCTCCCTGGTTCTCAGCGCCTGCGCGAGCACCCCGGATCCCATTGTCGAAGACAGGTCGC
This sequence comes from Allobosea sp. 05T438, assembly GCF_056396025.1. Classification (NCBI taxonomy): domain Bacteria; kingdom Pseudomonadati; phylum Pseudomonadota; class Alphaproteobacteria; order Hyphomicrobiales; family Alloboseaceae; genus Allobosea; species Allobosea sp. 05T438. The sequence goes on from NZ_JBFTKQ010000002.1 coordinate 174,389, forward strand.
GCTGCGATGCCTACGCGAACTGCGTCGTGACCGCCGCCCGCGACCGGCAGAAGCGCGATGAGCGCCAGGCGGATCGACAGAGCTACAGCGCACCGCAGGGATATGGCTCGCCCGAGGAGTGAGGCCGTCCGGGCGAAGGACGCGGCTCACCCCTCGCTTTCCGGTTGGGGCGGAGCCTCTTCGGCCTCCTCGACCGCCTCGCCGGGAATCACGTAGCTACCCTTCAGCCAGCGGCCGAGGTCAATATCGGCGCAGCGCGCCGAGCAAAACGGTTTGAAGCGCGCCACCGCGGGCTTGCCGCAGATCGCACAGGGCTTCGCGGCCGGCGCCGGCTTGTCGATTTCAGTCATATTTGAGCGTGATGCCTCCATCGACGACCAGTTCGATGCCGGTGACATAGCGCGCTTCGTCACTGGCGAGAAAGAGCGCGGCGTTGGCCACGTCCCAGGCTTCCCCCATATGCCCCATCGGCACCTGTGCGGCGCGCGCCGCCCACATCGCCTCGACGTCACCTTCGCCATAGGCTTTGGCCAGACCTGCCGAATGCTCGACCATCGGCGTCTTCATCAGCCCGGGCAGGATCGCATTCACACGAATCTTCTGCGCGGCGTATTGGACCGCCGTCGTGCGGGTCAGCTGGTTCAGCGCCGCCTTGCTCGCCGAATAGCTTGCATAGGGTACGCCAGTATGGCGGATCGAGGCGATCGACGAGATATTGATGATCGAGCCCCCTTCGCCCGTCTCCTCGAACTGGCGCTGCATGACCGGGATGACGTGCTTCATCGCCAGGAAGGCACCGGTGAGATTGACGCGGAAGACGCGCTCCCAGACCTCCTCCGGGAGATCGACGACGCTGCCGACCTCGGCTATGCCGACATTGTTGTCGAGGATGTCGATGCGGCCATAGCGGCCGAGCGCATGGGCAACGAGATCGGCGACCTGTTCAGCCCTGGTGACGTCGGCTTGGATCGCGAAGGCCTCGCCGCCTTCGTTGCGGATGATCCCGGCGGTTTCCTCAGCAGCATCGCGGTTGATGTCGGCGCAGACGACCTGCGCTCCCTCGCGAGCAAAAACCGTCGCCGTCGCCTTGCCATTGCCCCAGCCGGGTCCGATCGACCCCGCTCCGGCCACGATCGCGACCTTGCCGCTCAGACGCCCCGCCATCTCTTCATCCTCCCTCGCGCGCCTTGTCCGAGCGGCGCAGCTGTCATGCGAGGATCAGACGTCGTGTGCGGAGAGGCAACCCCGTCAGGCTGCGTTCATCCAGCCGAAGCGAATCGGGAAGCCCTCGCCGCCGAGCAGATTGACCGTCTCGTAGAGCGGCAGGCCGACGACGCCGGTATAGGAGCCGACCAGCTTGATGACGAAGGAGCCGGCGATGCCCTGGACGGCATAGCCGCCCGCCTTGCCGCGCCATTCGCCGGAGGCGAGGTAGTGCTCGATGTCTTCCGTCGAGAGGCGCTTGAAGCGCAGCCGCGTCTCGACGATGCGGTCTCGAATCGTTCCCGAGGGCGTTACCAGTGCGACGCCTGTATAGACGCGATGCGCACGCCCGGACAGCAGGCGCAGGCAAGCTGCCGCCTCGTCCACGATCTCGGCCTTGGGCAGGATGCGCCTGCCGACCGCGACCACCGTATCGGCCGCAACGATGTAGCAACCCTCCAGATCCGCGTGCGCCTTCGCGCCCTCGCGCGCCGCCTCCGCCTTCTCGCGCGCCAGCCGGCGGGCGAGATCGCGCGGGCGCTCACCCTTGCGCGGGGTTTCGTCGAGATCGGCCGGCAACAGCGCATCCGGCTTCAGCCCGGCCTGCTCGAGCAATGCGAGGCGGCGCGGGGAAGCCGAGGCCAGCACGAGCATCGGGCGCCAGCCAGGATGTTTGGGAGTGGAGAAAAAACTCAAAAGACAGCCCGACGCTTTTCCGTCGCCGGAGAAATGGCCGGCGCACGACCAGCCTTAGAGCATTTCGGCGCAGCGATAAATCCGCAACCGCGGCGCGAACCACATGCGTCAACCGTCATTGGAGACGCTTATTCTGCGCGTCCTGCATAAAAGCAGGGCGGGAAAATTGGTATACTATCGATTGCCAAGCTCGGCTTGCAGCGGCAGAGTCGTTTCCCCTCGGCATTACGCCGCATCGTTTTGGGAGTTTGTCCATGCCGAGCACGCGCAAGTCATCGCGCTCCGCCATCGCGACGGGAGCCGATGCACAAGTGCTTGCCGCGCGCGTGCTGACCATGCAGGCCGAAGCCGGCCTCACCATCGCGATGCGGATGCCGATTCTGATGAAGGGCGCCTTCGGCGACAGCCACGGCCAGCGCGAGGCGACCAACGCCGTGCTGGAGAAGGTTTCGGCTGTGGTCGAGAGCAGCGTGGCCGCAACCCAGGCGGCCACGGCGCTCTGGTGGGGTCTGGCGCTCCATTTGCCGGGCCAGTTCGACCTGGCGGCCGCAGCTGTCCGGGTCGCCGACAGCACGCTCGAGCCCTTTGCGCGGCGCACACGCGCCAACGCCGCCCGGCTCAGCGGCGGTCGGCGCTAAAGGCCCCGCCTGCAGACCGCTTTACCGAGCAGGTCGATTCGGCCTGATCGGAACGGGCTCCGGCTTGCAGCTCAGACTGGTTCTTGCGGAGTGTCGCCGGCCACAACGGCGGCCGGCGCGAGCAGGCTGTGCTCGCGCTCAAGCTTGCGGTATCGCGCCACGCTCACCGGGATGAGCGCGAGATAGCCCACGACCACGACCGTCAGCACCTCGAAGGTGTAGGCGAAGAGCAGCCCAGCCACGATCACGACGGCGACGAAGATCGGCAGCACCTGGGTTCGCGGAATACGCGTGCCGATCGTCTTGCCGGCATAGCAGGGGATGCGCGAGATCGTCAGGAAGGCGATGAACAGAATGTAGATGCCGACGAAGAGCGCGCCATATTCCTGCACGGGAACGCCGATGATGTGCAGATAGACCGGCAGCATGGCGGTGATCGCGCCCGCCGGGGCGGGCATCCCGACGAAGAAGTCCTTCTGCCACTCAGGCCGGTCAGGATCGTCGATCATGACGTTGAAGCGCGCGAGGCGCAGCGCCATGGCGCAGGCCAGCGTCAGCACGATGATCCAGCCGAAGGACTTCAGATCGTGCAAGACGAAGATCCACAGCACATAGCCGGTGGCGACGCCGAAATTGACGAAGTCCGAGAGCGAATCGAGCTCGGCACCGAAGCGTGAGGTGCCCTTGAGGAGGCGCGCCAGACGCCCGTCGACGCCATCGAGACCAGCGGCGATCAGGATGCAGATCGTCGCCGTTTCGAGCTTGCCTTCGACGACGAGGCGCATCGCCGTCAGGCCCAGGCAGAGCGCCAGCAGCGTGATGACGTTGGGCGCCAGCAGCCGGAAGGGGATCGGCTTGAAACGAGCGCGCTTTGACTCGGCGCGCTCGGGCTCGAAAGGAGGAAACAGGTCGCTCATGTCTGCCGAAATACGCGGTTTCTCAAATCCGCGCTAGCAGCGGAGGTCGAGGCGGGGTACGTCGTCCCCACCCTACCCTCAGATGTCGCGGAAACTGCGCACGACCGGCTCGTTGCCGCTCATATCGGCCAGCACGGTCTCGCCGGCGATCGCGGTCTGTCCGACGCCGACCAGCGGCGCGATGTGCGTCGGCAGATAGACGTCGACGCGCGAGCCGAAGCGGATGAGGCCGAAGCGCTCGCCCGTCGCCAGTGTGTCACCCTGCTTGACGAAGGGCACGATGCGGCGCGCGACCAGGCCCGCGATCTGCACGACGCCGACAATGCCGGAGGTCGTCTCGATGGCCAGTGCATTGCGCTCGTTGTCGTCACTCGCCTTGTCGAGCTCGGCATTGAGGAAAAGACCCGGCGTATAGGCGATCTTCGCGATGCGGCCCGGCACCGGCGCGCGGTTCACGTGGCAATCGAAGACGTTCATGAAGATCGAGATGCGCGTCATCGGCTCGGCCGGCAGCTCGAGCTCCGGCGGCGGCAGCGCCTGGGCGATCTGGCTGATCCGGCCGTCGGCGGGAGAGATCACCAGCCCTTCCCGCTGCGGCGTGACGCGGACGGGATCGCGGAAGAAATAGCAGATCCAGACCGTGATGATCGCGCCGACCCAGCCGAAGGGCGACCAGAGATTGGCCAGCACGATGGTCGCGACCAGCCCGATGGCGATGAAGACATAGCCCTCCTTGTGGATGGGCACGATCACCTTGCGGACGGAATCGACGAGAGACATGAGGCGGTATCCGTTGAACGTGTCGGCGCGCCGAGCGCGCGTGAATGACGATGCCCTAGCATGGACAGCCACAGGCGTTGCGCTGATTTAGGGCGTTCTGCCCGCCAGGGAAAGCCCGTTAGCTGCGACATTGCCGCCGATTCACCGCTCAAACGCTCTTCGAGCCGGAATCCACGTGGTCCACCCCGGTTCACCTGCGAGGAAACCGATCCAACGCGGGAGAGAGGCATGGCGACGGCCACGGCGAGCGCCGGGGCGTCGAAAAGTGCATCGGCCGCAGTCCAGCAGCGGTGCCCCCCGGAGGCAGGTGGCGCTGATCACAGGCGGGCACTGAACCTTCGAAGGCAGCACCGCGTCTAGGCGATCCGTGGCATCCGGACGAAGCGCACCGCCGCCTTCCAGGTCAGGAAGCCGAAGGCAAACAGCACGAACGCCTCGGCGATCGCGAAGGGCGGTTCCGACTGGGTCGGGGCCAGCGCCCGCAAGGCCGGGATCTTGCCGAACATCTGCGCCACCAGCACGAAGACCAGCAGGTAGAACGACAGCATCGCGGTGATCGCGTAGGTGCGACGCCAGCCTCCTTCCAGTCTGCGCCCATACAATGCGAAGGCCGCGATCCCGACCAGCGCGATGTGGATCGCGCCGATGATGTGGGAGGGCAGGACGCCGCTGAAGGGAAAGCCGAAACCGGTCGCGCTGGTGGCGAAGGCGGTAGACAGGAAAACCCCGGTCCAGCCCGGGCGCGTATGCCCATGGAGCAAGCCGGCCGCGACCGGAAACCCGGCCACGATCGCGATCAGGCTGAGCCAGGTGTGAAAACCTACGAATGTCGTCGGATCAAACATGGCAGCCGCTCCCCCAGTGCCTTTGCCCTGCGGCCGGAGCATGCAGGAAACGCGCCGAAGTTGCGAGCGGTTTTAAGCTGGCCGGGCGCCGGCGCCCTTGCCGTCATGGTCGGGCTCGTCCCGACCATCCACGTCTTCACTGATGAAGAGCGGTGTTCAAGGCGTGGATGCTCGCCACAAGGGCCAGCATGACGCCCGCGGCTAATCCAGTTTCTACGTCAGGCTCACCCTGACGCTCTCGCCTTCCGCCTCGGTGGCGCGCTGGAGCGTGGCCTTGGCCTCATCGACCTCGCGCTGGCGGTTCCACATCGCGGCATAGACGCCGTCCGCGGCGAGCAGGTCACGATGATCGCCGCGTTCGACGATGACGCCCTTGTCGAGCACGATGATCTCATCGGCGTTGACGACGGTGGAGAGCCGGTGGGCGATCACCAGCGTGGTGCGACCTTCGCTGACCCGATCGAGCGCGTCCTGGATCTCTTTCTCGGTGAAGGAATCGAGAGCCGAGGTCGCCTCGTCTAGAACCAGGATCGGCGGCCCCTTCAGGATGGTGCGGGCGATGGCGACACGCTGCTTCTCGCCGCCGGAGAGCTTCAAGCCGCGCTCGCCGACCGAGGTGGCGTATCCTTCCGGCAACAGGCGGATGAAGCGATCGATCTGGGCGAGGCGCGCGGCCTCCTCGACTTCCGCCATGGTCGCCTCCGGGCGGCCGTAGAGGATGTTGTATTCGATCGTGTCGTTGAACAGCACCGTATCCTGCGGAACCATGCCGATCGCGGCGCGCAGGCTGACCTGCTGAACATCGGCGATCGGCTGGCCGTCGATGAGGATGCGACCGCCCTGTGGCTCGTAGAAGCGGAAGAGCAGGCGCGAGATCGTCGATTTCCCCGCGCCGGAGGGACCGACGATGGCGACGGTGCGGCCGGGCGGAACCTTGAAAGACACGCCGCGCAGGATCGGCCGCTCGGGCACATAGGCGAACTGCACGTTCTCGAAGGAGACCTCCCCGGCCGGGACCTGCAGCGGCTTCGCGCCGGGCTTGTCCTGGATCTCGGGGTCGCGTCCGATCAGCGAGAACATCTGGGCGATGTCGAGCGTCGCCTGCTTGATCTCGCGGTAGACGGTGCCCATGAAATTCAGCGGCAAATAGAGCTGGATCAGCATGGAGTTGATCAGGATGAGATCGCCGACCGTGTTGGTGCCGGCCTGGAAGCCCCGCACCGCCATCACCATCGACAGTGTCAGCCCCACCGCGAAAATCGCAGCCTGGCCGAAGTTCAGCCAGGCGAGCGAGGTATAGGACTTGACCGAATTGCGCTCGTAGCGCGCCATCGACTGGTCGTAGCGGGCGGTCTCGCGGGCCTCGGCGCCGAAATACTTCACCGTTTCGTAGTTGAGCAGCGAGTCGATTGCCTTCGCGTTGGCGTCCGTGTCGGACTCGTTCATCGCCGAGCGGATGGCGATGCGCCACTCCGTGGCCTTGATGGTGTAGGTCATGTAGGTCGTGACCATCGCCACCAGCACGACAACATAGCGCCAGTCGAACAGGTAGAGCAGCACGGCGATGATCAGCACGACCTCGATGATCACCGGCACGAGCTGGTTGAGACCGAGGCGGACCATCTCCTCGATGCCGTTGCGGCCGCGCTCCAGCACGCGGGTCAGGCCGCCGGTCTTGCGCTCGAGATGGAAGCGCAGTGAAAGATGATGCAGGTGACCGAAGGTCTGCAGCGCCAGCGTGCGCACCGCATGCATGAAGACCGGCGCGAAGATGGCGTCGCGCAGTTGCACGAAGGCAGCAGAACCGACGCGGGCGAGGCCGTAGAGCACGGTCAGCGCGAGCGGCGCCCCGACCAGCCAGGGCAGCCAGTTCTCGAGGTTCGAATAGGTGCCGGCCAGGGCGTCCGTCACCCATTTGAAGGTGAAAGGCACGCCCATCAGCACGAGCCGCCCGGCCACCATCAGCKCGAAGGCCGCGACGACGCGGCTGCGCAGATCGGCACGCTCCGCCGGCCAGAGATAGGGCCAGAGCGCACGGAAGGTGGCGAAGAAGCCGGAACCCGGCTGGATCACGGCGGAGCGATGGAAGCTCGGCGCCGGGGGCGGCGCTGACGGCGCGGACATTTTCACACGATTCCAGTTGGCGTGCCCGTATAGACGCAATCGCGCGCCGATGCATGTGGGATTGCTCCGAAAGCAGCGACGGTCTCGCCCGAAACCCGCCTTGCTCTCGTCGAAAGCCCGGTGTCTGATCCGGTCAGAGCGCAGGACGCTCAGGATCGGGGACAGAAACAACCATGAGAGATCAGTATCTTGTCGCCATGGCACTCGGCGCCGCCGCCGCTCTCGCGCTGACGGCGCTGCCCGCCGCCGCGCAGTCCGGCAAACCGCATGCGCAGATCACCATCACCAACCAGCGCAGCGTTCCGCTCAACAGCTTCGAGATCGCGACCGCCGGTGAACAGCCCCGCCTCGTCGCCAAGCTCGCCAAGCCGCTGGCGCCCGGCAAGAGCGTCGCACTCAAGCTCAACAAGCCGCAGGGCTGCGCCTATACGGTGCAGGGGAAATTCGAAGACGAGGCCGACAGCGACGCCGACATGGATTTGTGCCGGGACCGCGTCATCCGCCTGACAGAGTGACAGGCACAAGACCGTCATTCTCGGGCGAAGCGTAGCCTGGACCCGAGAATCTCGGCACCAGGAGGCAGAAAGCTCCTCCCGCGAGAGATGCTCGGGTCAAGCCCGAGCATGACTGAGCGACCGCGCTCAAGCCGTCGCACCAGCCTTCACCAGCTTGTAGGTGATCGAGTCGACCAGCGCCTGGAACGAGGCGTCGATGATGTTGGCGCTGACGCCGACCGTGGTCCAGCGCTCGCCGGTCTCGTCACCCGACTCGATCAGCACGCGGGTCACGGCGTCGGTACCGCCCTGGAACACGCGCACCTTGTAGTCGACCAGCCGCAGCCCCTCGATCAGCGACTGGTAGCGACCGAGATCCTTGCGCAAGGCGATATCGAGCGCATTGACCGGCCCGGCATCGCCTTCGGCCGCCGAGATCAGCAGGTCATCGCCAACCCTCACCTTCACGATCGCCTCGGAGAAGGTGACGAGCTCGCCCAGCGCGTTGTAGCGGCGCTCGACATTCACCGCGAAGCGCTCGACCGCGAAATAGTCCGGCACCTCGCCGAGGATGCGCTTCACCAGCAGGAAGAAGGAGGCATCGGCGCCCTCGAAAGCGTAACCCTGCGCTTCCTTGTCCTTGACCTCCTGGAGCACGCGATTGAGCCGCGGATCGTCACGCCCGAGCGTGACGCCGATGCGCTCCAGCTCCGCGACGAGGTTCGACTTGCCGCCCTGGTCGGAGATCAGGACCTTGCGGGTGTTGCCGGTCGCTTCCGGCGCGACGTGCTCGTAGGTGCGGGGGTCCTTCAGGACGGCCGAGGCGTGGATGCCGGCCTTGGTCGCGAAAGCCGAGGCGCCGACGAAGGGCGCGTGGCGGTTCGGCGCGCGGTTCAGCATCTCGTCGAGCGCGCGCGAGACATGGGTCAGCTCAGCGAGCTGAGCGTCGTTGACACCGAGCTCGAAACGGTCGCGAAAGCGCTCCTTGAGCCTGAGCGCGCCGATCAGCGTGACGAGATTGGCATTGCCGCAGCGCTCGCCCAGGCCGTTGAGCGTGCCTTGGATCTGGCGCACGCCGGCTTCGACCGCCGCGAGCGAATTGGCGACGGCGCAGCCGCAATCGTCATGGGCATGGATGCCGAGATGCTCGCCCGGAACGACCTTCGCGACCTCGCGCACGATCGCGCCGACCTCGTCCGGCAGCGTGCCGCCATTGGTATCGCAGAGCACGACCCAGCGGGCGCCGGCTTCAAAAGCGGTGCGGACACAGGCGAGCGCATAGTCCGGGTTGGCCTTGTAGCCATCGAAGAAGTGCTCGCAGTCGAGCATCACCTCGCGACCGGCGGCCTTCGCCGCGGCGACGCTCTCGGCGATGCCGGCGAGGTTGTCCTCCAGCGAGATCTCGAGCGCGACATGGACATGGTAGTCCCAGGCCTTGGCGACGAAGACGATGGCATCGGCCTTCGCCGCCAGCAGCGCGGCGATGCCGGGATCGTTCGCTGCCGAGCGCCCTGCCCGCTTGGTCATGCCGAAGGCGGCGAATTTCGCCTGCTTCGTCGCCTTCTCCTCGAAGAAGGCGGTATCGAGCGGGTTGGCGCCGGGATAGCCGCCCTCGACATAATCGACGCCGAGCCGGTCGAGCAGCGCCGCGACGGCGCGCTTGTCGTCGAGCGAGAAATCGACCCCGGTGGTCTGCGCCCCGTCGCGCAGCGTCGTGTCGAAGAGATGGACGCGGGCCGCGCTCATCGCTCCCGCCTCAGCTTGAAGCGGACGACGCGCGGCACGACCATCGCCAGCATGACCAGCTTGATGGCGAGGGAGAGCGAGCCGGCAGGGCGGATCTTCGGGGTCATCGCTTCACCTCCCAGCTGGTCGTCGGTTCGCCCGTGGCGGGGTCCTTGCCATCCTTGAGCGCAATGCCCATCGCAGCGAGCTCGTCGCGGATGCGGTCGGACTCGGCGAAATTCCTGGCGCGGCGGGCGTCGAGGCGAGCGGCGATCAGCACCTCGACGTCCACTCCAGCAGCTTCTTCCTCTGCGCGCAGGGCTGCGGTGTTTCGCTCTGCCTCTTCGCGAGCGAATTTCCAGATATCGATCCCGATCAGTTCCAGCATCGCGACAAGAGTGCGCTGGCTAGTTCCATCCTTGAGCGCCCCCTCGATTGCTTTCATTGCCTCGGCAAAATTCAGATCATCCGCAAGCGCTTCGACGAATTCCGGCGGCAGAGCGATCTGATCCTCCGAAATTTCGTTGAACTCGATCTGCGCTACCCATTGGCGCAACTTACGCTCCGCCTCCTCCAGCGCCTTCACCGTCCAGTCGATCGGCTGGCGGTAGTGCGTCTTCAGCATCGCGAGCCGAAGCACTTCGCCCGGCCATTTGCGGCCGCCGAACGCGTCAGTCTCCAGCAGCTCATGGATCGTGACGAAGTTGCCGAGGCTCTTCGACATCTTCTCGCCTTCGACCTGCAGGAAGCCGTTATGCATCCAGATATTGGCCATGAGCGGCTGCCCTTCCGCTCCGCCGAAGGCGCAGCAGGACTGCGTGATCTCGTTCTCGTGGTGCGGGAAGACGAGATCGATGCCACCACCATGGATGTCGAAGACGTTCTTCATGGGATCGTCGCAGGAAAGCCCGCCGCCGAACGGCGTCAGCAGCTTCGCCATCGACATGGCCGAGCACTCGATATGCCAGCCGGGGCGGCCGGGCGTGGCCATGCCGGCCGGCGACGGCCAGCCGGGATCGATGCCCTCCCGGCTCGGCTTCCACAGCACGAAATCCATCGCGTCGCGCTTATAGGGCGCGACATCGACGCGCGCGCCGGCCAGCATCTCGTCGAGCGAGCGACGGGCGAGCGTGCCGTATTTCGGCGCCTTCGTGAGATGCGCGACGGCCGGGACATGGAAGAGCACATGATCCTCGGCGACATAGGCGACGCCGCGCGCGATCAGGCGCTCGATGATCGCCTTCATCTCCTCGATGTGGTCGGTGGCGCGCGGCTCCTCGTCGGGCCTCAGATTGCCGAGAGCATCCACATCATGGTGGAACTGCGCCGTCGTGGTCTCTGTGACCTTCGCGATCGCCTGGTTCAGCGGCAGGCCCGGGAAGTCACGCGCCGCGCGGGCGTTGATCTTGTCGTCGACATCCGTGAGGTTACGGGCATAGGTGACGTGATCGGCGCCGTAAACGTGGCGCAGCAGCCGGTAGAGCACGTCGAAGACGATGACCGGGCGGGCATTGCCGATATGGGCGTAGTCGTAGACCGTCGGGCCGCAGACATACATGCGGACATTCGACTGATCGATCGGCGCGAAGTCCTGCTTCGTCCGCGTCAGCGTGTTGTAGAGCCTCAGGGTCGGCGACATCGGGGCTAAATCCTGGAACGAACGAAACTGCGGAATACGAAAAACGACCTGGCCGCTGGCCGGGGCGCTTTTGTCGGTTCGTTTTCAGGACGAGGACGTGAGCAGCCGGCCAGCGAAAGCTAGCGGCAAATAATGCAAGGGCTGTTGATGGCGGCTCGCGTCATGACGGAAAGTGATTGCCTGTCCACAGGGCTTGCGTCAAGAGGGCGCCCTGTTTGTTGCGCCGCAACATTTCGGCCGCAATTCACGCAAATTTAACCGGCCGGAACCATCCTCCCGATTCACGGGTTCTCCGCCCGCCTTCATCAGGAATCAGATTTCATGCGCCGCGCCGTGGCTTTCGTCGGACTGCTCGGGATCGTCGCCGCCGGCATCTCGCTCTCGATCATGCCGACCAGCCGTTCGAACGCTGCCGCGAACGAGCCGCGCACCTTCCTGATCCCGGCCAGCGACGGCTATGGCGTCGCCGACTGCATCTCGACGAAGGCCGAGTGCGGCAAGATCGTCGCGAACGCCTGGTGCGAGTCCCAGGGCTTCGGCAAGGCGGTAGCCTTCGGCGTGGCCGATCGCGCCGATTTCACCGGCACCGTCGCCCGGCCGAGCCCGGCGCAGGTGGCCGAGCAGCCGCTGAGCATCACCTGCAGCGACTGATCTGCGCGCCGGTCAGCGAATCCATTCCGAACATTTCGGCGGCTCGCCGGAAGCCCCCCAGGGCATGATCGGCACGGTCGAAGTCGAATTCTGGGGCGAGCCGTCGATCAGCTTGTCGGTGTAGACCAGATAGACCAGCACATTGCGCTTGGCGTCGCAGCCGCGCACGATCTGCATCTTCTTCCAGACCAGCGAGCGACGCTCGCGGAAGACGACATCGCCCTGCTCCGCCTTCTCCTTGAACTTGATCGGGCCGACCTGGCGGCAGGCGAGCGAGACCTCCGAGACCTCCTCGGCCACACCGAACATGCCGGAGACGCCGCCCTTCTCGGGCACCGTATAGTGGCAGGCGACACCCTCGACGATGGGATCGTCGACGCCGTAGACGGCGAGCTTGTCGTTCGGGGTCAGCATCTTCCAGACCGTCGATTTGCGGAAGATCAGATCCTCTTGTGCCATCGCCGGCGATAGCGTCGTTCCTGCCAGAGTGACGGCCAGCGCAGCCAGAACCCCATGACGAAGCAGCATTCCCATTCTCCCGGCGCGTTTCAGCTCGGCGCCCGGCAGGATATGGGAAGCATGCGGCCGCTGCACCAGAGTTTTGCAGTGCAACCGCCGGGAAGAGGATCGCTGCGTGCTACCGGAACTGGAAAGCGAGAGATTGCTGCTGCGCCCGCGCAGGCTCGACGATCTCGACGCCATCGTGCGACTTAACACCGACCCGCAGGTGATGCGCCACATCGCACCCGTCGGCGACCCGGCGATGGGGCACGATGCCGTCGCCGCGCGCAGCTTCAACCATGTCGCGTACGGGCTGGGCTACTGGTCGATCTTCACCAAGGAGGCTCCGACGGAGTTCATCGGTTATGTCGGGCTCATTCCCGACGGAGATGCCGTGGACGACGTGCAGATCAGCTATCGCTTCGAGGTCCGACACTGGGGCAACGGCTATGCCGGCGAAGCCGCTGCCCGCCTGCTCGACTACGGTTTCGGCACGCTCGGCTTCCCCATGGTCGGCATCACGACTCATCCGCTCAACGCTGCCTCGTTGCGTCTGGCCGAGCGGCTGGGCTTCGAGGCCGCACCGACCGATCCCCGCATCCTGATCGGCGATCCGCCGGTGCCGGCGGCGCGGCTATGGCTCGGACGCGCCGCGTGGCGCAGTCTCACCCAGCCAGAGGCTTGAAGACGAGATAGGCGGCGGCGAGCGCGCCGACAACGCCGAGCGCGAACAACACGAGCTTCAGCCGCGTCATCATGCTGGCGAAGGCGACGTTGCCGGCATCGACCTGCGGATAGCGATCGAGCAAGCGGGCCACCGCGAAATTCTCGGCGACATCGCAGAGTCCGCCGAGGAACCAGCCGCCGCCGCAAAGCACCGCCACCCACCAGGGCTGTCCGCGCATCGCGAGGCCGGCGATCAGCAGCGCGCCGACGATCGCATAGGTGAAGGCACAGGCGACGTCGGCCGGCAGCACGCGGTTGCGATAGCGCGCCCGCGTCTGCTCGCCATAGAGCGAGAACAGCTTCTCGACATCCGCCACATTGTAGCCGTCCCAATCGCTCTCCAGCATGCGCGGCACGCCCTGCCGGCTCGACCAGAAGCCGACCGCCCAGAACAGCACCACCACCAGCACCGGCCCCCAGACGAAGAAGGCGAGCGGAACGATGGTCGAATAGAACGGCACGGTCTCGATCATGGCGGCTCGTTTCTCGCGGCAGGCATCGGCGCTTCGTCGTCAGGTTATCCGGCGCGCGGGCTGCCGCCAAGCACGGCAAACCCCATCCCTGCTCAAAGCAGCTCTTCCGGCGGCAGCAGGTCGAGGCGGCGTAGCTCGACGCGCGTCTGCTGGGAATCGTAGAGCAGGAAATATTCGTCGAGCTGGGGTGGCGCGATGTCTGTCCCGGCCAGCATCGCATGGGCCTGGCCGCGATGGTGGATCTGGTGCTGGAAGAGATGCGCCAGCAGATCGTCGATGCGCTCCTCGATCGCGCCATGCTTGCCGCGATCGGTGGTGACGGTGGCATCGAGGGCAGCATCCGACAGCCCGTCACAGACCGCGATCAGGCGGCGATCGGTGGCGCTCTGCGCATGGAACAGCGCGGGCGCTTCAAAGGGCCGGAAGCGCTCGAACACCTGCCGGCCGAGCCCGCCGCGTTCGAGCGCGTCGATGTAGTAGAGATCGACCATCAGGTTGTGGTTCAGCGTTTCATGCAGCGAGGGGAAGAAGCTCGTGCGCGTCGCCTTGAAGGCGGTGTCGTCGAGTCGCATGCAGGCCGAAAGCAGCCGCCAGTTCGCCCAGGCGTTGTTGTGCGCCATCTTGCGGAAATGGGCGCTGAGCGCCCCCCGGCGGCCCGCGCTCTCAGACATCGCTCGGCTCAGGCATGAGGCAGGATCTCCTGTTCGATCGCGCCGAAGATGGAATGCCCGGCGGCGTCCTTCATCTCGATGCGGACCGCGTCGCCGAAACGCAGGAAGGGCGTCTTCGGTTCGCCCCGGAGGATCGTCTCCACCATTCTCTGCTCGGCGATGCAGGCATAGCCCAGGCCACCGTCCGCTACCGGCCGGCCCGGGCCGCCGCCGGCATCGCGATTCGAGATCGTGCCGGAGCCGACGATCGTGCCGGCCGAGAGCCGGCGCGTGGCGGCGGCGTGGGCGACGAGCGTGCCGAAGTCGAAGGTCATGTCGACTCCCGTGTCGGGCTTGCCGAAGAGGCTGCCATTGACCAGCGCCAGTAGCGGCAGATGAAGCTTTCCGTCCCGCCAGGCCGCGCCGAGTTCGTCAGGCGTGACGGCGACCGGCGAGAAGGCCGAAGACGGCTTTGACTGAACGAATCCAAAGCCTTTCGCCAACTCGCTCGGAATCCGATTCCGCAAGCTCACGTCGTTTGCGAGCATGACGAGGCGAATCCGGGCGAGCGCTTCCTCCCGGCTCGCCCCCATCGGCACGTCGTCGGTGACGACCGCGACCTCGGCCTCGAAATCGATGCCGTCCTCCTCGCTGCGCGCAAGCACCGGCTGGCGCGGACCGAGCGGCGCATCGCTGCCGCCCTGGTACATCAGCGGATCGGTCCAGAAGCTTTCCGGCATCGCAGCCCCCCGCGCCTTCCGGACGAGGTCGACATGGTTCACATAGGCAGAGCCGTCGAGCCACTGATAGGCGCGCGGCAGCGGCGCGGCACAGTCATGCTCGTGGAAGCGGAAGGACGGCACCGAGCCGTGCTCCAGCCCCTCGGCGAGATCGGCCAGGCGCGGCGCGAGCCGCTGCCAGTCGTCCAGCGCGGCCTGCAGGGTCGCGACGACGGGGAAGGCGTCGGTCGCTCGCGTCAGGTCCCGCGAGACGATGACGAGGCGGCCATCACGGCCATGCGAGAGAGAGGCAAGCTTCATCTCTTTTCATTCCTTCGCGGACGCGCCAATAAGGACGCAACAAGCCTTCGGGAGGAGACCATATGGAACGTCGCAGCTTTTTGAAAACGGGGGCCCTCGCCGCCGCCGCGACGACCGTCGCGATGCCGGCGATCGCGCAGTCGCAGCCCGAGGTGAAATGGCGCCTGACGTCCAGCTTCCCGAAGTCGCTCGACACCATCTTCGGCACGGCGCAGCAGTTCTCGAGATACGTATCCGAGGCGACGGACGGCAAGTTCGACATCCAGGTCTTCGCGCCCGGCGAGATCGTTCCCGGCCTGCAGGCGCTCGATGCCGTTTCTTCCGGCACGGTCGAATGCGCGCATTCGCCGACCTATTTCTACATCGGCAAGGACCCGACGCTGGGTCTCGGCACCGGCATTCCCTTCGGCCTCAATGCCCGCCAGCAGCATAGCTGGTGGTATTTCGGCGGCGGCGAGCAGATCGTGAACGGCGTGCTCGACCGCTTCAACGCCTATTCCATCCCCTGCGGCAACTCCGGCTGCCAGATGGGCGGATTCTTCCGCAAGGAACTCGGCGGCCTCGACGATCTCAAGGGCCTGAAGTTCCGCATCGGCGGCATGGGCGGCGCGGTGCTGGCCAAGCTCGGCGTCGTCCCGACGCAGATCGCGCCGGGCGACGTCTACCCGGCACTGGAGCGTGGCACGATCGACGCGGCCGAATTCGTCGGCCCCTATGACGACGAGAAGCTCGGCTTCATCCGCGTCGCGAAATACTACTACTACCCCGGCTGGTGGGAGGGCGGCGCGATGCTGCACCTCATCATCGGCAAGGACGCCTGGGCCAAGCTGCCGAAGCACTATCAGGCCATCGTCCAGAACGCCTGCGAAGCCGCGAACAACTGGATGCTGGCGAAATATGACTTCGTGAACCCGGGCGGCCTGCGCCGGCTGGTGGCGCAGGGCGCGCAACTCAAGGCCTTTCCGCTGCCGGTCATGGAAGCAGCTCTCAAGGCGGCCGAGGAGTACTATGCCGAGACCGGAGCCAAGAGCCCGGACTTCAAGAAAGGCTACGACTCGATGGTCGCCTTCCGCGGCGAGAACTTGCTCTGGTGGCAGGTTGCGGAGCTGTCCTACGATTCCTTCATGAACAGGCTGAAGGCGCGCTGAGGCGCGCCTGTTCACCGCTATGACGACGAAACCGCCCGCCGATCCCGAGACCAAGGCCCTCCATCTGGAGCGCTTCCTGCCCTACCGCCTCAACGTCGTGGGCACGCTGGGCGGCCGCGCCCTCGGGCGCATCTATGGCGAGCATTTCGGAATCGGCATCCCGGAATGGCGCGTGGTGGCGCAGCTCGGCGAGTTCGGCAAGCTGACCTCGCGCGACATCGGCGAGCTCGCCCAGATGCACAAGACCAAGGTCTCGCGCGCGGTCGGCGAGCTGGAGAAGCGCGGCCTCGTCTCGCGCTCCGAGAACCGGCAGGATCGGCGCGAGTCCTTCGTGACGCTGACCGCAGCCGGCAAGCGCATCTACGACCAGATCGTGCCGCTGGCGCTGGGCTTCGAGGCGCGCTGGGTCGAGGGCATCGCCCCCGACGAACTCAAGGTGTTCGAGCGCGTGCTCTCGACACTGACCGAGCGCGGGCGCCATCTCGCCGGAAATTATCGGGACGAGGACGGGGCTTAAGTGCAGATTTCAAGCACTCAGCCCTCATCCTGAGGAGCGCTTCGCAGAAGCGCGCCTCGAAGGATGCTCCAGACGGTTCTGTCGCGCCCTGGACCATCCTTCGAGACGCCGCTTCGCGGCTCCTCAGGATGAGGGCTGGATTAATATCCGCCTAGAAATACCGCGCCAGATTGCGCCTGATCCGCGGCACCGGGTCCTCGCCCTTCGGTGGATAGGCGAAGTCGCTGCCCGTGATCGTCTCGAAGGCGCGGACATAGACTGCCGAGGTCTGGTCGATCAGCTCCTGCGGGATCGGCGGCAGCGCTTCCTTATAGGGGTCGCAGCGGGCGACCACCCAGTTGCGCACGAAGTCCTTGTCGAAGGATTCCGGCTTGTCGCCGGCAGCGAAGCGTCCCGGGTAGCTCTCCGCGAACCAGTAGCGGCTCGAATCCGGCGTGTGGATCTCGTCGGCGAGGAAGATGCGCCCCTCGGCGTCGGTGCCGAACTCGTATTTGGTGTCGGCGAGGATGAGGCCGCGCTCGCGGGCGAGCTTCTGTCCACGTGCGAAGAGCGCGAGCGCATAGCCGGACACGGTGTCCCACTGCTCCTGCGTCAGCAGTCCGCCCTCGACGATCTGGCGCTGCGACAGCGGCTCGTCATGGCCGCCGTCGAAAGCCTTGCTCGTCGGCGTGATGATCGCCTGCGGCAGCTCCTGATTGTCGCGCAGGCCGTCCGGCAGGGTGATGCCGTACATGTCGCGCTGACCCTGCTTGTAGAGCGTCAGGACCGATGTGCCGGTCGTTCCGGCCAGATAGCCGCGCACGACGATCTCGACTGGCAGGATCTCGAGGCGCTTGCCGACCACGACGTTGGGGTCGGGATATTCCAGCACATGGTTGGGGCAGATGTCGGCGGTCTGCTCGAACCAGTAGCGCGCCGTCTGCGTCAGCACCTGCCCCTTCAGGGGGATCGAGGCGATCGCGCGGTCGAAGGCGGAGAGCCGGTCGGTCGAGATCAGGATGCGCCGGCCGTCCGGCAGATCGTAGTTCTCGCGGACCTTGCCGCGGTAGTAGTTCGGCAGCTCCGGGATGACGGCTTCGTGAAGAGGCAGATAATCGGACATGGCGGAGCTTGCCTCTTTGACGGAGCGCGCGGAGAGGCGCCGGAGCGCCATTCAGGCAGCCCTTCTAGCGAAAGCGCGCGTTTTCCACCACCGCGGCGGCGCGCGCTTCCCCGGATTGCTGCAACGGCCCGAATATGGCATGCGAAGCGTCCAGCGGGAGCCAGGTCCGCGGCGCACCGACGCGGGCCGCTCCATAGTTCCGTCGTGTTTGGCGGGTGTTGTTGGACGGAGCCGGCAACCGGCTTTCGACAATGGATGGCGTGACCCGACCTGCGATGATCCTGCGACTTTCCAGACGTTTTGGCATGGCGCTGCTGGCGCTGGCAGCTCTCAGCGGGCCTGCCGCGGCGCAATCGCCTTCCTGCGACGCCTGGCGCTCGGAACTTGAAACCCTACAAGGTCGCAGCGGCGGCGACCCGCGTGCTGCCCAGGCGGCCGAACGTGTCGGCGCCCAGCTTTCGCAGCTCAACGGGCAATATCGCGCGATGGGCTGCGAGCGCACCTTCGGCATTTTCGATTCGGGCCCGCCGCAATGCGGCGCGATCCGCGCCCAACTCGGCCAGTTGCAGTCGCAATATACGGCGCTGCAGCGGCAGGCCCAGGGTGGCGGGGTCGAGCAGCGTCGCGCCCAGCTCGCCGCCGCGATCAACAACAATTGCCGGGCGCAGCCGCGCGGCTTCTTCGAGACGATCTTCGGGCTGGAGCCGCGCCGCGGCGAGGTCGATTCGACCCTGCCGGAGCTCGACCCCGAGCAATCCACGGAACCGGCGAAGCCGCGCCTTGGCGGCCCGCAGACCGTCTGCGTGAGAACCTGCGACGGCTTCTTCTTCCCGCTGAGCAATAACACCGGCAATCCCGACGAGATGTGCCAGGCGCTCTGCCCGGGCGTCGAAACGCTCGCTTACGGCATGAGTGCTGGCGGCGACGTTCAGAATGCCGCCTCCCGCTCGACCGGGCAGCCTTATTCCTCCCTGCCGAACGCGCTGAAATACACGCGCAGCTTCGATGCAGCCTGCACCTGCCGTGGCCAGGGCGAGAGCTGGTCGGCGGCGCTCAAGAACGCCGAGTATCTGCTCGACAAGCGCAAGGGCGACGTCATCCTCACCGAGCAGCGCGCCGCCGAGCTCTCGCGCCCGAAGCTCGATCCGAAGGCCGAGGCCAAGCGGCGGAGCGCCGCGCAACAGCCGGTGTCTGGAGCGCCGGCCAATGCACCCGAGGCCGCGGATGATAAGCCGATGCCGTCCGAGAATTCGCCGACTTCAGGCACCGAGTCGGCCGGCGTCGGCCCCGACATCGTCGGCGAGCAGGTGCTCGACAAGAAGGATGGCTTGAAGAGCGAGTCGCGCAGCGTGACCGGCGAACGCCGCTCCGTTCGGATCGTCGCCCCCAATCTCGCGCCCAATCTGAGCCCGCAGCTCGTTCGGCCCTGATCCGGCAAAGTTCCATGCATCATGCGCAGATGGGCTGGCGGAAACTCAGCGCGCCGGCCGCTGGACGCATGCCAAAAACCGACGCATAAAGAGGCCGCCCAGCCGCCCTCCGGGAGGCCCGCCAGACCGCCTCCACGGCCTACCAGGCCGCGCGCTCGCCATCTGACGCTCCCCAGCCTCAGCAGGCCGCCATGTCCGATACGACGACCACCCCGCACCCTCATCCGATCGAACTCGACGACGCCAGGCGGCGCCTCAAGGCGATCTTCATCGGCTCCGTCGGTAACCTCGTCGAGTGGTACGATTTCTACGCCTACACCGCCTTCGCGCTGTATTTCGCGCCACATTTCTTCCCCTCGCACGATCCGGTCGTCCAGCAATTGAACGCCGCGACCCTGTTCGCCGCGGGCTTCATCGTGCGGCCGGTCGGCGGCTGGCTGTTCGGGCATCTGGCGGATCGCTACGGGCGGCGGCTGTCGCTGACGTTGTCGGTGGTGATGATGTGCTTCGGCTCGCTGATCATCGCGCTGACGCCGACCTATGCCACGATCGGCTTCGCGGCCCCTGCCCTGCTGGCGCTGGCGCGCATCATCGAGGGGCTGAGCCTCGGCGGCGAGTATGGCGCGAGCGCCACCTATCTCACCGAGATCGCCGACCCCGAGCATCGCGGCTTCTATTCGAGCTTCCAGTACGTCACGCTGATCGGCGGCCAGCTCACCGCCATCCTCGTGCTGCTGCTGCTTCAGAATGTCTTCCTGACGCATGAGCAGCTCGTCGCCTGGGGTTGGCGCATCCCCTTCGTCATCGGCGCGTTCCTCGCCATCACCGCGATGTTCATGCGGCGGCATATGCAGGAGACCGAAGCCTTCGAGGCGGCCAAGGGCACGATGAAGCGCGAGAGCTCGCTCAAGGGCCTGATGAAGTATCCGCGCGAGGTTGCGATCGTGGTCGGCCTCACCGCCGGCGGAACGGCTGCCTTCTACACCTTCACCACCTATATGCAGACCTTCGTCAGACAGACGGTCGGACTCTCCGATATCGTGACGACCTATGTCATCGCGGGCTCGCTGATCTTCGCGGCGATCCTGCAGCCGATCTACGGCCTGATCTCGGACAAGATCGGCCGCAAGCCGATGCTGATGTTCTTCGGCCTCGCCGGCACGCTCCTGACTGTGCCGATCCTGACGACGCTCGCCGGCACGAAATCGGCGTGGATGGCCTTCCTGCTGATCTGCGGCGCCTGGATCTTCACCGCCGGCTACACCTCGATCAATGCCGTCGTGAAGGCGGAGCTGTTCCCGACCGCGATCCGCGCCACAGGCGTCGCCGTGCCCTATGCGGTCACGGTCTCGGTCTTCGGCGGCACGGCGCCGGCCATCGCCCTGTTCTTCAAGCAGCAGGGCCATGAGGAGTGGTTCTACTACTACCTCGCCGGCGTCATCTTCCTGTCGTTCCTGGTCTATTCGACCATGCGCGACACCAAGCACGCCTCGGCGATGGAGCGGCACGAGTGAGCAGCGGGCTGCCCGGTCGCCCCACACACCTTCTCCCCTTGCGGGAGAAGGTGGCGGCTCGAAACGCCGACGGATGAGGGGCCACGCCTAGATAGTTCGGCAATCGGTTCGCGACCGGCGCCGCGAGACCGCTCACCCTGGCCCTCTCCCGCAGCGGAGAGGGGATCGTTCAGGCGCTCTCGCCGGCCAGTCGCTTCAGCGCCTTCTCACGCCCGATCAGCGGCAGCAGCGCCGCCAGCTCCGGGCCGTGATCCAGACCCGTCAGCGCCTGCCGCAGCGGCATGAACAGTGCCTTGCCCCTGGCGCCGGTCGCTGCCGAGACGGCCTGCGTCCAGCTCTTCCAGGTCGTGGCGTCGAAGGGCTCCTGCGGCAGCAGATCGGCCGCCGCAGCCGCAAAGGACTGATCCGCGATCACGGGCACGGCCGGTCCCTGAACGACCTGCCACCACAAGGTCGCCTCATCCAGCTTCGCGAGGTTTCCCCGCACCGCCAGCCAGAAGGGCTCGCCTCCGCGGATGCCGAGCGCCGAGAGTCGGTCCGCTACGGCCGCGAACGGAAATTGATGAAGCGTGCGGGCGCTCAGCGCCGCCAGCTCGTGCTCGTCGAACTTGGCCGGCGCCCGCGAGACATGGGCAAGCTCGACCAAGGTCGCGAGTTCGTCGAGGCTCGAAACCGGGCGCACCGCATCCGAGGTGCCGACCATCGTCGCCAGCGCCGCGACCGCCAGCGCCTCGACGCCGCTGTCGCGCAGGCCGCGCAGGGAAAGATGGCCGAGGCGCTTGGAAAGCCCCTCGCCGCTCGCGGTGGTCAGCAGGTTGTGGTGGCCGAAAGCCGGCAAGCTCGCGCCGAGCGCCTCGAAGATCTGCGCCTGCACCGCCGTATTGGTGACGTGGTCCTCGCCACGGATGACATGGGTCACCCCGGTCTCGATATCGTCGACAACCGACGGCAGGGTATAGAGATAGCTGCCGTCCTCCCGCACCAGCACCGGGTCGGAGAGCGAGGCGCAATCGACATGCGAAGCGCCACGCACGAGATCGTCCCAGTTGACCTCGCGCGGCTCCAGCAAGAACCGCCAGTGCGGCGTGCGCCCCTCCGCCTCGAAGGCCGCCTTTTGCTCGGACGTAAGCTTCAATGCAGCACGATCGTAGATCGGCGGCAGGCCGCGGGCGAGCTGGCGCTTGCGGCGACGGTCGAGTTCGTCGGCGGTCTCGTAGCAGGCGTAGAGCCGCCCCGCCTGGCGCAGGCGCTCGGCCGCGGCATCATAGACCGCAAGCCGCTCCGATTGCTTGATGACGAGATCGGGCACGATGCCAAGCCAGCCGAGATCCTCGGCAATGGCCTGCGCATATTCCGGCTTCGAGCGGGCGATGTCGGTGTCGTCGTAGCGCAGCAGGAAGCGGCCGCCGTGGCGGCGGGCGAAGAGCCAGTTGAAGAGCGCCGGCCGGGCGTTGCCGATATGGAGATAGCCGGTGGGCGACGGCGCGAAGCGAACCAGGGGCGAGGTCATGACGCGGCTTATGGCGCTTTTGCGGGCGCCCGACAATCGCGTCTTTGACGCCGCTTCCGCACCGTTAACCCCACATTAGGGTTACCAAGGCATGAATTGTCTTCGAGCAGGGCGAAACGGGTGGAGCCGGACGGCTGCTCGGGGAGATCAGGATGCGTATCCGTTCCATCGAGCACGCGCTCGCGGCCACAGCCCTCGCGACAAGCCTTCTCGCCGTCCCTGCCCTCGCGGCGGATTACCTGCGCGGCTCGCAGGTCATCGAGGCTCCGGAACCGCCGACCATCGACCGTGGCATCAACTGGTCCGGCTTCTACTTCGGCGGCGGCGCCGGCGTCTCCGACACGAAGTTCGAGCCCGGCACCGGGTTGCAGGATCTCGCCCGCTTCGCCTTCCGGAACACGCTACTCGGCGCCGAATACGATATGGGGGCACTGGTCAACAATCTTCCCGAAAAGCGCGACAGCGGCGCGACCTATTTCGGCTTCGTCGGTTACAATTGGGCCTTCGGCGACGTCATTCTCGGCTTGGAGGCGGACTACACCCGCTCCGGGCATAGCTATCAGATCGACGACTTCATCGCTCGCCGCGCTGTCACCTCGAACGGCACCGTCAACGATTACTCTCTGACGACCAACCAAGGCGCCAAGCTCGACGATTACGGCACAGCGCGGCTGCGCATGGGCTGGGCCTTCGGCAACTTCATGCCCTTCGCGACGATCGGCGGCGCGGTCGGGCGCTTCAACACCACCTCCACGGTCGACGCGACTTGGCGCTTCACGCGGACGAATCCGGTCACCGGTGCTCTGGAGAACAATGTCGTCGCGAGCGGCTATCCTCTTACCGTCGGCGCCACCAAGAAGAACGTCTACGGCTTTGGCCTTTCGGTCGGCGGCGGTCTGGACTGGGCGCTGGCGGACAACATCTTCCTGCGTGGCGAATACCAGCTCATCCGCTTCGCGGATGTCGAGGGCACGACGACGACGGTCAACACCGCGCGGGCCGCGGTCGGCGTCAAGTTCTGACGACACCACAAGTCGCAGCAACAAAAAAAGGCCGGGACGAAACGTCCCGGCCTTTTTGTTTGGTCAGCCGATCCGGCCCAGCCTTACTCGGCCGCCTCGACCTCGGGCCGGGTCCGCCCTGCCCGCTCGCGCTTGACGAGCTCGGCGACGAGGAAGGCCAGTTCCAGCGCCTGCTCGGCATTGAGGCGGGGATCGCAGACCGTGTGGTAGCGGTCGTTGAGATCGGCGTCGGTCATGCCGCGCGCGCCGCCGGTGCATTCGGTGACGTTCTTGCCGGTCATCTCCAGATGCAGGCCGCCGGCATGGGTGCCCTCGGCCTGATGGACGGCGAAGAAGTTCTTCACCTCGGTCATGATCAGGTCGAAAGGCCGGGTCTTGTAGCCGCTCGCCGCCTTGACCGTGTTGCCGTGCATCGGATCGCAGGACCAGACAACGTTGCGCCCTTCGCGCTTGGTCGCGCGCACCAGAGCCGGCAGGTTGTCGAAGACCTTGTCGGCACCGAAGCGGGCGATCAGCGTCAGGCGGCCCGGCTGGTTCTGCGGGTCGAGCACTTCGATCAGCTTGAGCAGGCCGTCGACCGTGGTCGAGGGACCGCATTTCA
Source organism: Allobosea sp. 05T438 (assembly GCF_056396025.1). NCBI lineage: Bacteria > Pseudomonadati > Pseudomonadota > Alphaproteobacteria > Hyphomicrobiales > Alloboseaceae > Allobosea > Allobosea sp. 05T438. Next base: position 198,335 of record NZ_JBFTKQ010000002.1, read on the forward strand.
GGCCGATCGGGTTCTTGATGCCGCGGAAGAACTCGACATGGGCATGGTCGAGCTGGCGCGTGCGATCGCCGATCCAGACCATGTGGCCGGAGGTGTCGTACCACTCGCCGGTCGTCGAGTCGGTGCGGGTCATCGCCTGCTCGTAGCCGAGCAGCAACGCCTCGTGGCTGGTGTAGAAATCGGTCGTGCGCATCTCCGGATGGGTCTCCGGGTCGATGCCGATCGCGCGCATGAAGTCGAGCGCCTCGGTGATGCGCTCAGCAACCTCCTGATAGCGATGCGACTGCGGGCTATCCTTGACGAAGCCGAGCATCCAGCGATGCGCGTTGTCGAGATTGGCGTAGCCGCCGGTCGCGAAGGCGCGGATCAGGTTCAGCGTCGCTGCCGACTGGCGGTAGGCCTCGAGTTGGCGACGCGGATCGGGGATGCGCGCCTCGGCCGTGAAGGCGATGTCATTGACGATGTCGCCCTTGTAGCTGGGAAGCTCAACGCCGCCTTCCTTCTCCGTCGGCGCCGAACGCGGCTTGGCGAACTGGCCGGCGATGCGCCCGACCTTCACCACCGGCGAGCCGCCGGCGAAAGTCAGCACCACCGCCATCTGCAGGAACAGCCGGAAGAAATCGCGGATGTTGTCCGCCGAATGCTCGGCGAAGCTCTCGGCGCAGTCGCCACCCTGGAGGAGGAAGGCCTCACCGGCCGCAACCTTGCCCAACGCCCGTTTGAGCTTGCGCGCCTCGCCTGCAAAAACGAGCGGCGGAAAGCCGGCGAGCTGCTGCTCGACCGCCTTCAAGGCTGCCTGGTCCGGATAATCCGGAATCTGCTGGGCGGGCTTGGCCCTCCAGCTCTCTGGCGTCCACCGCTCGGACATGGGACTACTTGCTCCTGACCTTCGAGATCGCGCGTTGTTAACCTCTTGGTAGCGCGAAGGGGCGGCTATACACCCAAGGCACGATAATAGCCACCAGTCGGCGACGTCGTCACGGCCGCGGGTTTCGGCATATCAAAACGAGAGCCGGAAAGCCGCCTCATGTCAGCGGGATGCCGCCCTTCGCGGGCGGCTGCACGGCTGCTTCGCAGATCGGGTCTGCCGCGACGGAAGCGGCCCTCCCCGCGACGCTAGACCGCCCGCGGTGTGCGCATCGTCACGAGTTCCTCGGCGGCGCTCGGATGCAACGCGACAGTGCGGTCGAAATCCGCCTTGGTCGCCCCCATCGTCACGGCGATGGCAACGGCCTGGATAATCTCGCCAGCGTCATGTCCGAGGATATGGACGCCCAGAACCTTGTCGGTCGTCGCATCGACGACGAGTTTCATATAGGTGCGCTCATGCCGCCCGGAGATGGTCGCCTTCATCGGGCGGAAGCCGGATTCGAAGATGCGCACCTCATGGCCGGCGGCAATCGCCTGGTTTTCCGACAGGCCGACCGTGCCGATCTCAGGCGTGGTGAAGACCGCTGAGGCCACCGTGGCGTGATCCACTGTCCAGGAGCGATTGCCGAAGGTGCTGTCGGCGAAGGCATGCCCTTCCCGGATGGCGACCGGGGTCAGGTTGACGCGGTTGGTGACATCGCCGACCGCATGGATCGACGGAACGCTGCTGGCTGAAGCTGCATCAACGGCGATCTCGCCGAGCGGGCCGAGCTCCACTCCAGCCCGCTCCAGCCCCAGGCCTTTCGTGTTCGGCCGCCGGCCGGTCGCGACCAGAATGACATCGGCGTCGATCGGCGCTCCATGTGCGCAATGGGCGCGACGGGCGCCGTCCGCCAATTCCTCGATGCGCTCGATGGTGCAACCGAGCCGCATGGTGATGCCGGCATGGACCAGCGCATCGCGCAGGCGATTGCGGATGTCTTCGTCGAAGCCGCGCAGGATATTGTCGCCGCGGTGGAGCAGCGTCACGGCAACACCGAGCCGGGCAAAGAGGCTGGCGAATTCGAGCGCGATATAGCCGCCGCCGACGACCAGAAGCCGCTTCGGCAAGGTCGGAAGATGGAAGACCTCGTTGGAGGAGATGCCCAGCTCGCCGCCGGGGATCGGCGGGTCGAAGGCCGGCCAACCACCCGTCGCGACGAGAATATGCCGGGCGGTGACAGTCAGGCCGCTCTTGACCAGCCGAACGCTGTGCGGCCCCTCGATGATGGCGCGCTCCTCACGGATCTCGACCTTCGCGCCGTCAAGGCCCTTGCGATAGAGGCCGGAGAGGCGCGTGACCTCGTTCGCCACGGCGTCGCGCAGCGTCGGCCAGTCGAAGGACGGCTTTGCGGGAAGCGTCCAGCCGAAGCCGGCTGCATCCTCGAAATCGTCAGTGAAGCGGCTGGCATAGACGAAGAGCTTCTTCGGCACGCAGCCGCGGATGACGCAGGTGCCGCCGATGCGGTCCTCCTCCGCGATCATCACACGGGCGCCGTGTCCGGCCGCGATGCGCGCAGCACGCGTGCCGCCGGAGCCCGCCCCGATGACGAAGAGATCGACGTCGAATTCAGCCATGATCTTCTCCTTGGCGTCCCGGTCCGAACCAGAGGATTCCGGCTCCCAGGAGGGCTATCCACCAGCCCTGCCAGGCTCCGTGCCCGACAACGGAAATTGCGAAAGCGGCGGCGAACATCGCCAGGCGCGGCGCCATCTCCCGCGCCGGCAGCCGGCGCAGTTGCACGAGCAGTAACAAGCCCGCGAGCAGGAGAATGCCCGCTCCGATCACCCCGGTCTCGGCCCATGCCTGCAGCGGCATGTCGTGAGGATGTCCGACTCCCAGCAGCGTCCTGTGCTCCGGCGCCACCTCGGCCGCCACGGGGTGCTGGTCCATGCTGGCCGAGGTCCCGAAGCCGGCGCCTGCGATCGGCCGCACCCGCACGACCTCGCCGAAGCTCTGCCAGATATCGATGCGGGCCTGCCCGGTCATCACGGCGAAGCGGTTCAGGATCATCGAGGGCAGCCAATTGTGAGCGGCGATGCCGAGCACCGGCGCCATCACCATGGCGAGGACGAAGGCCAGGCCGGCAGCCGTCAGCGTCAGGCGCGGCCAACAGGCCGACAACGCCCAGGTGACAACGCACACCGCGACTCCCAGCCGCGCCGACGCACTCTCCGAGCGCAGCGCCAATGCGGCGACGGTCAAACCAAGGATCACCGCCAATATCCGGTCGGACCGGCGTGCGGCCGGCGCATTCCAGAGACCGTGGATCGTCGGAACGGCCAGCGTCAGCGCTGTGATAGCGGGCCGGTTGAAGACGAAGGTCATCACCTTGCCGACACCCAGCGCAGCCCGCTGCGAGAGGCCCGAGGCCAGTTCGACGATCGACAGCAGGCAGGCGAGGATCAGCGCGAATGCGAGCGCGCGCAGCCACGCCGGCCGCGGCCTGAACCGGCCCGAGGCGGCAATCGCAAACGCGAAGGCGATGGGCAGAACAAGCTCCGCCCAGGCGCGCAGGGAGGCGCCCGGCTTGTGGCTCCACGCAATCGAGATCAGCGCCCAGGCAAGGAAGGCGGTCAGGGCCAGTCCCAGCGGTGTCGCGAGCAGGCTCCGCAGGCGCGCGGCGACGCCTCCCGCCTGGCCCGCAGCGACGGCCGCGGCGATGAAGGGAATGACGGCCAAGCCGAGCATGAGCGGGGCGGAGCGATTGGCAAGCCACATCGCCAGCGGCATCAGCACCATAAGCGCCGCGCCGATCACGGTCAGGCGTGACGGAAACCTCCCGGAGCTGGGCGCATGTTCGTGGCGATCGGCGAAACGCATCTGACTCATGAATTGCGCTTACGCGATCGCGGGAAACGTCGCCAGCGCCTTATCCGGAAGCCGGCCAGAGTCGTAGAACTAAAGGAGCAAGAGCCGCAGCGAACGCGGAGAAGTACGCCGATTATTGTCAAGACATTATTCAATCAGGCGCAATTGACGCCCTGCGTGGCAAGGTGTCACAGCCGATACTGCCCAAAAAAGCACGGCGGGGGCCGTAATCGGAGGAAATCCATGCTGACATCTATCTTGAAGCGTACGGCCCTGACCGCGGTGGCTCTCGCCGCTCTCTCGACGGCTGCCTTCGCCCAGCTCGCCGAACTCAAGATCATGGCCCCTGCAGCGCCCGGCGGCGGCTGGGACGGCACCGCGCGCTCGATGCAGCAGGCGCTGACCGCAGCCGGAATCGTCAAGAGCGTGCAGGTCAACAACGTCACCGGCGCCGGCGGCACCATCGGCCTCGCTCAGCTTATCGGCGCGAAGGGCGACGGCCACCAGCTGATGGTCAACGGCTTCGTGATGGTCGGCGCGATCCTGCTCAACAAGTCGCCGGTCAATCTCACGCAGGTGACGCCGATCGCCCGCCTCACCGCCGAAGCCGAGGTCATCGTCGTCCCGACGGAATCCCCGCTCAAGACCGCCAAGGACCTGGCCGAGCGCCTGAAGGCCGATCCGGCCAAGGTGACCTGGGCTGGCGGCTCGGCCGGTGGCACCGACCACATCCTCGCCGCGCTGTTCGCGCAGGCCGTTGGCGCCGACGCCAAGAAGATCAACTACATCCCGTTCTCGGGCGGCGGCGAGGCACTGGCCGCGATGCTCGGCGGGCGCGTCACTGCCGGCGTCTCCGGCTATGGCGAGTTCGAAGGCCAGATCAAGGCCGGCAAGCTGCGCGTGCTCGCCGTCTCCTCGCCCAAGCGCCTCGAGAACGCGCCGGACGCCCCGACGCTGAAGGAGCAGGGCATCAACCTCGAACTGCTGAACTGGCGTTCGGTCGTGGCTCCTCCCGGTCTCTCGGCCGATCAGACCAAGGCGCTGACCGACACCGTCGAGAAGATGGTCAAGTCGAAGGAGTGGCAGGAAATCCTCAAGGCCCGCGGCTGGGATGACGCTTTCCTCGCCGGCGCTGCCTTCGACACCTTCCTGAAGGCCGAGATCGAACGCGTCTCGAAGGTGATGACCGAAGTCGGCCTGGTAAAGTAAGCCGGGCAAAGCCGACAAAAACACGGGGGCCGGGAAACCGGCCCCTTTTCTCACCGCCAGAAGCGCCGCGAAGGCGCCGGCCTGCATAGCGGGAACGCCATGACGAACGAGACTCGGACGCAAGGTGCCAACAAGCCGGCCCTGATCGTGGGTGTGCTGCTGCTGATCGTCGCCTTTTTCGTCGGCTACGACGCGTCGCAGCAGACCATTACCTCCACCTATGGCATCGGGCCGACGGCCATGCCCTATGTCGTGATGGTCGGCCTCGTCATCCTCGGCCTGGCGCATTTCGTCGTCGCCTTCCGCGAAGGCCTGCCCGAGCCGGAGGCGGCCGACAACAAGGCCCTCTTGTGGATCGCCGGCGGCCTCGTCTTCCTGATCGCGTGCATCGGGCTCGGCGGCGGTTTCATCATCGCCATCTCGGTCGTCTTCGCCTGCACCGCGCGCGGCATGGGGCGGCGGGCCCTGCTGGTCGATGCGGCGATCGGCTTCGTCCTCGGCCTGATCATCTTTCTTGTCTTTGCGAAGCTCCTGACGCTGATCCTGCCGTCGGGACCGCTCGAGCAACTCTTCCTCTGAGCCGGGGCTGAACGATGGATACCTTGCTCTCGCTGATCAGCGGCTTCGGCGTCGCCCTCGAGYCCTCCAAGCTGCTGTTCTGCCTCATCGGCGTCTTTCTCGGCACCGCAGTCGGCGTTCTGCCCGGTATCGGCCCGGCGCTGACCGTCGCGCTTCTGCTGCCGGTCACCTTCAAGCTCGACCCTGCCGGCTCGCTGATCATGTTCGCGGGCATCTACTATGGCGGCATGTATGGCGGCTCGACCACTGCGATCCTGCTCAATGCGCCGGGCGAAAGCGCCTCTCTCGCCACCGCGCTCGAAGGCTCGAAGATGGCCAAGGCCGGCCGCGGCGGCCCCGCGCTTGCGACTTCGGCGATCGGCTCCTTCGTCGCCGGCCTGATCGCGACGATCGGGCTCGCCTTCCTCGCGCCCTGGCTCGTCGAGGTCGCGGTCAAGTTCGGTCCCTGGGACTATTTCGCCCTGATGATCGTCGCCTTCGTCACAGTGTCGGCGACCTTCGGCGACTCGCCGCTGCGCGGTCTCACCAGCTTGTTTCTCGGCATTACGCTGGGACTGGTCGGCATCGACAAGCTGACAGGCCAGGCGCGCCTGACCTTCGGCGTGCCGGAGCTGCTCAACGGCGTCGAAGTGACGACGCTCGCGGTCGGCCTCTTCGCCGTGGGCGAGGCCTTCTACGTCGCCTCCAAGCGCTTCCGCGAGCCGGAAGAGATCATCCCTATCAAGGGCTCGCTCTGGATGACGAAGGAGGACTGGAAGCGGTCATGGGCGCCATGGCTGCGCGGCACCGCCTTCGGCTTCCCGATCGGCGCCTTGCCGGCCGGCGGCGCCGAAGTCCCGACCTTCTTGAGCTACTCGACCGAGAAGAAGCTCTGCAAATACCCGGACGAGTTCGGCAAGGGCGCGATCGAGGGCGTCGCCGGGCCGGAGGCAGCCAACAACGCCTCGGCCGCCGGCACGCTGGTGCCGCTACTGACGCTCGGCCTGCCGACCTCGGCGACGGCGGCGATCATGCTCGCCGGCTTCCAGCAATACGGTCTCAATCCCGGCCCGCTGCTCTTCGCCGAGAAGCCGGATCTGGTCTGGGGCCTGATCGCCTCGCTGTTCATCGCCAACGTCATGCTGGTGATCCTGAACCTGCCGCTGATCGGGCTCTGGGTCCGGCTGCTCGCGATACCGCAGCCCTGGCTCTATGCCGGCATCCTCGTCTTCGCGACGATGGGCACGCTCGCGGTCAACGGCTCGGCGGTCGAACTGACCATGCTCTTCGTCTTCGGCTTCCTCGGCTACCTGATGCGCCGCTACGACTACCCGGTCGCGCCGATGGTGGTTGGCCTCATCCTCGGGCCGATGGCGGAGCAGCAGTTGCGCCGTGCCTTGCAGATCAGCCTCGGCGACCCGATGATCCTGTTGGAAAATCCGATCTCGGCGACACTGCTCGGCATCGCCCTCCTCGCTCTGGTAGCGCCATTCGCGATGAAGGGGCTGAACCGCTTCAAGGCCTCGGAGGACTGACGAGGCCGAGCCGCAGCAGGCTCTCGCCGGTCGCGACGAGAGCCTCGGCGGCAGGCCGCGGCTGCCATCCCAGCATGGCCTGCGCCTTGGCGCTGGTCGCGTTCTTGACGCGGCCGAGCTCCGGCGTCGCCGCCTGACGCGCCGTGGCGCTGAAGCGCGCGGCGAGGCGCACCAGCCAGTCCGGCAATACGCGGGTCGAGACGCCGCCCGCGCGCTCGCCGAGCCCGTCCTTCAACGCCTGGGCAATGGCCTGCATCGTCATGAAATCCCCGGCGGTCGCGAGAAAGCGCTCGCCCGCCGCAGCCGGGTCGGTCATGGCGCGCAAGTGCAGGTCGGCCACGTCGCGCACATCGACCACACCGAACATCAGGCGCGGAACCGCCCAGAGCCTTCCTTCCAGCATGGTCTTCACCAGCAGGATCGAGGCGGAAAGATCCGGCCCGAGCAGCGGGCCGAAGACGCCGACCGGATTGACCACGGCGAGTTCGAGCCCCTGCCCTTCCCCGTCGACGAAATCCCACGCGGCAAGCTCGGCCAGTGTCTTCGACTTCGGATAGGCGGCGAGGCCCGGCGCGGCCGGATTGGTCCAGTCGCGCTCGTCATAGGGCCGCTTCAGCGCGCGGCCATAACCTATGGCCGCGAAGGACGAGGTCAGCACAACACGCCTCACTCCCGCGCGGCGAGCCGCGCGGAGAACACGCAACGTACCTTCGCGCGCCGGACGGATCAGCTCATCCTCGTCCCTGGGGGCTGCTGACGCCAGCGGCGATGCGACATGCAGCACATGGGAGCAGCCGGTCATCGCCGCATCCCATCCTTCATCCTGCATCAGATCGGCGGCGGCGATCTGCAGGCGCTCGCCCGCATCGACACCCGCCCCTTTCAAGGCTTCCCTCAGGCGGCCTTCCCGCGCCGAGGAGCGCAGCGTGGCGCGAACATCGAAGCCCGCCGCAAGCAGCTTCAGGATGCAATGCCCGGCGACGAAGCCGGAGCCTCCGGTCACCAAAACGAGGTCGCGGGTCATGATCCGGGCTCCGAAAACTGCAACGGCGAGACCACGCAGATAGGTCGGGCTTCGGGCAAACACCAGCGAGCCAGCGAACCGCCGATGGAGGACATCGGCGGCACCGGCCCGGCTGACTGGCGCGCCATATGAAAACGCCTCCCCTTCCGGCGAAGGGGAGGCGTCGATGGCTGTGCGTTACCAGATCGGCAGCGTCAGAGCGTATGGCCGCGCTTGCGCATTTCTTGCGAGAAGCGATCGAAGAGATAGTTGCTGGTCTGCACGCTCCAGGGCTGCAAAAGCGGGAAGATTTCTTCCATCGCCTTGGCACGCAGGCTGGTATAGCGCTGCCCGACGTCAGACTTGAAGAAGCCGGCGACCGCCTTCAGATCAGATTCCGTCATCTTGCTGGCGAACACCGCAGCAGAAGTCTTGATCATCTCCTCGGAGCGCTTGTCAGCCTCGGCCTTCAGCTCGCCAAGAACGGTGTCCGTGTCTTTCGCCATTTCCGGCCGGGTCGCCACGAAGCCCTTCGCGCTCTCTTCGAATTCGCGATAGATGTTGTTGATGTTCTGCGTGACGCCGGTCAGCTCCATGACCTCGCGCGCCGCCTGGAGATGGCTCGGCGTCAATGTCGGCACCTGGGCAAAGGCAGGAGCGGCGCCCAGCAGCGCGAGGCCGAGGGCCAGGCTGGCGAGAATATGGCGGATCATGCGGTCAAAACCCCTTCATCGTTGACGAGCCGCCGATCAGCCCGGCAGCGTCGCCGGCCCTGCCGAGCCGACCGTTGTTTCGCGCGTTCCTTAGCGTGGATCGCGCAGGAATGGAATCATTCGATCTTGCCGAGCAGCTTGAGCCCGTCGGCACCGGCGAGGATCGCTCCCGACGCCAGACCGATGAACAGGCCGTGCTCCACGACCCCTGGCACCATGTTCAGAGCCTGAGCCAATAATTCCGGCCGCTCTATGGCGCCCAGATGAGCGTCGAGGATAAAATGGCCGCCATCGGTGACGAGCGTAGAGCCGTCGGCCCGCTGGCGCAGCGAGATCTTGCCGGCGGAGCCGGAAGCGGCGATGGCCTCAGCCACCGCGCGGCGCGTCGCCTCCAACCCGAAAGGCACGACCTCGATCGGCAGCGGGAAGCGGCCGAGCTTCTGCACCAGCTTGCCGTCATCGGCGATGACGATCATGCGGGCGGAAGCGGCGGCGACGATCTTCTCGCGCAGCAGCGCCGCGCCGCCGCCCTTGATCAGGCGCATCTGCGGATCGAGCTCGTCAGCGCCATCGACCGTCAGGTCGAGCTCGGGCGTCTCGTCGAGAGTCGACATCGGAATGCCCAAGGAGACGGCCTGCGCCTGCGTTGCCTCGGAGGTGGCGACACAGATCACCTCGAAGCCCGACGCGACCTTCTTACCGAGCAGATCGACGAAGTGCTTCGCGGTGGAACCGGTTCCGAGACCGAGCCGCATGCCCGGCCGCACGAGTTCGAGGGCGCGGGCGGCAGCCTGCTTTTTCAGATCATCGGCGTTCATAGGACTTGCCCGGATGGAGTTATCGAGACCGGCCGCTACCCACGGAAGATAGCGCCGCTCTCCTGCCGCGCCGCGCGCTCCATGTCCAGCGCGCGCAGCTCGCCAGGCATCATTTCGCTTGCGGCGTGCACACCGTCTTGTCGTCGAAAACGTAGCAGATGCTCATCTCCCCGGTGCGGATATTGACGCGGAAGATGCCGCCTTCGCGCTCATGCCGCGAGGGCATCAGCCCGTAGTCGCTCGGCGCCTGAGGCCCGGCCCCCTCGCCCGTCGGGAAGCACACAGTGAGGCCGACCCCGCCCTCCTTCAGCTGGAACTGACAGGCGCCGACCTCTCCCGTCGCCTTGTCGATGCGGTAGACGCGGTTGAGATCGGTCTGCGGCGCAGGCGCGAACTCGAACGGCCCGGCGAGCGCCGGGAGCGCGCACGACAGCGAAAGGCAGGCTGCCAATCCCAGGCACATCACGCCGGGCCGGATTGCGATGAACTTCGACATGACATGGTTCCCTGCCGCGGGGCGACGAATCGAGCGAACGATACCATCATGCGCGGCGAATTTGGGGAGGCGGTGAAGACTGTCCTTCCAAGGCGAAGCACTTGCCAGCCGGCGCGGGAAGCCCTTTAAGCCGGTCGTCTGTCGCATTGCCCGGAAAGCCACGCCATGAGCCTGCCCCCGATCGTCGTCTTCGATCTCGACGGAACGCTCGCCGAGACCGCACCGGATATCATGCGGGTTCTGAACGTCATCCTGGTGCGCGAAGGCCTGCCCGCATTGCCGTTGGACCGGGCACGCGAGCTCGTCGGCGCGGGCGCGCGCGCCCTGATCGAACGCGGATTCAAGGTATCGGGCCAGCCGCTCGATACTGAAACCCTGGAGCGGCTCTTCGAGGATTTTCTCGCGATCTACGCCGACGACGTCGCCTCCCACAGCCATCTTTTCGACGGCGTGCTGGGCGCGCTCGATGCACTGGCCGACGAGGGCTACGCGCTCGCCGTCTGCACCAACAAGCCGATCCTGCACACGCGCCTGATCCTCGACCATTTCGACATCGCCAAACGCTTCGCCGCCGTGGCGGGGCGCGACAGCTTCCCCTGGTTCAAGCCCGATCCGCGCCATCTCACGATGACCATCGAGGCGGCGAAGGCCGACGCTTCGCGCGCCGTGATGATCGGCGATTCCCGCACCGACATAGCGACGGCGCGCGCGGCGGGCATCCCGTCTATCTGTGTACCCTTCGGCTATACCGACGTGCCGATCGAGACACTGGAACCGAATTTCATCATCCAGCACTTCGACGAGCTGCCGAATGCTGTGGATCGTGCGCTCAATCTGGTGCCGGCACGTCCTTGACGGCGTGAAGCGCGCCGACTAGGAGAAGGCCGGTCCGGGCGGCTAGCTCAGCGGTAGAGCACTCCCTTCACACGGGAGGGGTCACAGGTTCGATCCCTGTGCCGCCCACCATTTTCTCCGACATCGTCAGCGCAGAACGCGTGCCGCGCCATCCGGCAGCGGCTGGCCGCCCTTGGCAACCCCGACCAGCTCCTCAGCGAACCGGGCTGCGATGGGCAGGCGGAAATGCAGGGGATCCCAGTAGTTTTCATCCCGCGCCGTGATCGGCGAGGCGTGCGCGTAATCGACCATTGTCGCGCCGTGCCGCCGCGCCAGAGCAGCAATCCCAGCCTTGCAGGCGGCATAACGCTGCCATCCCGCCGATCCCTCGCGGGGGTAGCCCATCAGATGTGCGGGCGGCAGGACGAGCATCACCTGCGTTTCCTTCGGGAAGGCAGCGATCGCCTCCTCCAGCCAGGCCAGTGCCGGAAAGCGCCAGGCCGCCCTTTCGGCGGCCGGCACCGGCACCGGCGGCAAGGGCGTCATATCCAGAGGCAGGCCGCCACTGCTCATGTAGATGTGGCTGCGCGCACGAGCGAGATCGTAGCTCGCCTCCGGCGGCGTGAAGACCTCGTAGCCGTCGCCGCGGATGCGTTCCCGCGACCAGCCGAGACGATAGGCCATCAGACGGCCGGCGATCTCCAGATTGGTCAGGTTGAGCAGCTTCGGCCAATCGGTCCAGCGAACCTCTCGCGAGAGCCAGTCCGGCATCGGCCGCGGCGTCAGGCGCTTCGCCGCATCGGTGGCGTCGGGCTCGCACCAGGTGACATCGAGGCCCCAGATGATTCGCTTGGGAACGCGGACATGCTCCCGGAACAGTCCGGCCATCTGCAACTGCTCCCAGGGCGTCGCCGCATTCATCGCGAGGTTGACGAAGCGCGCATCGAGCCCCCGCGAAAGCGTCTGCGGATCGAGCAGCCGCATGGTCGAGGTGCCCAGCACCGCCGCGTCGAAGCGCCCGGAGCGCACGAGCTGCGGGTACATGAAGCGCTGGTTGATATCCATGATCGGCCGCGCCGGCTGGCCCGCTCCGACCCGCATACCGAAAGGATCGAGCGCTCCGATGAAGACGAACAGCAGCCCGGCGCAGCCCGCCGCCGCCACCAGGAACCATCGCGACCAGACGATCCAGGCCTTCTCCATGCTGGCCCTGTACTCCAATTTCATGACCCTGACCGGTTGGCCGGCCGGCGCCCTCTTCGCACAGGCGATGCCTCCGTCACAACGCGGAAGGCGCCGCAGCTGGCAGCCGGCGCGCGAACATGCGAGAGAGGCCACATGATCTCAGGCGTCTTCCGCCGTCTGGCCAGCCCCGCGCCGCGGCTTATCGCCGCCCTGCTTGCACTCTGCCTGCTACCCGGGCCCGGGCATGCTGCGGAAGAGCCGTTGCCGCCTTCCTCCGGCATCCAGGATGCGCTGTGCCGCCTGATCGACGGCGCCGCGCAGCAACACTCGGTGCCGCCGGCCTTCCTGACCCGCCTGATCTTCCAGGAATCGAGCTTCCGCCCGCACGTCACCAGCCCGGCCGGCGCACAGGGCGTGGCGCAGTTCATGCCCGGCACGGCGCGCGAGCGCGGCCTCCTCGATCCGTTCGACCCCGAGCAGGCCGTGCCCAAGGCCGCCCATTTCCTGGCCGAGCTGCGCGACCGCTTCGGCAACTGGGGGCTTGCGGCGGCAGCCTATAATGGCGGCCCGAACCGTGTTGCCGGCTGGATCGCCGCCCGCGCGGCGGGGCAGACCCGGTTCCTGCCGACGGAGACCGAGAACTACGTCCTGCTGATCACCGGCGCCTCGGTCGAGGACTGGGCTCAGGATGCGCGCAACAGCGCCAATGGCGACGGGCGCTCGCCGCCGGCGCGACCGGCGACGCGCGATCAGCTGGCCGCCTGCGCGCCGACGCTGGTTGCGATCCGGCAGGCGCGCCCGGCCCTGCCCGTCATTGCGGAGGCGCCCTTCGCGCCCTGGGGCGTGCAGCTCGCCGGCAATTTCTCCAAGGCCCGCGCACTCGCCAGTTTCCAACGCGCCAGCGCTCTCCACCGCACGGTCATCGGCGAGCTTGAGCCTATGATCATCGGCACGCGCCTGCGCAGCCGCGGTACGCGGGCATTCTACCGGGTCCGGCTCCCCGCCGCGACGCGCGCCGAGGCAACCGCGCTATGCCGGCGCATCCAGGTCGATCGCGGCGCCTGCGTCGTCCTGAGGAGTTGACGCATTGCGGCCATGTTGCATGTGCGCAACGCGGAATGGCAAAGCTCGGAAGCTCTCAGGGATGTGATAAAAGCCCGATTGCGGCGGACCCGGGAAGCTGACAGGACGTTGAGGAGACGTTGACTTTTCCGTGTCAACTTCGTGTCCACACGCCGCCCCGACCGCCCGAGGTTCTCGATGATCCGCTCCATCCGTCTGGCCATGCTCGCCGGCCTTGGCCTGCTTGCCCTCGGCTCCGCCGCCCGGGCCGAAATCGATCCGCTGACCCGCCAGCCGCTCGTCCAGTATGTCGACCCCGCCAAGGCGCAGGCCACCGCCATTCCGCGCGAGATCGTCAGCTACCCGACGAACCAGCGGCCCGGCACGATCGTGATCAATTCCGCCGAGCGGCGCCTCTATTTCGTGATGCCCGACGGCAAGGCGATGCGTTACGGCGTCGGCGTCGGCCGCCCGGGCTTCGACTGGGCCGGCAGCCAGAGCATCACCCGCAAGGCCGAATGGCCGAGCTGGACCCCGCCGTCGCAGATGCTGAAGCGCCGTCCCGACCTGCCGCGCTTCATGCCCGGCGGCCCGGACAACCCGCTCGGCGCCCGTGCCATGTATCTCGGCTCGACGCTCTACCGCATCCACGGCTCGAACGAGCCGGAGACGATCGGCCAGGCCGTCTCCTCGGGCTGCATCCGCATGCTGAACGAGGACGTGATCGATCTGTACGAGCGCACCAAGGTCGGCACCCGCGTCGTCGTCGCGCGCTGAGCGGCTCACGCTTCACTACCGAGACAAGCCGGCGGAAACGCCGGCTTTTTTTCGTTTGGCCCACCCCCATCTTGATCGCCCGTTGGCGAGCCTCTCGGGACGCAAAGGCACCTGCGACGCCAGTGACGCGGATGCTGGGCTGCTGGTTTTCACCAAATGACGCCGTCATCCCGGGCTTGACCGGGGATCACTGCTAGAACCTTTCCGATCCGGCCGGGATGACCGCGTGGTTCCGTGAAAACGCAACGCCCTGGGAAGTGAGGATAGCAGAGCGCCGGGAGCTGCCAGCTCGCTTTGCCGCCCGGACATCTGATGTCGACCGCCCCCAGCCCCGTGCATTCGAATTCATCAGGCTCAACCATTTTCGTCAGATGATCCGAAATCATCGGCCAAATTCGCCATCCAGCAGTCAAAATTCGCGAACACGGCCGCTCGATTTCAACAACGATGCTTACGCGCGCCGGCCCCCCAGGCCGGGCGAAGCGGCTCAGAAAGCATCGGAACATAGTCATGGCTCCAAAGGACTGGACCAAGCGCGCCCTTCCCGTCCGGGCGCCGAAAGCCGGGCCTCGCTGAGCCGTGACGACCACGATCGAAAGCCAAGGGGCGGCGACTGAGGCAGCCAACCGGAAACTCGGTCAAATCCTGCTTGTCATCACGGCATGTGGCTGGGGCCTGAACTGGTCGGTCCTGAAATTCGTCCTGCTCGACTGGCCGCCTCTGTTTGCTCGCGGCATGGCTGGCCTCCTCGGCGCGGCCGGCCTGGCTATTTTGGCATGGCACCGCGGCGAAACGCTCAGGGTACCGCGCGAATTCCGCCTCCCGCTGATCCTAGCAGCCGGAATCAACGTGTTCGCCTGGATGGGCTTTACGGCCCTGTCGCTGAATTGGCTCAAGGTTTCCGAGGGCGCCCTCATCGCCTATTCGATGCCGATATGGGCGATGCTGATTGCATGGCCTCTGCACGGAGAGCGCCCTGATCGCCGTAGCCTGCTCGCATTGGCGCTCGGCGTTGCCGGCATCGCGATATTGATGGGCGGGCCCAACCTTGCCGTCCAAAAACTGCCGGGCGTTCTCTTCGGTCTCGCCGCCGCCATTCTCTTCGCGGTCGGCACCGTCATGGCCCGCAAGCCCATTGCGATGCCTTTCACGGCGCTGACAGCATGGCAGGTGGCTCTCGGCTGCTTGCCGATGGTCGCGCTCAGCCTCCTTCTGGAACGACCACATCTTCTTGCCTTGTCCGGCCAAGGCTTGGTCGGTCTGGCCTATATGGCGGCCGTCCCGATGGCGCTGTGCTATCTGACCTGGTTCGGGGCACTGAAACGCCTGCCGACGACGACTGCGGCAACGGGCATGCTGATTGTCCCGATCGTCGGAACCCTATCGGCCGTCCCTTTGCTCGGAGATGCTTTGGGGGCGCGGGAAATCCTGGCGATCGGCGTCGCGCTCAGCGGTGTCGCATTGGCGCTCCGCAGGACCCGCCGCTGACATTCGCGGACGCAAAAGCGTTTAGCGATCCAAGCTGTGCCGTAGGCTCAGCAATCGCAGGGGCCAGCGCAGCCCGCCTCATCTTCAGCTGTAGAAGATGTGCCGGCCGATCACGTCCATTTTCTTCAGCTTCTTCGCCCAGCCGGGCTGGACGTAGTCGGCGTGATAATGCATCGCGGCTCCCACCTCCACGAGATAGGTTTTGCCCTCGTAGACCTCGCGCGCGATGCGCATCGCCGCTTTCCATGCCTCGGGTTCGGTGATCCGCAAGGCCTTGCCCTCGCAGGCGAAGGTGAACTGGCAGGCAAGCTTGCGGTGGCGGTTCTGGAAGACCACGCCGCAGATCGTGGCCGGATAGACCCCGCTCTTGACCCGGTTGAGCACGACCTGGGCAACGGCAGCGCGCCCTTCTTCCACTTCGGAACGCGCCTCGAAATAGACGGCCTGGGCCAGGCAGCGCTCTTCGCGCTCCAGATGCTCGGGCTCGATCAGCCCCACATAGACCTGCCGTGGCTCAGGCTCTTTCCCCGGCACGACGATAAAGCCCGTCGGCGTGACCCAGGCGATCGTCGCGCTTTCGCTCGTCGGCGTCACCGAGGTTTGCGCTGCGCTCGCGGCAGGGCGCGGGGTCGTTCCATCATTTTTCCCCGGGCCCTCGCCCGAGCGTTGCGCTGCTCCGGGCGGAGCCTGCTCGCTCTTCTCGCTGTCGTGCAAGGCGCGCGCGAGACTGTTGCGCCACTTGCCCCCCGGCTCGTGCACGATCGACAGCACCAGCAACGAACTGTCCGGCCTGCCGAACATTCCGAAATCATCGGCAAGGAGACGGCTTGAGGCAAGCGCCTTCGGATGGAAGCCAAGTGTGCGCTCATCGACGCCGAGCGGGACATGCGACAGGGCGGGCGACGTCGTCGGCAAGGTCTTGGTAGGCAGCACGACGAGAGCCGCGAGCGCGAGCAGCGCCTGCGGGACGATGCGCTTCATGGAGTACGCTCCGGAAATATAGGGTCAGCCGAGCAGGCGCAGCACCGATCGATCGGCGGCGAGATCAGCGGCTCGTTTGACTGGAACTTGCTGGGAAACAGGAAGGGTGACGAGCTAGCGTTCCGCCCTTGCGGGGATCAGGCGGGGCTGGATGGCGGGGCTAGTCGAAGGCTTTGGTCGTCGGTCGATACTCGGATCAGCCGCAAGACTGCAGTGGTTCGCAGGCCATTTGCCACGGCAGGAGAATGCCAGGGATATGCTCTGTCGCATCGTCGGCCTTCGGCTTCATCGCGGCGCCATGAGCGATGACTGCGCGCCTTGCGGCGCAGGACGAAAGCCTTCCGAAATACGCCCCTACCTGCACGAGCGAACGCCCTGCCTATACCTGAAATTAATCCTATTCTCTTCGCAGACATCTGCGCCGATATTACTTTCACTCAACGGTCCATTAACTCCACATTAACGACGCTACGGATCGATCTACGCGCCCTATGAAGAGAGACTTCGGCAGCTTTGTGACCTGATCTACCTGGCACCGAAATCAACAACCGCCGTTCGCCGCGGACGCCCGGCACGCTCGGGCACCCCCGCATGCAGTCCGAATGTGGATGAAGCTCGGATTTCGACTTCTTGGGTATATTCGGCCAGCGGCGATCCGGGTCCGTGCCTCGCCGCTCGAAGCGACCGTTTGCCTCGGAGTCAGTCGGATATGCGCAGGTTCACAGCGAGAAGAGACCAGGGGGATCGATGCCGCATTTCTACGTTGTGACCGACTGCGAATTCGATGGGCCGATACCGGGCGCGAATTCGATGCTGTCGTTCGGCTCAGTGGCAGTATCAAGCACCGGCAGGATCCTCGGCGAATTCGAGGCTGTTCTGGAGCCTCTCGACGGCGCTGAACAAGACGCGGGAACCATGGCCTTCTGGCAGACGCAGGCTGAGGCATGGGCGGCCGCGACAAGCAACCCGGAACCAGCAGGGGCTGGCATCGAGCGATTTGTCGATTGGGTCAAATCGCTGGATGGCGAGCCCATTTTCGCTGCCCACCCGGTCGTCCTCGACGGGTTGTGGATCGACTTCTACCTGAGACGATTTACCGGACGGCCACTATTTGAAGGCCCCTGGGTGCCCGACCGGCTCTTCAGGCATCCGCCTCTGTGCATCATGTCGATGGTCGCTGGCAGCACGGGGCGAGGACATTGGCAATGTGATGTCGAGCACTATCCGCCGGAATGGCTTGGCTCCATCGAACACACGCACCGCGCAATTGACGACGCTCGGGGCTATGCAAATCTCCTGAAACTCGTGGCCCTCGGCCGGCAAGCCAGCCGCGACCTTTAGCTGCCAAGAGCAAGGTCCGCCTTCCATCCCATTCCGAGGTTCAGCCGAGACAACGAGGGCACCGCGGCGGGAGGCGAGCCAGGCGACGATCCTCCGTACCCGCGCTCCAGCGCGGATTGCGTGGCCCCTGGCGCTGCGGCTTCGCTTCGTCGAAGTCGCCGACTCCTGCAGCGGATCGGAACGGCTCCTAGCGCTGCCGATCGCGGGAGAGCCCCTTCTCCGCCAGCGCGGCCTCATAGGCCTTCATCTTCTCCTGCGCCTGCTCCCCGAGCTCGCGCAGATAATCCCAGGCATAGATGCCGGTCTCGTGCATGTCGTCGAAGCCGAGCCTGACGGCGTAGTTGCCGACCGGCTCGACCCTCAGGATCTCGACTGCGGCCTTGCCGGCGACGATCGTCTTTTGGCTGGGATGGTGACCCTGGACCTCGGCCGAGGGGCTTTCAACGCGCAGAAGCTCGGCCGGCAGCGCAAAACTCGCCCCGTCCTCGAAGGCGACGTGCAGGGTGCGACGGTCCTTCGACAGGCGGATTTCGGTCGGCCAGGATGACATGATCGTGTACGTCCCTCGCAGGCTGCGGCAGTCATGCGCTTGACCTTGGCCGCAGTGGTGCCAATGTCTTGCTATAGCAATGTGCAAACCAGTCCGCATCCTGGGCGGAGCGGGCTGGGCGTTGGGAGTTGAGGCAGACGTGCTGCTCGACGACATGAAGCCGCTGACGCGGTCGCCACTGGTCGATCCGTTCGGCCGGAAAATATCCTATCTGCGCATC
The DNA here is from genome assembly GCF_056396025.1 of Allobosea sp. 05T438. Taxonomy (NCBI): domain Bacteria; kingdom Pseudomonadati; phylum Pseudomonadota; class Alphaproteobacteria; order Hyphomicrobiales; family Alloboseaceae; genus Allobosea; species Allobosea sp. 05T438. Next base: position 216,826 of record NZ_JBFTKQ010000002.1, read on the forward strand.
TCGGTAACGGATCGCTGCGATTTCCGCTGCGTCTACTGCATGGCCGAGAACATGCAGTTCCTCCCCCGGAAAGAGCTGCTGACGCTGGAGGAGCTCGACCGGATCGCCACCGCCTTCGTCAGCCGCGGCACGCGCAAGCTGCGACTCACCGGCGGCGAGCCGCTGGTGCGCCGCGACATCATGAGCCTGTTCCGCTCGCTCTCGCGCCACCTCGCCTCCGGTGCGCTGGACGAGCTGACCCTGACGACCAATGGCTCGCTGCTCTCGCGCTATGCCGACGAGCTCGCCGGCTATGGCGTGCGCCGCATCAACGTGTCGCTCGATACGCTCGATGCCGACAAGTTCCGCGAGATCACGCGCCGGGGCGACCTCAAGGTCGTGCTCGCCGGCATCGAGGCGGCGCGCAAGGCCGGCATGCGCGTCAAGATCAACGCGGTGGCGCTGAAGGGCGTCAACGACGACGAGATCGAAGAGCTGATGCTCTGGTCGCACGGCCTCGGCATGGACCTCACCCTGATCGAGGTCATGCCAATGGGCGAGATCGAGGTGGGCCGCATCGACCAGTACCTGCCGCTCTCGGTGGTGCGCGGGCGGCTGATGGACAAGTACTCGCTGGTCGACGACCCCTACCGCACGGGCGGGCCGGCGCGCTATGTCCGCGTCAAGGAAACCGGCGGGCTTGTCGGCTTCATTACGCCACTGACCCATAATTTCTGCGAGAGCTGCAACCGCGTGCGGCTGACCTGCACCGGCACGCTCTATATGTGCCTCGGCCAGGAGGATGCTGCCGACCTGCGCGCCGCCGTCCGCTCCTCGCAGGACGACGCCCTGCTCTACCGCGCCATGGACGAGGCCATCGCCCGCAAGCCGAAAGGCCACGACTTCGTCATCGACCGGCGCCATGCGCGCCCGGCCGTAGGCCGGCATATGAGCGTCACCGGCGGCTGATCGGCCTGGATGACGGCCGCCGCTCGCTTGACCGGCCCGGCGAATGCGGTCACCGTCAGCTGACGGGTGGAGTTGCTGCGGGTCATGTTCAAAGCGATCGCAGGCCGCGTAAAGGCGGCGGCAAGCGCAATCGACGACGCCGTGCGGCAAACCCATGCGGCGCGGCTGGCGATCATGGCCGCGCGCTTGCGACGCCCCCTGCCGCTTCTTGCTATCCTGATCGCGACCATCCTGCTCTTCTGCCTGTTCCTGGGCTGGTCTTCCGGCCGCGGCGTCTTCTTCGTACTCTCTCCCGCCTCGCCGACCGGCATCGGGGCCGGTATCGCGGGCGCCCTGGCAGGGCTCGCCGTGCTCGAACTCTGCGCGGCGTTCGCGATCACGCTGATGAGCGCGGCGCTGCAGCTCGCCTACGACACCGGCCGCCATCGCGTGCTCGCCTTGCTCGCGATCGCCTGCGCCCTGGTGCTGGCCGGACTTGGCTGGCGGCTGGCCGCGCTCGATCGGGCGCCCCTGTCCCTGGCCGCGATCCTGCCCATGCTGGGCGGAGCCGGGCTCGTCGCGCTGACGATCTGGTTCGAGCGCGCCTATCTGCGGCCGGCCTATCCGGGCTTCCGCGATTTCTGGGTCGATGTCGTCGATGCCCGCCTGTTCCTGACACGAGCCGCCCATGGCGAATGAGAACGGCCACACGGCCACGCGTCACGGCGCCACCCCGGCAATGACGGCGCATCATCTCGCGGAATCGGTTAGGGCCGGGCACAACGGCGCGAGCGACGCGGTCGAGAACCTGCCCCCGGCCGACGCCACCATGCTGTCGCAGACCGAGCAAACGCTGATCGCCAGGGCGCGCGAGCATTACACCGCGCTGCGGCAGGAGGCGGCGGCCAGGCTCAACGCGATCCAAGCCGAAATCGTGAGCCGGCGGGAACTCTTCACGCAGCAGCGCTTCGAAGGACGGGTACGCGGCGTCGAGGCGACGATGCGGGCCATGCTCAACAAGCACGGCAGCGAGTTGGAGCAGCGCATCTACGATGCCCTCAGGGCCAAGCGCGAATACGCCTTCTTCAACTACGAGAACAAGCGCCGCGCCGATCCCAAGCTCGACAAGTGGCAGTTCATTCTGTTCTTCCTCGTCGTGCCGCTGGTGATCGAGAGCCTGCTCAACGGCAACTTCTTTGCAGAAGCCAGCGATTTCGGCCTGGTCGGCGGCGCGGCCACCGCCGTCATCATCTCGGCACTCAACATCGCGCTCGGTTTCTTCATGGGGATCGGGCCAGCGCGCTACTGCCAGCATGTGAAGAGCTCGCATCTGTTCTGGGCGCTGCCGGCCTATGCCGGGATGATCGCGCTCATCGTGCTGTTCAACCTCGCGGTCGGGCACTATCGGGAGATGCTGATCGCCAATCCGGATGCGCGTTCCTATCAGGTGATGCCGCGCATGCTGGAGAACCCCTTCGCGATCTACGACATCAAATCAGTCGCGCTCGTCATCATCGGCTGCCTCGTCGCCTTTGTCGCCGCGACAAAGGGCTTTACTGCTTTCGGCACCTATCCCGGCCATGCCGCCGCCTACAAGCGCTGGCGCCAGCGCTGGAGTGCCGTCGAGGAGGAGCGGCGCCGGCTCGATGGCGAATTGCTGCCGGAGCTGGAGGGAATCCGCACGCAGATCGACGGTTTTCGCGCCGATTGCCGTGACGAACTCGGCAAGCTGCAGGGCATGAAGGCAGCCGCCGAAAAGGCGCGCGACCTCTATCAGTCCCGACTCGGGCAGCTGCGCGCGGCCAAGGACGCAGCGATGATGCAGTACCGCGAGGCCAATCTGCGCGTCCGCACGGATCTGCCCCCGGCCTATTTCGGGCAGTCGCTCAACCTCGCCGAGATCGACCAGCCGGGAGAGCTTCCGGAATATGTCGCAGCACGTCGGCAGATCGAGGATTTCGAGCAGCAGCTCGCCAGCATGCCGGGGCTCATCGAAGCCAAGCTCAAGGACCGGCTGATGCTGCTGCGCGGCGTCGATCTCGCCGGCGAGATCGAGCAGGTGAAGCTGCGCGCGGCGCAGGCCGGACGCGAAGCTTTCGAGCGCGACGAGGCGGCCCAGAAGCAGGCGGCGGAGGATTTCGCCGCAATGCCGCGATAAAGGCTTGGGCATGAAGACCGAGAACCTGGCCATCGTCGCCTCCCTGCTCGCGGGCGTCGCGCTCGTCGGGTTTTTCGCGGCCCCTTCCCTGCTGCGCGGGCCGCCGCGCGACCAGGAAACGCTCTGCCCTAAGACCGGCCCCGTCGGCCATACGCTGATCCTCGTCGACAAGACGGATCCATGGAGCGAGGTGCAGGCCGGGCGGCTGAAGAAGCTGGTCAAGCAAATCGGCGACGAACTGCCAGCCGAGCGCATGCTGTCGATCTACGTCTTCAACGACGTGTTCGAGCCCGGCTTCCCGGCCCTGATCTCGCTGTGCAACCCCGGCAAGACCGCAAGCGAGCTGATCGGCAATCCGCGCCGCGAATACGTCAAATGGGTCGAGAAGTTCGGCCGCCCGCTCGACGATGCCCTGACCGTTCTGACCCAGCCGGCGAAGGGCAACCAGTCGCCGATCGTCGAGGCCATCGGCGACGTGGTTTCGCGCCGCGAGAACCGCGTGCCGAACGGCGACCGCTCGCTCGTCCTCGTCTCGGACATGCTGCAGAACTCGGGCCAGTTCACCGTCTTCGGCAACGCCGCCGGCGCACGCGACCCGGAGCGGCTGCGGCGCCTGCTCGACAAGGTTTGGCAGGATTCGGGCGCGAAAACGTGGTCTCTCAGCATCCACCAGGTCCAGGGCGTCTACGACCCTAACCGGCTGGAGCAGGCTGCTTCGCTGTGGAAGCAGGCTTTTCAGAAGCTCAACATCTCGGTGACCTGGGACAGGCTGTAATCTCAATCAACCCGCCTGCCCCGTTCGAACTGCGCGCGGCGCGCGTCAGAGCCTGTAGGCCATCCGGACACCGCCCCAGTGGCGCCCCCGCACCCGCAACGGCGCGTTGATCTCGCTGAGAGCCTCGCTGCACCCGTTACCGAAGTCATGGTGGCAGAGCTGGACCATGAACGGACGCACCGAGCGGCTCGCGCTGATTCCGGAGCGGCTATCGAGAATACGCCTGTTGCAGGCATGGACCGCGTTCCACGCCGGATCGTAGCTGCGTTGCGGCTGCGACGTCCCCGTATGATGCACCGGCACGTAACCATTGCGATCACTCGGCACGGCGAAGACCAGGCGAGGGTCGCTGGCGAGCGTCCTTTCCAGCAAGGGCGGCAGGACGACTTCCAGAGCCGGCAGGCTCGGGCTCAGATACTGGAGCGGCTCGCTCTCGGGAACCGGCGCATAGTTCGCCTCGAACAGTTCCTCCTCCGCTATCAGTCCTTTCTCGATCGCGGTTTCCATTGCCGCAGCCACTTCCCGGGCAAAGTCCTGGGCGCGCTCGATCAGCGGCCGATAGGAACGTTCGATGTCCTCGATCATCTGCGCCAGCGCGTCGCTGCCGGCGACGGCATCGGGGTCGAAGGCGAGGTGCAATCCATGCTCGCTTTGCCCCGCCATGCGGCAGGGAATCGGTGGCAGCCCGTCGATCGTGATCATGCCGGCCTCACCGCCGAGGCGGACGGCCTGGGTACCGGCGAGCAGGGCTCCGCCTCGGCCAACATCGACGATGCGGCTCGAGAGATCGATATCGCCGAGCTTCAGTTGCGCGCGGCGGACTGTCGGGAAGCGATCGAACCGCCGCCGATCGGCGAAAGCCGAATGCCTCAGCACCGGCTTGAAGCGCCGGAGCATGCGACCGACCAGCCGGCTCCCCTTTTCCGAAGCGCGGCGGGCCCTTTCGCTTTCGGCGACCGTGGCATGGGCAATCCGGTCGATTTCATTTGCACGGAGTGCGACGTCCTCGACGAAAAGCGCGGTCTCAACGGCGTTGCGCGACAACTCCGCCGTCGAGAACGCCTGTTCCTGCGAGGCCTGGCTGATCGTGCTCATAAGCGGATTGACGTCCCGCACGATCTGCAGCGCCTCGTTGACGATGCCGGTCGAACTCTGCGCTGCGTGGGTGAGGCGATCGACCCGGCTGCGGATATGCTCGACGGCCTCGCTCACCGCGATGGAGAGAGTCTTCACCTCATGGGCGACGACGCCGAAGCCGCGCCCGGCCTCGCCGGCGCGGGCCGCCTCGATTGCCGCGTTGAGCGCCAGCAGATTGGTCTGGCGGGCAATCTCTGCGATGGAATCGACGATGCCGCGGATCTCGCCGGTCGCCTCGGCCAGCCCATCGAGCATCAAGGTGGCTTGGCCCGCGCGCGCGACCGCGGCGTCGAGCCGGTCGCGGACGCTCGCCATGGCGCTGTCGACCTGCTCGGCCGACTGCGAAACCTGCTGCGTCGCCGCAGCCAGGACCGAGGCGTTCTCGCTTGCGGCGCCAACGGCCATGCGCATGCTGCCGGCGCTCTCCAGAATGGTGCGCGAACCGCTTTCGGAATCGGCCGACAGCTTCTCGACCTCGCCCAACTCCTTCGTGAGCCGATTCATCGCGAACAGGATATCGCGCTCGATGTCATCCACCGCGTCGCGAACGGAAAGGTCGCGGGGGGCGATCTGCAGAGCGGTCGTCTCGGCTGGCTCGACCGTCACCGGGTCAGGTAAAGCCTCGCTGCCCGCTGGAGTTCGGGCGCTCAGCCAGCGTCGTATCCTGCCCTGCATCCCCAGCCCAGTCTCACCTAAGGTCAGCCCTGCATCCGGTTATGGGTGGCGAGCGTTAACAAAAAGCTTCCTCGGCGCCTGCACGGCTCGTGTGCCGCAGAAGCATTGGACCGTCATCCCGGGGGCCTGTATGGCTTGGCCTTCCACGTCTGACGGGCACGAGCCATGAGCCAGCACAGCTATGACGTCATTGTCGCCGGGGTCGGCGCCATGGGGTCGGCGGCGTGCTGGCACCTCGCCCAGCGCGGCCTGAAGGTTCTGGGGCTCGAGCGTTTCGACCTCGGCCACGCCATGGGCTCCTCCCATGGCCTGAGCCGGATCATCCGGCTCGCCTATTTCGAGGGCTCGCACTACGTCCCGATCGTGCGCAGGGCGCATGAGCTGTGGGCCGAGACCGGCCGGCAGGCAGGGCTCAAGCTGCTCCATGTCACCGGCTCGCTCGACCTCGCGCCGAAGGGCGGCGGACCGGTCGAGTCCTCGCTGCAATCCTGCCTCGACCACGGGCTGGCCCATGAGGTGCTGGAGGGCGCCGAGGTGATGCGTCGCTTTCCCGGCTTCCAGCTGCCGGCGGGGCATATCGGCCTGTGGCAGCCGGATGGGGGCTTCGTCGCCTCGGAGAAGGCGATCTACGCCCATGTCGGCCTGGCGCAGTCGCACGGCGCCGACATCCGCACCAACGAGCCCCTCCTGGACTGGACGCCGACCGCACAGGGCGGCGTGATCGTGCGTACCGAGCGCGGGACCTATTCCGCCGGCCGCCTCGTAATCACCTCGGGCGGCTGGATCGCCGACGCGGTGCCGGCCTTGTCGCAGCGGGTCAACACGGTGAAGCAGGCGATCGGCTGGTTCACCACGCGCCGGCCGGAGCTTTTCCGCGAAGGCGCCTTCCCCGTCTTCATCCTCACCGTCGAGGAAGGCAGTTTCTACGGCTTCCCGCTTTACGAGCACCCCGGCTTCAAGCTGGGCGGCCCGCATTTCGGGCGCGAGCCGATGGATCCGCGCGAGCCGGACCGGACACCGAGCGAGAATCAGGTCAGGCTCATTCGGGAGTGCCTCACGCGCTATCTTCCCGATGCTGCGGGCGAGCCTTTGACGGTCAAAGGCTGCGTCTACACCGTCTCACCGGACGAGGACTTCATCATCGACACGGTGCCGGGGGTGCCGCAGGCCCTCTTCGCTTCGGCCTGCTCGGGGCATGGCTTCAAATTCGCCAGCGCGATCGGCGAAATCCTCGCCGATCTGTCGACCACCGGCCATTCACCCTTCGACCTCGCTCCCTTCTCGCTTTCCCGCTTCGCGGCCTGAGCCTTTCCAGCAGGATACCCCTTTGGCCAGCGCAGCCGAAAATCGCCGCGGCATCATCTTCATGCTCGCGGCCATGTCGCTCTTCGTCGTCAACGACACGCTGATGAAGCTGGCGCGCGAAACCTACCCGGCCGGCCAAGCCATCGCGCTGAGGACGGCTTTCGCGATCGTCGTCGGTTTCGGGCTTGTTTTCCTCGCCCGCGAGAGCGACCGCCTCGCAATGGCCTTCCGGCCGCGCGTGCTGCTGCGCGGGGTTCTGGAGGCCTTCAGCGCGCTGACTTTCGGCTGGTCGCTCGGGCTGCTGCCGCTCGCCAACATCACCGCGATCAACATGGCCTCGCCCCTGCTCATCGTGGCGCTTGCGGTCGTATTCGGCATGGAACGCGTCGGCTGGCGACGGACGCTGGCGCTGACCGTCGGCTTCATCGGCGTGCTCTTCGTGGTGAAGCCGGGCGCCGCTTCCTTCAATTCCGCAGCGCTCGTCGCCCTGCTTAGCACCCTGCTTGTTGCCTGCCGCGATCTCGCGACCCGTACCATCGGCGACGACGTGCCCTCGACAGTCGTTTCGCTCACGACGACGGTCCTCGTCGGCACCGTCGCGCTCGGTTACGGCCTGACCGAGCAATGGCTACCGGTCTGGCGGCTCGAGACGGTCTATGTCGCCCTGGCTGCCGTGTTGGTCACGGTCGGCACCTTCTTCATCATCAGCGCGTTCCGCCGCACCGATGTCGGCGTCATCTCGCAGTACCGCTACGCCATCATCGTCTTCGCGACACTGCTGGGCTATCTCGTCTGGGGCGACGTGCCCGATCTCTTCGCCTTTCTCGGCATCGGGCTGATTGTCGGCAGCGGGCTCTACACCATGCACAGGCAGCGCGTGCGGCCGGATTCCAGGCTGAAGCTGGACCGCCGCTCCAATCCTTCGAGAGGACCCGCCTGACGGTCGACGGGCCACGAGGGCCCGTCTCAGGATTTCGTTGGGCAGCGCCGCTTTACGGCTCCAGGCGGGCGATCAGGCTGGAGGTATCCCAGCGATTGCCGCCCATTTTCTGCACCTCGGCATAGAACTGGTCGACGAGCGCGGTAACCGGCAGCTGCGCACCATTGCGGCGGGCCTCGTCGAGGACGATACCGAGGTCCTTGCGCATCCAGTCCACGGCGAAGCCGAAGTCGAACTTGTTCTGGTTCATCGTCTTGCCGCGGTTCTCCATCTGCCAGGAGCCGGCGGCCCCCTTGGAGATCACCTCCAGCATGGTCTCGACATCGAGCCCGGCGCGCTTGGCGAAATGCACGCCCTCCGACAGGCCCTGGACGAGGCCAGCGATGCAGATCTGGTTGACCATCTTGGTGAGTTGGCCGGAGCCGGCCGGGCCCATCAGACGGCACATCCGGGCGAAGCTGGCGATGACCGGCTCGGCGCGGGCATAGACCTCCGGGTCGCCACCGCACATCACGGTCAGCACGCCGTTCTCGGCGCCAGCCTGTCCGCCGGAGACGGGCGCGTCGACGAAGCCGAAGCCGCCTTGCTTGGCCGCCTCGTCGAGTTCGCGCGCGACATTGGCGGAAGCCGTGGTGTGATCGACGAAGATCGCACCCTTCTCCATCCCGGCGAAGGCGCCGTTTTCGCCTGTCGTCACCGAACGCAGATCGTCGTCATTGCCGACACAGGCGAAGACGATTTCCTGGCCTTTCGCCGCATCGGCCGGCGTCGCCGCCGAGACGCCGCCATGCTGGGCGACCCATCCTTGAGCCTTCGTCGGATTGCGGTTGTAGACGGTGACGTCATGGCCCTTGGCCTTGAGATGGCCCGCCATGGGATATCCCATCACGCCGAGACCGATGAACGCGACTTTGGCCATGAGCAGCTCCCGCTCCTTTTTGAAGACTGACACGCTTTAGCGCGCCGTTGCCGAGCCGGGAAGGAGGATGCGCGCCAGCGGCCCATGCGGCATTTTCCGTTGCAGCCGGGACGCCGGCAGCTTAGCTCGGGTCCATGACCATATCGAACGACGACGAACTGCAGGCGCTCAAGGAGATCGGCGGGATCGTGGCCCGCGCGCTCGCCGCCATGGGCAAGGCGCTCGAGCCCGGCATGACCACGGCGGAGCTCGATGCCATCGGGCGCGATTTCCTCGAGCGGCACGGCGCACGCCCGGCCCCCGAACTGGCCTACGACTTCCCCGGCGCGACCTGCATCAGCGTCAACGAGGAGATCGCCCACGGCATTCCAGGCGAACGGCGCATTCTCGGGGGCGACCTCGTCAATATCGACGTCTCAGCGGAGAAGGACGGCTTCTTCGCCGATACCGGCGCTTCCTTCGCTGTGCCGCCGGTCAAGCCCAAGCTGGAGCGACTGTGCCGCGACGGCCGGCGCGCACTCTGGGCCGGCATCGGGCAGGTCGGCGCCGGCAAGCCTCTCGCCGGCATCGGCCAGGCCGTGGGGCGCTTCGCGGACAAGAACAGCTATACGCTCGTGCGCAACCTGGCGAGCCACGGCGTCGGCCGCTCGCTCCATGAGGAGCCGACCGAGATCGCGACCTGGCCCGACCGCCGGGAACGCCGGACCATGACAAACGGGCTCGTCTTCACCGTCGAGCCGTTCCTGTCGCTGGGTGCGGACTGGGCGGAACAAGAAGATGGCGATCGCTGGACACTCTACAGCGAGCCTCGCGCGCCCACCGTCCAGTACGAGCATACCGTGGTCGCGACCCCGCGCGGCGCCGTCGTCCTCACCCTGCCCGGCTGAGTCGGCTACACCCGGCTCAGCGCAGAGCCAGATGCCGGCTGAGTCTGAGCTCCACCCGGTCCCAGACGCGCCGGATGATCTCGACCAGCACCAGATAGATCAGCGCCGCATAGAGATAGATCGAGAGGTCGAAGGAGCGGGCGAAGGCGAGCCGCGTCGCGCCCATCAGGTCGAACAGCGTCACCAGCGAGGCGATGGCGCTGGCCTTGATCATCACGATCAGCTCGTTGCCGAGCGGGCGCAGCGCGAGAATCATCGCCTGCGGCATCACGACGAGCCGCAGTGTCGCCCAGCGATGCAAGCCGAGCGACAGCGCGCCCTCGAACTGCCCGGGCGGGATCGACTGGATGGCACCGCGCAGGATCTCGGCCTGATAGGCCGCCGTGTTGATCGTGAAGGTGAGGAGCGCACAGTAGAACGGGTCGCGGAAGAACCACCACAGCCCGATATCCTGCCAGAACAGACGAAACTGGCCGAGGCCGTAATAGACGAGGAAGAGCTGGCAGAGCAGCGGCGTACCACGGAAGAAGGTGGTGTAACCGCTGACCAGCCGGGCTACCCAACGCGTGCCGTAAAGCCTTGCGACGGCGAGCCCGAACGCCATCACGAAGCCGAGCAGCACCGAGAAGAAGACAAGCTCGACGGTGATCCACAGGCCCGACGCCATCCGGCAGCCGTAGTTCTGCAGGACCTCGCTGCCGAAGAACCAGCCGGGATATTCGCACCAGTTCATCGCGTCGCGCCTCCGAAGGCGGCGAAGCCGCGATTGGCGCGCCGTTCCAGCCCGTCGATCGTCCGTGCGGAGACGAGCGAGAAGATCAGGTAGATCATCATCGCCGCGCCGAAGAACAGGAAGGGTTCCTTGGTGACGACATTGGCGCGGGTCGTGATGAACATGATGTCCGGCAGGGTGATGACCGAGACCAGCGAGGTCTCCTTGAGCAGCACCATCCAGTTGTTGCCGAGACCGGGCAGCGCCACCCGAACGAGCTGCGGCAGCACGACGAGGCGGAAGGCCTGGGCCTTGCTAAGGCCGAGCGCCGCAGCCGCCTCGCGCTGGCCCTTCTGGATCGAGTTCAGCGCGCCGACCCAGACCTCGCTGGAGAAAGCCGAGAGCACGACGCCGAGCGCGACCATGCCCGCAACGAAGGGCGGCATGCTGAAGGAACCCGGCAGGCCGAGGCTCTGCCAGAGCTGCTGAAGCAGGATCTGGATGCCGAAATAGATGATGTAGAGCGTGAGCAACTCGGGCACGCCACGGAAGATCGTGGTGTAGAGCGTGGCGAGACCACGCCACAGCGCATTGTCGGAGCGCTTGCCGAGCGCGACGATGAGCCCCAGCGCAAGTCCGAAAGGCAGCGTTGCCAGCGCGATGGAGATCGTGACGGCGGCGCCCTGCAGCAGGGCCCAGCCCCAGCCTTCGGGGCCGAAGCCGAGCAGCGCGAATTTATCGAGCATGGAGATGCCGGAGCAGGAGAAGCTTATGCCCGCCGGCCCGGCCGGGCCGGCGGAAACGGTTCAGGACGGCCGGCTCAGTCGTACTTGAACCACTTGTCCTCGAGCTTCTTGTGCGAGCCGTCGGCCATCGTCTCGGCGATGGCCTTGCTGATCTTCTCCTTCAGCTCGGGGTCCGACTTGCGCACTGCGCCGCCGACGCCGGGGCCATGGATGGCATCGTCGCGCTTCACCTCGGCGATCTTGCGACAGCAATCCTTGCCCTTGCCGCGCAGGAAATCGGAAAGCGCGAGCGCGTCCGCGACGATGTAGTCGAGGCGGCCGTTGATCAGATCGAGATTGGCCTCTTCCTGCGTCGGGTAGAGGCGGATGTCGGAATCCTTGTAGAACTTCTCGAGATAGTTGGCGTGGATGGTCGAGCCCTGCGTGCCGACCGACTTGCCCTTGAGTGCCGCCGGCGAGATGTCGTCCGACTTGGTGCTCTTCGGCCCGATCGCCCAGATCGGCGTCTTGCTGTAGACCGCGGTGAAATCGACCCGCTTCTTGCGCTCGTCGGTCGCGTTCATGCCGGCGAAGATGACGTCGTATTTGTTGGCGAGCAGCGCCGGGATGATGCCGTCCCAATCCTGCACCACCCAGGTGCATTTCACCTTCATCTTCTCGCAGAGCAGATTGCCGTAATCGATCTCGAAGCCTTCGAGCTCCTTCTTGGCGTTGAGGTTGTTGTAGGGCGGATAGGCACCTTCCGTGCCGATCCGAATCTCCTTCCACTCCTTGGCCTGGGCGAGAGCGCCTGTCGCACCAGCCAGCGTCAGCGCCGCAGCGGCGACGAAACGAACGAAACCTTGCATGGAACCTCCCGCAGTTTCGGAACCGCCGGATTTACCCTTGTCCCCGGTCCGGCTCCGTTGCGACAGATTGGGCGCAGTTTCGTGCCACCCGCAAGAGGGATCGACGCAGCTTTTCGCAGCCGCCCACGCGCAAAGCACCGGCAACGGCGTCAATGCTGCCAAAGACGAAGGCGGGCCGGCGCGGGAACTCCGCCCGGGCCGCGCGCCTAGCGGCGGGCGTCGATGACCGCGACGATCCAGATCGCGAGGCCGCCCAGAGCCAGCGCAGCACCGACCCAGCCGGTCGAGGTCCAGCCGTAGCCGGCAGCGATCGCCATGCCGCCGAGCCAGGGGCCGAGCGCGTTGGCGGTGTTGAAGGCGCTGTGATTGAGCGCGGCGGCCAGCGTCTGCGCATCCTCCGCAACGTCCATCAGGCGAGTCTGCAGCATGGCGCCGAGACCGCCGCCGCTGCCGACCATGAAGACGACCAGCGACACCGCCCAGATGTTACCGGCAGCGAAGGGGAAAGCCGCGAGCCAGAAGGCACTCCACAGCAGAAGTCCCGCAGTTGCCGGAACCAGCGCCCGGTCCGCCGCCCAACCGGCGAAGAGAGTGCCGAACGTCAGCCCGAGCCCGAAAACGGCGAGCACGACCGGCACCAGTGCGGGCGAAGCACCGGTCACGGCCATCAGGGTCGAGGCCAAATAGGCGTAGACCGCGAAGAGGCCGCCGAAGCCGATCGCGCCGGTGGCGAGAGTCAGCCAGACCTGCCGGCGCTTCAGCGCTCCGAGCTCCCGCAGCGGGCTCGCGCCCGGCTGAACCTTGTCGCGCGGCGCGTAGAGGGCGATCAGCAGGACCGTCAGCAGGGCCAGCCCTGCGACGATGGCAAAGCCCGAGCGCCAGCCCAGCACCTGCCCCATCCAGCTCGCGGCGGGAACGCCGAGAATCGTCGCGATCGTCAGGCCAAGCATGACCCGCGCCACCGATTGCGCCCGGCGGTTCGGCTGCGAGAGCGAGGCGGCGACCAATGCCGCGACGCCGAAATAGGCGCCGTGCGGCAGGCCACTCAGGAAGCGGAAGGCCAACATCCAGTAATAATTCGGCGCCAGCGCGCTCAGGCCGTTGCCGATGGCGAAGACGGTCATCAGCCCAATCAGCAGCGTGCGGCGCGGCACCCGCGCGGCCAGCACGGCGATCAGCGGCGCGCCGACCACGACTCCGAGCGCATAGATGCTGATGACGTGCCCTGCGGTGGGCTCGTCAATGCCGAGGCCGGCCGAGAAATAGGGCAGCAGGCTCATCGCCGCGAATTCGGTGGTGCCGATCGCGAAACCGCCCATGGCGAGCGCGAACAGCACCAGCCCGACCGAGGTCGTGCGAAAGGCGGACGTGCCTGCGTTCAGGCTGCGATCGTGCGCGGCGAGGCTCATGGTCGGCTTTCGAAGGGATGGCGGCACAATGCTGCGCCGCAGCATGAAATAGCCATTCCCAGGACGCCAAGACACCAGCAGAAACGACGATATCTCATGCGTCACGGACATATCGATCCGCACCGCATGATTCGCTGGGATGCGGCTATAAGACCGCTTCCAACAATGGTGAGAGCAACGTGATTCCCTGGACAGTCCTCGACAGCGCCCCCCTGCCCGACGGCAGCGGAGACCTGCGCCTGAAGCAGCGAGGCAGCGAATTCTCGATCATGCTGGGCAGCAACGAGCTGATGAACAGCCGTCTCAACGGCTCGGAAGAAGCGCTGGCCAAGCTGGTCTGCGAGCGGCTGGCTGAGCGCTCCCGGATCAAAATGCTGATCGGCGGGCTTGGGATGGGCTTCACATTGCGGGCCGCCCTCGCCCATCTGCCGCCGGATGCGGAGGTCGAGGTGGCCGAACTGATCCCCGCCGTCGTCGACTGGGCGCGCGGGCCGATGGCGGCGGTCTTCGCCGGCTGCCTGGACGATCCGCGCGCACAGCTGACCGTTGCCGACGTGGCCGGCGTCATCGCCAACGCCAGGGGCCGCTACGACGCGATCCTGCTCGATGTCGACAATGGGCCGGAAGGGCTGACAGTCGCCGGCAATGACCGGCTCTATGCTGCAGGAGGGCTGCAGGCCGCCAAGGAGGCGCTGCGGCCGGGCGGCATCCTGGCGGTCTGGTCATCGGGGCCGGACCACGGCTTCACCCGGCGCCTGCGCAGCGCGGGTTTCGTTACCGAGGAGATCACGGCGCGCGCCCGCCGGACGGGCGGCGGGGCGCGGCATGTGATCTGGCTGGCGGCGCGGCGCTGACGACACCGATGAACGGCCGGGATACCGGCCGATCACCTCAGTTGAGCCGGCAGAGCCCGTCGCAGGGCGCCGCCGAAACGGTCTGGATGAATTCGCCGACCGCCTTCTTCGCATCCGGCTTCAGAACCGGCTGAGCCGCCTGCAGGGCCGCGATCATCGCCTGCCGATCCGCAGGCGCCACGCCTGCGGCGATATCGGCCGCGTTTTCGGAAAGGCTGCGCGCGATCAGAAGCTGATTCTCAGGCTTCAGCGCCGGATTGCGCAACGCCAGCGACGCTCCGGCCACGATCTGTTGCAGGCCGAGGCGCATCTGCCGGATGCCCTGAAAGCGAGCCTCGGTCTTCTCGTCGGCCTGCAGATGCGCGCCGAAATTGTTGATCGCCTGGAGCGATGCGGCAACGGCCTTCAGCAGGAAGGCATGGGTCCGCGTCAGCTCATCCTGGAAATCGACGACGTTCCTGGCCGTGTCCGGCGGCTTCCGATCGGGCGAGAACAGGGTGTAGGCCTGCAGGATCCGGGTCTGCTTCTGGACGATGTTGAGCAGCGCCGGAATGTCCGCCCCCGTATAGGGCTTTTTCCCGAGAATGGCGGGCTCGTCCCAGACATCAGCCAGCACCTTGCCTTCGACGGGATCTGCCAGGCGCGGCAGGGTCGGCCTGCCCTCCGAAGCCTTGATCATCGTCTCCACCGAGGCGAAGGCGGCGTCCATATAGGCCGATCCGTTCTGCGGCACCTCGGCGCGAGCAGCGAACCCCAAGAGGCAGGCCCCGCCCAGAGCGGCGAGCCGTGCGATCGAACCGAACCTCGTCATGGTCTTCCTTTTCCTGCGGCGCGAGCCTCCGCCAGAAGGCAGAGCTCGGTGAAGAGGACCTGCGCCGCGCATTGCGCCGTGTTGCTGGTCGCATCGTATTGCGGCGCGACCTCGACGACATCAGCCGCCACGATGTCGCGCCCCTTGAGCGCGCGCAAAATCGCCAGCGCCTCGCGCGGCGTCAAGCCACCGACTTCCGGCGTGCCGGTTCCAGGCGCAAAACCCGGGTCGAGCGAATCGACATCGAAGGAGACGTAGGTCGGCCCTTCACCGATCACGGCCAGCGCCTTGGCGATAACCGCATCAAGGCCGAGATCGTCGACCTCATTCGCGTGGATCACGGTCATGCCGGACTCGTAGGAGAACTCCCACAGGTATTCCGCACCACCGCGGATACCGATCTGGATGACGCGCTCGGGATCGAGCACGCCGTCGAGCACGGCCTGGCGGAACGGTCCGCCATGATGGAACTTCGAGCCCTCATAGGGGCCGGAGGTGTCGCAATGGGCGTCGATATGCACCATGCCGACCGGGCGCTTTGCGCCGACGGCCTTGAGGATCGAATAGGTCATGGAGTGATCGCCGCCAACCGCGAGCGGCGAGACACCAGCCTCGACGATGCTGCTAAAGGTCGCCTCGATATCCTCGTGGCAGCTTTCGAGCGAGTAGCGCGAGCGGAACGGCACGTCTCCGATATCGGCAGCCTTGATCATGGTGAAGGGCGCCGTGCCGAGCACGTGATCCATGGGCCCCATCCGCTCGATGGCGCGGACGGCGCGCGGGCCGAGACGGGCGCCGGCCCGGTTGGTCACGCCCAGATCCATCGGCACGCCGATGATCGCGACGTCGAGCCCGCCGAGATCGGGCTTGGCCAGCGCATCCGGGCGGTATGGCGCACCGACGAAGGTCGCGACGTCCGCGAAAGGCCATTTGCGCCGATCGCCGGTGAACTGGCCGGCCGCGACCTTGGCGAATCGCGGATCGTGAATGTCGCCGCCGCTGGCGCCGGCATAGCGCTGCCGCAACCGGTCGAGCTTGTCCTGATCCATGCCTGTCTCCTTGCGGACGTTCCTCAGCCCGGAATGCGTTCGAGCATCAGCACCGGGTGGTCCTGATATTCGACCTGTCCGAAGCCCTTGTAGCCGAGCTTTTGTGCCACGCGTAGGGAGGCGAGGTTCTCGGGCGCGATGATGCAGACGCTGCGCCGTGAGCCATGGGTTGCGGCAAACCAATAGTGAGCAGCAGCCGCCGCCTCGGTCGCATAGCCCTTGCCATGCGCCGGCGCGGCAAGAATCCACCCGGCCTCCGGAGCATTGTCGAAATCCGGAGACAGCCCCCGGCAGCCGTCGAACAGACCGATCTCGCCGACAAAGGCGCCGCTGCGCTTCTCGACCGCCACGAACATGCCGTATCCGCGCAGAGCCCAATGGCCGGCGATGCGGGTCAGCCGATGCCAGGCCTCCTCCCGGCTGAGCATCCGGCCGCCCAGGTAGCGAACGACATCCGGGTTGCTGCGCATGGCGTGGATCGCGTCGAGGTCGTCGATCTCCGGGCGGCGCAGGCGCAGGTTTTCGGTCTCGATCATGACCGCTTTAAGCATCGCCGCAGGAGCGAGCCAAGACATGCCTCGGAACTAGCCGAAAGTCGCAATAATCGTCGATGAAATCCCTCGCACTTCGAAAATCCATTCGCTACAACGCGTTTTCGAACGCCGAGCGACAGAACCGATTTCGAAACGCTCGCACCCCCAGATGTCCGAGGAGAATCGCTAGATGAAGCGTCGTCAGTTTATCCAGACCGCGGCGGCTGGCGCCGCGGCCACCGCCGTTGCTATGCCGGCAGTCGCGCAGTCCAATCCCGAGGTGAAGTGGCGTCTGGCCTCGAGCTTCCCGAAGTCGCTCGACACGATCTATGCCGGCGCCGAGATCATGGCCAAGATGGTCTCCGAGCTGACCGACGGCAAGTTCCAGATCCAGGTCTTCGCCGCCGGCGAAATCGTCCCGGCCCTGCAGGCTCTCGACGCCGTCACCAACAACACCGTCGAGATGTGCCACACCGTCTCGTATTACTATGTCGGCAAGGACCCGACCTTCGCGGTCCCCGCCTCGGTCCCGTTCGGCCTCAACGCCCGCATGCAGAACGCCTGGCTGTTCCAGCACGGCGGCAACGAGCTGTTCAACGAATTCTACAAGAAGTTCAATGCCTACGGCCTTCCCTGCGGCAACACCGGCGCGCAGATGGGCGGCTGGTTCCGCAAGGAGATCAAGTCGACCGCCGATCTCCAGGGCCTCAAGATGCGCATCGGCGGCATCGCCGGCTCCGTGCTGCAGAAGCTCGGCGTCGTGCCGCAGCAGCTCGGCGGCGGTGACATCTACCCGGCGCTCGAAAAGGGCACCATCGACGGCGCGGAGTGGGTCGGCCCCTATGACGACGAGAAGCTCGGCTTCGCCAAGGTCGCGCCCTACTACTACTATCCGGGCTTCTGGGAGGGCGGACCGACCGTCCACGCCTTCGTGAACCTGGAGAAGTGGAACTCCCTGCCGAAGACCTATCAGGCCGCGCTGACCGCCGCCTGCACCTATGCCAACACGCAGATGGCGGCGCGCTATGACGTCGTGAACCCGCCGGCGCTGAAGCGCCTGGTGGCGGCAGGCACGCAGCTGCGCCCCTTCCCGCAGGACGTGCTGGAAGCGAGCCTCAAGGCCTCGAACGAGCTCTACGCCGAAATTTCGGCGAAGAACCCGGACTTCAAGAAGGCGATCGAAACGATGGCCGCGTTCCGTTCAGACCAGTATCTCTGGTGGCAGGTGGCGGAGCTCAGCTTCGACGTCTTCCAGGTCCGCACGCGCGCGCGCTGACCGGCGAAGGCCAGACGCGATTGTTTCAAGGCCCGGCATCCTGCCGGGCCTTTTTTCTTGACTGGTCTCTCAGCTTCAACAAGGTCGCGCCGTATTGCGACTATCCCGGCTGATGGGAGGGGGGCGCCGCGCTCCACTTCTTCATCAACACGGCGAAGTGGAACGAACTGCCGAAGGTCTACAGGTCACTGCTCACGACGGCGGCCGCGCAGGCGAATACTGACATGCAGGCGAAGTATGACGCCCGCAATCCGGCCGCTCTCAAGCGCCTTGTCGCCGCCGGCGAGCAGCTGCGCCCGTTTTCGCAGGAGATCCTCGAAGCCTGCCTGAAGGCGTCGAAGGAAGTCTATGCCGAAACCAGCGCCAAGAACCCGGACTTCAAGACGATCTACGAATCGATGGCGGCCTTCCGCTGCGGCGAATATCTCTGGTTCCAGATCGCAGAATATGCCTACGAAAACTTCCTGATCCGCTCGCGCGTTTCGAATCTGCTCTGACCCAACGGAGCGTCTCGCGTAAGCGATACTTACCCCGGCGCAAGCCGGGATTTTTCATGGGCGCTGCGCCACTCCCCCGGCGATGCGCCCCATGCTATCAAGATGTCGGATGCCACGACCGCGCCTTGCTTCAGGGTTAGCAGGCACCATAGTTCGGAAATCGCCATGCCCCGCACCGCACTCGCCCTGCTCCTGTCCTGCCTCGCGACGGCAACCGCAGCGCAGTCGATCGGCGAGCCCTTGCCAGGGCGCGCCGCTCCTCGCGAATCCTTCAGCAAGTCGGCCCCCGCCGCGGGCAAGGGCGCCCGCCCGTGCCCGGAGTATGGCGCCGGCTTCATCAAGCTCGAAGGCTCCTCGCTCTGCGTCCGGGCCGGCGGCTCGGTCCGCGCCGAATTCGGGAAGAGCTCGCGCAACGGCTACGGTAGCCGCGCCGACGGGATGGTCTATCTCGAAAGCCGCGGGCAGAGCGCAATCGGGCCGGTTCGTTCGGTCCTCAGCGTTCGCGGCGGGGTCGATCGCGGGCTGGATTCCGGGCCGTTCCGCTACTGAGCTAGTCCGGCGGCTTCAACAGCCGCGCGACCTCCGCCTGAAGCACCGGAACCAGCTCTCCCTCGAACCAGGGATTGCGCTTGAGCCAGGCATTGTTGCGCCAGGACGGGTGCGGCAAGGGCAACACGCGCGGATGGACCGGCCTGGCCAGGATCTCGCGCCAGTTCGCAACCGTCGCCGAGAGATTGGCGGCCTCCCTGGCGCCGAGATGCCAGCCCTGGGCATAGCGCCCGATCGCAAGCACGAGCTCGATGCGCGGCAGCGCCGCAAAGACGCGTCCGCGCCAGGTCGGCGCGCATTCCCGGCGCGGCGGCTTATCCCCGCCCTTCGCGTCGAGCCCCGGGAAGCAATGGCCCATCGGCACGATCGCGACCTTCGCGGCATCATAGAAGACCGCCTCGTCGATGCCGAGCCAGCTCCGCAGCCGCACGCCGGAAGGATCGGTGAACGGGCGGCCGCTGGCATGGACGCGCGTGCCCGGCGCCTGCCCGGCGATGCAGAGCCGCGCCGTCGCTGCGGCCTGGATCACCGGTCGCGGCTGGTGCGGCAGCGGCGGCGGATAGAGCGGTGCATCCCGGCAGATACGGCAGCTGCGCAGTTCCGCCAGCACCTCGTCGAGCGTTTCCGCCTCGCTCATCGGTTCGCCAGCCTGGAAGGTCCGGGAGCCTGCGAGATCAGTCCGTCACAGACCCAAGCGGGCTGCTTCCCTGCATAGTCGTGCGGGTCGCCCTTCTCGATCCGGGCAAGACCGTTGATGCGCCCGCTCGGGCGGTTGCGGATGACATAGAGATCGCCGCTGACCTCGATGGTGAAGCAGTAGGTCCGACGCGTCTCCTGCGGGCCATAGTAGTAGCAGACGGCATCCTCCGTCGTAGTCCAGCAGGCATCCTTGTTTTGCACGCCGCGATTGTGACCGCTCGCACGCCCATCGGGGTGATGATACTCGCTGAACGGCAGGTTGCTGCCGGTATAGACCCCGGAGACGGTGTTGCCTTCGAAGAGGCGCCGGATCTGCTCGCCATTCAGCCGCTCGGCCGCGCCGGCTTCGGCCGTGGCAAGAAGCCCGAGGACGACAGCCGCGATGCCTGCACAGTGCGGCATCAGCGTTGCGCCAGCTTCCGGCTCATCGGCGGCATCGGCGCGCGCGAGATCAGGCCGTCGCAATACCAGGGGGTACCGTTATCGGTGTGATTACGCGGATTGCCGAGCTCCACCTTGGCCAGCGCATTGACGATCCCGTTGCCGGTATTGCGCAGCACATAAAGGTCGCCGCTCATCTCGACGGTGAAGCAATGCACCGTGCGGTCGCTCGGCGGGCCGTAATAGTAGCAGATGCGGTCCGGCTTGGTGATCCAGCAGGCATCGGTGTTGGGCTGCCAGCCATTGTGCCCGAGCGCTCGCCCGTCCGGGTCGTGATACTCGGTGAAGAAGCCGCCATTGGTGTAGCGCCCGGACACCGTGTTGCCCCGGAAGGCGCGCTCGATCGCCTCCCCGCTCAGGCGTTCGGCCGCCTGCGCAGCAGCCACCGGGACCAGCAGAGCAAGCAGGAACGGAAAAAACCGAAGCATCACGCCTTCCAGCTCGGGCGCGACGAGAGCTCGCCATGCCAGCGGCGGATATGGACGAAATCCTCGGATAGCGGAATGCGCGACGGCTTCATGAAGTCGATGGCGATACCGGCGGTGATATCGGCCACGGTCATCGCATCACCGCAGATATAGGCGCTGCCGGCCAGTTGCAGTTCCAGCAGCCAGAGATGGTCGTCCATCTGGTCGCGGTTGGCCTCCGCCCATTCCGGGACCTGCTCCTCGAGCGCCGCCATCGATGGATGGCTGTGGCGGAAGACGGCGGCGACGCTGGCGAACAGACCGAGCTCGACGCGCCGGTTCCACATCTCGATCATGGCCTGCTCCTTCGCATCCCGGCCGAACAGTGCCGGCTGCGGGTGCAGGGCCTCGATGTAGCGGCAGATCGCGACGGTCTCGGCGAGCGCGGTGCCGTCGTCGAGTTCGAGCACCGGCAGACGCTGCGCCGGGTTGATCCTGGTGAAGGCCTCGCTCCGATGTTCCTTCTTCGCGATATCGACCGGCACCAGCTCCGGCAGCGACACGCCCTTCTCCGCGAAGAAGATGCGGACCCGTCGCGGATTCGGCGCCCGGCCACCGTCATAGAGCTTCATCAGATGTTCTCCGTCTCCGGCGCACCGGATCACGGCCCGCGCCGGAAGGTCAACCACATGCTGCCGCTTCGTGACGCCAGCATGGCGAGCGATGCCGCATCCGGCCGGGATGGCGCGGGTTCAGCGCGGATGGGCGCGGCGCCAGGCCTCAGGGCGCTCGAACTGCAGCGCCCAAAGCCCGCGCCCGGCGGCCCGCGCCTCCTCCTCCTCGGCCCGGTAGGCGCCGTAGGAGACCGCATGGCCATCGCGGACCATGCGGGCATTGATGTCCGCCTCGCCGATCCGGCATCGGGCAAGCCCACGGCCGTAGCGATCGATCTTGCCGATCTCGCAACTCGCCATCCCGCCCGCCAGTATGGCCTGCAGCGCACGCCGCGCCTCGCGTCCGCAGGCGACCTGCCGGCCAGCTCTATCCGTACAACTCTGGCGATATTCGGGAGCGTCGATCCCCTCCAGCCTCAACTCCTCGCCGAGGAGCCGTAGCGAATCGCCATCGATCGCCTGCGCCGGCCCGACGAGGCTCCGGGCCGGACCGAGGCGGTACTGCAGGATCGCCCCAGCCAGCGCGAGGAAGCCCAGCAGTCCGAGCGCCACGACGAAATCCGTGACGCGGCCAACACGGCGCCAGCCGAAAGGTCCATAGCGAGAGCTAAATCCGAAGGGAGCCATCAGGAAGAGCTTAACGATTTGGTGTCCATGATGGCGAGCCGTCCGCGCACGCCGCGCGGCGGAACGAGGATACACGCTCCCGACCATGGCGGAAGTGACGGCCGAACAGGTGCAGCGCGGGCGCGGGCCCGATCCTTCCGTCGTGGCGCGCCGAAAGCACGTTTCGCGGGAGGTGAAATCCGTGCGCGAGCGCCTGACGTCCTCGACCGGGCTCGAGCGCGCCTTCGATTCCGAATTGCTGCGCGTCTTCGCCCAATACCGCCTTACCGGCTCCGCCGGCACGCTGGTGCTGGTCATCGGCATCGCCGCAGCCGCCTGCCTGTGGTTGCCGACCATGTATGTCGCGCTGTGGAGCGGCGCGGTGCTCGCGAGCACGCTCGTCATCGTCGCCCTGTCGCGCCGCTATCTGCGCAAGCCCGCCGATACGGTCCGGCTGAAGCGCTGGCGGCGGCTCTTCACCCTGGCGGAAGGCATACACGGCCTGTCCTGGGCGCTGCTCCTCATGCTGTTCGCGCCTGTCGAGGCTCCCGGCGCGAAGGTCTTCGTCACCACGGCGCTGCTCATCGTCAGCGCCCTCACGGTCATGCTCTCCGCCACGATTCCGATGGCGGTCTATGCCGGGCTGATGCCGGTCATCGCCGGAATCATGGCGTTCTTCTGGGAACGCCGCGACATGGACAGCGTGACGATGGCGCTGATGGCGGCCTCGGCACAGCTTTTCTTCATCTTCCTCGCCAACCGGCTCTATGCCAGCTCGGTCGACTCGATCGGCTTCCGCGCCGAGAAGGACGCGCTGATCGCCGAACTCGAAACCGCCAACGCGAATTCCGACGAAGCCCGCCGCAAGGCGGAAGAAGCCAATCTCGCCAAGTCGCGCTTCCTCGCAACGATGAGCCATGAGCTGCGGACCCCCCTCAACGCCATTCTCGGCTTCTCCGAGGTGATGAAGAGCGAAATCTTCGGGGCGCACGCCAATGCCGCCTACAAGGAATACTCGGCCGATATCCACGGCTCGGGCCAGCATCTGCTCAACCTGATCAACGAGATCCTCGACCTGTCGCGCATCGAGGCCGGCAAATACGAGCTGAATGAGGAGGCGCTGTCACTCGTCGAGATCGTGGAGGACTGCCGGCACATGCTGACGCTGCGTGCCAAGGCCAAGGGCCAGACGATCAGTTCGCTCGCCGAGCCCGACCTGCCACGGGTCTGGGCCGATGAGCGGGCCATCCGGCAGGTCGTCCTCAACGTGCTGTCAAACGCGATCAAGTTCACGCCGCAGGGTGGCGAGATCACCATCAAGGTCGGCTGGACGGCGACGGGCGGACAATATGTCTCGGTCGCCGATACCGGGCCCGGCATCCCGGAGAACGAGATCCCGATCGTGATGCAGAGCTTCGGGCGTGGCTCGCTCGCCATCAAGACCGCCGAGCAGGGCTCGGGGCTGGGTCTGCCGATCGTGAAGGGGCTGATCGACCTGCACGGCGGCGGCTTCAACCTGAAGTCGAAGCCGCGCGGCGGCACGGAGGTGACGGTCACCCTGCCGGCCGAGCGCGTGATGGACACGCTCGCCGCCCTGCCGGAGCCGAAATCGCGGGCGGCATGAACTGCATCTCCGCGGCGGCAACGCCCGAATCTCGCCCCATCGATCGGCAACATCCATAACCGCCTCGCTCGGGGCGCTCACACTCTCCTCTCGGACCATCGCATCATGAACCGGAAAACGCGCGTCGCCGTGCTCTATGGCGGAAAATCGGGCGAGCACGAGGTCTCGCTGAAGTCGGCGGCCTCCGTCCTGCGCTATCTCGACCGCGACCGTTTCGAACCCGTGCCCGTCAGCATCGACAAGCAGGGCCGCTGGCAATGCCACGACCTGCGCCTCATCGAGGGCACGAACGGCGACAGCCTGCCGATCCCGGCGGGTTCGCCGGCGATCCGGCTCGAACCGCAGGGCGAGCGCACCGCCATCCTGCCGGCCGACAACGCGGCACCGGCCATCGAGCCGGTCGATGTGGTGTTTCCCGTCATTCATGGCCCGCTCTGCGAGGACGGCGCGGTACAGGGTCTGCTGGAGCTCTCCGGCGCCGCCTATGTCGGTTCAGGCGTGCTGGCTTCCGCCGTCGGCATGCACAAGGACATCGCCAAGCGCCTCGCCGCGCTCGCCGGCTTGCCGGTAGCGCCCTATCTCGCGCTGTCGCGCCGCGACTACCGTCGCGATCCCGAGGGATCGGCCAGGGCAGCGCACGAGACAATGACGCTCCCGGTCTTCGTCAAGCCCTGCAACATGGGCTCCAGCGTCGGCGTCCATAAGGTCAAGCACTGGGAGGACCTCGGCGCCGCGCTCGCCGACGCCTTCCTGTACGACACCAAGGTGCTGATCGAACAGGGCATCGATGCCCGCGAGATCGAAGTCGCCGTTCTCGACGGCGATCCGCCGGTGGCGAGCGTCGCGAGCGAGCTCAATGCCGGCCCGCAGCACGAGTTCTACTCCTACGAGGCCAAGTACATCGATCAGGACGGCGCCACCGTCGATCTGCCGGCGAAACTCGATGCCGACCAGATGGCCCGCGTGCGGCAACTCGCGATCGACGCGTTCCTCGCGCTGGAATGCAGCGGGCTGGCGCGGGTCGACTTCTTCCTCGACCGCCAGAGCGGCGCCTTCTACTTCAACGAGATCAACACGCTGCCAGGCTTCACCGCGATCAGCATGTATCCGAAGATGATGGAGGCTTCAGGCCTGCCCTACCCGGCGCTGATCACCCGCCTGATCGAGCTGGCGCAGGAGCGCCACGCCGAGCGTGCCGGGCTGAAGACGGACTACGCGGTTTAGGCGTGCCGTCATTCTCGGGTCGAAGCGCAGCTTCGACCCGAGAACCTCATGACAAGAAGGCGTTGGTTTCCGAGATGCTCGGGTCAAGCCCCAGCACGGCGCGGGGTCCTACCCCTTCCGCGCGACCTGCGCCTGCTCGAAGGTCGCCATGCCGGAATGGACCGCCGCCGCCGCCTTGACGAGGCCGGCGGCGAGCGCAGCCCCAGTACCCTCCCCCAACCGCATGTCGAGTGCCAGCAGCGGCACCTTGCCGAGACGGGCGAGCACATCGGCATGGGCGCCCTCGGCCGAGAGATGACCGGCGATGCAGTGGTCGATCGCGGATGGCTCGATCGCATGCAGGATCGCCGCGGCGGCGGTCACCACATAGCCATCGAGGATCACCGGGATACGCTGCGAGCGCGCAGCGATGATCGCGCCGCAGATCGCCGCGACCTCTCGCCCGCCGAGCCGGCGCAGCACTTCGAGCGG
Source organism: Allobosea sp. 05T438 (assembly GCF_056396025.1). Lineage (NCBI taxonomy): Bacteria > Pseudomonadati > Pseudomonadota > Alphaproteobacteria > Hyphomicrobiales > Alloboseaceae > Allobosea > Allobosea sp. 05T438. Next base: position 241,979 of record NZ_JBFTKQ010000002.1, read on the forward strand.
ATCCTTGAGATGGGCGCGATGCAAAGCAAGCCCCGCCTCCACCGCCGCGACCTTGCGCTTGAAGCCGGCTTCGTCGATGCCGGTGCCATGGCCGCACCAGTGCGCGGCGTCGCCGCCATAGAGAGCAGCGTAGATCGCCGCAGCCGAGGTAGTGTTGCCGATGCCCATCTCACCGAGGCAGAGCAGATCGGTTCCGCCGACGAGCGCTTCCATGCCGAAGGCCATGGTGGCGACGCAGGCGCGTTCGTCGAGCGCATCGGTCTGAGTGAAGTCGCCGGTCGGCAGGTCCAACGCGAGATCGAAGACCTTGAAGCCGAGATCATAGGCCGCGCAGATCTGGTTGATCGCGGCGCCGCCGGCAGCGAAATTCTCCAGCATCTGGCGCGTCACCGTCTGCGGGTAGGCCGAGACGCCCTGCGCCACCACGCCGTGGTTGCCGGCAAAGACGCAGACCAGCGGGCGGTCGACGCGCGGCGGCGCCTTCCCCTGCCAGGCGGCGAGCCACTCGGCGATCTCCTCCATGCGGCCGAGGCTGCCGGCCGGCTTCGTGAGGTTGGCATCGCGGGCACGCACTGCGTTCGCGGCCGCCATATCGGGGCCGGGCATCGCGGCGATGAGTTCGCGGATATCGTCGAAGGGCAATCCGGAGGCGGCCATGGCTGTTCCGTCGAGCAAAGGGGCTTGCGCCGACGCGCGCAGGCGTGGCGGCGAGGTCTGCGCTGCTGCTATAGGGTCAAGCTCGGGAAGACAATCGAGCAGAGCAGCGCGGCAGGCATGGCTGAGGCCGACACGACGACGGAGACCACCCCGCCGGACTGGCCGGGCTGGAAGATCGCGACGGCGATCTGCCTGCGCTTCTGGTCGCGCCTGCCGGTCCCGCCATTGCCGGGCGAGGCCGACAGCCACGCGATCCCCGACTTCCGCAGCGTGCCCCGCGCCCTGCCCTTCGCAGCGCTCGTCATCGCGCTGCCGGCGTCGCTCGTCGCACTGGGCGCCGGGCTGGCCGGCCTGAGCGGTTTCGTCGTCGCCGCGCTCGCGCTCACCGCGCTGGCGCTGGCCACCGGCGCCTTCCATGAGGACGGGCTCGCCGACACCGCCGACGGGTTGTTCGGCGGGCACACGCCGGAACGTCGGCTCGAAATCATGAAGGACAGCCGCATCGGCTCCTATGGCGCGCTGGCGCTCGGCCTGTCGCTGCTGCTGCGGGCGAGCCTGATCGCGATGATCCTCGACCGCTCCGGCGCCTGGGCCGCAGCGGCGGTGCTGCTGGTCGCCGCCCCCTGGTCCCGCGCCGAGGCCCTGTTCCTGCTCGCAACGCAACCGGCTGCACGCAGCAGCGGCGCGGCGGCGGCTGTCGGCCAGCCGACGATCGTCACGGCGCGAATCGCACTCGCCCTGAGCCTCTTCCTCGCGACCGGGATCGCACTGGCCGCGCAGCTGCCTGTCGCGGGATTGCTTCTAGGCTTTGCGCTGGCGCATGGCGCGGCGGCCGTTCTGTCGCGGCTGGCGCGGCGGCTGATCGGCGGGCAGACCGGCGACATCCTCGGCGCGGCGCAGCAGCTGGCCGAGATCGCGATCTATCTCGGAATCGCCCTGATGCTCTGGCCGGGCATCTGAGCGCTCGGCCGGCCGCGCGCCGTTCCGAACCGGCATCGCGTTTCGAGATGGAAGGTCACCGTTGCCTGTTGCGACTTGACGGGAACGCTTCTTTGGCGCTGGCTCAGATCGCTTCCAACCTGCTTACGTTAGGTAACGCTGCCATGCGCAAAGCTATTTTCAGTCTCCCGGCCGGACTGGTTGCAGTCGCGTTCGCCTATGCCGTGTCCAGCCTCGTTCTTCCCTCCACCGCCTCCGCTGTGGTCTGTGCCAAGGGTGTCTATCGGGCGGGATGCGTCGGGCCGAACGGCGCCGTCGTCGCCAGGCGCGGCTATGTTGCTCCGCGCTCGCACGGCGCGGTGTKCCGACGCTATGGTGTCGTCGGCGGCGTGCGCCGCTGCGTCGCCTGGTAAGCAGCGCATCAGGTAACGCCTATACTGGACGGTTGAGTTGATAAGCGCCATCTCGACGCCCTGTATCAAGGTCTGCATCATCGACCCTCAGAACAGGCTCTGCGAGGGCTGCGGGCGGACGCTCGCCGAAATCGCGCAGTGGGGCCGCCTGAGCGAGGCCGAGCGGCTGGCGATCATGGCCGTGTTATCGGAGCGGTTGGCCCAAGGAGCTTCCCAGCAACCGCCACGTCATGCTCGGGCTTGACCCAAGCATCTCGGAAACCAGCGCCATCTTGTCATGAGATTCTCGGGCCGAAGCTGCGCTGCGCCCGAGAATGACGGCTAGGCCTTCGCCAAGTCAGCCAACGCATCTCCTGTCAGGCGATAGAACACCTTCTTCGGATATGCGACGGCGCCGAGCCCCTCGTAGAAGCGCAGCAGCGCCGCATCGTCAGCATCCGCCGTCCAATCGATGCGGAGGTGGCCGCGTTCCAGCGCGAGCTCCGACAGCGCGGTCATCAGTGAGCGGCCGAGCCCCATGCCACGCGCCGCATCGGCAACGTAGATCTCCTTCAGGAAGAAGCCGGATTTCAGCCCCGGCCCCGGATAGAGATTGCAGGCCGAAGCAAAGCCCAGCACCGCCCCTCCCCTCACCGCGACCAGGATGTCCACGCCAGCCGGCAAGGCGGCGAGGCCTGCCAGAATTTCTGCGATCGGCGGACACGGCACCCGGTAGTGGCCCTGCATCTCGACCATCAGCGCCGCCAGCGCCGGATGATCGGCGGGCTGGAGCAGCCGGATCGCAGTCTCGCTCATCAGGCGCCCCGCCCGCTCAGTGCAGCAGCGACCAGATGAAGCGGCCGGCGACGACGAGCAGGAACAGGCCGAAGGCCACTTCCAACCGCCGCTTCGAGAGCCGGTGAGCCAGGCTTGCGCCTATCGGCGCCGTCCAGATCGAAGTCGGGATGAACAGGATCATGCCGATCAGCGAGACATAGCCGAGCGAGAGCGGCGGCAGGATGTCCATCTTCGGCCAGCCGGCATAGATGAAGCCCAGCGCACCCGGGATCGAGATGAGCACCCCGAGGCCCGACGAGGTCGCGACCGCCTGATGGATCGGACGGCCGTAGAAGGTCATGAACAGGCTGGAAAGCTGGCCGCCGCCGATGCCCATCAGCGCCGAGAGCACGCCGATGATGCCGCCATAGGCGATCATCAGCGGCTTTCCGGGCATGTCCTCGCCGAACTTCCAGCGGTCGGMGGCGAAGAGCAAGCGGATGGCCGAGATCGTTGCGACGATGACGAAGACGATCTTGAACAGATCAGCGGGTGCATAGCGGGCGATATAGCTGCCGACGATGACGCCGATCACCACCGGAGCGGCCCAGATCTTCAGGATGGAGAGATCGACAAGGCCCCTCGCGCGATGCGCGTTGAAGGAGCGGATCGAAGTCGGGATGATGACGGCGAGCGAGGTGCCGACGGCCAGCGGCATCCGAACCTCATCGGCCACGCCGATGACACGGAAGACCTCGTACAGCACCGGCACGATGACCGCGCCGCCACCGACGCCGAAGACGCCGGCCAGCAAGCCCGTGGCCGCGCCGGCGAGCACGAGGGAAACGGCGAGGAAGGCGAGATCGCCAAGAGGAATGCCAGCAAGCATCGATATTCGATCCGGTGAAGCAGCCCGATCTCTCGGCCATTTGCGCGACCGGGACAAGATGCCGCCCCGCATGACCGCTGCGAGAAATCATGACGCCGGGCAAATCGCCGCCTTGACGGCGTGATGGTGTTCAACGCCACTGGAAAGGTGATCGGGCCCGCCTGTTCAGTGCCGCAAGCCAATCGATCTAAGCGCTCCATCTCGCGAAGCAGGCGCCGGGCCGGGCTGATGGCCCGGCCCGGATCCGACACCGTCATTCCGGACCAGCCGCTTTGGCGGCGCCAATCCGGTGTCCATCGAAGAGCGGAGCATGCCACGATGGAGTCCGGGTCAAGCCCGGAATGACGGCCGCGTCACGGCGCCTCACATATCCAGCAGCGGCGCGAAGCCGGCATGAACCGAGCGCTTGCCGTCGAAGGGCAAGGACATGGCCTTCATACGCGGGTCCTGCATCAAACCGGCCCAGGCGGCGTCGCGCACCGCCTTCGACGGCCACTCGATCCAGGAGAAGACCACCGTCTCGCCGGGCTCGGCTTTCACCGCCCCCTTGAAGTCGGTGAGCTTGCCATCCGGCACGTCATCGCCCCAGGCATCGACGACGCGCAACGCGCCATGCTCCTCGAAGAGCGCCGCGCCCTTGGCTGCGAAAGCCTGGAAATCCGCCTTGCGCCCATCCGGCACCGCAGAAAGCATGCCGTCGATATAGCCCGCCCGGCCGCCCTCGCCTTCGTCGAGGACCGAAGCGAAGCCGCCATAGATCATGCGCTTGCCGTCGAAGGGCATCTGCAGCCCCATCATCTCCTTCATGCGCGGATCGCTCATGATCCTCTCATTGGCAGCATCACGCGTCGCCCGGTCGGGATATTCGAACCAGGAGAAGACGACGACCTCGTCAGGCGTCGCTTTCACCGCACCCTTGAAGTCCGTAACCTTGCCATCGGGGACATCGTCGCCCCAGGCCTCGACGTGGCGCTTGACGCCGAATTCCTTGAACAGCGGCGCCGCATCGGCCGCATGCTTGCGGTAACTGTCCTTGTTCGCGGCCGGAACCGCGACGACGAAACCATCGACATAAGCCATTGCGTTCTCCTCACTTGCGGCCGCCCAAGCGGCCATGCCCAAAAAATGTTGATATCAACAATACCCCCCGCACCGCGATGCGAGGAATCCACTCTCAGCCGCAGCAGGATCCCGCCGCCAATTCGGGCTGGAAACTCGCCGCTCCCTTTGGCTTGCTCTGGTAGCGGTCGTGATGGCGGACCCAGTCCATGATCCCGACCTCGTTGCGCCCCTTGGGAGTCATATCGAGGAAGTTATGGGCGCCGATCAGGAGGTCGCCGCCGCGGGCATAGGTCGAGTAGGTGTGGAAGATCTCGCCCGCGTCGTTGCGATAGAAGACGCTGAAGCCCGGCATCTCGCCGCCCTGCCCGTCATGCATCTCGTAATTGTACTCGTAGCGGCCGGCCGCCCTCTCCTCCGGGCTCGGCGCGACGTGGAAGTCGTAGTTGAAGTCGCTGTTGGCCGAGGACACCCAGGGAAAATCCCAGCCCATGCGATGCCGAAAGGCCTGGAACTCGGCATAGGGCGCCCGCGAGACCACGACCAGGCTGACATCATGGTGCTTCAGATGCCGGTTGGCGCCGTCGAAATGGTCGGCGAGGAAGGAGCAGCTCGGGCAGCCTTCCCTGGCGCCCGGGCCGAACATGAAGTGATAGATGATCAACTGGCTGCTGCCGGCGAAGAGATCGGCCAATGTCAGCCCGCCATCCCAACCCTCGAAGGCATAGTCCTTGTCGATCCTGACCCAGGGCAGCGCGCGCCGCTCGGCCGAGAGCGCATCGCGCTGGCGGGTGAACTCCTTTTCACGGGCGAGATGGGCCTTGCGGGCCGCAAGCCATTCTTCACGGGATACGATCCTGTGTTCCATCGTCTCCTCTCCTGTGTTTCCGCCGGCCCACGCCGGCGGCTCGTTCAAGCGCTGCCGGACAGAGCAGCGCCGCTCTCCGCCTTCAGGCGAAGTAGGCCTCGAGCTTTTCCATGGTTCCGGTCCAGCCATGGGTGTGGCCGCGCACGGCCGCATCGTCGAACAGCTTCTCGTGCAGAAGCGTCAGGATCGTGCCCCCACCATCCGGCTTCAATGTGACGGTGACGCGCGAGACGCGCTCCGGCGTCGTCACCCAGGACCAGCTGAAGACCAGACGCTCGTTCTCGACGACCTCCAGGTAACGCCCGGACACCTCGTGGCGCTGGCCCGTGTCCTCGATCATCACAACGCGATACGCGCCGTCGACACGCGGATCGATCTCGGCCTCCTGCGCCACGACGTTCTCGGGCCCGAACCAGCGCACCAGCAGTTCAGGATCGGTCCAGGCCTTGTAGACCTCGGCCGGCGGCGCATTGAGACGACGCTTCATCGTGAGGCTCGGTGTCACCTGTTGATCCATGCGCCTGTCCCTTCAGCCTTCGCCCTTGCGCCGCGCTTCGAGCAGCGCCTCCAGCGCATCGAGCCTTTGGGTCCAGAAGCGCTGATAATGCGCCAGCCAACCCATCGCTTCCTCCATCGGCTCGGCGTTGAGGCGGCAGGACACGGTGCGCCCCGTCTTCGTCCGCTCGACCAACCCGGCGTCCGACAGGACATCGAGATGCTTCATGATGGCTGGCAATGAGACCGGAAACGGCTTCGCCAGCTCGCTGACCGAAAGCCCGTCTTCCCGCTCCAGCCGCGCCAGCAAGGCCCTCCGCGTCGGATCCGCCAGCGCGGAGAACGTCCTGTCGAGCTGCGCTTCTTGAAACTTAACCATTGAGTTAAGTGTAGAAGCGAATTTTGCACGCCGTCAAGCCCCACCCGCTTTGATGGGCAGGCAGGTGTAGGGAAAACCTATATGAAAAACCGAGCCGTAGCGGGCGCAAGCGCTGTTGTTTTCACCACGGTACCTATAGCAACCCACGGGCCGCTGCAGCGGACGCGAGGGTCGATGGACTGCAAGGGCGCGCATTGATTGGAAGTGTCGCGGCGAACGATTGTTTCGAGCCTGCGGCCCGCCCTGAGATTGCTCTACCGACAAACTCAAAGATTCAATGTCAGCTACTGCGCGGATCGAGCGTTACCTTTGAATTCATGCATTCCTGAGCACTATCGCTCAACGCAACATGACTTCCAGTGCGGCTGGCGAGCCCTCTTGCATATTCGATCACCGCATGAATGTCGCTCGACCTGCCGTAGTGCTCACCCGTGACGTCTCGGACAGCCCAGTCCGTACCGAGGCGGCACACGGTCAAGATCTGGGTCATCACAGTTCCTCGATCCAAACAACCCTAACAACCGAAGAGCCCTTTCGTTCCGGGGCGCGCTCAAATGACGGGGGCATTCGACCGACGGCTTCAAATGAATAATTTGAAAACGAGGATTAATTTTTATCGCGCCTTGTAAGATGACGTCAGCAGAGCAATATTCAAAACTGCGAGATTTTCTTCTGATTGTTCTTTTCCTAAATTTCGAAATTTCCCGCTTTTTGACCAAAACAACGGATCGCCGTCATGTCGAATCTACCGGCGCACCGGGATATTTACCGATTTAGGCGGTCGATCCCATCTGTGTGTGCCGGGCACGTTGGCCTTGTCGCCGAATTCACGCTTACCTTCACACTCGTATTGAAATGAGCTTCTCATGAAACTTCGCGCAGAGAAGGCTCGGCAAGCAGCCGCTGCCTATGCTCCGGCCCCGGAAGCTTCGGCGCTCGTTTATGGAATTGTCGGGATGACGCTTTTCGGCGTCGGGATATGGGGTGCAGCCGCGTTTTATGACGTGCGCCTGCTCCCGCAATGGGCACTGCTCGTCGCTGGCTCGGCTGTCGCTTTCTGTCTGGGAGTTTGGCTACGGAGGAGGCGGAGGCTGCGCTACGTCCACGCCTATCAGGCTGAGCTCACTGGGCTTGGCGGGCAGTCCCCGTCATGAGTATCAACTTTCCCAATTCCATCCGACGATACGAACCTGGCCGCGGTTGCGTGAGCTTCTGGGGCTCCGCGTCATCGTTGGAAGTCATGTTTCAGATCGAGCTGGGGGTATTGCGGACCTTAAGCCCCAGCATCGTTGATGAAAGCGAAGCTTCGTTCCTCGCTGCGTTCGACCTCAACCGATCGGCCATATTGCAGGCGGCGCGTTCTGCCTATTTGAAGAAGCGGGACAGCTATCACCGACTTTCGCCTTCCAACTTCCGTTAGCTCTCGGCACGATGGCGGGGCATGTTACGAAGGCCCCCTCTCTCGTTTGGGCTGGGCGCTTCCGTTGAAGCGTACCCTGCATCAACAGACTCACATTCGCCTATCGTTCACTATTTTGAGCCAAGCTCTCAAGGCGCCTTCGATGCGGCGTGGCGCCGAGCTGCCGCCATTTCCCCTCCCATGGCGTGGGTGGCTCGGCGTCTTTTCCTGATCGATTGAAGGATCGAGAACTACCCGCAAGGGCGGTGGCGATTTCGTGCTCGGCTGCCGCACGACCGCACAATCAGAGCGGCCAAACGATTGCCAACACAGAAATCCAGTTGGCCGGGACGGCCCCGCTGCCGAAGTCCGGGCCCTATTCCTCGGATTCGCCCACTTCCGCGTTGGTGGCGATGCGATGGGCAATTAGCACGACAAGTTGGCGAACCGTCGTGCAGGCTCGCATCTCGTCGTCCGGGATCATGTCGCAATCAAACTCGCGCTCGATCGCGTTCCCGATCAGCGTCAAGTCATCGAGCGAGAGCCCCAGATCGCCCTCCACCGTCGCGGCGGGATCGAGCTTTCCGTGATGGATGAGCCCTTCACGTGCGATGATTTCCAGAAGCCGCTGAGCAAGAGCCGCTTCACTGGCTGCGTAATTGGACATTGGCGCCCCCTTCAAGCTCCATTGGATATGCGAGAGTTGGCTGCCCCCCGCGCTTATACGCTCTGCGGATGCGGGTGAGGCGGCATCTGCAGCTCGATCGATCGAATTGCAGCAATCCACTTTAATCGATCAGGCGGCGCTGCTTTGAGGGCTGAGCACAGTGAGTTCATTTCACCATTATGCCCGTGAACGTGACTTGCGCTCTCCAGTGAGAGTGCGCGGATGCCGCTGAGTTGTCTCCATACAGCTTCTGGAAAGGACCGTCGCGGCGCTCATGACGCCGCCAAGCGGAGATACCCATGATGCTCAACGGAGCCGGCTTTGTCACCTTGCGCAGTGGTCGGAGACTGTCTGCCAAATACTAGTTCGGCACTCATCAGGAACATCATTGGGTCGGGTATTTGATCTGTGACACGGGGTCCGCCGACCCAAGCGAGTTCACTTACAGAATCCTCCTTCACTGTGAGGGCGGAACAGCGGTCGAGCTTGCCGTTGCCGATTGGACAGAACGGCACATGGCGGTCGTCGGACGCCCGTTGCCGGAGTTCGACCGGGTGGCGTGAACGCCTCCCGGTTACCGAAGAACCGCGCCCCAGAGGTCTTTTGCCGCCGGGCAGCCCCGCATAAACAGCGAGGAGCACGCGCTCCGTTGGCGCAATGGCAATGGTGAAGCCGTCGCGCGGATGATGGCTGCCCCCTTCGCTCGGTCGCGCTTTGGCGAAGCCTAGCCTTTTCGCTCTTACCGGAACGTCGGCCCAGGACCGGCGCGAACGCTGGTTCCGAGATCGAGCTTTCAGTTCGCGGTACGAACGCGGTGTTCTTGGAGCTTGGCCTGCATCTGCGTGACGAGCCGCAGCAATTCGCTGTGTGACATCGTCATCGTTACATTGTGGTCGCCGACCGTCAGTCTCAGATGAAACTTGGCTTGCGTTACCCCATCAAAACGCGGCTCGTCAGCATCAATCGATGTCGCCATCACCTCATGCTCTCCCTCAAGGCTTGCGGGTATATCGATCAGAACTTCGTCACCGGCGGGGGCGGGCATGTAGGCGATGAGACCGGCTGCCAGCTTTTCAGCCTGAAGCCGATCCAGCAGGAAGACCTGGCTATGCCCGGGTGCGGAGAACTTGAAGGCAACATGCTGCCGACCCGCGGGTGTGATCCACTCGACGTTTTCGATAAGGGCAGCATCGACCGTTGTCAGGTCCAGCATGGTGCCTCCTATGCGGCTCTGCCGTTCAACAAGCGGCGAAAGTGATCGGCCTGCTGATAGAAGCGCTCGGCATCGACCTTGTCGCCTGTCGCTTCGCACCCTTGGGCACGGGTGACGGCACTGTCGTAACGCGCCCGAAGGTCCGAACCCGTCCATCTATCCGTCAGGCTGCGCCTATCGGCATCCCGCGACGTGCGATGATTGAGGTTCATGGTTCCCTCCTCAGCCCATGATCCGCGCGACGATCTTGCGCAGCTCCTCGCGGGAAAGGCCACAAGGTTCGGGTTTCCAGTCCAGCGAGGATTTCGGGGGCAACGGCAGCGAGGCAGATGCGCCAAGGCACTGCGTCGTCGGATGTTCGTATTCTGTTGTGCTTTTCATATCGGTCCAAGGGCGCGCGGCTTGACCGCGCTGCCTGTAAGGCTGCCGGGCGGAATGCCGGCGGCAGCGTGCCGCGAAGCGGCGTTCAATTGTCGAAAGAGTTGGAAAGTCGGGCAACGCGCCTGTAGCGGCGAGGCCTGCCGATTAGCTCGGTCGATCGAGCACCAATAGCGCGCCATTGTGGCCGTTTGAAGTTGCCGGTACCCCGTCAGGGGAAATAATCGGCTGGCACCATGGCAGCGCCATGCAGACAAGACCCGTGCAGGGTCTTCTCAATGGCCTTCATCGCGCCGTCTATCGCCTTGAAGGGGCCGCGCCGCACTTCAACCATCCGTGGAAGCTCGTCGGCTGTCAGGACGATCCAGAACTGGTCGTGAGGGCCGCGTATGATCGAGCAGACCGAACGCTCCAGCAGATCGGTGACACCCCATCGGTTGGATAGACTTGGCCGAACCGTCGTATCCATAGCCACCTCCTGTTTCGCGATCAGGGAGAGGTCCGTTTCGTCCGAGCGCTGCCCTTTGCCTTCGGTTGCGTTGCAGCTTCGCGAGTTGCCTCGGCTTCGGCGGCCTCTTTGGCGAGTCGCAGCGCCCGCAACCTTGCCGTGCGCTCGCGGACGGCAGCCTGCTCGATACGCAGCGCTTCCAACACGGTTTCCGCTTCGGCGCGACGTTGCGCGGCCAGCGTGGCCCTGCTCTGTGCCCGCAACTGAGACTGTTCGGGCGAAATCCTGTTACCGGGCATCGGCGAACTCCTTCCCGAACGGACGATGCCGAAGCATCAGCGTCGTTTTCCTGCCGCGCGCTCCCGCATGTATTGAACAGCTTCGAGCAGAACCTTGCGGGGACGCTCCGCTTCGGCTCTCGCCAGTTCAGCCTGGCGGGCCGCTTGGCGAGCAAGCTCCTCCTGGCGCTTCTCTTCGGCGAAGCGCTCGCGTTCAACCGCAGCCAGGCGCTCCATTTCGGCAAGTCTCGCGGTCTTCTCCGCCTCTCGCTCGGCTCGGGCTTTCGCCACGGCTTCGCGCTCGGTCCGGCGCTGGATCATGACCGGATCATCGGCCCCGGGACGCGCCCTGAAGTGCTCCAGCAGCGCCTTTTTGGCGTTGGCCGAACTGGCCTGGCGGTCGGCGAAATTCTGCGGATTGAAGCTCAAGCCTGAAACCTCGCTTATCGTGCCTGCGCGGGCTGGGCCGGACGAGCTGGCCGCTCTGCGCGCTTCGGCGCCGGCAGCAATCCTTCGCGTTGCGCCTGCTTGCGTGCCGCCTTGCGAGCGCGGCGGATGGCTTCAGCCTTTTCGCGGGTGCGCCGCTCGGACGGCTTTTCGTAGGAGCGACGCGCCTTCATCTCGCGGAACACGCCCTCGCGCTGCATCTTCTTCTTGAGAACGCGGAGCGCCTGATCGACGTTGTTATCGCGGACGAGAACCTGCATTCGAACTTCCCTTCTGGTGAAAAAAAGGGCCGGGCTGATCCCGACCCTCCGTGGCCATTCGTCGCTCAATCGAGACGGCGCCGGTACATCCGCGGTCGCCGCATATCTCCATTGCCACGCCGAACGGCGTCTCAACTCACTCGGCCTGCAGATTATCCGCAGAGACCTTTCCGGAGCGCTTGTCCTGCACCAGCTCGTAAGAGACCTTCTGGCCTTCCCGGAGCGTGCGCAGGCCTGCTCGCTCTACGGCGCTGATATGGACGAAGGCATCCTGCCCACCGTCCTCCGGCTGAATGAAGCCGAAACCCTTATCGGTGTTGAACCATTTGACAGTGCCGCTGGCCATGCTGACCTCCTGTAAAAGCGACCGCTCACACGCCACGGACGCAGCGCATGTCTCGATTTGAGCAGGAAATTCGTCAGCAGAGCGCCATAAGGCGCGGGGCCAATTCGTTCGGCCTAGATCGATTTTTCTAACATGGTACTTGCAGAGCGCATTGTCAAATGACGTAAAATTCTTCTCAGTATTTTTCGAAAATTATTGAGCGACTGAACCGGCAGGTGCCGCCGCTTGTGTAGCCAGCCTCGCGCCGGTCTCGTTCAGCGTGCTAGCCACCTTGAGATTACGCTGGGCTGGTTTCAGGCAGAGGCGAGGTGCGGCCTCAATTCCGCGCTAGCGCCCGCGCCGTCGAGAGCCACGATCAGCCATCGCTACCACTCCAAGCTGAGCTTGTTGGCTCGTCGCCCCTTTGGAATGGACCTTCGGTCCCTCATTGGAGTATCCCGCGCTTCTCCCGATGGACCGACGAAATTGGTCGACGGACGAATGCTGCATGGCGAGGCCATCTAAAGCAGGCGGACTACCGCCGATGGCGCGGCGCTGCACGCCCCGGCGGCATCTTCCGGCACGGGTGCGAGGTCGCCTGCAATGCCATCCCCGTCCTGGAGACAGCTAACGGACACCCATAACTCTTGCGCGAAATCTTGAAATCGATCGCTAAGACGGCATTACAAAAACTACATCAGAGTGATATACTTTAATAAATATCAATAATTTATCGCTCGGCAATCCTATTTGAATCTCCTTCTTAGTATTACCAAACGAAAATCGTCCGGGCATTCATCGACCTCGAAACCCTGCTCACGTTCGATTTCGATCGCTTCATGATTTTGGCGGTCTTCGAGTGACTCGAGCACTTTCACTCCCTTCGCTTCGGCAAATTTGGAAACGTGTCTGAGCAATTCCCATCCCACCCCCTTATGCTTGTGTTCGCTTCGGACTGAGATCGCCACTTCGCCTCTGTCCAAAGCAGCGTCACAAGCCAACATGCCGGTGGCGATGATCGCTTTTCCGTCTTCGGAAAAGGCTATGAAGGTCTCGGCCTGTCGATGATCGACCTGCAGCATGGCCGCCAGACGATCATGGCCAACCTCCCTGACCGTAGAGAGAAAGCGGAAGCGCAAATCTTCGGGCGTCACATGCGTGAAGAACTCCGCTAGCCCCGCTTCATCTTCGGGACGAGCAGGCCGGACATGAAACCTGAAGCCCGTTCTCGTGGTCAAACTCCGGTTGAGATCGTCGGTCATCATCCGATTCTCCTCCAATCGCCGCGCAATCGCGCGAGCTCCGATTCTCCTCCGAATTCCCTCCCCTGCTTCGTCCTCAGTGCACCATGCTTCGGCCGTAAGAACGTTGGACGGAGTGCCCGGGATTTCGGCGGACCGACAACCCGCTTCATGACCGCTTCCTGCGCGGGCCACGAACAGATCGACGCCATGATCGTTTTCAATCATCCTTGCTGTGGTCGGCTATTCAATACCCGCAGAATCTCTGAAGTTCTTTGCCGTAAATCAAAGTGCGCAGGACAGCGCGATAAAATCGGCCTCCCTTCCTGACGACCCGCTTCCGGGAGCGCAGCAATGATCTCGAGGGCTATCGATACGGTGGCGCAGACAGCTCTTCGCCCGGATGAGTTGGTCTTGATGCAGTCCTGGTGGCGGGCCGCGAACTACCTCTCCGTGGCGCAGATTTATTTGCTGGACAATCCGCTGCTGCGCGAGCCGCTGCGGATCGAGCACGTCAAGCCACGGCTGCTCGGCCATTGGGGGACGACGCCAGGGCTGAACTTCATCTATCTCCATCTCAACCGCATCATCAGGGCGCGGGACCTCGATATCCTCTACATCGCCGGGCCTGGCCACGGTGCGCCGGGCGTGGTGGCGAGCACCTATCTCGAAGGAACCTATAGCGAGCTCTATCCGGACATATCGCAAGACGAGGAGGGCTTGCGGCGCTTCGTGCGGCAGTTCTCTTTCCCCGGCGGCATTCCGAGCCATGCCGCACCCGAAACGCCGGGCTCCATCCATGAGGGCGGCGAACTCGGTTACAGCCTCGCGCATGCCTTCGGAGCGGTGCTCGACAATCCCGACTTGATCGCCGCCTGCGTCATCGGCGACGGCGAGGCCGAGACGGGGCCGCTCGCGGCGTCCTGGCACTCAAACAAGTTCCTCAACCCGGCGGCGGACGGCGCTGTTTTGCCGATCCTGCATTTGAACGGCTACAAGATCGCCAATCCAACCGTGCTGGCGCGCATCTCCTCGGACGAACTCGACGCGCTGCTGCGCGGCTACGGCTACGATCCGCTCTTCGTCGAGGGCGAGGAGCCGGAGGCAATGCACGCGGCGATGGCGGCAGCCCTCGACACGGCATTTGCCGGAATCGCGGCGATCCAAAAGGACGCGCGCGAAGGGTCTGGAAGCGGCTATCCGCGCTGGCCGATGATCGTACTGCGCAGCCCCAAGGGCTGGACCGGGCCGAAGACCGTCGACGGGCTGAAGACCGAGGGATTCTGGCGCTCTCACCAGGTGCCGTTCAGCGACATGTCAAAGCCCGGGCGGCTGCAACTGCTCGACGACTGGCTGCGCAGTTACCGCCCCGAAGAGCTGTTCGACGAAGCCGGGCGGCTGCATGCCGCGATCGCTGCGCTGGCGCCCTCTGGCGAGAAGCGAATGAGCGCCAACCCGCATGCAAATGGCGGCGCGCTGCGCCGCCCCCTCAGAATACCCGACTACACCCGCCATGCCGTGCCATTGGAAAATCCCGGAGACGGTAAGGCGGAGGCGACCCGCGTCATGGGTAGCTTCCTGCGCGACGTCATGAAGGCCAACGAAACCAGCCGGAACTTCCGGGTCTTCGGTCCGGACGAAACGGCGTCGAACCGCCTGCAGGCTCTCTTCGAGGTAACGGACAGAGCCTGGCAGGCGGCGACGATTCCCGAGGACGAGCATCTCGCACCGGGCGGGCGCGTGACGGAGGTCCTGAGCGAGCATCTCTGTCAGGGCTGGCTCGAAGGCTACCTCCTGACCGGCCGCCACGGCCTCTTCTCCTGCTACGAGGCCTTCATCCACATCGTCGATTCGATGTTCAACCAGCATGCGAAATGGCTGAAGACGGCCAAGGAAGTGCCTTGGCGGCGGCCGATCGCCTCTCTGAACTACCTTCTCACCTCTCATGTCTGGCAACAGGACCATAACGGCTTCAGCCATCAGGACCCCGGCTTCATCGATCACGTGGTGAACAAGAAAGCCGATATCGTGCGGGTTTATCTGCCGCCGGATGCCAATACGCTGCTCCACGTCACCGACCATTGCCTGCGGAGTTGGAACCGGATCAACGTCATCGTCGCCGGCAAGGCGCCCTCGCCGCAATGGCTCGACATGGATGCGGCGATCAAGCACTGCACCCAGGGCATCGGTATCTGGGACTGGGCCAGCAACGACCGTAGCGGAGAGCCCGACGTGGTGATGGCCTGCGCAGGCGACGTGCCGACTCTGGAGACGCTGGCGGCGGTGACGCTGCTGCGCGACCATCTCCCCGATCTGAAAGTTCGGGTCGTCAACGTCGTCGACTTGATGACGCTGCAGCCGAAGACCCAGCATCCCCACGGGCTGACCGATCCCGATTTCGATGCACTGTTCACCACCGACAAGCCGGTGATCTTCGCCTATCACGGCTACCCCTGGCTCATCCACCGGCTCGCCTACAAACGGACGAACCACGCCAACATGCATGTGCGCGGCTATGAGGAGGAAGGCTCGACGACGACGACCTTCGATATGGTCGTGCGCAACCGGCTCGACCGCTTCCACCTTGTCGGCGATGTCATCGACCGGGTACCGGGGCTGGGATCGCGCGCCGCCTACGCCAAGCAGGCAATCCGCTACAAGCTGATCGAACATGGGCGCTACATCCGCGAGCACGGCATTGATATGCCAGAGGTGCGCGACTGGCGCTGGACCGCGACGGCGTGACTGATGACCTCCGCGCCTTCGGCAATGGATCATTGAAGCTGACTGGGATGGCGCCGGCGCAGCGCGGTGCATAACGTTGCCGGGGCCTCTCGCGGATGAAACGGCCTCGCGATTGGCATCATCCGCGCCGATTTCCAATCCGACGATCCCGCCCGCAGCGTCGCACCCTACCAGCGGGCATTGCGGGATATCGGTTCGGCCATGGTGCGTGGGGCCACAAGCCGGATGTTACAATCGGTGACAATTTTCCACACATGCGAACAAGCAGACCGTAGCAGCGCCATGCGACGCCGCTTTCCTCCCTTCCGTGAGTTTGGTGCGGAGGACAGAGCTATGCTTGCTGCGAATGCGGTCTCTCAAATTCCTGCCCGGCTCCCGGTGGTCGCGAACGATCAATCGGCACCGGGTCTGCTGGGACTCTTCAGCCCGCGGCCGCTGGAAACATTCGGGCGTGGCGAGACGATCTTTCGGGAAGGCGATCCGGCTACGCATGTCTTCAAGATCGTGGCCGGGATCGTCCGCATCGCAAAGATCCTCAGCGACGGCAGCCGCGTCATCACCGGCTTCTTCTACCCCGGCGACATCTTCGGCATTTCCCCCGATGAGCACTATCTCGGCGATGCCGAGGCCGTCAGCACAGTGAAACTGCGCCGGCTGAACCGGAATCGCTTTCGGCAGGCGGTCGATAACTCCGAACAACTGCGCCCCCAATTCGTCAATTGGCTCTGCCGGGAGATGGCCAACGCACAGGCGAGAACGGTGTTGCTCGCCCGCAAGAATGCCGAAGAGCGCGTTTGCGATCTCCTGCTCGCGCTTGCACGCCGAGGTGGCGACGAAAGCGAGCCCGCCAAGGTGATCGACATCCCGATGAGCCGCGTGGACATGGCAGATTACCTCGGCCTGACGATTGAAACGGTATCGAGGACGATGACGAACTTGATCAATCGAGGCGTCATTCGGTCATTCGCACGCTACCGTTTCGTCATTTGCAAGCCGGCGCTCCTGAGAAGCCTTGTCGATGGCAGCGACGAATACGATATCTGAACGGCACTTCTCCCGGCCGGCAGGCCATGCGACCGCATTGACGGGTGGCGGGTGACGGTAGCGCGCGGGCCAATTGCTATCAGCCAGCAAAGCCTGGACGAGATCGTTCAGGTTCTCGATGATGCGAACAGCGTCGTCTATGACTTCGACGGCAAGATTATCCGTTGGAGTGGAGGCTGCGAAGACCTCTACGGCTGGAGCGCGCAGGAAGCGCTAGATCAGGACGTCGGCCGCCTCCTGAAGACAGAATTTCCGCAACCCTTCGACGAAATCCTCACGGGCCTGCGGCGGGATGGAACCTGGAAAGGCGAGCTGACGCAAAGTCACAGGGATGGACGCCCTATATTTGTGGTCAGCCGCTGGGTGGTTGTCACCAGGCAGGCTCCCGACGATCAGGTCGTCCTGGCGACGAATATCGACATCAGCAATCTGAAATATGCACAGGCCGACCTCGCCGCTCGCCAATCGCACCTGCTCTCGATCCTTGAGACCGTGCCGGAAGCGATGGTGGTGATCGACGAAGCCGGCATCATGATCTCGTTCAGCAAGGCCGCTGAGAGGCTATTTGGCTATTCCGCCGACGAAGTCTGCGGTCGGAACGTCAAGATTCTCATGCCCAATCCATATTGTGACCGGCATGACGGATGCATCGGCCGCTATCTGACGACAGGCGAGCGGCGCATCATCGGGGTCGGACGCGTCGTAGCCGGAAAGCGCAAGGACGGCACGACCTTTCCGATGGAGCTAGCGGTTGGGGAGGCCGCGGCCAACGGCAAGCGCATCTTCACCGGATTTATCCGCGATCTGACCAGTCGGCACCGGATGGAAGAGGAACTGCGCCAATCTCAGAAGATGGAGGCGATTGGGCAGCTCACCGGTGGAATCGCGCATGATTTCAATAATCTGCTGACGGTCATCAGCGGGAACCTCGAGATGATCGAAAGACGCCTCGAAGACAGGCGGCTCCGGGATTTGTTGCGGGAGGCGCAGGACGCGGCCGATGACGGCGCCAAGCTTACCGGGCAGCTTCTCGCCTTCGGCAGGCGGCAAGCGCTCAACGCGAAGCTGACAGATATCGGACAACTCGTCTCGAACTTCGCCGAGTTGCTCCGCAGAACGCTTGGCGAAACGATCGATTTGCAGACCGTCGTCACAGGTCAACCGCTCTTGGCACTTGTCGATACGACGCAACTGCAGAACGCCCTGCTGAACCTCGTCCTGAATGCGCGTGATGCCATGCCGCGCGGCGGCCGGCTCAAGGTCGAGATTTCGCGCATCCGTCTCGATGCCGACTATGCCCGGATGTATCCGCAGACGCGGCTTGGAAACTACGTGCTCGTCAGCGTCTCCGATACCGGCGCCGGGATGAGCCAAGAGGTCAAAGAACGGGCATTCGAGCCGTTCTTCACGACGAAAGGTGTCGGCGCCGGCACCGGGCTCGGTCTGAGCATGGTCTATGGCTTCGCCATGCAATCCGGTGGCCATGTCCGGCTCGACAGCGAGCCCGGCGGGGGAACGACCATACGGCTGTTTCTTCCGACCGCCAGTCCGGATGTCACTGCCGGCCGTAGCGGTGCCGATCCGCCCGCCCCCGCGGCCAAGCCACGCGCGGCGGAATGCATTCTTGTGGTTGAGGACGATGCGCGCGTACGGCGGGTCGTGGTTGCCCGCCTCGAAGAGGAAGGATATCGCGTCATCCAGGCTGTCGATGGCAACAGCGCGCTTTCCCTGATCGCTTCTCACCCCGAAGTCCGGCTGCTCTTCACCGATATCATCATGCCCGGCGGAATGTCCGGCGATGAACTCGCCAGAGAAGCGCGCCTCCTGCGCCCTGAGCTGAAGATCCTCTTCACCTCCGGATATGCCGAGCCCAGACTCGCCGGACGGGAATTGGCCGAAGGGAGCTGGCTGAAGAAGCCATATACATCAAAGGAACTGGCAGCGCGCTTGCGCATGCTGCTCGATTGAGAGCCTCCTGGCCAAGAACATCAAGACGAATACAGTAGGGACCAGCAGCAAGGTCGCGAAGATTGCATGGACCACCGCCGTCATCCTCGACAAGGTGACAAGGATCCAGTTCGCGGATCGGGAGCCGGCATCCTGCTGGCACACGATCCCCCGGGCCGCAGTTTGAGACCGGTCAATTTCGCTGCAGACACTGCTTGTTGCGCTGGATCAATGTGAGACGGGGCATCAGGGGGAAAGCTTGGATCGAGCGACGTCAGCGTACCCAACCGGGAGGACGAGCCATGAACCTACGCATTCCCCATAACGGCTGGGTGGTCGTGTGTGACGCTCGCAAGGCGATGTTTCTCCGAAACGAAGGAGATGCAAACTTGCCCAAGCTGAAGGTCGAGCAGGTCAAGCAAGCTGCCGTCAATCCACCTAGCTCCGAACAAGGCACGGATCGACCCGGTCGTATGCAAAATGCCATTGCGCCCACCAGCGCAACCGAGGGAACCGATTGGCATGAACTGGCTGAGAAGCAGTTCGCGCGCGACACGGTCGCGGCCCTCAAGCTCGTGAATCGAGCCGGCCGCCCGGGTGACATCGTGCTCGTGGCGCCGCCGCGTATACTCGCGGTAATCAGGCAAAATCTCGACGATGACTTGCGCTCCCGCATCCTCGCAGAAGTCGACAAGGATCTGACGAAGCATCCGACCCACGAAATTGAAAGGTTGCTGACGGGCGCATAGAATCGACGGCCACGCTCAGAAGGGTATCGACGCCGGGCCCGCCAGGGCGAATTTAGTCTGCCGCGTTTCATCGCGTGGGCAGCCGAGTCAGCGAATACGACCGCGATGCTGGGATCTTGCGGCGCGGTCAACTCGGCACCGCCCGCAAGCGACCCCGATGGCCGAGCAGGGTGCGGAGATCTTCAGGGGCGAGCGGCCCGGCTATGTCTATGGCCGCTCCAAGAACCCGACCCAGACCATCCTCGAGGAACGGATGGCGAGCCTGGAAGGCGCCGAGGCCGGCATGACCATGCCATCGTCAGCCGGCAGGACCGGTTGAAGCAAGGCATCGGCAACGGGCTCCTGCGTCTTTCGATCGGGCTGGAGAGCGTGGACGACATCCTCGATGACCTCACCGAAGCGCTCGACGCGCTCTGGGCCGGCGCGATTCCGGCGGCCCGAACAAGGCCCGCCGCTTCGAAGCGAGCGAATTTCATCCATCGCGCCCGCCGTTGTCGAAAATACAAAACACTAATCCCCTCTCAATAGAGGCAAATATACTTATTTTGTGATCTGTATTGATTGCGCGACATGCACGGATACGAATGTCATTGGCGAACCTTCTTGCTGAACAACATTCGCTGGAATCGTATCATGCCTGTTCTGATCGTGCGATCGTGTCCCCCGACCCGAAGACGGAGGTTCTGCTCGAAGGTCTCATCGCCGAGTATGATGGCCGATACGATATCAACAGCAGGCCGGGCGGGGCGCGTTCGGAAATCCTGCGCTATCCGCCAGAGGCTTTCGCCCCGCCGCTCGGGGGATTTCCTGCTGCTGGGTGAAGGCCGGGCAGGAAGCCAAGATTGCGGCACGCTGGCTGCACACCGCGCCGCGGCAGCCCGAGGCGCAGATGGCACGCTCCCGCTCTGCCGCTCGGGACCGACCCCACGAAGTCTGCCTGCGGACCGTCTCCTGAAGGCTGAGCACGTCGCGACGGCCTCAACCCTCCCGAAAGCACATCATGGCACCCAGGAACGATCATTTCGCAGCTCTGGTCGGCAACACCCCGTTGCTCGCGCTAGGGCGCTTTGCCGAAGCGCTGAAGCTCGGCTCGCGCATCCTTGCCAAGATCAAGTATCTGAACCCCGCCGGTAGCATCAAGGACCGGACGGCCTGGGGCATCATCCGGGAGGCTGAAGAGAGCGGCGATCTGAAGCCGGGCCAGCGCATCGTCGATCTCACCAGCGGAAACACCGGCATCGGCCTTGCTGCCCTGGCAGCGGCGCGTGGCTATCGCTCGAAATTCTACCTTCGGAACACGATCAGCGAAGACAAGATCAAGCTCCTTCAGCACTACGGCGCCGAAGTCGTCCTGATCGACAACAGCGAATTCCTCGAGGCGGGCGCGATCCACACGATCATCGACCGGGTGCGGCGCGAGAACCCCGGCGCCTACTACACCAACCAGCGGGCAAACCCGGCCAATCCGCGCGTCCACTTCGAAACGACCGGCCCCGAGATCTGGCGCGAGACGAAGGGCGAGGTCGACATCTTCGTGGCAGCGGTCGGAACCGGCGGCACGATCTCCGGAACGGGTCGCTTCCTGAAGGCGCAGAAGCCCGGCGTGAAGGTCGTCGTGGTCGAGCCCGGCCCGGCCTCGGTTCCCTCCCCAGAAGTGCCCTATCCCGACAGCATCGAGGGCGTCCACAAGGTGACCGACGTCGACGCCGGCTACCTGCCGGAGAACTTCGACGCTGCCGTGGTCGACGAGGTGATCGTGACCGAGACGGCCCAGGCCCGCGAACTCGCCCGGAGATTGGCGCAGGAGGAAGGCATCCTCGCCGGAACGTCGTCGGGCGCCGTGCTGTTCGCAGCCTCGGCGCTCGCCCGGCGCCCCGAGAACCTCGGCAAGACGATCGTCGCCATCATTGCCGATAGTGGCGAACGCTATCTCAGCCCGCCCAAACTCGGCCCCAGCGCCGCGCAGAAGCAAGCAGGCTCCTCATCGTCTCTGGATGTCGCCGCGACCGCCTGAGACATGGGCAAGGTGGCTTGAAGAATTCGATCACCTCGCCTTCGGCCCGAAGCCGGAATGATTCATCGCCTGTCTCCGCTCAAAACGCATAGTTTGTTTCATTGCTATAAATAATAACCCAAGCGATAATCTTGGTCGTGAAAGATATTTCTGATGTCTTCGCCGCGGGATTTGCTGGAGCAGCTTGCGCCGCGCCAACAACGCTAAAAGCACCACGATGTCTCGTGGGCTCCTTCTATTTTGGAGACGCGAATGTCCATGACGTTCAGTACAGCAGAATCCGCGGCAGATCAGCGCTTCCACCGGCGGCTTTGACCTTCGGAACCCGAAGTCGGACCACCTTTCCGCGCTCGCCTTAATCCCATTCACAGTCCGGGCAACGCGATCTCGCGCCAGCCGCAATGGCGGCTGCGCGACCGGATACGCGCGCCTGTCCAGATCCCTTCATCAAGCCAGACCGGGACGCCGCCATGTCCAATCTCACGGAATATCTCGCCCAGAAGCGCGACGCCCTGTTGCGCCGCAAGGCCCATGCCCGCTCGGGTGACGCCCGCCCGCTGAAGTTGCAGGCGCAGGCCCATGCCGAAGGGCGCAGCGGCGTCCGGCGCATCCACATCCGCGACTTCCAGGTGATCAGTGACAGCCCGCCGGATTTCGCCGGCTACGATCTCGGGCCGAGCTCGCCGGAACTGCTGCTCGGTGCGCTGTCGAGCTGCCTGACGCATACCTATCTCATACAGGCCGCCGACCAGCAGATTGATCTGCAGGATGTCTCGGTCGAGGTTCACGGCCAGCTCGATCCGCGCGCCGGAACGCCCGGCCACGAGAACACACCAATCTACCCGCACGAGCTGTCCTACACGGTCAGGCTTACCACCGACGATACCGAACTCGACGCCCTCAACGCCGCCGTCGAGCGCTTCTGCCCGATCCTCAACCTGCTCCGGCAGGGCGTCCCGGTGCGCGGCACCGTCGAGCGCGTTCCCGCCAGCCGCGCCGCGGCCTGACCCTGTCTCGAGCCAGCATGAAGCCGCGACTGGAGCGGCAAGGAGCAACCATGACCCAGACCACCCTCCCCTCGCGCCGCACGCTGCTGCGCGGAGCTGCCGCGCTCGCCGCCGCGCCGCTCGCCGGATTGGCCGGACATCACGCCTTCGCCCAGGCCGCGCCGCTCAAGAGCCGTCAAACGATCAAGCTGGCCTGGGGTCAGACCGCGGTCTGCCAGTCGCCGATCTCGATCGCGTTGAAGCAGGGCCTGTTCGAGAAATACAACCTCGCGGTGGAGCCGGTGAATTTCAGTGGCCCGACCGACGCCCTGCTGCAGGCGATCGCAACCGGCCATGCCGATGGCGGCATCGGCATGGCGCTGCGCTGGCTGAAGCCGCTGGAGCAGGGCTTCGACGTCGGCCTCACCGTCGGCACCCATGGCGGCTGTATGCGGTTGCTGGTTCCCGAGGCGGCCAATATCCGCAGCCTGAAGGATTTGAAGGGCAAGTCGGTCGCCGTCACCGATCCGGCGAGCCCGGTACGAAACTTCTTCGCCATCCGCCTCGCCGAGATCGGGCTCGATCCCGAGAAGGACGTCAGCTGGGTGCAGTATCCGCAGGATCTGTTCGGCGAAGCGTTGAAGAAGGGCGAGGTTCAAGCGCTCGCGGGCGATGATCCGCATCTCTACCTCATCCGCGAGCGTGACAAGCTCGTCGAGCTCGCCACCAATCTCGAGGGCCAGTACGCGAAATCGACCTGCTGCGTGCTGGGCCTGCGCGGCGCCCTGATCCGAGACCAGCCCGAGGTCGCCGGCGCGATCTCCCGCGCCATCGTCGAGGCGCAGGCCTGGACGGCGGCCAACCCCGACAAGACGGCCGAGATCTTCGCGCCTTTCGTCCCAGCCAAGGTCACACCCGAGACGGTGGCCGCGATCCTGCGAAGCCACACCCACGACCACCACTCCACCGGAGCGGCGCTGCGCGACGACGTCGCGCTGTTCACCGAACAGCTCAAGCTCGTCAACGTGATCCGCAAGAACACCGACGCCAAGGCCTTCGCGCAGAAGATCGTGCCCAATGTCCCCGTTTGAACAGACTGGTTCGGCAGCGAACTTCGAGCGGCCGCGCCTGCAGATCGACGGCTCGGTCCTGGCACGCGGCGCGCTGGCCACGGGAGCCTGGACTGCCGTGGCGGCCTCCGTCACGCTGCTCGCGAACAAGAAGGTCGGCTTCGCCGATCCGCTCTATGTCGGCGAGACCAATACCGGCTTCATCGGCTGGGCTGTCGCGCTGGCGCTGGCAACGGTAGTCGGGGCATTCTGGGCCCCACTGGGCCAGCGTCTCGGCCGGACAGCGCCCTGGCTCGTCGTGCTCGCGCTCTTCGTCGGCGTCTGGGACCTGCTGACGGCGAAGCTCGGCCTGCTGCCCGTGCCCTTCTTCGCTCCGCCCTCCTCGCTCGTCGAAGTCTATGCCGAGGATTGGCCACGACTGGGCGAGAGCGTGCTGCATTCGCTGCGCCTGCTGGCGCTGGGCTTCCTTTTCGGCACGGCCGCCGGCTTCGTCACCGGCGTCGCGATCGGCTGGTCGCGCGGGCTCGGCTACTGGGTTCATCCTGTGCTGCGCTTCCTCGGGCCGATCCCTTCGACCGCGTTGTTGCCGATGGCGTTCTTCTTCTTTCCGTCGAGCTTTTCGGCGGCGATCTTCCTGATCGCGCTCGCCACCTGGTTCCCGGTCACGGTGCTGACCTGGTCCGGCGTGGCCAGCGTCGACAAGGCTTATTACGACGTCGCCCGCACGCTCGGCGCCGGCCGCGCCTTCCTCATCTTCAATGTCGCGATCCCCGCTGCGCTGCCGCATGTCTTCGTCGGCCTGTTCATGGGGCTGGGCGCCTCGTTCTCGGTGCTCGTCGCGGCCGAGATGATGGGGGTCAAATCCGGCCTCGGCTACTACCTGCAATGGGCGCAGGGCTGGGCCGCCTATTCCAACATGTACGGCGCGCTGATCGTCATGGCGCTGATCTTCTCGAGCCTGATCACATTGCTCTTCGCGGTGCGCGACCGGCTGCTCGGCTGGCAGAAGGATGTGGTGAAATGGTAGCCGCTCAGCTTGCTGTCTCGTTGTCATCCGGCGCTCCCGCGTCCAGCGGTGCCGAACTCTCGATCGCCGGCGTCTCGCACGCTTTCGATCTCGAAGGCCGCCCGCTGCCGGTGCTCAACGATATCGATCTTGAGATCCAGGCTGGGGAATTCGTCGCCCTGCTCGGGCCGAGCGGCTGCGGCAAGTCGACCTTGCTCAGGCTCGTCGCCGGGCTCGAACAGCCCTCGCAAGGCCGGATCGCAGCGGCAGGCGAGGAGATCAACGCGCCCGATCCCTCCCGCGTCGTCGTCTTCCAGGACCCGACGCTCTATCCCTGGCGCACGGTCTGGAAGAACGTCGCGCTCGGGCTCGAGGCGCGCGGCCTGCTCGCCAGCCAGAAGGGCCGGGTCGACGATGCGCTGAAGACGGTCGGCCTCGCGGGTTTCGAGCGCGCCTTCCCGCGCCAGCTCTCCGGCGGCATGGCCCAGCGTGCGGCGCTGGCCCGCGCCCTCGTCAACGATCCCAGCGTGCTCATCCTCGACGAACCGCTCGGCAAGCTCGACTCGCTGACGCGGATCGCCATGCAGACCGAAATCGCCGAGCTCTGGCGCCAGCGCGGCTTCACCACGCTGCTCGTCACCCATGATGTCGAGGAGGCGCTGTTCCTGGCCCAGCGCGTGATCGTGCTGAGCGAGCGCCCTGCCCGGATCAAGGCCGAGATCGTCAACGACCTTCCCTATCCGCGCCATCGCGGCGACCCGCGCCTGGCGGAGCTGCGCGGACAGGCCCTCGCACATCTCGGCCTCGGCGCGAGCTGGTGAGCCCGCACCGCCCCTTATCAATCACAGGATCAGTCCATGTCTCGACGTCTCGGGCTGGCATTTGCCTTCGCCCTCGCCGCATCGCAGGCCTTCGCCCATGCGCATCTCAAGACCGCCTCACCGGCGGATGGCGCGACGGTCGCGCCGCCGGCCGAGATCATCCTCAGCTTCACGGAAGAGTTGGAGGTCAAGCTCAGCAGCATCATCGTCAAGGACACGCGCGGCGAGGTTATCAACGCCGCGTCGGCCGAAGCCGTATCGGGCGACCGCAAGGCCCTCAAGGTCCGGCTCAAGCCGATCGCGCCGGGCGCCTACACAGTCGAATGGGCCGCGACCTCGGTCGACACCCACCGTGTAACCGGGCAATATCGGTTCACCGTCAGGCCTTGATGTGGATGCCCTGATCGGGGCTGCGCTGCCGGCGATCCGCTGGCTCCACCTCGCCGCCCTGTTGTCCGGTCTCGGCAGCGAGGCCTTTCGCCTCCTGTCGCGGCGCACCCTCGCCGCCACTCCGGCAGGCGCAGCGCTGCTCAGCAGCATCGCCTCCTACTCCCGGCTCTCCGTGGTCGTCGCCCTCGCCAGCGGCGCGGCTTGGTTCTGGCTGCAGGGCAGCGTCATGCTGGGAGGGCCCGTCGACAGCATCGAGGCGGCCCGGACCATCGCCGGGACTCGCTTCGGCGAGGCGCTGCTGTTGCGTGCCGGGTTTCTGGTCCTTGCGATCTGGCGTTGGCGCGGGAACAGACGCGCCGGACCGACAGCGTTGCTCGCGCTGGCGGCTGCGGCCTTGCTGCAGGGCTGGCTGGGGCATGGCGCCGCCACCGATCCATGGATCACGGCGGCTCTGGGCCTTCACGTCCTGGCCGCCGGCCTGTGGCTCGGATCCTTACCGCCGCTGCTTGCGGCCTGCCGGCTTCTGCCGGCACAGGCGCCGGCGCTCGCACGACGTTTCACGCCGCTCGGATTGGCCTGCGTGGCGGTACTCGCGGCCACCTCGCTTGTTCAGGCGCAGGCGTTGATCGGCACGCTGCCGGCGACGCTCGGCACGCATTACGGCAAGCTCACTCTCGCCAAGCTCGCTTTGTTCGGCGCGCTCCTGCTGCTGGCAGCCGCGAACCGCTGCTGCTTCGTGCCTTCAGCCGAAACCAGTGGTTCGGCAAGCGGCCTTGCCCTGTCGATCACTGCGGAAACCGGCCTGGGACTCGCCACCGTGGCAGTCGCGGCCGCGTTGGCCAGCGTGCCTCCCGCGATCCATGAGCAGCCGATCTGGCCTTTCGCCTTAAGGCCGGTTCCGGCGTTATGGGACGACGCATATCTACGCGACGGCCTTTTCCGGCTGCTGGCTCCTGTCGTCATCGCGCTTGCGCTGTTCGCTCTGGCCACCATGGCTCGGAAGCTGCGCTGGCCCGCCCTTCTCGCCGGAGCGGTCGTGCTGGCTTATGTCCAAATCCCGCCCTGGCGCCCCTATGTCGTCGCTGCGGTTCCGACGAGCTTCCAGCTTTCCCCGACGGGCTATGGTGCGCGCTCGATCGCGACCGGTCGCGAGCTGTTCCAGCGGGACTGCGCAAGCTGCCATGGCCAGGATGCCCGCGGTCGGGGGCCTGTGGCGGTCGCACAATCCGTCTGGCCGCCCGATCTCTCCGCGCCGCTGATCTCCGGGCGCCCAGGCGGCGAACTGTTCTGGTCGATCCGCCATGGCATCGGCCCGATGCCGCCGGCGACGCAGTTCGAGGATGCGGCGATCTGGTCGCTGATCGATTTCATCCGGCTGCGAGCCGGCGCCCGCATCTTCTCGCCTTCCGACATGCGCTGGTCCGGAGCGGTGCGCATGCCGGGCTTCGTCGCCCGCTGCGGTGACGGCACCGTCGTCGCGCCGGGGGACGGCAAGCCGCTGCGATTGTGGATTGGGAGCGACGAGCGTGGTGCGAATGCGCTGGTCCAGGCCGACGGCACCACCCAGCGGTGCCTTGTCGAGGATCCCCAGCCATTGGCTGCGGCTCTGGCGGAGGTGAGCGGCAGCCCTTCGCCGCCGTCACAGGTTCTGGTCGACGCCAATGGTTGGCTGCGGCGCGCCTTCCGGGCCGAGGGCGATGCTCCGCCGGATATCGTCGCATCCGAGTTCGCGCTCATTCGCCAGCGCCCCTTGGACGGCTCCTCGCTACACCACTGATCTCCCTTCAGGCTTGGCGGCAAGGCAACTGGAAAAGCTGGCACCTTTGCCTGTTCGCGGCGCTTTCCGGACATGCCGCAAATCGCATTTTTGAATCGGGCTCGCTGATCCTGAACGTCCGCTTCTCGGCGACGCGCCAAATTCCAATCCTGGCGGGCTGAGGAAGCTTGGATGCGCGCTCTCTGCCGAAAACCCTGCGATCGGAAAAGAACGGGCAAGCTCGTTCGGCATCGCGCAAATGGTGAAATGCTCTGGCTATGGTGCTACACACCACTTGAGATGCATTGGCGCAGCTTTTCGGCGGCCTTCTGGTAGATTCGATGGCGAGTTAGCAATACCGGAATGATTCAAGACACTGAGAAGGCCAAACAAAACGCCGGACCCCGCTCCGTACTTCGTGTCCTCGAAATCTTGCAGATGATCGCGGCCAAGCCTGAAGGCGCGACTCTGACGGAGCTTTGCGTAAATCTGGGACTGCCGAAGACAAGCACTTTCAGCCTGTTAAAGGCGCTGGAGGGCGGCAGCTACATCACCCAGAGAGCCGGAAAATACGTGCTCGGAATACAAGCGTTCCACCTTGGGATCAGCTTGAAACAACCGAGCTCTCTCGCTCCGCATATTCGCCCTATCGTCGAGTGGCTGTCATCCGAAACGCAAGAGACAATCCTCCTGGCGGTTGTAGCACCAGACGGGCGAGAACTCAGCTATGTCGATGTAGTCGATGCTGGCCATCCGCAACAGTTTACCGTGCGGATCGGGAACCGGCGGCCATTCTATTGCGCGGCAGCAGGGTTGGCGCTGCTCGCCTTTCTGCCGCTTGAGTTTCAGCAACGATACATCGCTGAAACGACTTTCGTTAAATTCACAGATGACACCGCTGATCGCGACACCCTGATCGCGCTTTTGCCAGAGGTGAGGCGTCGAGGCGTTGTCCTGGATGCAAACGGAATTATCGATGGAACCGGAGCGGCTGCCAGCCCCGGCTTCGACAGTTCAGGCCAGGTTGTTTGCGCGATATCGATCGCTGGACCAACGACCCGTCTTCTGACTGAACGGGATCGTTTTGAAGGCCTGGCGTTGGAGGCTGGTCGCCAGATTTCCGAGCGTTTGGGCTATCGCGGCGCATATCCGGCGAAGTGGCCCGCATAACGCTCATGCGAGCCGGTCGCTCGCATGAGCGTTCGTGGCACTAGGCGTCGCGCCAGGTTTTATCGTGTTGCTCGATACCGGCCGCTTTCACCGCTGCGGCCATGTTGAGGATCTCGAACAGAGATTCACCGGACTTGATCCTGTCGCGAATGGCAACTTCCTTGTTGGCGCGTTCGCGAGCGCCTTCGACAGCTCGTTTCAGCTGCGCCTGAGGGATAACGAGAACGCCGTCGTCATCAGCGACGATGACGTCGCCGGGTTCAACGAGAACGCCGTCGACGACGACCGGAACGTTGACACAACCCGGCCCTCGCTTCTCGGGGTGTTCAGGAGAAATGGCCGTGGCCCAAACCGGGAAGTCGAGTTCACGCAGGGCCTCGACATCGCGTACGGCTCCGTCAGCGACGACGCCGGCAATACCCTTCTTAACTGCGAAGGTGCAGGCGACGTCGCCCCACAGGGCACCCTGGCTACCGCCGCCATTGGTCAAGACCAGGATCTGGCCGCGCTTGGCGACATTCAGCGCGACGTGGATCATCAGATTGTCGCCGGGATAATTGTACCCGGTAACGGCAGCGCCGCTGATGCGCTTACCTTGCAGCAAGGGCCGCATACGCGGGCCCATCAGCGACATCCGCCCAGCCACGGGTCCAAGAGCTTCATGCAAATCCGCAATAGCGAACTTCGCGGCCTCAGCGACCAACTCCGGATCCGGTTCGGGGATCAGGGTATAGATGACAGGCTTCATCGCGTTTCTCCCAAGACTTCGCGGTTGAGGAGTGTGGCTGGACGGTTGCCGGCGAGGACTGTCTCGACGACTTCGGCAACGGCCAGCGCCATGCCTTTCATGCTGCCGCTCGTGACCCCAGCCACGTGCGGGCTGAGCACCGCATTGGGCAGCGCCAGAAGAGGGTTGTCCTGAGGCGGCGGCTCGGCTTCGAAGACATCGATGCCAGCCCCGCGAATGCGGCCGTCGATCAGCGCCCGCGCCAAGGCCGCCTCATCGATCAACCCGCCACGGGCCGTGTTGACGATGATCGAGGAAGCGGACATGGCTGCCAGTTCCTTCTCGCCAACGATGTGCCGGGTTTTCTCGCTAAAGGGCACATGGACCGAGATCACGTCGTTCCGCATGAGTTCCGATAGCTCTTCGACCTTGCGGACACCGGCGGCCTTCATCGCCTCTGCAGGGACAAACGGATCATAGGCGCTGACGGCCATGCCGAACCCTGCACCGCAGATCTTCGCGACCTGCCGCGCGATTTGACCGAAGCCCAACAGCCCGAGGGTACCGCCTGTCAGATCGCCCAGTTCGATCGACCAGCGTTGGTCGAACCGGTCGTCGCGCATAAGCGCGTCCATGTCCCGGACGCGGCGAAGAACCGCGAGCATGAGGGTGACCGCGCCTTCCGCCACCGCGGTTGAGTTCGTTCCTCCGGGGGTATTGGCCACGAGAACGCCGCGTTCCGTCGCGCTCGGAATGTCGATATTGTCGATGCCCGCCCCGTGCTTCGCGATGAGCTTGAGCTTGGGCCGCGCCGCGATCCAGTCTTTGATAATCGGACAAGTACGTACGACAGCAATACTCGTTTCGCCATGCCGCGGATCGTCAGCCGAAGCACCCGGCAAAATGAGGTCGAATGCCTGTGCCAACCGTTCTATGCCGGCGGGATGGATCGGATCGAGGATGACGGCGACAGGTCTGGAACCTTGGTCGGGTTTCATATCAGGCGTCCTAGAGATGGAGTTGTTGATCGCGCTCAGCCGGCGCCGAGATAGATGTCGCGGACGATTGGATCGCCGCGGAGCTTCGCCGCTTCGGCCGAAAGCAAGCACGATCCGTTTTCGAGAACGAAGCCGCGCTGTGCGACCTGCAAGGCGATGCTGGCATTCTGCTCGACGAGAAGGATGGTGAGACCGGTCTCGCGCAGTCCGGCGATGACTTCGAAGATGGACTGCACGATCTTTGGCGCCAGGCCGAACGAAGGCTCGTCGAGAATAAGCAGCTGTGGCCGGCTCATCAGCGCCCGGCCTATGACGAGCATTTGCTGCTCTCCACCGCTGAGCGTTCCCGCAACCTGCTGGCGCCGTTCGGCCAGGATCGGAAACAAGGAAAAGATGCGGTCGATATCGCCCGCGAAAGAGGAATCTCTCCGACGGACATAAGCGCCCATCCGTAGGTTATCGTTGACCGAAAGCCGGGGAAGGACACCTCTGCCCTCTGGGACGACAGCTAGCCCGCGTTCGATCCTCGAAGCCGTGCTCTGCGAGGTTATATCCTCGCCGCGGAACCGGACGGATCCCTCGCGTGCGGAAACGAGACCAAGGATGGCTCGGATGAGGGTGGTCTTGCCCGCTCCGTTCGCTCCGATCAGACAGGCGATCTCACCCTGGCTGACGCTGAGGTCCACGCCATGAATGACCTCGCTGCGGCCATAGCCACAGCGCAATCCGCTTACAGCCAGGATGGGTTGTGGAGATATCGCGCTGCTCTCAGTCATGATGCGCTTGAGCTCCGAGATAGGCTTCGATCACCGCCTCGTTCGTCCGGATTTCTGCGGGCGTGCCCTGCGCCAAAAGCCGCCCAAAATTCATCACCCAGATCCGCTTGGCGACCGACATGACGAGCTTCATGTCGTGCTCGACCACGACGACACGGCATCCCGCGGTTTCAGCGAGTGTCTCGAACAATGCGCAAAGCCGCTGCTTCTCAGCGGTGTTGAGGCCCGCTGCCGGCTCGTCGAGCAGCATGACGAGTGGATTGGCCGTCATCGCTCGCGCCATTTCGACAAGACGCTGCTCAAGCAATGTCAGCCGGTCCGGCCAAAGCGACCATAGCCTCTGGTCGACGCCCGCAGTCTCCAGATAAGTCTTGGCCCGCGCCTGCGCCTCTGATGCTCCTGAAATCCAGGCTCGGGCATTTGAGGGGAGCGCGGACCGTGCAGCCAAAGCGACATTTTCAAGCACGCTCAAATGCGCGAACAGGCGCACGCCCTGAAAGGTTCGCGAAACGCCCGCCCGGAATATCTCGTCGGGGCGCATACCGGTTACGTCGCGATCGGCTATCCGAATCCGCCCCTCGGTCGGCCTGACGATGCCGGTCAACACATTGAACAGCGTCGTCTTGCCGGCGCCGTTCGGGCCAATGATCGCACTGACGCCCGGGCCTGGCGGAATTTCGAGGCTGACATTGTTCAGGGCCGTCACCCCGCCGAAGCGGACATGAACATCTTTGAGTGCCAGGACAGGCGCCGTGTCCGGGAGGACGGGGTTCGAAAGTGCACGGCTCATGGCACCGTCCTCGCAGCCCGCGAGCCGCGCCCTAACAGCCGGCGCACGCCGTCCTTCAGGGTAGCAATCGTGGCATGTGTGATCAGGCCGGAAGGCCGCAGGAGCAGGACGCACAGCGTGACGCCCGCCACGAAGATCAATCGATACTGGGCAAGCCCGCGAATAAGCTCGGGAACATATCCGAGCACCAGGATACCGAGGATGGCCCCGTAGAAGCGATCGAGCCCGCCGAAAACGATGGGGAGTTGCAGAGCGATCAGCAGGGCAAAGCCGAAATCGTCTGGCCGGATGAAGAGCACGTAGTGGGCGTAGAGACCTCCCGCCAAGCCGCCAAGCGCACCTCCCAGAGCGAAGACCGTCAGCTTGGTCGCTATCAGACGAACCCCAAAAACAGGGACGATGAACTCGTCATCGGCGATAGCAGTCCTGAGTTGGCCGAGCCTGCTTCGGTCGAGCCACCAGAAGCCGATCACCACGATCACCGCGATCGTGGCGACCATGCCGAGAGTGGTATGAGAGGGAATACCGACCATGCCGCCGGAACCGCCTACGAGCTCGACGTTGTTGAGAATGATGCGCAGCGATTCCGCAAAGCTGAGGCTGAAGATCGCATAGGCGAAGCCAGTCAGGCGCACACGCGTTGCAAGAGCATCAACGATGAAAGCACCTGCTGCGGCGGCCAGCGAGCCCACGGCCAAGGCGATCGGAAAGGCCATGTCGCAATCGCGTGTGAGATAGGCGCTGACATAAGCGCCAATCGCAAAATACCCTGCGATGCCGACGTCAAGCTGGCGCATGGACAGCGGCAGATAATGCCCGAGCGCAGCGATGAGGTAGATCAGTTGGATGATCGTAAAGGCCTCGAGGGCACTTGAGCTCATGTCAGACGCGCTCCGCTGACTTCTGGCCGAGCAACCCGGCCGGGCGGAAGAACAGGATCACGACCATGGTCATGACGGCGAAAAGGTCGCGATAGGATGTCGCGAGGTAGCCCGCGGCGATGGCCTCGACCAATCCAAGCAGCAGACCGCCGACGATCGCGCCGGGCATGCTGCCGAGTCCTCCAAAGAGGACAATTGCGAGCGCCTTGAATTGCAGGTGCTCGCCGACATAAGGATCGATCGCGGGGATGGTCAAACCCAGAAGGACACCGGCAACGCCCGCAAAGGCAGAAGCGAGGGCCACTGTCTGGGCGGAGACAGCATTGACGCGCACACCCAGGAGCGAGGCAATCAGGGGCGCATCCGCGACCGCCCTGATCGCAAGACCCAGCCAGCTGCGTTGGATCAAAAGCGTCAGCGCGATGACCAGGACGCAGGCCACGACGACGACGACTGCCTGGCCGACACTGATGTGCAAGGTCATCCCGGCTAACTCACCGCGCAGGAGTATCGATGCGATGCTGTCGGGATAGGAGATCGGCTGGCCCTGTTGCACCGACAGGCGCAGGACTTCCTGAATGATCGTCGCGATCGAAATCGTCGTCACCAGCGCGATCAGATGGTTCTGATCGCGTACGGGACGGAGCGCGACGAGTTCGACGGCCAGCCCGAGAATAGCCGCGCCAGCGCTGCCCAGTACAAGCGCGACGAGGACGCTGCCTGACCACTGCAGAGCAAAAAGTCCGATGTACGCGCCGCTGACCAGCACCGCGCCGTGGGCGAGATAGACCACGCGGAGAACGCCGAAGATCAGCGTAAAGCCAACTGCCACGAGGGCATAGCTGCCACCGATCGTCAGGCCGTTTACGACTTGTTGGAGAAAGATCTGCATCCGAGCGCCTTGGATCCCTGCGGGCCGAGAGCGTGTGACGACGCTGTGTCGATGGATTCGCTCTGCCATGCAGAAACGCATGGCGGAGCGACGTTTCCGAGGTCCGCAGAGCGCCGTGCGCCCTGCGGGCATTGCGGGATCAGTTCGCGACCCGCGTCGGCTTCCCGTCTCGGAAAACCACCACCGTGACGGGCTTTATCGCGTAGCCGCCGGCGGCGATTGACATCGCACCTGAGATACTCGGCCAATCCTTCAACGCGGCAAGCTTATCCGTGAAGGCTTGGCGCTCAGCTCCGCGCCTGTCCACGGATCCCGTTGCTGCGGCGTTCTCGACCAGCGACTTGACCAGGAAGATCAGGTCGTATGTCTGCGTGCTGAGCTGTGTCGGCGCCCTGCCGTTGTTTCGGCTGGAGAACGTCTCGACAAAGCGCTTCACGCGCGGATCATCGGAGGATGTTGGGTCGAACTCCGTGTAGCGATAGACGCCTTCCAGCGCTTCTGGGCCGGCTGCCATGACGAGCGGCGTGAAGGCCGACTGGGTGATGAGGATCGCCGCCTTGGAATGCGTGCGCTTCATCTCCTTCATGACGCCAACAGCGCCTTTGTCGGTCGTCGACAAAATCACCAGGTCCGGGTTGAGGCCTGCAATCCGCGTAACGATCGGGCCGAACTCCAGGTCGGTGCTGCTGACGGTCAGAACTTCCGTGGGGACGCCTTTTCCCTTGAGCGCGCTCTGCGAAACGGCTCCTTGGTCGTTCGCTGCTGCGTCGCCTCGGTCGATGACGACGACGGCACGGCTCGGCTTCAGCTTCTGGACGAGCAATTCCACAGCCTGAGGAGTGATGACGGAGGCCGGGCTGGCATAAGTGAAGGTCCAGGGCCGGTTCTTGTCCGTCAGGCCGCTCGCTGCCGCCGAGGAGGAGATCGCGGGGCAATCGATCTTGTTGGCGATCGGAAATGCGACTTGCGCCTCGTTCGACATGCTTGGCCCCAGCACCGCGAATGCATCCTGGCAGGCCTGGCGCATCAGGCTGACAACTTGACCATTGTTGCTTTGAGTATCGAGGATCGCGAGGTCGATCTTGCGGCCGGCAATCCCGCCGGCCGCATTGATCTCGTCCCGCGCAATCTCCATCCCGAGCTTGAATTCAACGGCATAGTTCGCATACGGGCCAGTGACCGGCAGCAGTGTCGCGAACTTCCAGTCGCCTGACTGAGCCGACGCAGGCGGCCCGATCAGAAGCGAGCCCGCAAACACAAAAGCAGACGCACTCAGTGCATTCTTCAGATTCATTACTTCCTCCCCGGATGTATTTTTTTGCTTAGCTCAACAGATTCTCGCGGAACGTCCGGCCTTTATATTCCGTCCGGTACACGCCGCGGCGTTGCAAAATGGGCACCACTTCGTCGACGAACTGCTCAATGGTCGTCGGTGTGACCGTCGGTGTGATGTTGAAGCCGTGGCATCCGGTCTCGCGCCAGATCTGCTCCATCTGGTCGGCGACCTGCTCCGGCGTTCCGACAAGCTGTGGGATACCGACGGCGAGGCCCCATCGCTGGGCGACTTCCCGGAGCGTAAAGCGCCTGTTGTCGAAGCTCGCAGACATCGCCGCCATCAAGCCGCGCGACCCTTGCGTGTCCATTTCGTCTAGCGGCTTGTCGAGTTCCATTTTGCTGAAGTCGACGCCCAGCGAACCGGACAGCCGGCTGAGAGCCGCATCGAGAGGAATGCGCTCGACGAGTTCTTCGAGTTGCCGGCGAGCTTCCGCTTCGGTGCTGCCGATGATGGGCTGAATCCCGAACGTGACCCGCGGAGCTTCTGCTCCCGCTTCCATAGCAGCGTTCCGCAACTGCTGCATGAAGGTCTTCATGCCGGTCATGTGCGGTTGGATGGCAAAGACGACGTCTGCGTGCTTGAGAGCGAAGCGCTGCCCGCGCCCGGACGAACCCGCCTGAAAAATGACCGGCCGGCCCTGGGGCGAAGGGAGGGTCGGCGATGTCGTGTGGCAGCGAAAGTAGGTGCCGTCGTGCTTGACGATGTCGACCTTGTCAGTGTTCGCAAAGATACCGCTTTCGCGGTCGGCCAGAATTGCTCCGTCCTTGATGCCGTTCCACAGCGCGTAGCAGACGTCCATGAACTCGTCCGCGCGATCATAACGAACGTCATGTTCGAGCTGTTCAAGGCCAAGCGCGCGATACTCGCCGCGCAGGTGACCGGTCACCACGTTCCAACCCACGCGCCCACCACTCAGATAGTCGAGCGTCGAGAGCGTCCGCACGGCGGTGTAGGGCTGAATTGCCGACACCGACAGGGTGACAGCAAGGCCCAGATTCTCCGTCGCGGCCGCCAGCGCGCTAAGAAGGACGACCGGGTCGTGGGAAGGCCAGCAGACGCCGTACCGGACGGCTTCGTCGGTACGCTCCTTGTACCGGTCGAATGTCCCGGGGGTATCGGCGAAGAAGATGCCATCGAAGAGTCCGCGCTCCAGGGTGCGCGCCAGATCCTGCCAGAGCTTGAGATTCCCGAGCGTTTCGAGCCGCTGATCGCGCGGATCCGCCCATGACAGAACGGTGTGGTTGATCGGCGAATTGATCAGGAAACTGATCAGATGCATCCCGCTGGGCACTGCTCTCCATCCTCTCGGCGCGCGACAGGCCGCCGCCAGAGCGGTTCCGCATGTCGTCATTTCCACCCAAATTTTGTTCTTGTATCGGAACATTGGTTCCTATTAAAGAACTGACTATAAGGATTGAGCCATGTCAAGGGCCGTTAGGGAGAGAGTGATGTATCCTGCACCGCCGAGCGTGGACGCGACCGTGTTCACGGAAATCCCCGCGTCGTTCTTCAAGACCGGTCAACGCTCTGAATGGGCGCACGTCCAGTTCAACGGGGCACCGACGCCAACTTTCCTCGAAGGCCCATCCTTTGACCGCGATGGTTTTCTCTGGGTCGTCGACATCCCTTGGGGCCGGCTGTTCCGCATTAGTCCTGCAGGGGAGATCTCTGTTGGCGCGGAATACGACGGCGAGCCGAACGGCCTAAAATTCCACAAGGATGGGCGTGGATTCATCACCGACCACCGTCGTGGAATCATGGTGCTGGATCCTCACAACGGAACGGTCGAGCCGTTCCTGGAGCGCGTTCATCTCCAGAGCTTTAAGGGAGTGAATGATCTGGTCTTCGCCTCGAATGGCGACATGTACTTCACCGACCAAGGGCAGACTGGACACCACGACCCCAGCGGACGCCTGTATCGGCTCCGCGCGAGCGGTCAGTTGGACTGTGTCCTGGATCGTATTCCGAGCCCCAACGGCCTGGTGCTCAACAAGAACGAATCCGCCATCTTCCTCGCCGTAACCCGCGCAAACGCCATCTGGCGCGTGCCTCTGATGAATGACGGCTCCGCAAGCAAGGTCGGGACTTTCATCCAGATGTCTGGCGGTAGCGGTCCGGACGGTCTCGCGATTGATGAGAACGATAACCTCGCCGTTTGTCACGTAGGCTTGGGGAGTGTGTGGCTCTTCAGTGCGCTTGGCGAGCCGATGCTCCGAGTTCGCTCGCCAAACGGGCATTTGACGACCAACTGTGCTTACGGCGGCTCGGAAAGGAAGACGCTCTTCATCACGGAGTCGAAGAGCGGCACGATCCTCACCGCTCAGATGCCTGTCGCCGGGCGAGAAATGTTCTCTCACCACGCCTGATCCTCGGACGACTCCACGCAGGGAGCTTCCATGAGCCAATCTTTCATTCTCGAAGCCATCGAAGCGGGCGATCCCGCACTGGACGCGGCAGCGTTCCGGCGCTGTCTCGGGCAGTTCGGAACCGGCGTCACCGTTATCACCGCATGTTCGAATGCGACCCTTGTTGGGATGACGGCAAACTCGTTTTCATCGGTATCGCTCGATCCACCTCTCGTACTCTGGTCTGCAAAGGTAGGTAGTCCGAGCTTCATCGCTTTCGATACGGCCTCGCACTTTGCGGTGAATGTGCTGGCCCGCGACCAGGTGCAGCTCTCTAAGCACTTCGGTAAATCCGGCCCGGACAAATTCGATAACATCGAGTGGGAGCCGGGATCGGGTGGAGCGCCAATCCTCAAAGGTGCGATTGCCAGCTTCGAGTGCCGCCGCGTCGCGAGCCATCCCGGCGGCGATCACCGGATCTTCGTGGGTCAGGTAGAGCGCTTCGCGCGTTATGATCGGGAAGCACTCCTGTTTGCCCAGGGCCGCTACAGCATTGCTGCAGAGCATCCGGAAGCTGCGAGCGCACCTCCAACACATTCAGACCAGCCTGTCGGGCCGATGAACGAGTTTCTCACATCGCTCCTGTACCGTGCGCACGGCGCGCTCTCGGAAGCCCTCGAAGAAGGGCGCCGCGCCGAGGGGCTGACGCTTCTGCAAACGCGCTTGATGTCGACGATCGAGACCTTGCCTGGCAAGACTCTCGAGGAGCTTCTGCCGCATCTCTATCTCGGGTCCAATGCGGCCCAGGGGACGCTCGATCAGTTGAAATCGATGGCCATCGTTGAGTCGACCTCCGAGGGAGGCCTATTTCTCTCGCCCTATGGTGTCGAGCGAAACAAGGCGCTTTTGGCTCGCGCCCGTGCGATTGAGGAGCGCAACCTTTTGGGCCTTCCGAAAGCTGAGATTGCCAGTTGCCGACGAGCACTTTCGTATCTGATCGCACGGGGAGAGGCGAATTCCCTCTCAGGCAATCAGGTGTGCACCAGCGCTGCCGAGTAGCGTCATGGATCTGCCCAAACCGCTCATAGGCCTGCCGTGCCGTCCCGCCGAACAGATGCAGTCCGTATTCGTCATCGCTGACGTGAGCGATCTTTTCGATGCAATCCAGCGATTGCTCGCTGATGCGCAACGCTTCAACTTTAAGCTGCTGAGCGCTGCAGCCGATCAGGCGGATCAATATAGCGCGACGATACGATTGGCGCTCGAAGTAGGACTTGAGGAAGACCTTTTGGCAATGCGGGTACGCTTAGCCCGACACCCCTCGATCGCATCTCTGCGGGTCGAAACAAGGCTAGCAAGGGGGTAACGAACTGGCCGCCACACCGCATTTATTGCCTAGCCGCGTCCGCGCTGACGTTTCCCGTCAAGTCGGTGTCCGGTTTGTGGCGATGGATGAAAGTCCGATAGTGGCGCTGCACCTCGTCCCGCGCCCTTTTTGCAGCACCGGGCGTCGGAGTTCGAGCGAATTATCGGCCCCAAGCCGCTGCAGCCGTTCGAACCGCCTGGGATGGCGAGCTCTCGAGGCACACGGAGCCTTAATGCGAGAGTTACCATTCTCCGCCACATTCAACGGACCCGGGCGTCGCGCCTTGGGGCTCAATTGGACAAAAGTTCGCGCCAGTGAAGACGGATGCTGCAAGGCCGGCTGGCCAGTTCCTGGCGCCCGACATGCGCGAAACCATCGGGAGACGCGCCCGCCTGACGGCCTGGAGCGGCCTGGTCGCGGCCGCCATCATTGCCGTGACTGCCGGGTTTGCGCTCTGGCAGGGCCGCCAGACTGCAATCGACATATCACGGCAGCAACTCAGTACACTCGCGGCGCTGCTCTCCGAACAGACCCACCAGACGCTCGCGACTGCGGATCTGGCGTTGCGCGGCTGGTCCGAAGCCGGCAGTGGGGCCGATATCGCCTCGCCGGACGATTTTCGCGCGAAGTTCGGCACGCGCCAGCATTTCGAAGCCTTGATTGAGCGCTCCCGCGCTATCCCGCAGATCGCGGCGGTGACGATCGTCGACGTCCAAGGCGAAGTCGTGAACTCGACACGGTCCTTCCCGCCGCCCCCAGCCAGCCTGAAGGACAGGGAATCGTTCCTGGCCCGTATGGCCGATCCTGCGCTTGCGCTGCATTTGGCCGCGCCCGCCCCCGGCGCAGCAGGAAGGACGATGGACCTGTCCCGCAAGATCAAGAACAGGAGCGGGGCCGTGGTCGGCCTCGCCATGATCGAAATCGAGACGGGCTTCGTAAATGCCCTCTACGACAAAGCGCGGATCGATGCGCTCGTCCATGTCGCGTTGTTTCGCCGCGATGGTGTTTTGCTTGCCAGCCTGCCGAACAATGACGACGCCGGCGCTCCCCCGCTCGCCGGCCGTTCCGCCCTGTTCCGCGACCTGCCCGAGGCGGCCGAATCCGCCGGCGCCATGTTCGTTGGAACCCACATTGCCGGCCCCCAAGACAGCGAGGAGGGGCTGATTTCGGTGCAGGCTGTTCGCGATTACCCGCTCCAGATCAGTATCGCGGCGCCCGGAGAGCTGGTCTTTCATTACTGGAGGAAACGCGCGCTGATCCTCGGCGGCATCGTCGCCTTCTTCGTCGTCATGATCGGCCTCCTGACCTTCTGGATCGCCAAACTGCTGCGGCAGCACGGCGTCATGCTTTCCGAGCTTGCGGCTTCCGAAAAGGCCGCCTCCGACCAGATGCAGGAGCTGCAGATCCGCGATGCACGCGAGGCGTTGCTGCGGCGCGACGCTGCCATGAAATCCCGCGTGACGGCCTTCGACGCGCAATTGTGCGGCTCGCTCGACCGGCTCGGCCAGATGATCGAAAGTGTGGCGAGCCTGTCGGAGAGCATGACGGCGGCGGCCGGGCACGCCCGCGAAGGCAGCGAGCGGGCCGAGGTCGCTTCCAGCCGTGCCGCCGACCATGTCGCCAGCGTGGCTGCGGATGCCGAGAGCATTTCCAGCGCCGGACACGAGATCGCGGCGCGCGTGGCGGCCTCGGTCAGCACCGCCGCCGACGTGATCGCAGAAGCCGACCGGACCGACCTCGCCATCGCGCAACTGGCGGAGGCGACGAACCAGATCGACAACGTCTCGGCGCTGATCAGAGAGATCGCCAGCCAAACCAATCTGTTGGCGCTCAACGCCACGATCGAGGCGGCCCGCGCCGGCCAGGCCGGCCGTGGCTTTTCGGTCGTTGCCTCCGAGGTCAAATCGCTGTCCGCGCAGACGAGCGGCGCAACCAGCGAGATCGGCCGCCAGATCGAGGCGATCCAGTTGGCGAGCCATCGGTGCATCGAGGCGCTCCAGAGCATCCGGAACCGGATGCTGGACGCGCAGTCGATCGGACAGGGCGTCTCCGACGGGATAGCCAGGCAGAGCCGCTCGACCGCCCAGATCGCGGCTACCATCCGGGCGGCGGCAGACGATGCGCAGGGTGTTCTATCCAGCGCCAGTGCCGTGCGCCAGGCGGCCGACTTGTCCAACACCAGCGCAATCGACGTGATGGCACTGGCTCGCGACCTCGACGGCGAAGCACGCAGGATCAGAAGCAAGGTTAGCGAGTTCTTCGGGACGCTCGACGCGGCTTAGCCGTGCCCCGCCCCCTGCCGTACTGACTACCATCACTTATGTCTTGGGGCGGCAGGAGGATCGCAATGGCGCGACACCCGGAAACATGCCGGGCGGAACGTCGGCGCGGCCGGCGCATTTCGTGTTGGTGATGCGCCGGCCTCGGCGGAGCCAGCCGCCCACCGGAGCAGCCGGGAGCCAGTGCCACTTCAGCAAAGGAAGGAAACGTGATGGCGATTGCCAAGAACACGATCTGCCTCTGGTACGACAAGGACGCCGAGGCTGCGGCCCGCTTCTATGCCGAGACCTTTCCCGACAGTGCAGTCGACGCAGTCTTCCGCGCGCCCACGGACTTTCCGTCCGGCAAGGCCGGCGACGTGCTTACCGTCACCTTCACGGTCCTCGGCACCCCCTGCCTTGGCCTCAATGGCGGCCCCACCTTCAAGCACAGCGAAGCCTTCTCGTTCCAGATCGCGACGGACGACCAGCAGGAGACCGACCGCTACTGGAACGCCATCGTCGGCAATGGCGGACAGGAGAGCGCCTGCGGCTGGTGCAAGGACAAATGGGGCATCTCCTGGCAGATCACGCCGCGCGTGCTGAGCGAGGCCCTGGCTGTCGGCGGCGAGGAAGCGAAGCGCGCCTTTACCGCGATGATGGAGATGCGGAAAATCGATGTCGCCGCAATAGAGGCGGCACGGCGCGGCTGAGGAAGAATCCGCTCCAGCGGCTATCAGGCCGCTGCGGCAGCCTCGTGGCGCGAGACATGCGCCGCCGCGGTGCGCAGATCGCCCAGCGTCGCATCCGATCCGACACAGCGCTCCGCGAGATGGCGGCGGAAGAGTCGCGCGCCCGGCCGGCCCGGAAACAGTCCGACGAGATGGCGGGTGAAGGCATGTAGCCGCCCGCCCCGTTCGAGATGCGCGGCGATGTGCGGCTCCAGCGCTTCCAGCATGGCGAAGGCATCGGGCACCGGCGCATCCGAACCGAAAAGCAGCGGATCGACCTGCAGCAGGACCTCCGGGTTCTGATAGGCCTCGCGGCCGATCATCACGCCGTCGACTTTCTCCAGATGCCGCA
This sequence comes from Allobosea sp. 05T438, assembly GCF_056396025.1. Taxonomy (NCBI): domain Bacteria; kingdom Pseudomonadati; phylum Pseudomonadota; class Alphaproteobacteria; order Hyphomicrobiales; family Alloboseaceae; genus Allobosea; species Allobosea sp. 05T438. The sequence goes on from NZ_JBFTKQ010000002.1 coordinate 284,240, forward strand.
GCCATTCGAAGGGCGCCTTGATGCCGCCATTGATGGCGATCGGCAGGTCGGGGTTGGCCGCCTTCAGGCGATAGGCGCGCTCATAGTCGAGCGGCGGGATCTCGCGGTTCTCCTTGGGCGAGAGACCCTGCAGCCACGCCTTGCGGGCATGGACGATCACCGCATCGACGCCTGCCGCCCGCACCGAAGCAGTGAGCGCATCGAGGGCGATCTCCGGGTCCTGATCGTCGACGCCGATGCGGCATTTCACTGTGACGGGAATGGAAACCGCCGCCTTCATCGCCGCGACGCAATCGCCGACCAGCACCGGCTCGCGCATCAGGCAGGCGCCGAAGGCCCCGCCCTGCACGCGGTCCGACGGGCAGCCGCAGTTCAGGTTGATCTCGTCATAGCCGAAATCGGCACCGATCTTCGCCGCTTCGGCCAGCAGCTTCGGATCATTGCCGCCGAGCTGCAGCGCGACCGGGTGTTCTGTCTCATCGAAGCCGATCAGGCGTTGGCGGTCGCCGCGGATCACCGCCTGCGCCGTCACCATCTCGGTGTAGAGCAGCGCATGGCGCGACATCAGGCGATGGACGATCCGGCAGGCGGAATCTGTCCAGTCCATCATCGGCGCCACGGAGAAGCGCATTCCGGGAAGCGGCAAGTTCATGGCCGCTCCCTATAGCATCGGACCCAAAAAGTGGAATCCACTTTTCGGAGGCATCCGATGCGACAACAATGGAATATCGCCGTTATCGCGTCCGATGGGACGCGATAACGGCGATCTATGCATTCGGCCCGGTTTTGCACGCCCGAGCCGCCGCCCTCACTTCTTGGCGCGGGCGACGATCTGCGTCGGGTTGACGAAGCGCAGCGCGATGATCAGCCAGATCAGCGTCGTGATCATGTAGATCACCGCCATGGCGTCGATCGACTGCACCGCGCGCACGCCGGCGGCGAAGACCGCATAGTAGAGCGCAACGACGAGCGTCTGGCTGGTCGGACCGGCCGTCAGGAAGGTCAGCTCGAACATGGCGAGCGTCCTGACCAGCACCAGCAGCAGCGCAGCGAGGATGCCGGGCATCAGCAGCGGCAGCAGCACATGCACGAAGAGCTTGAAGGTGTTGGCGCCGAAGACGCGCGCCGCCGACTCGATCTTGGTGTCGATCTGCTCGATGAAGGGTATCATCACCAGGATGACGAAGGGCACAGTCGGCACCAGGTTCGCCAGCACCACGCCCGACATCTGGCCGGCGAAGCCGGTCTGGTAGAGCACGGTTGCAAGCGGGATGCCGAAGGTGATCGGCGGCACCAGCAGCGGCAGCAGGAAGAGCAGCATCACGAGCCTCTTGCCCGGGAAATCTCGCCGCGCCAGCGCATAAGCCGCCGGCACGCCGATCAACCCGGAGAGCGCGACCACCAGGAAGACGATCTGGAAGGTGACGAGCAGCACGTCGTGGAGCTGGAACTCCGCCCAGGCGGCCGAATACCAGCGCGTCGTCCATCCGGCCGGCAGCCAGGTGCCGAGCCAGCGCGTGGCGAAGGAAGACGTCACCACCGTCGCGATCATCGCGAAGAGGTTGACGATGAAGAAGCCGATCAGCGTCCAGTTGGCGGCCGCCCAGAGCTTCGTCGAGAGACGGGTATCCTTGACCATCGGATCAGCCCTTTCCGCCGCCGGCAGGGCCGCGATAGAGCAGGCCGCGCGCCGCCAGCACCACGACGACGATGGCGAGCTGCACGAGCCCCATGATCATCGCAACGGCTGACGCCATCGAGTAATCGTATTCCTCGAAGGCCGCCTGATAGGCCGCGATCGAGATCACGCGGGTCGGCCCCGCCGGCGCGCCGAGCAGCACCGCCGAGGGGAAGACCGAGAAGGCCTGCACGAAGCTCAGGCAGAAGGTGATGGCGAGACCCGGCAGCAGCAGCGGCATGAGAATGTGCTTGAAACGCTCCCAAGGGCCGGCGCCCAGCGTCGCGCCCGCCTGCTCCAGCGCCGGATCGATGCCAGAGAGGTAGGACAGCGTCAGCAGGAAGGTGAAGGGGAAGCCGGTGATGACCAGCGACAGCATCACGCCCCAGTAGTTGTGCAACAGCTTCACCGGCGTCGAGATGAGGCCGAGCGTCATCAGCGTGCGGTTGAACCAGCCTTGCGGTCCCAGATAGTTCAGCAGCCCCTGGGCGACCAGCACGGTGCCCAGCGTGATCGGGATCACCAGGATGGTCGTCAGCAGGCGCTGGTTCTGCATCAGCCGGACGCGGAAGGCGATCGGGATCGCCAGCAGGAGCGTCGCGACCGTCACCGGCAGAGCGAGCCAGAGCGTCGTCGCGATCGTGCCGTAGAGGAAGGGATCGGAGAAGAAGCGCTGGTAGTTGGCGAAGACGCCGCCGGCCTTCGGCTCGAAGGAGAGCACGAGCCCGTAAAGGAACGGGTAGATGAACAGCGCCAGCAGAAACAGGATCGCCGGCACGACGAGCAGAGTCAGGCCGTCGAAGCCGCGCGCGGCCAGCCTCTGCTTCAGCGGAATGGAGGAGACGTCCGTGCTCACGCGGCGCCCCCATAGACGAGGACGCGGTCAGGATCGGCCGCGAGCGTGACAGTCTCGCCCGGCGACAGCTTGTCATGGGCCAGGAAGGACAGGTCGGTGCCATCAGCCATGCGGGCAAAGCCGACGAACTCGCGACCGCGGAACTCGGTCGAGATGACCTGGGCCTTGAGGCCCGGCTGGCCGGATGCCACGGGGTGCAAATCCTCCGGGCGGATAGCCAGGGTGCCGTCGGCACCGGCAGAGACCGCCGCGCGGGCACGGCCGGAGAGCTGCGCATCGCCGACTGCAACGGTCGCCCTGCCCTCGCCGGCCGAGACGACCTTGCCCTTCACCTTGTTGCGGAAGCCCATGAACTCGGCGACGTCGAGATGGTCGGGCCGCGAGAACAGATCCTCCGGCGTGCCGACCTGGCGAACCTGGCCGTCACGCAGCACGACGATGCGGTCGGCGAGCGAGAGCGCCTCCTCCTGGTCGTGGGTGACGTAGATCGTGGTGGCGCCGAGCGTATTGTGGATGCGACGGATCTCGGCGCGCATCTCGAGGCGCAGCTTGGCGTCGAGGTTGGAAAGCGGCTCGTCCATCAGCACGAGCGGCGGCTCGACGACGATGGCGCGGGCAATGGCGACGCGCTGCTGCTGGCCGCCCGAAAGCTGGCCCGGCAGCTTCTCGGTCTGGCCCTGAAGCCGCACCAGCGCAGCCGCTTCGGCGACGCGCTTGTCGATCTCGGCCTTGGACACACCGCGCATCTTGAGGCCGAAGCCGATGTTCTTGTTCACCGTCATGTGCGGGAACAGGGCATAGTTCTGGAAGACCATGCCGAAGCCGCGCTCTTCCGGCCGCAGCGGGTCGATCCGCTTGTCGTCGAGCCAGATGCCGCCGCCCGTCGCGGGCAGCAGGCCGGCGATCAGGTTCAAGGTCGTCGACTTGCCGCAGCCCGAAGGTCCGAGCAAAGCGATGAACTCGCCCTTGCCGATCGTCAGCGAGACGTCCTTGAGCGCGTTGTGGGTGCCGAAGTCACGGCTCAGGCGATCGAGCCGAAGCTCGCGGAACGAAGCTGCGTTGATGGTCATGGCTTCCGGAATCTTGAGAATGGTGTCGAAGGATGCCGGGCGGTGGGCTTCGGAGCGTTGCCGATCGAGCGGCGTTTCCATCGGGTTGTCGGCGATCAGCTTCTCGTATTCGGGACGACCGAACTCCGCGATGGCCTTTTGGCTGGAGGCGGGCGCCATCGAGAGCGGCACGTCCTTCACGGCCGGACCCGGATAGAAGTAGCCTTCGTCATAGGTGAAGGCCTGCTGCGCGGGCGTCAGCATGTGGCGGACCAGATCGAGCAGAACGGCGAGCTTCTCGTCGGAAACGCCCTTGGGGATCATCATATACTGGGCGTCGGTGACCCAGTGGAAACCCTTGAGCGCCTGGATCTTGGCCTCTTTCGGCACGATGCCCAGCACGCGCGGATTGATGTCCCAGCCCGTCGTGCTGACGATGATGTCGCGCGAGCCGTCGCCGAGCTCCTTCATCGTCGCGCCAGTGCCGCCCGGATAGTACTCGATGTTCTCGCCGAGTTCCTTCAGATAGGCCCAGGTCTTGTCCCAGCCCTTCTCCGGATCCTTCGGGTCCTTGTCGCCGAGGATATAGGGCAGCCCCATGATCCAGGTGCGGCCGGGGCCCGAATTGGCCGGGCGGGCATAGAGAAAGCGGTTCTTGTTCTGCTTCGTCCAGGCCAGCAGTTCCTCGGCCGTGGTCGGCACGTTCTTGACCTTGTCCGGCATGTATTCCAGCAGCGGGCCGGAGGGGTAATAGACCATCGCCATGGCCTGGCCCTGCCCGAGATTGTGCATAGCCAGCGCCGGCTTCAGGAGCACGTCCTCGGGCTTCGGCAGTTCGGCGGCGAAGCGCGGGAACAGCTCGATCCAGAGCTTCTGGTCGATGCCGGCGGAGAGCACGTCGAGACCGCCGATGACGAAGTCGATGTCGGAACGGCCGGCGTTCTGCTGGGCCTTCAGCTTGGCCGGCAGCTCGGGCGCCGGAGCCTTGGTGAAGACCATCCGCGAGACGGCCTTGGGGTTTGCCTTGGCGTAATTCTCAAGCGGCGTCTGAACCAGCGCCAAGGCGCCGCCGACGTCGATGATGCTGATCGTGAGYGGCGATGCCGGCAGCTTGAGTTGCTGCGCGAAGACGCCCGGCGCCTGCATCGCTGCGCCGAGACCGGCAACGCCACCAATGAAATGACGCCGGTTGATGCTGTCCTGAGCCATGATTTCTCCTCCAGATGCGGATGCCCGCTTCTTCAGCTTTTTTATGTTCTGACGGTCCGGCCGCCGCCATCCGGAACCCGCCCCTTGCCCCGCGGAACCTGCCAAGTTGACGCGGCCCCCGGTTGATCGGTATCCTAGTATACTAGTCGTCAAGAGCTTGGCAATGGCCCACCCTGCAGCCCGTCATAGCACGGATCAGATCTACAGCGTGCTACGCACCGACATCATCAGCGGCGCGCTGAAGCCCCGCGAATCGATGTCCGAGGCGCGCATGGCGCTGCGCTTCGGCGTCAGCCGCACCCCGGTGCGGGAAGCGTTCAAGCGTTTGGTCGACGAAGGCTTCCTGGTTGCGGTACCGCAGGTCGGCACCTTCGTCGCGCCGATCGACCTCGCCGCCGTCCATGACAGCCAGTTCGTCCGCGAGACGCTCGAATGCCGCACCGTGGTGCTCGCCGCCCAGCGCATCGGCGACGCCGACCGCTACCGGCTCGAAGCCCAGATCGAGGAGCAGGCGGAGGCCGTGCGGCGGCAGGACCGGACCGAGATCTTCCGCCTCGACGAGGTGTTCCACGCCGAAATCTCGCGCATCGCCGGCCACCGCGCCGTCTGGAGCATGATCGAGGGCGTGAAGGCACAGATGGACCGGGTGCGTTGCCTCTCCCTCGAAACACCGTCCTGGTCCGAGGTGATCCTGCACGAGCACAGGATCATCGCGGCCTGTGTCATGAAACATGACGCAAACGGCGCGGAGGCCGCGATGCGCGCGCATCTGCGCACCGTCTTCGCGACGATCGACACGATCGCGAAGGACCATGCGGATGCGTTCGACGATTCCCGCCTCGCCCACGACGGCTCCTGAGGCCCGTCTTCCCCGGTAAAGCGACTTTTCTCGAAGGATTACAGACAATGGAACAATGCTGGCGCTGGTTCGGGCCGGACGATGTCGTGACTCTGGCCCAGGCCAAGCAGGCCGGGGCGACCGGCATCGTGAACTCGCTGCATCAGATCCCTTATGGCGTGGTCTGGAGCGTCGAGGAGATCGAGAAGCGCCAGGCGATCATCCGTTCCGACAAAAGCTTCGGCCTGGAGTGGAAGGTGGTCGAAAGCCTGCCTATCCATGAGAGCGTCAAGATCGGCGAGGGCGACCTCGAAACCGTCTTCGAGAACTACCGCCAGTCGATGCGCAACCTCGCGGCCTGCGGGCTCGAGGTGATCTGCTACAATTTCATGCCGGTGCTGGACTGGACCCGCACGGAACTCGCCCACAAGCTGCCCGGCGGGGGCACGGCGCTGCGCTTCAACCTGCATGAATATGTCGCGCTCGACCATTTCATGCTGAAGCGCAAGGGCGCCGACGAAGGGCACTCCGCCGAGGTGATGGACAAGGCCAAGGCCTGGTTCGACGGCTCGACGCAAGCCGACCGCGACCGGCTGCTCTCCAGCGTGATGGCCGGGCTACCCGGCGCCTTCGACCGCTACGACCTGCCCGGCCTTGCCGGCATCCTCGAGCGCTACAGCGGCATGACGCATGAGAAGCTCAGGGCCAATCTCAAGCGCTTCCTCGAAGCGATCATCCCGACTGCCGAGGAAGTCGGCATCCGGATGTGCATCCACCCGGACGATCCGCCGCGCTCGCTCTTCGGGCTGCCGCGGATCTGCTCGACCGAGGACGATATCGCCTTCATCCTGGGCTCGGTCGACTCGCCCGCGAACGGGCTGACGCTGTGCTCGGGCTCGCTCGGGGCCAATCCGAAGAACGACGTGCCGGGGATCGCGCGCCGCTTCGCCGACAAGATCTGGTTCGCGCATTTGCGCAACGTCGCCAAGGACCCGGACGGCTCCTTCATGGAGGCCGAACATCTCGGCGGCGATACCGACATGGTCGCGCTGGTCGATGCGCTGATGGCCGAGGAGCAGCGCCGCAAGGTTGCCGGTCACCCGCATTGGCAGATCCCGATGCGTCCGGACCACGGCCACGAGCTGCTCGACGATGTCGGCAAGGGCAGCTTCCCGGGTTATCCGGCGGTCGGGCGCCTGCGCGGGCTGGCCGAACTGCGCGGCGTGATGACCGCGCTGGCGCAGGTCAAGGGCTACGCCGCCTGAGACGCGAAAGGCGGGCTGGAGCCCGCCTTGGCAATAGCTCGGGGCAGTCCCAAGCCGTCATTCTCGGGCGAAGCAGAGCGAGGACCCGAGAATCTCGATCCGGAGATGCTCGGGTCAAGCCCGAGCATGACGCGGCATTCCTACGTCAGTGGTCATGGGAATGGCCCTTGTGGCCATGCGCCGCGCCATGGCCGTGACCGTGGTCGTGATCATGGCCGCAGCCGCAACCCTCGCCATGCGCATGATGGTGGTGCTCGTGCCCATGTTCATGGTTGTGAGCGTGCTGGTCGTGCTGATGATGCCCGTGGCCGTGGTCATGCCCATGATCGTGATTGTGGTGATCATGGTCGTGCCCGCAGCCGCAGTCATCGCCGTGAGCGTGATGGTGAACCTCCTGCTCCGGCTGGAACGGGCGCTCGACTTCCGCCATCGAGCAGCCCTGGCCGCGCACCAGCTCGGCCAAAGCGGGATGGCTGGGGACATAAAGCGCGTCGGCCGTCATTTCCGCCGGGACGTGATGTCCGCCGAGATGCCAGGCGAGGCGCACCAGCCGCAGCGGGTTCTCGGCACGGACCTCCAATAGGCTTTCCGGAGCGGCCTTGACCTGCACGAGGCGGCCATCCTCCAGCTTCAGCGCGTCGCCGTCGTTCAGCATCGCCGGCTTGTCGAGATCGATCGCGAATTCGAGCCCGCCTGCAGCCGTCACGGCGACGCCGTTGCCGTTGCGGTCCTGATATCCAAGGCTGAGCGTATCGACGACGCGCTCAGCGCGGACGGCGGCCTTGCGAAGGACGGAAGTGGCGCGAAGCATATGCGGCGATCCCATGGCTGGGGCTGGAGCGCGAGGCTCCAAGCCCGGACCGGAGCTTAGTAGCATAAACCGAGGGGCGCGCTACCAAGCTCTCGGGATCGTGGCAGGTCAGCGCGGCAGCGCCTTGACCTCGGCGTCGAACTTCTTGAGCAGGCGCGAACGCTCCGCCGGGGAGCCCCAGCGCGGCGTGTCGTAGTCGATCAGCTTCATCTCGGCGAATTTCGGCGCATCCGGCGAGAGCAGCGCATTCTTGTTCGACGGGATCGAGTTGATCTTCAGCTTCGCATTGATGTTCTGCGCATCGGGCGAGAGCGTGAAATCGACGAATTTGCGCGCGGCCTCGGGGTTCTTGCCACCCTTGATGATCGAAACCGAGCCGGTTTCGTAGCCGGTCCCCTCGCAGGGGGCGACGGTTTCGATCGGCGCGCCCTGCAGCTTCTGCGTCAACATGTCATGGATGAAGGCGATGCCGACCGCCGTCTCGCCGAGCGCGGCAGCCTTCACCGGCGCGATGCCGGATTTGGTGTACTGGCTGATGTTCTTGTGCAGGCTCTTGAGGAACTCGAAGCCCTTGTCCTCGCCGAGGCGCTGCACCGTCGTCGCCAGGAAGACATAGGCCGTTCCGGAGGAGCTGGGATCTGCGATCTGGACCTCGTCGTGCAGCTTCGGATCGAGCAGGTCGGCCCAGCATTTCGGCGCGGCGACGCCCTTCTTCTTCAGCACCTCGGTGTTGTAGCCGATGCCGAGAGCGCCGAGATAGATGCCGTTGGTGCGGAACTTCGCCTGCTCGGCATGGCGCTGCGCCCAGTCATGCAGCTCCGGCAGCTTCGGCGACTTGTACTCGTCCAGGAGCCCTTCGTCCGCCGCCTGCAGGTGCGGCTCTCCCGGCCCGCCCCACCAGACGTCGCCACGCGGATTGCTCGCCTCGGCCTTGACCTGAGCATAGACCTCGCCGGTGCTCTTGCGGACCATCGAGACCTTGATCCCGGTCGCCTTCTCGAACATCGCCGCGCCTTCGCGGCACTGCTCCTCGAGGATCGAGCAATAAACCGTGACCTGCCCCTGTGCGAAGGCCGGCAGGGCAGCGACCGAAAGCGTGAGGCCTGCGAACAAGGCACCAGCGGGCGCGAAACGCGAAGCGAACACCATTTTCCTCCCATCGGATTCGTTTGCCGACGAAGAAATCGGTCGTGGAATGGGGAGTCAAGCGAAAGCGCCGGCTACTTGTCGCGCGGGCTCACGATTCGATCAGCACCCGCCAGGCCAAGCTCAATTCGCACGGAGCCCACGCCGTCAAAACGCCGCGAGCTCTAGCCGTCGCCCTCCGGTTTGGCCGGTGAGGAGGCAGCAGTCGATCCGGCAGGCCCCTCCCCCGAGATCGCCCGCTTCTTCTTCGCCGCCGGCTTCTTGCGCCGCTTCGGCTTGGCCTTCGGCAGCTGCGTATCCTGCAGTATCTCGAGCTGGACCTGCTGGATCTCGGCGAGGCGCTGCCATTGCCGCGTGATCAGATGGTCCATCTTCTCATGCAGGTGCCGGATTTCGAGCTCGGCCTTCAGGTTGACCTGATAGTCGTTGAGCGAGCGCAGCCGGTCCTTCGTCTCCTGCCGCTTCTGGCTCATCATGATGATCGGCGCCTGCACTGCCGCGATACAGGACAGGACGAGATTGAGCAGAATGAAGGGATAGGGGTCAAAGGCCTTGCCCTCCCCGATCGCGGCATTGATCGCCATCCAGATGACGAGCACGACGCCGAAGCTGATCAGGAAGGCCCAGGAACCGCCAAAGCTCGCGAGATTGTCGGACAGGCGCTCGCCCAGCGTGCGATGCTCCTCGAAATCGTCCTCGACATTCTCGGCGATGGTCTCCTGCCGGGCGATGCTCTCGGCCACCTCCCGATCGAGGTCGGAATATTCGCCGTGCTCCTCGCGCAGGATCTCCTCGACATAGCGCGTCCGATAACGCGCCAGCTCCTTCAGGCTGATGAGCGCATGGTCTGAAAGATCCGGGAAGTCGGCGCGAATGTGATCAACGAGCGCCGGGCGTAACGTACCGATCTCGACGAGGTTCCTGCGGGCCATCTCCTGGCCGCTGATGGCGCAGATGCCGCGCTTCTTGCTGAGCGGGCTGTGGGAAGCCGGCGGCTCGATCACGGGGACCGGCGGCACGGCTGGAATTTCGCTCTCCAGATCCGTCATGCGTGCATCATGCCTCTTCCCCGTCGCGGCCCTTGGCGCCGCGTCCGGTCATTTGCTACGGGCGCCTTTGCGACCCAGAAACGCCCGAAGGAGCGGACTCCTCCGGGCTGCTCTCAGCCGGTATCAGACTCAGGCTTTCACCTTCTCGTCATCCTCGGCATCTTCCGCCGAATCGTCGTCCTCGTCATCCTCGGCGGCCTCTTCGCCTTCCTCGTCCTCTTCGTCGGTATCGAGGTCGAGATATTCGTAACCGAAGACGATCTCGCCGGTCTCGGGATCGAAGGCGCTGACCGAGGAATCCTCGAAGGCTTCGATCAACATTTCGGCATCATCGGGCCCATCGACGTCGAAACGGCGCACCGCTTCCTCGCCAGCGGCCTTGAGAACGAGTTCGATCGACCAGCCCCGCCCGGTGGTGTCGTAGATGCATTTCAGACCCTGGATCGCCAGCATGATGCTCTCTCCTGAGATTGATCCGATGCGCGGCTGCGCATCGGTCAGATGCCCGAGCTGCGTGACGAGCACGCGACGCCCCAAGGGCGTCGCCGGGCGAACAGCAGCTCGGGCGCAGAAGCGCCCACCGGCAATCGGGTTATCGCGACGCCTGGGCCAAGAAGAGCTCGACCTCGTCGCGACGGGGCGCACCACTGCGGCCGCCGAAGCGCGTGCACTTGATGGCGGCCGCGGCGGAGGCGAATCGGATCGCCGCGGCTTCCGGCTGCCCCTCCGCAAGCGCCAGGGCGAAAGCGCCGTGCCAGACATCCCCCGCCCCCAGAGTATCCACGGTTTCGACGGGAAAGGCGGGGCTGTGACGAACCTCGCCCCGCTCGACATTGAGCACGCCCTCCTTGCCGAGCGTCACCGCCAGCCAGCTGGGGACGCCCGCAGCCACCTTGGCGAGCCCGGCTCGCGGATCCTCCTCACCGGAGAGCTCGCGCAATGCCTGCTGGCTGAAGGCGACGTGGCTCGCCGTTCCGACGAGATCGGGATGAGACGGCCTGCGGTCGCCATCGAGCACGCCGGGAACACCGGCGGCGCGAGCAAGCTTCAGCGCCGCCAGCGCCCCCTCGCCCCAGCGCGTGTCGGCGAGGACGGCGTCGGCCCCCTCCGGCAAGCGCGGCGGCAACCAGTCGACATCCTCCGGCATTGCCGGGTCGGAATGGGAGATCACCATGCGCTCGCCTTCGGCATCGACGAGGATCGCGGAGACCGGCGAGGTCAGGCCGGCGACGCGGCGGGCGAAGCTGGCATCGACACCCTCTGCCTTCAGATCCGCGACGATCTGGTCGCCCGTCAGGTCGTCGGCAAGGCGCGTCGCCAGCCAGCAGGCGCCGCCTAGCCGCGCAATCGCGACGGAGGCGTTGCCGGCGCAGCCGCCGCCGACCACGGCAAGCCCGCGCGAGCGGTATTTCTCGCCGCGGGTCGGCATGGTCTCGACGCTGTAGACATAGTCGAGCGTGGCGATCCCGAGGCAGAAGACGCCGGCCAAGATCTCACCAGGCCCCGGTGTTCGGCATGCTGGCCCAGGGCTCGGCCACAGCCTTCGGATCGCCCTTCTGGAGCAGCTCGATCGAGATGTTGTCGGGCGAGCGGATGAAGGCCATGTTGCCGTCGCGCGGCGGCCGGTTGATGGTGACGCCGGCCTTCATCAGCTTCTCGCAGGTCGCGTAGATATCGTCGACCTCATAGGCGAGATGGCCGAAATTGCGCCCGCCGGTATAGGCTTCAGGGTCCCAGTTATAGGTCAGCTCGAGCGTCGGGCGGCCGCGGGAGGCGCCGGCCTTGGCCTCGGCCAGATCGTCCGACGCGGCGAGGAAGACCAGGGTGAAACGGCCCTTCTCGTTCTCGATGCGGCGGGTTTCGACCAGCCCGAACTTGTTGACGTAGAAATCAAGCGCCTGATCGAGATCGGTCACGCGGACCATGGTGTGGAGATATCGCATCGTTCATCCTCGTTGTGCGGGAACAGGGTTGATCCTTTCCCTAATTCGGGCAAGAGCTGCCGCGTTCCAAGGTACGCCAAGCAGGACGAGCCATGACGACAACGCAAGACGGCCCGGTGACGGCGCCGCCTCAGCGCGCCACGCCCGCCCAGATCGCACAGATCAAGCAGCGCGCCGCGATCCTTTCGGTGATGGCGACCATCCTGCTCACCGCAGCGAAAATCGTCGGCGCCATCATTTCCGGCTCGCTCGCCCTGCTGACCGACGCGCTTCAGGGGCTGGTCGATGTCGGCTCGACACTGTTCACCTGGTTCGCCGTGCGCGCCTCGGACAAGCCCGCCGACGACGAGCATCACTACGGGCATGGCAAGGTCGAGGCGCTGGCGGCGCTGGTCGAGACCGCGATCTTGTTCACGCTGGCCGGCGCGATCCTGTGGGAGGCCGGCAGCCGGCTGTGGAACAACCTGATCGAGCATGTCGCGGTGACGCCGCTGGTCATCGGCGTGATGCTGCTCTCGATGACGGTCGATGCCATTCGCTGGCGCTCGCTCACCCGGGTTGCCAAGGAGACCGGCAGCGAGGCGCTCGCCGGTGAAGCCACACATTTCTCGGCCGACTTCGTCGGCTCGGCACTCGTGCTCGCCGGCCTCATCGGCGTCTGGTACGGCTTCGAGCGCGCCGACACGGCGGCCGCCTTCGCCATCGCTGCCTACACCGCCTTCTCGGCCTTTAGGCTGGCCCGCCGCGTCCTCGACACGCTGATGGACGCCGCCCCCGAAGGAGTCGGCGAAAAGCTGCGCGAGGCCGCGCGGCGCGTGCCGGGGGTGGTCGGGATCAACTGGCTCCGGGTCCGGCCCGCCGGCGGGCGCGTCCATGGCGAGATCGGCATCAGCGTCTCGCGGACGCTGCCGCTCGAGCGCGTCACCGCGATCAAGGCCGAACTTGGCGGAGCGCTGCTGAAAGCCGAGCCGGATTCCGAGATCACGATCACTGCCGATCCCGTGCAGGTCGATGACGAGACGGTGCTCGAACGCGTGCTCCTGATCGCGCTCAAGCTGAAGATCCCGGTGCACCACGTCACCGTCCACAGCATCGGCGACAAGCTCTCGGTCAGCCTCGACATGGAGGTCGATGCCAATCTGCCCCTTGGCGAGGCGCACGAGATCGCGACCCGGCTCGAAAATGCGATCCGGGCCGAATTCGGCGGAGAGACGGAGGTCGAGACCCATATCGAGCCGATGGAGACCGGCCAACCCCACGGACACAACGCCGCCTGGGAGACGGTCGAGGACATCGGCAAGGCTCTCGCCGGCGAGGCCGCGAAGCTCGACGGCCCGATCCACGACATCCACAGCGTGCGCGTGCGCCAGACCGCCAAGGGGCTGGTGGTGAACTATCACTGCCGCGTCGACCCGACCCTGAACGTGGCGGCCGTGCATGACGCCGTCGACGCAATCGAGCGGGCCGTTCGGATCGCGCGCCCCCAGGTCTGCCGGCTGGTCAGCCATGCCGAGCCGGCGGTTTCGCCAGTCGTGTGAGCGCTCCCGCCGTCATTCTCGGGCGCAGCGAAGCGCAGGCCCGAGAATCTCTGGCCGGAAGATGCATCGGAATCTCCTTCGTCACGAGATGCTCGGGTCCAGCCCGAGCATGACGGCATGTTTCCATCCCAAGCCGGCATGCTCTAGAAACGCTCCCTGACCTTCGCCATCAGGGTTTCCATGCGCAACGACGATGCTCCGCTGATCCGTCTCGAGGATTACCGTCCCTCCGACTGGCTGATCGACACGGTCGATCTCGATATCAGCCTGCAACCGCAGAAGACGCGCGTGCGCGCCCTGCTCGCTTTGCGCCCCAATCCAGAAGGGCAGCCCGGCGCACCGCTCAAGCTCGACGGCGACGAGCTGACGCTGAAATCGCTCGCCCTCGACGGCAAGCCGCTCGATGCTTCCGCCTATACGGTGACGCCGCAGGCGCTGACGATCCCGAGCCCGCCGCCGCATGATTTCACGCTCACGATCGAGACCGAGGTCGATCCTTCCGCCAACACGAAGCTGATGGGGCTCTACCGCTCGTCGAAGGTCTATTGCACCCAGTGCGAGGCGGACGGCTTCCGCCGCATCACCTATTTCCTCGATCGGCCCGACGTGATGAGCGTCTACACGGTCAGGCTGGAAGCGGCGAAGGCCGAGGCGCCGGTGCTGCTCTCCAACGGCAACCTCATCGCCACCGGCGAGGTGCCGGGCACGGACCGGCATTTCGCGATGTGGCACGACCCGCATCCGAAGCCGGCCTATCTCTTTGCGCTGGTCGGCGGTGCGCTCGACCATGTCCGGCAGGACTACGTCACCGCCGACGGCCACAAGGTCGAGCTCGCCGTCTATGTCGAGCCGGGCAAGGCGGGACGGGCCGGCTGGGCGCTGGATTCGCTGGTGCGCTGCATGCGCTGGGACGAGAAGGTCTTCGGCCGCAACTACGATCTCGACGTGTTCAACGTCGTCGCCGTGTCGGACTTCAACATGGGCGCGATGGAGAACAAGGGCCTGAACATCTTCAACGACAAATACGTCCTGGCCGACCCGCAGACCGCGACCGACGGCGACTATGCCTCGATCGAGGCGATCATCGCGCATGAGTACTTCCACAACTGGACCGGCAACCGCATCACCTGCCGCGACTGGTTCCAGCTCTGCCTGAAGGAAGGGCTGACCGTCTTCCGCGACCAGGAATTCTCCTCCGACGAGCGCTCGCGCCCGGTCAAGCGCATCGCCGATGTCCGCACCCTGCGCTCGACCCAGTTCTCCGAGGATGCCGGCCCCCTCGCCCATCCGGTGCGGCCGCGCGCCTACAAGGAGATCAACAACTTCTACACGCCGACCGTCTACGAGAAGGGCGCGGAGGTCATCCGCATGCTGAAGGTCCTGATCGGCGACGACGCCTTCCGGCGCGGCATGGACCTCTATTTCGAGCGCTGCGACGGCACGGCAGCGACGATCGAGGAGTTCCTCGCCTGCTTTGCGGAAAGCTCCGGCAAGGACCTCAGCCATTTCGCGCGCTGGTATGAGCAGGCCGGCACGCCGACCATCGTCGCCTCGGGCCGCTACGACGCGGCTGCCCGGCGCTATACGCTCGACCTCGCCCAGAGCACGCCGCAGACGCCCGGCCAAAACGACAAGCAACCGGTGGTCCTGCCGATCAAGCTCGGCCTTGTCGGGGCCGGGGGCGATCTGCCGCTGCAGACGCAATCGAACGCCTATGCCGGCGACGGCCTCGTCATCCTCGACAGCGCCGCGCTCTCCGTCACCTTCGACAACGTCTCCGAGCCGCCGATCCCGTCGCTGCTGCGCGGCTTCTCCGCACCCGCGCGGCTGGAACTCGACCTCTCGGACGGCGATCTCGCGCGGCTGTTCTCGGCCGACAGCGATTCCTTCAATCGCTGGCAGGCTCTGCAGACCGTCGCCACCCGCGCCCTCGTCGCCGCCGGCAAGCCTGGCGCGGATCGCAGCGCGCTGACCGCGACAGCCGGCGAGCTCGGCCAGGCGCTCGACGGCTTCCTCAAGGCCGAAGCGCTTGCGGATCCCGCCTTTGCTGCGCAGGTGCTGCGCCTGCCGGCACCGGCCGACATCGCGCGCGAGATCGGCCGCGACGTCGATCCGGACGCGATCTTCAAAGCCCATCGCAGCCTATCGGCCGCGATCGGAACGACCCTTCTCCCGCAGTTGTCTGGCTTGCGGGAGGCGCTGGCGACAAAGGGCCCCTACAAGGCTGATGCCGCCTCCGCCGGGCACCGCGCGCTTCGCAACGAGCTGCTCGGGCTCGCCGCACTCGCCACCCCGGCCGAGGGCGCCGGCCTGTGCGAGGAGCAATTCGCTACCGCCGACAACCTGACCGACCGGCTTGCGGCACTGGCAGCGATGACACTGATCCCCGGAGAGCGGCGCGAAGCCCTGATCGCCCGCTTCGCCGCGGCTTATGCGGGCGAGCCGCTCGTCCTCGACAAATGGCTGATGGCGCAGGCGCTGATCCCCGAGCCCGAGACGCTGGAACGGGTTAAGCAACTGATGCAGCATCCCGCCTTCTCGCTCGGCAATCCGAACCGGGTGCGGGCGCTGATCGGCGGCTTCGCAGCCAATCTCACCCAGTTCAACCGCGCCGACGGCGAGGGCTACGACTTCGTCTGCGACATCGTCATCGCGCTGGACAAGACCAACCCGCAGGTCGCCTCGCGCCTGCTCGGCTCGTTCAAGAGCTGGCGCATGCTGGAGCCCGGCCGCAAGCGGCTGGCACAGGAGGCCTTGAGCACCGTCGCACGGATGCCGAACCTGTCGCGGGATGTCGCCGACATCGCCGAAAGGGCCCTCGCGTGACCCATCTTCCCAAAGGTTAACGCCGACCTGTCCAATTTATTAACGTTTCATTACCCGCACAGGATTCATTGGATAAACAGCACAACCTAAAGGAGAATTCGAAGCAACTGACTCAACTCAGGGCTAGACAAAATCGGCCTCTCGGATTCAACTGACGGTGATTCGCGGGGATGCGGCACGTCTCCCGATCTTACTGACGGTAAAGTTTTCCGAAGGGGGACGGGCATGTCGCGTGCCAACGCGGATTGCGCATCCGTGCGCGCCGATACGATTCTGGGTGTAGCGAGGTCGCTGACCCATCCGTTGTATCAGCGCTTCGAGGGTTTCGAGCCCGCGCTCCGGACCGCCATCCCCGTCCTCGTCGGGCTCTTCCTCGTCATCCTCGGCGCTGGCGCGATCATGCAGACCTCTGCGATGCGCGACGACGCGCTGATCGATGCCGCCGGAGACATGGATCTGGTTTCCGCGCTGGTCGCCCGCGAGCTCGACACGGCGACGCTCGCCGGCAAAGAGCCGGCGGCGGTTCTCGCCGGCCTCACAGCCCGCCACCTCGCCGCTCATGGCCGCATCGTCCATGTCAGCGGCGCCGACGGGCGCGTGATCGCCAGCGAGCCGGTGATCGGTCAGACGCAGCGCACGCTCACCGACTTCCTTGGCCAGACCCAGCCGCTCACCGTCTTCGGGGACCGCGCCGGCGTGATGCGCATCACCCTGCCCAACGGCACCGACGTCTTCGCCAGCGTGCGCAACCTCGCCGCCCCGCTCGGCCAGGTCGCCGTGCTGCAACCGGTCTCGCGCGCCCTCTCCGTCTGGCAGATCCGCCGCTCCGGCCTCGCCATTCTGTTCGGCGCGGCGGGGCTCGTCCTCGGCGTCATCACGCTGGCCTTCATGCTGCAGTCGAAGCGCGCCCGTGCCGCCGACGAGGATTGCGACTGCGTGCGCGAACGCATCGACACCGCCCTCAACCGCGGCCATTGCGGCCTCTGGGATTGGGATCTCGCCCGCGGCCGCATCTACTGGTCGGATTCGATGTATGCCCTGCTCGGCTACGACCGCGCCGGCGAATACATGTCCTTCGGCGAGGTCAGCAGCTTCATCCATCACGATGACGTCGACCTCTATGCCATCGCCGATGCGGTGAGCCGCGGCGAGGCCAGCCATCTCGATCAGGAATTCCGGGTTCGCGCCATCTCAGGCGAGTGGATCTGGCTCAAGGCCCGCGCCGAGCTCGTCATCGACCGCCGCACCCGCTCACGCCACCTCGTCGGCATCGTCGTCGACATCTCCGAGCAGCGCCGCATGGCCGAGCGCACCGCAACCGCCGATGCCCGCCTGCGCGACGCGGTCGAGGCGATCTCGGAGGCTTTCGTTCTGTGGGATGCCGACAACCGGCTGATCCTCTGCAACGCCAAGTACCAACAGCTCCACCAGCTCCCCGCCGATGCCCTGCAATCCGGCATGAGCTATGACGAGATCATGGCGCGCTCCGCCCAGCCGCAGATCGACCAGGAGCCGATGCGCGTCCAGCGTGGCGCCGCCGGCGCCACCTCCTACGAGGCGCGGCTCTCCGACGGGCGCTGGCTCCAGATCAACGGCCGGCGCACCAAGGACGGCGGCTCGGTCTCCGTCGGCACGGACATCACCAAGCTGAAGCAGCAGGAAGAGCGGCTGACCCAGTCCGAGCACCAGCTCATGACCCATGTCACGGACCTCAAGGCCTCACGCCAGAAACTCGAAACCCAGGCCCAGCAGCTTGCGGATCTCGCCGAACGCTATCTCGAGCAGAAGGCCGGTGCCGAAAGCGCCAACCGCGCCAAATCCGAATTCCTCGCCAATATGAGCCATGAGCTGCGCACGCCGCTCAATGCCATCATCGGCTTCTCCGAGATCATGGAGAACGGGCTGTTCGGCCCGCTCGGCGAGAAATACACCGACTACGTCCGCGACATCCGCTCCAGCGGCGGCTACCTGCTCGGCATCATCGACGACATTCTCGACATGTCGCGCATCGAATCCGGCAAGATGCGGCTGGAGAAGTCGGAGATCGCCATCGGCCCGGTGCTGGATCAGGCCCTGCTCAAGGTGCAGCCGGAGATCGAGCGCAAGCAGCTCATCGTCAATCTCGAGGGCCCGCTCGACACCCATCTCGAGGCCGATCCGCACGCGCTCTACCAGATCCTCAGCAACCTGCTCGACAACGCCGCCAAGTTCACGCCGGAAGGCGGCCGGATCGCGGTGCGTACCCGCCATGTGCCCGGCGCGCTCAACATCTTCATCGAGGACACCGGCATCGGCATCCCGAAGGAGAAGATCGACCGCGTCGGCCGGCCCTTCGAGCAGGTCGAGGGCGATCTGGTGCGCAGCTACAAGGGCTCGGGCCTGGGTCTCGCCATCGCGCGCTCGCTGGCCGAGCTGCATGGCGGCTCGCTGAGGCTGCGCTCGGCGATGGGCGCCGGGACGATCGTCATGGTCCACCTGCCGCTCGACGGCGGTGCCGAGCGCGTCACCGCGCAGGCGGCGTAAGGCTCAACCGGCCTTCGCCTGCGACAGGATGCGGGTGAAGATCGCCCGCACGCCGGAGCGGACCTCGTCGAGCTCCGCCTTCAACACCTTGGCGTCTGGTCTTCCGACAGCCGTCGCGATCCGCCGCAGCACGCGAGGCGGTACTGCCTTGGGATCGAAGGCTTCCTCGACGGTGAAGCGTTGCCAGAGCTGGACGTCGCCGATCAGGCGGTGCGCCTCCAGAAGCGCCGCGGCATCCGCTTCCGAAAGCAGGCCGGCGGCGCGCGCGGCGACGAAGACCGAAGCCGTATCGTTGACGATCAGCCCGGGATGGTCGCTGGCATAGGCCAGCAGCAGGAATTGGGCGAGGAAGTCGAGATCGGTCAGCCCGCCGGCCGCCAGCTTCAGATCCCAGGCATCTTTTTCTCCCTTCTCCCTGGCGATCAGGGTCCGCATCTCGGCCACGGCAGCCGCAACCTTGGCGGGCTCGCGCTTGCGGGAGAGGATCGCGCGGATCGAGGCTTCCGCCCGCTTCGCCAGCCCGGCGTCACCTGCGACGACGCGAGCACGGGTGAGCGCCATCTCCTCCCAGATCTCCGCCTCGCCCGCGTGATAGGCCTCGAAGCCCGCAAACTGCGTGGCCGCGGGGCTCTTGTTCCCGGTCGGGCGCAGGCGCATGTCGACCTGATAAAGCGTGCCGCGTCGCGTCGGCACCGTCAGCGCCGCAACGAGGCGCTGGGTGAAGCGGATATGCCACGTCACCGGGTCGAGGCTCTTGGCGCCGTCGCTCGGCGCCGCATCCTCGGGCCGGTCGTAGAGCAGGATGAGATCGAGGTCGGATGACGGCGTGAGCTCGCCAGCGCCGAGCCGCCCGAGGCCGAGCACGACGGTCTCGGCCCCTTCGATCGCGCCGTGATCGGCCGTGAAGGATGAGCGCGTATTGGCGAAGGCAACGCGCAGGCAGGCTTCGGCCACGGCGCAATAAGCCTGTCCCGCCCCCTCGGCCGCGTAGACGCCCGAAAGCAGGCGCGCGCCGACGAGGAAATTCTCCTGCCGGGCAGCGTCGCGCAGCCGGTCGAGCCCGTCCTCGACGCTGGGCGGCGGCGAGCCGACATGAGCCCGGATACGGCGTTCCAGGGTGTCGACATCGAGGACCGCCTGCCCGAAAGCCGGATCGATGACGCCGTCGAGCACATGCGGGTGCAGGGCTGCGACCTTGGCCAGGCGCGGCGCGCTGCCGAGGATCTCGGCGAAGAGCGTCAGCAGGGAATCATGCGAGCGCAGCAGCGTCAGCAATTCGACTGCCGCCGGCATGCGAACGAACGCGTTGTCGAGATGGGCGAGCGCGCCGTCGGGATCGGCAGTGCGGCCAAGCGCGACGAGCAGCGCCGGGGTCAATTCCGTCAACACCTCGCGGGCGCGAGCACTGGTGACCGCAGCGCGGCGGCCGAAATGCCACCCGCGCACCGTCTCCGCCGCCGTCATGCCATCCCGGAAGCCGAGCTTGCCGAGTGTTTGGACCGTCTCGGGATCAGGCGCGGAGCCGGTGAAGCTGAGTGTGCCGGCTTCCGAGGCGAGGCTGGGCCCCTCCTCGAACAGCAGGGCATAGTGACCCTCGACACGCCGGGCATGGGCCGTCAGCGCCTTGGCGAAGGCGGCAGCGTTGGCATAGCCGCAGAAGCGGGCGAAGGCGTCGAGTTCTCCCGCCGGCTTGGGCAGGGTCTGCGTCTGCTCGTCGTCGCGCATCTGCAGGCGGTGCTCGATCGTGCGCAGCCAGCGATAGGATTCGGAAAGCTCATCGCGAGCCGCCGGCGTGATCCAGCCTTCGTTCGTCAGCTCCTTGAGCATATCGAGCGTGCGCGGCCCCCGTAGCGCCGGGCGACGGCCGCCGAAGACGAGTTGCTGCGTCTGGACGAAGAACTCGATCTCGCGGATGCCGCCGCGGCCGAGCTTCACATTGTGACCGGCGACCGCGATGGTCTCGTGGCCCTTCACCGTCTGGATCTGGCGCTTCATCGCATGGATGTCGGCGATGGTCGCGAAGTCGAAATATTTACGCCAGATGAAGGGGGCGAGATCCTTGATGAAGCGCAGGCCGAGCTCGGTATCGCCGGCGATCGGGCGCGCCTTGATCATGGCGGCGCGTTCCCAGTTCTGGCCGACCGTCTCGTAGTAGGAATAGGCTGATGGCAGCGCGATCGCGACATGGGTCGAGGCCGGGTCGGGTCGCAGCCGCAGGTCGACGCGGAAGACGTAGCCGTCCGGCGTGCGCTCCTGAATGATGCGGGCGATCTGCTGGGTGAGTTTGACGAAGAAGCTCGACGGTTCGCCGACGCCAGCGGCCTCCGCCGCCTCGGGATCGAAGAAGACGACGATGTCGATATCGGAGGAGTAGTTCAGCTCCCCAGCGCCGTGCTTGCCGAGCGCCAGCACGACGAGGCCAGAGCCGGGCCCCGGATTGGCCGGATCGGCCAGGTTGATCCGCCCGAGATCGGCGGCCTGGCGCAGCACATGGTTGGTCGCGAGGCGCACGGCCATGTCGGCGGTCGCGGTCAGCGCGGCCGTCACGGTCTCGACATTCCAGACGCCGCCGATGTCGGCGAGCGCGATCAGGAGCGCCATGGCGCGGCGGAAGCGGCGCAGCTCGCGCATCAGGTCCGAGGTCTCGCACCCGGCCGCGGCGAAGGCTTCGATCCGGGCGAGCAGCGCGTCGCGGCGCACCTCCGGCGCCTGCACCAGGCAGGCGAGCAGCGCCTCCGGATCGAAACGCATGACCTGGGAGAGGAACGGAGAATGCGCCAGCACGCCCGCAACCAGCGCGGCGCTGCGCGGATGCCCGGCCAGATGAGCCTTGAGGGCCTCTGCCGCCGCCTCGTCATGCAGCCGCTCGATCAGCTCGCGCGCCAGCAGCGCCTCGGCCTTGGCGCGTGCCGGCAAGACCGGCGCCGCATCCAGCCTGTCACAGAGCCGCTCAGCCATCACACACCTTCCTCCTCAGGAGGACGGCACGCCAGCAGGGTTTGCGACGGCTGTCGAGCTTTGAGCTTCGGGAGCCGGCTGCGTTTCCACAGACTTGGACTCGGCCATCGGCAGGGTGATGACGACGCGCAGCCCGGGAGCATTGTCTTCAAGGCTGAGGTGGCCGCCATGCAGACGCACAACACCGGATGCCAGCGACAGGCCCAGCCCGAAGCCGGGCTTGCTGCGGCTGGTGTCGAGCCGCACGAAGCGGTCGAGCGCGCGGCCGCGGTCGGCTTCCGGGATGCCTGGCCCGTGATCGGCCACGGAAAGTTCGATCTCGGCTCCGTTGCGCCTCGCGGCGATGGTCACGGTACCGTCCCCGCCCTGTTCGGGGCCGCCGTATTTCAGGGCGTTGTCGATCAGATTGGCGATGGCCTGCCCGACCAGCTCGCGGTTTCCGACGATCCTCAGATCCGGTTCGACCTCTCCGACGAGCGCGAGCCCGGCTTCCTCGGCGAGCGGCTCATAGAGTTCCGCCATTCCCGAGACGATCTCCGAAAGATCGAGCTCGGCCATGTTCTCGCTGACGCGGCCCGCCTCCAGCCGTGCCAGCATCAGCAAGGCGTTGAAGACGCGGATCAGGTTGTCCGCTTCCTCGATCGCCCCGTCGAGCGAAGCGCGCAGCTCATCGGGAGACTTGGCGCTGCGCAGCGCCTCCTCGGCCCGGTTGCGCAGGCGGGTCAGCGGTGTCTTGAGGTCATGGGCGATGTTGTCGGTCACCTGCTGCATGCCCGCCATCAGCTCCCCGATACGATCGAGCATGGCGTTCAGATTCAGCGCGAGGCGATCAAGCTCATCGCCCGTGCCGGTGATGGCGAGGCGCCCCTTCAGGTCACCTTCCATGATGCCATGCGCCGTCTCGCTCATGCCGTCGATGCGCTTCAGCACGCGGCGCGCCACAAACCAGCTTGCAAAGCAGCCGAGAATGAAGACCAGCGCCGCCGACCAGCCGGCGGCACGGCGGATCACGGCGCCAAGCCGATCACGCTCCTCCAGATCGCGGCCGACGAGGAGGCGGAACCCGGCCGGCAGCATGAAGACGCGCACGAGGGCATGGCTCGGCGTATCGACCGTTTCGCTGGAGCGAGCGTATTCGATCTCGCTCTCGCCGGTGCGATCGAGCGTGCCAGGCGGGATAGCCTCGACATTGCCGGCGATGCGCTCGCCCACCGGCGTCGTGACGAGATAGAGCGAGGCGCCGGGTCCGCGCGAGCGGCGCTCGATGATGTTGACCAGCCGGCGGATGCCGCCCTGGCGCTGCTGCTCGGCCAGGCCCTGGATCTCGGCATCGATCGTCGAGCGAATCTGGTCGGTCAGCAGGCGCTGCGCGTTCCAGGCGACATAGCCGAGCACGAAGGCGGCGAAGAGTGCGAAGATGACGAGATAGGCCGCCGTCAGCTTGAAGGCCGTCGTGCGGAACAGGGTCGGCAAGAACTTCTGGCGCCGTCGTGCGGGAGCATCAGCGGGCGTTGTCACGGACCATGTATCCCGCGCCGCGGATGGTGTGGATCATCGGCTGCTCGAAGCCCTTGTCGACCTTGGCGCGCAGGCGGCTGACATGCACGTCGATGACATTGGTCTGAGGGTCGAAGTGATAGTCCCAGACGTTCTCGAGCAGCATGGTGCGCGTAACGACCTGCCCGGCATGCTTCATCAGATATTCGAGCAGGCGGAATTCGCGCGGCTGGAGGACGATCTCCTGCCCCTCGCGGGTGACGCGATGGGCGAGCCGATCGAGCACCAGCTCGCCGACGCGGTAGGTGGTCGGCTCCGAGGCGGGTGCACCACGGCGGCGCGCCAGCACCTCGACGCGGGCCAGCAGCTCGGAGAAGGCATAGGGCTTGGGCAGATAGTCATCGCCGCCGGCCCGCAGACCCTTCACCCGGTCGTCGACCTGGGCCAGCGCCGACAGGATGAGCGCCGGCGTCTCATCCTTCTGTTCGCGCAAGGAGCGGATCAGGGAAAGCCCGTCGAGCCGGGGCAGCATGCGGTCGACGACCAGCACGTCGTAGCCGCCGCCCTCGGCCATGGCATAGCCCTGCAGGCCGTCCGCGGCGTGGTCGGCGACGTGGCCGACCTCGCGGAACGCCTTGGTCAGATAGGCCGCAGCCTCGGCATCATCTTCGACGATCAGGAGTCGCATGGGTCGAACCTAGCTCAGAGCAAACGCCGATCCAAACGGACCGGCCTTCGCTCTGTATTTTTGCTTATCGCTTTTTCTTCAGGCGAGCCGGTTTTCACTTCACTCGCAAGTGCTTCGAAAACGAAAAACGGCAGGCCGGAGGATACGCATCCGGCCTGCCGCCGCGACGGCTTGTCCCTCGGCTGGGGCGACAGAAAACCGAAGAGACCTGCCTGCTTCGC
The DNA here is from genome assembly GCF_056396025.1 of Allobosea sp. 05T438. Taxonomy (NCBI): domain Bacteria; kingdom Pseudomonadati; phylum Pseudomonadota; class Alphaproteobacteria; order Hyphomicrobiales; family Alloboseaceae; genus Allobosea; species Allobosea sp. 05T438. The sequence continues at coordinate 308,335 of NZ_JBFTKQ010000002.1, forward strand.
TGGGGCCCCGCGCCGGTCGGCTTGCTGCACAATCCGACCGGACTACGCGGTTTCCCCAAATCCTAGAGGCGGCTTTACCGGGCAGGTTGCTTCAACCTGCCCGGATCCCGCTCTACGCCGCGGGCTGGCGGCCAACCTCGAAGGTCACGTCACGGGACTTGCCTTCGCGGAACAGGGTGATCGTGGCCTTGGAGCCAGGGGCGAAAGTCGCGATCTTGCGGGAGAGGTCGCGTGCGTCCTTGATCACCTCGCCATTGACCGCAGTGATGGTGTCGCCGCGGCGGATACCGGCCTTGGCGGCGGGGCCATTGCCCTGCGCCTCGGCGACCAGCGCGCCCTTCGCTTCCTTCAGGCCGATGGCATCGGCCATCTCGCCCGTGACCGGCTGGATCTGCACGCCGATGAAGCCGCGCGCCACCGTGCCATCCTTCTTCAGCGAGTCCACCACCTGCTTGACGGTGGAGGCCGGGATCGCGAAGGCGATGCCGACATTGCCGCCGGAAGGCGAGTAGATCGCGGTGTTCACACCGACGACTTCGCCGTTCTGGTTGAAGGTCGGGCCGCCCGAGTTGCCGCGGTTGATCGGCGCGTCGATCTGGATGAAGTCGTCATAGGGACCCGAGCCGATGTCGCGCCCCTGGGCCGAGACGATGCCGGCCGTGACCGTGCCGCCGAGGCCGAAGGGGTTGCCGATCGCCAGCACCCAATCGCCGATGCGCGCCTTGCCGTCGGAGAGCTTCACATAGGCGTAGTCACCGGCGTCCTTGACCTTCAACAGGGCGAGATCGGTGCGCGGATCGGTGCCGACGACCTTGGCGTCCAGCGTCTTGCCGGAGTCGGTGACGAGCTGGACCTCCACGGCGTTCTCGACGACGTGGTTGTTGGTCACGACATAGCCGTCCTGGCTGACGAAGAAGCCCGAGCCCTGGGCCATGCCCTGGCGCGGCTGCGGCTTGTTCGGACGGTCGTTCTCGCCGGGCTCGCGGAAGAAGCGGCGCAGCTGCGGCGGCAGATCGTCCAGATTCTGCTCGTCGCTGGCCGCTGCGGCCTGCGTCTTGACGCGGACGGAGACGACTGCGGGCTTCACCTTGTCGACGAGATCGGCAAAGGAAGGCAGCGCGCTCTGCGTGCCCGAGAGCTGGATCGGCTGTGCAATAGCGTTGTGATTCTGCATCAGGGCGCTGTCGGCGATGCCGGCGGCCAGGCCGATGCCCAGGATAGCGGTGCCGGCGAGAAGGGCGCCGCGCTTGAGGATGGACTTACGGGTCTCGTTCTGTGTCGTCATAATTTGAACCTCGTGAGCGTCAGGGTTTTCTCCCCTGTTCGTGACGAGGACCATGATGCCGGCCGCCTTACGCGGTTTTGGCCTGAACATGACGGTTTCGTAAGATTCAATTGCAAGACCGCGCGCACCGTCTTGACGGCCGGCGGCCCAGCGGTGCCCCCTGTCTCTGGGATGGGGGATGCCGATGCGTATCAGGGGAATTTCGTTTGTCGCGGCCTGCCTCGGTGGGCCGGCCCTCGCGCAGCAGGGCTCAGCCTATAGTGCCGGACTGCGGGTGGCGCAGGCGCGGGGATATGAAAACGCCGATTGCTATGCACGCGTCTTCGCGAAGCATGCGGTGGGCGTCGAGAAGCCGAACGGCCGGCGCGGTTGGTACGCAGCCTCGACCCCCGCCTACAATGCGGAACAGCGCTCCCGCTGCGGCATCGACCGGCTGCAGGATATGGCGGCGCGGCAAACGGCCCGAGGCGGCGGCGGGACCGGGCATTCCCCAGCCATTGCCCAACGTATTGGCCTCGGCCTGGCCGCCCGCCACGGCTATTCGGGCAGCAATGCAGCCTGCTTTGCTCGCATCTATGCCGTTTATGCTTCCACGCAGCCGTCCCAGAACGGACGAGTCATGTATGGCGTATCCGGAGCGAGCGAGCATGTGTTTGCGCAGGAGCTGATGCGTTCCTGCAGGCTCACCTACTAAGGCTGTCCTCCGACTCGACCAAGGCCGCAACCTTGGCCTCTTCCTCGGCCGAGAGCCGCACGGGTTCCACGGCCGGAGCCGGGCGTCGACGGGCCAGGCGCCAGACAAAGATGAAGGCGAAGAGCAGAATTGCAAAAGGCGCCGCCCAGAGCAAAGCCGTGTGCGCATTGAACGGCGGTCGCAGCAGCACAAAATCGCCGTAGCGGGCGACGACGAAATCGACCACCGCCTTGTCGCTGTCGCCGGCGACGAGCCTTTCCCGGACGAGGATGCGCAGGTCGCGCGCCAGCGGCGCGTCGGAATCGTCGATCGACTGATTCTGGCAGACGAGACAGCGCAGACCACCGGAAATGGCGCGCGCGCGCTGCTCCAGCGCTGGGTTCGGCAGCACTTCGTCGGGCTGCACAGCCAATGCAGCCGTAACCGCAAACAATGCGATGCCGATGGCGAGGATGATCCGGCGCATCGCCCTACTCCGCCGGCTGCGGTGCCGCCACGGCCGGCGCGGCACGCTTCGGAGCCGCCAGCCGGAAGCGCCGGTCAGTGAGCGAAAGGCCGCCACCCATGGCCATGATGATCGAGCCGATCCAGATCAGCAGGATCAGCGGCTTGTCGTAGAGCCGCACGGCGACACCGCCATCCTGCGCCTCGCCGAGGCTGACATAGGCCTGACTCAGCCCGTCGGTCCGAATTCCCGCTTCAGTCGTCGGCATTCCCCGGGCCGTATAGACGCGCTTGGACGCCTCAAGCGGCGCGAGCTCCCGATCACCCGAAAAGAGCTGGAAGCGGGCGACTTCGGCGCGGAAATTCGGCCCGGTCCGGGGCGTGACACCCTCCAGCACGACCGTATAGCGCCCGCTCGTCAGCCGCTCGCCCGGCTTGAGGACCGTGATCGCCTCGCTGCTCCAGGCGGCAGCCGCGATGCCGATGATGCTCACTCCGATGCCGGCATGCGCCAGCGCCGTGCCCCAGGCAGAGCGCGGCAGGCCCTTGGCGCGCGACAGCACCGCCTTCCAGCCGCTGGCTCGCGTGACGATACGTTCGCCTAGATCGACGGCCGCGCCGAGGATCAGGAAGACGCCGAGCCCGACGCCGAGGGGCGCCAGAACCGGCCCGCCACGGGTGAAGGCGATCACGGCGAGTGAGGTCAGCACCGCGACCCCGAAGGCGGCAGCATTGCGCTGCGCGGCGCCGAGCAGATCACCGCGCTTCCAGGCGAGCGACTGGCCGATCGGCAGGACCAGCAGCAACGGCACCATCACCGGGATGAAGGTCGCGTTGTAGAAGGGCGCGCCGACCGAGATCTTGTCGCCGGTCAGCATCTCCAGGACGAGCGGATAGAGCGTGCCGACGAAAACGGTAGCGCAGGCCGTGGCGAGGAAGATGTTGTTGACGACCAGCGCCCCCTCCCGGGAGATCGGCGCGAACAGACCGCCCTGCCGCAGCAGAGGTGCGCGCCAGGCGAAGAGCGCGAGCGAGCCGCCGACGAAGAAGACCAGGATGAAGAGGATGAACAGGCCGCGCGCCGGATCGCTGGCGAAGGAGTGCACCGAGGTCAGCACGCCGGAACGAACGATGAAGGTGCCGAGCAGCGAGAGCGAGAAGGTCAGGATCGCGAGCAGGATCGTCCAGACCTTGAGCGCGTCGCGCTTCTCCATCACCACGGTCGAATGGATCAGGGCCGTGCCGGCGAGCCAAGGCATGAAGGAGGCGTTCTCGACCGGGTCCCAGAACCACCAGCCGCCCCAGCCCAATTCGTAATAGGCCCAGTAGGAGCCCATCGCGATGCCCAGCGTCAGGAAGGTCCAGGCCAGCAGCGTCCAGGGCCTGACGGCCCGCGCCCACATCGCGTCGATCCGTCCGTCGATCAGGGCGGCGACGGCGAAGGCGTAGGTGATCGAGAAGCCGACATAGCCGATATAGAGCAGCGGCGGATGGATCGCGAGCCCGAGGTCCTGCAGGATCGGGTTGAGATCCTGCCCTTCCGCCGGGGCCTGCATCAGGCGCTGGAACGGGTTCGAGGTCAGCAGCAGAAAGGCGAGGAAGGCCACGGCAACCAGCCCCTGCACGGCCAGCGTCCCGGCCCGCAGCCGCGGCGGCAGCGAGTTGCGCGACAGCGCGACCAGCGCCCCGAACAGGGTCAGGATCAGCACCCAGAGCAGCATCGAGCCCTCGTGGTTGCCCCAGACCGAGGTGAGTTTATAGATCAGCGGCTGCGTCGAATGGGAGTTCGCGACGACGTTCGCCACCGAGAAATCCGAGCGGACATAGGATGCGACCAATGCCGCGAACGACAGCGCGACCAGCGCGAAGCTGATCAGCGCCGCGCTGCTGCCGACCGACGCCAGCGCCCTGTCATGCCGCACGACGCCCCAGAACGGCACCAGCGCCTGGATGACGGAGACGCCGAGCGCGAGCGCCAGCGCGTAATGACCGATCTCGACGATCATGACCGGCTCATGGCTTGGCCGCAGGCGCGGCGGGTGCGCCGGGGCCGCCGGGCTGCCAGTGCCCCTGCTTCTTCAGCGTGTCGGCAACCTCGCGCGGCATATAGGTCTCGTCATGCTTGGCCAGCACCGAATCCGCCTTGAAGCGCCCTGCCCCTTCGAAAACGCCCTCGGTGACGACGCCCTGCCCCTCGCGGAACAGATCCGGCAACAACCCGTCATAGCTGACCTTCATGGCGGTCTTGCTGTCGGTGATCGCGAAGGAGACGCGCTGGCCCGGCCCGCGCTGGACGGAGCCCGTCTCGACAAGGCCGCCGAGGCGCATGCGGGTGCCGGGAGCTACGCCCTTCTCGACGATCTCCGTCGGGCCGTAAAAGAACACGATCGTGTCGCGCATGGCGAAGAGCACGAGCCCGGCCGCGAAGACCAGCACGGCGCCAGCCGCCGCGATCAGCGCGAGGCGCCGCTGCTTCCGGGTCAGGCGGCGCTTGGCCGGCATGGGGCGGGTGGGCTGGGCGACACTCACGGCTTGGCTTCCTTCAAGGCCAATTCATCGGCCAGGGCATCGATGGCCGCAAGTGCTGCCTGATCCTGCGACAGCCGCTCGCGCGCCGTCTTCACCGCCTGCACCGCGGCGTCCCGATCGCCGAGGACGGCGCGGGCGCGGATCAGGCGGCTCCATTCGGGCAGCGTTCCGCCGCCAGCGGCCAGCCGCGCGGCCAAGCCGTCTACCATGCCCTTGATCGCCTGCTGACGTTCGGCTTCCGGTAAAGCCGCGACCGCCTTGCGCCCGGCATCGGCCTGCATCTGCTCGATACGGGCGCGCACGGCAGCGGCCCATTCCGCTTGCGGCGGCGCATCGGCGAGGAGTTGCTGCAGAGCGGACAACGCGCCTTCCCCATCGCCGTCCTGCTCCTTGCCGACGGCGAGATAGTAGCGCGCTCGCGCGTTGCTCGGGTCGAGCTTGACCGCTTCCGCCAAGGCTTCCCGCGCAGCCGCCGTCACGATGCCACCGGCTTCGAGAATGCGGGCCTCGCCGAGCCCGGCGAGCAGATCGGTGTCGGGCTTGCCGTAGCGAACTGTCGCCGCGAAAGCCTTGACTGCCTCGTCGTAGCGTCCCTGTCTCAGATAGATCGGCGCGATCAGGGACCAGCCTTTGGCGTCGGTCGGATTGGCCGCAAGATGGGCCTCCATACGCGCCAGGACAACGGCGAAATCCTGCTGCGGCCCGGCCTTCTCGAGCCGCGCGGCCAGCGGCTGGTCGGAGAAGCCCGGCGAGCCGTAGAGCCCGTAGACCAGCAAGGCGAGGAGCGGCACGACCGACAGCATCAGGGCCGAGCTGGCACGGCGGCGCCGCAGGGACGGCTCGGTCTCGCCCGAAGGGCCAACCTCGTCGTTGGCGGCCCGCAGCAGACGGCGCGCCGCCTCGGCACGCGCCGCCTCCGCTTCCGACTCGGCGATCAGCTTGCGCGCGAGATCGCGGTCGATCTCCTTGAGCTGCGCGCGATAGAGGCTCTTGGCATCCGCTATATCGGCGAAATCCTGAAGCTGGCCGTGACTGAGCGGCCGGAGCAAGGCGAAGATCGCCGCTCCCGTCATTGCCGCAAAGATCGTCCAGATCATCATAGGGTGTTCTTAGCGAATCGGCCGGTCGAGTTCATGGCGACAAAGGGTCACGCGGGCTTGGATTTGATCTAGATCGAAGGCAGGACGAGCCGCGCGCGCAACCCACCCAACGGCGAACGCTGCAGCGTCAGCTCGCCGCCATAGAGCTTGGCGAGATCGACGACAATCGACAATCCGAGGCCGGACCCCGGTGTCGCCTCGTCGAGCCGGCGGCCGCGCTTCAGCACTTCCGCCATGGCACCATGCGGGAGGCCTGGACCATCGTCGTCGATCAGCAACGCCATCTTCTCATTGTCATCGGCCTTGCCACTCTCCAGCGAGACCTCGACTTTCGACGACGCCCATTTGAAGGCATTGTCGAGCAGGTTTCCGAGCATTTCCTCGAAATCCTGCTTCTCGCCGCGGAAGCGCAGCGTCTTCGGAACGGCGTGCGAGCCGGCGATCTCCCTGTCCTGGGAAATTTTCATGAAGGTCCGCAGGAGCGCTTCAAGCGACGGAACCACCTCGGTGACGCCGCCCAACGCGCCGGACAGCGCAGCGGCCCGCGCCCGATCGAGATAATACTGGACCTGATCCCGCATGATCGCGGTCTGTGTCCGAACGGTCTGCGGGAGTTGCCCTTCGCCCGAACCTGCCTCGTTCATCATGACGCTGAGCGGCGTCTTGAGGGCATGAGCGAGGTTGCCGACCTGCGTGCGGGCGCGATCGAGAATCTCGTGATTGGCGTCGATCAACTGATTGAGTTCGCTCGCGAGCGGCGCGAGGTCGGGCGGGTACTGGCCCGCGATGCGCGGGCTCTCGCCCGTCCTTACCGAACCGACGGCGGTCCGCAGGCGCACCAGCGGCCGCAGGCCGAACCGGACCTGGACTAGCGTCGAGGCGACAAGCGCAAGGCCGAGCAGCAGGAAGGTCATCGCCAGCGCGAAGCGGAAATCCTGGATATCGCCTTCGATCTCATCGGCCGGCGCGGCGACGGCAACGGTGAAGCGACCGTCCTCGCCGACATCGATCTCGCGCTCGAGAATGCGCAGCTGGCGATCGTCCGGGCCGGAAACGTAGCTCTCCCGCAGACCGCGGCTGTTGGGCGCGATCGACTGGTCGAGGAGCTTCGGCAGCTGGCCACCGACCAGTGACCGTGACGCGCGCACATTGGGCCGCTCGCCATCGAGGCGGGTGATTTGCCAGTACCAGCCGGTAAGCGGCAGGTCGAAGCGCGGCTCGCCGAGATCACCGACCGTCTGGCGCTCCGTTTCGGGCGGCGCGGCGAGATCGGCGACGAGTTGCTTGATATAGACCGAGAGCCGCTCGTCGAAGCCGCGCTCGGCCGAGCGGCGGTAGAAGGTGGTCAGGCCGACACCGGCCAGGACCAGGATGAGGACGCAGCAAAACGCCGCCGAGAGAAAGAGCCGCGCTCCCAGCGAATAACGATGGGATTTGAGGACCATCTCCCGCGATCAGACCTTTTCCGGAGCAGCGGCGATGTAGCCGAGGCCCCGGACGGTCTCGATGACGTCGACCCCGAGCTTCTTGCGCAAGCGGCCGACAAAAACCTCGATCGTGTTGGAATCGCGATCGAAATCCTGGTCGTAGAGGTGCTCGACCAATTCGGTGCGCGAAACGACCCGCCCCTGATGGTGCATCAGGTAGGAGAGCAGCCGATACTCGTGCGAGGTCAGCTTCACCGGGTTGCCATCGACCACCACGCGGCTTGCCCGCGTATCGAGCCGAACCGGTCCGCAGACGAGTTCCGATGTGGCATGGCCGGCCGCGCGGCGCAGCAAGGCGCGGACGCGCGCCAGAAGCTCCTCGACATGAAACGGCTTGACGACATAGTCGTCCGCGCCGGCATCGAAGCCCCCAACCTTGTCGCTCCAGCGGTCGCGCGCCGTCAGGATCAGCACCGGCATAGTCTTGCCAGCCCGGCGCCAGCCCTGCAGCACCGCGACACCATCGACCTTCGGCAGGCCGAGATCGAGAATGACGGCGTCATAGGGCTCGGTCTCGCCGAGATAGAGCCCCTCCTCGCCGTCGAAAGCCTTGTCGACGGCGTAGCCGGCGTTCTCCAGAGCGGTCACGATCTGGCGGTTGAGGTCCTTGTCGTCCTCGACGACGAGCAGTCTCACGGTGGGTTCGCTCCAGTTTGTGCAGATGCCGGCAAGCAGTCAGCGGATGGTGGCAATCTTGCCGGATTGTCCTTCCAGCGTCACGCGTGCGACCCGCCCGTCGCGTTTCAGCGTCGTGACGACATAGACGAAATCGTCGCCCTGCCGACAGAGCCTGATGCGGACAACTTCGCCTGGAGCCGCATGGCGGGCATGGCGCGAGGCTTCGGCCGGCTGCATGACCCGGCCGTCGGCAACGGCGTCGCGCGTTTCATCCGAGGAAAGGCAAGACATTGGCGTCGCATCGTCGACCCGGATGATCGGCATCGGCGGCGAGGTCATGAGCGCGAAAGCGAGGATCGGTTCGACCGGCATCATCGACATGGGCTAATCCCATCCGCGTGAATGGGCCATGAATGCATCACCCCGACCACAACCTAGACTAGATCACGCGATGGCGATCCGTCCACGCCATTCGCGCCCTCGCCCCACGGTTGTGCTGAGCTGGGCCAAAGACAATGAAAGTTCCTCCTGCTGCGAACCGAAATGCGCGAGCTCCTGCGCAGCCGGATAGAGCCACTCGGGCGCATTCACGATTTCGGCATGGATGGGCAGCTCGCCGTCGAGAACGCGGATTTCGTAGCGCTCGCCCTCCTCGCCGATGGGAACCTCGGCCAGATCCCACGAATCACCGTCGCTGCGGGTGCGCCGCACCCAGCTGAGACGGATGCCGGCTCCCGAACGACGAGCCTTCGCTCGGACCGGGGAAAGCGGCAGCAGCGCGTCGCTTCTCACCTCTGCCGTGACCTGCGTCATCGTCGGGTCGCCGACATCGTGGCGCGCCGGGCCAATGCGGTAGCGTTGCTGCTTGCCGATATCGGACAGATCCGTCGTCAGCGTCACAGCCGCCCCATCGAGAACGACGACACGGGCTCCGGGCGGCAGATGGCGAGAAGCAGCCGCTTCCGATCCAGCCATTCCGCGGACGAAACGCGAGAGGCGGAAGCGCTGCGGACCGATGAGATCGACCTGTGCCACCGTGACGATCTCGATCTCGCCGTCCTCGCCAATCAAAGCCAGCGCGTTGGCGCCGCCGAGCGCTGCATCCGACGACACGGACGACATGACGCCGCCGCGCAACAGAACCTCGAGCGCGGCACGCCGATCGGTTCGCCAGAGCGGCCCTGGCGGGAGCTCGGTCAGCGTTTCGCCAATGATCGAGGGAGCCTCGACGAAGCCGCCGAGATCGAACAAGCCGGCCTCGTCGGCGCTCCAGATCGCCAGCGCCCCCGGCCAGGGCGATGCGAAAGCCGCGAGCGAGAGCAATGCCGGTGGCTGTGCCGCAACGATCGGCAGAGCGAGCGGAACCACAAGAGGCCGGCCGGGCAAGGCCGGCGGCGTCCGCGGAGGGCGAGGCCCGCCCTTCGCGCCTGCGCTCGCGTAGATCGCGGGTTCGACGGCACGCGCGCTGATCTGCCGGGTCGCGCCATCGGCGATACGCGTGATCCGGAACAGGCGGCGGCCCGTATCGACCGGCACGGAGACGACGTCCCCCGGCTCCAGGTCGAGGCAACGCGGCGACAGCTCGCATTCCAGCGTCTCGCGCCCGGCCCAGGCCTCCTGCAGGCGCTGGTCGGCCAGGCGATGGGCCTCGGCGGGGCGGGTTACGACGGCCATCTCGACCGCAACCTCCCGTCGCGCCGCGCCAGCAAGGCGGCGCGAGCGGCTTCCGGCTTTGCGATAGTCGCTTTCGCTGTCGCTGAAGCCGAGGCGCAGCTCCAGCGGCAGCTCAGTCTCCTGGGTGCGGCGCAGCGTGAAGGGCTCGCCGTCGCGATCCGTAACGAAATCGTCATGGCCGAGCAGCCGCGAGACCTTGCCGCCCCGCCCCTCGAAGCGCATGCGGCCCGCGCCCATCACCGCGTCGAAACCGAAGGTCTGAGCGAGCGGTTCAAGCGCCTGGCGCGCGGAAAGCGGCCGGTCGAGCACATAGCCGTCCACGAAGCCGTCGACAGCCATGCCGTTTGGGGGCGGCAGGCCGAAATCGGCGAGCAGCCTGGTGATGAGACGATCGACGGGGGTACCTTCCAGGCGGCCGTTCAGCCAGTGCCCCGTCTCGAAATTGGCGCCGTCCGCCCAGATGCCGCCAAGATCGGGAAACGCGGGAAACGGCCGGGCGTCCCAGTTCCAGACGACAATATGTGCCGGGTCGACCATGCGGATGCTGCTGACTGGATGAACCGGATTGCGCGCGGGATCGAAGCCGAGGCGGTCGGGATCGAAGCCAGAGATGATCGCTTCCAGCCCGCGCGCCTGCACCAGATCGTCGCGCGCACCGCTGGAGAAGGGCGGGAAGCCGCCTTCGGCTGAACGGGTATCGGGAAAGACATTGGGCGCGTTGGCGCCCTTGTCCACCGCCGGGATGCCGATCTCGGTCAGCCAGATCGACTTCGCGCCTGGCACGAAAGGCGTGGCACTGGTCTCGGCTCCGCCCGAGCGCCGGATATGCGCGTTGCTCCACCAGCCATGGAGGTCCTTGGGCCGGAACAGCCAAGACTTTCCGTAGGCACCGTCGGTGATGGGCAACCTCGCCTGCGCGGCGCGGCCATCTTCATCGGCATAGCACCAGTCGAAGGCTTCGCCCGCGGTCAGCCGTTCGCGGAGATAGGCGAGGTCAGCAGGCCCGCGCGCGATGGCAGCATCGGCGTGTTCCCCGGAATCACGCCAGTCCGAGAGCGGCGGATAGTAGTCGATCCCAACAGCGCCGATCGCCGGCGAGGCCCAGAGCGGATCGAGCGGAAAGTCGATGTCCTGGCCACCGTCACGGACATCGGCACCATATTCCGTCCAGTCGGCGGCATAGGTCAGGGTTGCCGTGGGCAGAATGGTTTTGGCGTCCTGAGCGATCCCGACGAGGTGGTCGGCCATCGGATAGCCGGACGCGCCACGCAGATGCGTCAGCCCGACCAGTTCGGAACCGATCACGAAGCCTTCGACGCCACCTGCGGCCTGCGCCAGCATCGCGCAATGCATGATCTGGCGGCGATACGACCACTCGTCGGGCTTGGCGCAGGCGATGACGCTGCCCGCGAGGCCCATGTCGGCTGGGCCGACCGTGCCGACGAATGCGGCGATCTGCGACGCAGCCGCGGCTGTGCCTTCCACGCTCCCCGGGCGGCCCTGCGCCGGATCACAGGTGATCCGTCCGCGCCAGGGGTAGCGCGGCTGGCTCTCCCCACCCGACCAGGGATCCGACAGCGCATTTCCCACGGGGACGTCCATCATCAGGAAGGGATAGAGGACGACTTCGAGCCCGTAATCGAAGCGCAGGCGCTGGATCAGAGCTATGATGCTCTCGTCGGAGGGAGTGCCGCCGAAAGCCGGGCGGCCGTCGATCTGGCTGACGGCGCGCGCCGAAGCGCGCGTCAGCCCCGCGACGGACCATTCGGCGCCGACCGTCGGCTTGTGCGGGATCTCGACGCGCGGCGCGACGCTGCAGGAACCGGCGCGCAGATCGTCGCCGAACCATGACACCACGAGCGAAACGGAGCGTAGGTTCGGGCAAAGCGCAAGGAGATGGCCGAGCGCCGTATCGACGTCCGACCCGCCATAGAGCTGGTGGCGTGTCAGCCCCTCGCTGACGCCCGGCTCGGGCTCGTGGCCGACAGGCCGCGTATCGTAGACGAACTCGCCAGCTCCCGGGATCAGCGAGACGGCGCGGATCATGCCGCCCAACCCCTCGACAGCGCGGACAACCTCGAAATCGAACTGGGGCACGCGGTTGCCGTAATCCGCGAGCGGGAAACGCTCAAAGACGACATAGGCGAGGCCGCGATAGGCCGGGGCGTCGCCCGCCTCCTTCGCGGCGATGAGCGGATCGGGCTCTTGCGTTTCGTGCCCGTGATGGACGCGCATCGCGACGGTGCTGACGTCGAGCTCACGACCATCGACCCAGATGCGCCTGATGAAGGCGATCGCCCCCTCGCAAAGGCCGATCGCGAGGTGGGCGTGGTAGCTATAGGTCGTCTCATAGGTCTTTTTCGAGCGGCCGCCCTTGCCACCGCTCTTGCCGCGGTTGACCGAGACGGTGACCTCCTCCTCGAAGCGCGTCGCCCAGATGAGCTGGCCGCCGAGGCGTGCCCGGCCATAGACCCGCGGAATCGATGCACCCTCGGTCGCCGCGAGGCCGTTCACCTCCTTCAGGCGCGGCCCTTCGACGACCTTGTTGCCGCCCGCGCTGCCGAGCCAGGCCTGATCGATCGTCGCGCCGGCCAGACCGCCGAGCGCCTGGCCAATCGCGCCGCCGAACGGTCCGCCCAGCGCGGTGCCGAGCGCCGCACCTGCGACCTGGAGGAGAAGAGTCGCCATCAGTCGGTCACTCCGGGGAAGGAAAAGGCATGGCTGAGATGGCGCCGCCACCAGGGCGTGAAGGCGACCTCGGCAACGACCGCCCCGTCATGGGCATGGATGATGCGATCAGGCTCGCTCAGGATGGCGCAGTGCTTGGCCGGCAGATGCTCACGCCAGCGGAAGAGCAGCACGTCACCCCGTCGTTCGGCCGCGATCGCGACCGGCGCGAGATGGCGCAGTGCCGCGCTCGCCAGCGTCTCCTGCCGCAGGCTTTCGGCCCAGTACGGCGTGTAGGGCGGCGGCGCCTCGGGCTCATCACCAAGCAGATCGCGCCAGATCCCTCGGACGAGGCCGAGACAATCGCAACCGACGCCGCGCAGCGAGGCCTGATGGTGATAGGGCGTGCCAAGCCACAAACGCGCCGCCTCGACGATCTCGTCCCGCCTCATCGGAACAGGCTCCCGCCGTCGAGCGCTCCGTCTCCGGGGCGGACGCCGCCGATGATGAAATCCGTCGTCGGCATGTGCGGAAAGCCGCGGAAATTGACGCCGTTGCCGAATTTCGCCCGGCAAGTGGCGAAGCTCTTGTCGCAGCCCGGCGCGACGCTGAAATCGTCGCCGGCCAGGATCGCCGCGGCCGGTGCCTGCCAGAGCTGGAAGACAGCGCGATCACCCTCGATGCCGTGCCGCTTCACCTCCGTGGCGAAGCCGGCATTGGCTCCGCCGGTGAAGACGAGCCGCCCGCCGGTGAAATGGCCATCCGGGTAGGAAGCAAGCCCTTCGGCGGCGAGCGCCAGGCGGCCATCGCTCGCAGTGACTTCAGCAGAAACCGGCGCCAGTGCGACGCCGCAGCGCGCATCGCCGAGATCCGCCGAGCAGGAGCGAAGGTAAAGGCGCCCGCGCTCCTCATCGAAGGCCTTGGCGAAACCGCGCACCTCGGCCGTGAAGCTGTGCTCGCCGCGCCTGACTTCGCCGACGAAACCCTCCTCGAGCAGCAGCCTCTGCTCGGGCACGGCCCAATTGACCAGCCAGATGCGGACTCGCGCATCGTCATAGAGCCCCCGCGCAAGGTCGGCCTCGTTCAGGCCCGATGCCGCGAAGGCGCCGGCGACATCGCCGCCGCCGATGGCGAAGCCGAGCTCGGCCGTCGCCTCCGCGGCCTCCAGCCCGGTCGCCGCCGCATAGGTCAGACCGTCGAAGGCAAGCGCCCGGTCATGGTCGGTAAAGCCGAGTACGAGCCCGTCGCGGCGCGTCAGGCTCCAGCAGCGGCACAAGGTGGTTGCCCCGCTCTCGATATGGGCGGCCAGAGCGGCAGGGATATCGCGCATGGTGCAGCCTCAGGGCAGTATCTCGACGACGGGGATGCGCGGGATCTCGCCAGCCTCGAACGCCGAGAGATCGACGTCGATCGCATCGATGTCGAAGCGCACGGGCACGTCGAAGGCGAAGCCCGCCGTCACCGTCGCATCCGGTGGTGGGACCGAGCCCGGCACAAAGGTGACGCGCCCGGTGGCGGTGTCGCAGGCGAAGTTCGCCGTCGGCTGTTCGACGCCATCGAGCGCGATCCGGACGGTTCCTTCGCATGGCTTGGCGATGTCGCGACGATAGGCTGACGGGCCGGAGCCATAGGACTTGCAAAGCTGGAAGACGCTCGTGGCGCCATCTCCGACCCCGATGGCTTGATCCGTCGCGGCGGGCTCCCGCGAAGGCGACGAGCTCTTCCAGTCGAGCTGATCGCGCCAGCGGAAGCCATAAAGCCGGCCCCTCCGCTCCTCGAAGAAGCTGACGACGGCAGCCAGGGCGTCGAAGCTGCGCACACCGAGCCCGGCGTCATAGCGGCGTCGGGAATGAGCCCAGCGGCTGTTGCGCACTTCGCGGCCCGAGGCGAGCGTAACGATCTGCGTCTGACGTTCAGGCCCGCCCCGCGCGCCACGCGCCACATCTGTCGGGAAACGGACTTCGTGAAAATCGGTCATCACGCTCTCCGCTCAGAGCGCGCGGCTGCCGCGCGCGACGGCACGGGCGATCGCGGCCGAGACCTGCGCTTCCGAACGGCGGAAGCTCTCGGCGTCAGGCGTTGAGACCTGAACGACGACGTTGAGCGGGCGCGCCGAGCCGCCGGCCGCGGCACGCACGCCGAGCCGGCCGTCCGGGCCGCGCAACAAGGGCATGATGGCCTCGGCACCGCGCTCGCCCATCAGGCCGAGCCCGCGCCCCGTCGGGAAATAGGAAGGGGAGGCAACGATGCCGCCTTCCGCGAAAGCTTTGACGGGAACGCTCCCACCGGAAGAGCCGACGCCCCCGCTGAACAGGCCCGTAAGACTTTCCACACCCGTCCCGAGTAGTTTCGACAGGCTGGTCTGGAGGGGCTTCAGAGCCGTCTTGAGCAGGCTGTCGGTCATCGAACGGCCGACGCTGCGCAGCACGTCCTCGAAGCGCTTGCCCTCTACGACGCCACGAGAGAAGGCATTTACGATCGATTTACCAAAGCTTTCCGAAGACCTGTTCAGAGATTGAGTCAGCGTATCCATCGTCCGCAGATCGGACGGGCGGACGGAATCGGCGCCATCTTCGCTGGCCATGATCATCCTCTTCAGAAATTGATTCAGGACTTGCCGTCAGCTGTCTGGATAGGCAGCCATGAGTGCCGACAATGCCGCGCGATCCGTGGCACTGGTCGCCACACCGCGATGCGCGTTCAGAGCGGCTGCGATCTCGCGCGGCGTCGCCGCCCAGAACTGGTCTGGCGGCCAGGCCAGTCGCCCGAGCCCGAAAGCCATGACGTCGTTCCAGGGAAAGGCCGCCGGCGGTTTCACCCCCCCGGCGGCTGCGGAGGGCGGTCGGCGTCCTCCTCCCCGAAGGTGGCTTCGAGCAGGGCGATCGCGGCCTTGATCGCTCCGCTCAGCCCGCCGTCGAAGGACAGGCCTGCCACGTCCTCGTCCCGGATTGCCCTGCCCGCTCCCCGCAAGCCGGCTGCGATGATGCGGATAATGTCGCGGGATGAGAGCGGGCCATCCACGAAGCGCTCACCGAGAGCCGGCAGGCTGTCGACTGCAAAGGCGTGCTCGAGCTCGGCGAGCGCACCCAACGTCAGCCTCATCGATAGGGCATCCCCCGCAACCATGAGCGTCGTCTCGCCACGATGACGATTGACCATCGTCCCCTCCTCAGAGTGCCGTGAAGGCGAGCGAGCCGGCGGATTCCAGCGAGAGATCAAACGTGACCTCTCCGGCGTGGTCGCCGCGATATTCGAGGCTCGTCAGCTGGAAGGGACCTCCGATCGTGCCGAAATCCGGCACGACGACTTGCCAGTCCCGGATGACGCCGTCGAAAAAGCTCTGCCGGACGAGGGCATCCGAGGCCTCGTCCTTGAAGATGCCGGAACCGCTGATGCTGGCACGGCGCACTCCCGCCCCCGCCAGCAATTCGCGCCAGCGCCCAGCCGATTCCGAATGAGTCACGTCGACGGTCTCGGCGTTGAAGGCGATCTGCCTCGCCCTCAACCCCGCCACAGTGACGAAAGCGCCGGCGCCATCCGCCGCCTTCAGCAGCAGGTCCTTGCCTTTCTGTGCCGCCATGCGGCTTCTCCTTCCGATGTCAGAGTGTTTCGGTGACCGCGCGGAAGCGGATCGTCACATGGCCGAGCCCGCTGCGCGGTTCGCGGGCGAGCCGGCTCGACAGCCAACGCAGATTGACGAGAGAGTGCCCTTCCAGAGCGAGCTCGGCGTCGTCGAGCGCGCCGACGATCAGCCCTGCCGCTTCCAAGGCCTGCCGCGAGGAAGCGCTCTGCGCCGCCCACACGACGAGTGCGAGTTCCTGCTCGCAGCCGCGCTCGCTGCCGGTAGACCCGTTGCGGGCCTCGACATCGCCATGGACGACATAGAGACCGCGCGTCGCGCGCGGCGCCTCATCATGGACGCGCCCGGGACCGATCAGCGCCGTCAGCGCCGCATCGGCCGTCAAGCGAGCCTGAATCGCCGCCCGCAGAGCCAGGACCACGTCGCTCATGGCTTCACCTCCTCCACCAGGCAGAGGAGGCGCCGACGCGAACCGTCGGGATCGGCAACGGCTCGAATGTCGAAGATCCGGTCGCCGTCGCGCAGCCGCTTGCCGGCATCGAGATCGCCGCGCCAGCGCAGCGTCACGCGGTGGGTCGCAACCTGCTCCGGGCGCCCCTGGCGCCACTGCTCGGTGCCCGAGAGCCATTCGACCTGCGCCCAGAAGGCGGCGACCGCCTCGAAGACTTCGGTTGATCCTCCCAGCTCATCCGGCGTGGAGGCCGGCGCCTCCAGAATAAGCCGACGCCTCAGCCGGCCGATCGCAGATCGAACAGCATTCGCCATGTTCAGAGCCTTCCACGGCGGAATGGGGCCACCAGCGCGGCGATCGCGCTGGGCAGGGCCCGCGCGTCACGGCTGGCAACGTCGCCCCGCTCCTCGAACCAGCGGGCGGCCAACCTCAGCACCGCCTGGCGCAGCGGGGCGGGAACGGAGGCGGCCGTCGCCCCGTATCCGGCAACGATGTCGATCTCGATCGCGCCGTGATTGCGGCCGATCTCCGGCAGTTCCCCGGTCACGCGGATCAGCGGAGGGTCGGCATTTCTGTCCAGGGTGAGCGCCGCCTCGGTGACCGGTTGCGGAGCCCCGAGCACATCGTAGACCCGTGCCGCCTCGATCCGGGCGATCGGTGACAGCGGCAGCCTGATCTCGCCATTGCCGGGCCAGCGATCGAGAACGATGCGCCAGGGCTGCTCGATCAAGCAACGGCCCGCCGCCGCCTCGATCATCAGCCGTGCGGCCGTGATCAACGTGGCGAGCAGATCATCCTCGTTGCTATGGTCCAGGCGCAGGAATAGCCGGGTCTCGTTGAGCGTGACCGGTTCCGCCGTCGGCGGAGCCAGGGCGAGCGGCGTCATGTTCATCCCCTTCATAAGGATCGTCTGGACGGTTCAATTGCGGAGCGCGGCGCGCTATCAGCGTTCCGTCGGAAAGGAGCACTCATGCGCATCGCGAATTGGATCGTCGCCGCCTCGCTCGGCAGCGCGGTCTGCGGGCTCGGCCCCCTGCCCGCGCAGGCCGTGGTCGGCGGCCGCGAAGGCGGACCAGCCGCCGACTCGACCTTGATGGTCCTCAACGCCCGCGGCGGTGTGTGCAGCGGGATCGTGCTATCGGCGCGCGCCATTCTCACGGCCGCTCATTGCGCCGCCGGCGGAACGGAACTGCGCATTCATTGGCGCGAGGCGGGAGAGCCCGTTCTGATCGCGCCTGCGACAGTCAGCTTGCATCCCGAGTTCGATGCCGGTGCGATCCGCAGCCGGCGGCGCTCGATCGACCTCGCTCTGATCCGGCTGGCCGAGCCTCTGCCGGCGCGTTTCGCCCCGGCGGAGTTGATCGACGGGCCGCTGCCTCCAGCGGGAAGCTCCGTGACGCTCGCCGGTTACGGGGTCGCCCGCGAAGGCGAGGCCCGCAGCACGGGTACATACCGATCCGCCACGCTGGCAGCCATCGAGCCCTATGGCCCGAGCCGCATCCTGCTCTGGGCGGCGGATCCGGCCGGTGTCGGCAAGCAGCCGGGCGCCAGCGCCTGCCAGGGTGATTCCGGCGGACCGATCTTCGCCGATGGCGGCATCAGCGCCGTGACCAGCTGGTCGACCGGTCCGAAAGGCCGCAATTGCGGACTCCTCACCCAGGGCATCCTGGTCGCGCCGCAGCGACACTGGATCGACGCGACACTGTCCCGATGGGGCGAAGCGGCACGCTGGTCGAGGGGCCGGTGAAAACGCTGGACTGCGCCGCGCCACCTCCTAGATTGATCAGCCGTCCACTGGTTCACGTCATGATCCTGCGCTCGCTTGCCGCTCTCGCGTTTTCCCTTCTGGCTGCCGCAACGGCGCAGCCCGCCCTGGCTGTCGTCGGAGGCACCGACTCGCGCGATGCCCATGGCGCCCGCGCCTGGACCGTGCGGGTCGAGACCAGCCGCGGCGAGTTGTGCTCGGGCGCTGTGATCGCGCCTGAGATCGTGCTGACGGCCGCGCACTGCCTGATGGGCGGTGGCTCGATCAGCGTCGTCAGCCTCGATCCCCGTTTCCGGGCGCGGCGGCAGATGGTGGTTGCGGTCCTGCCGCATCCGAGCTTCGTGCCCGGCACCACGCCGCGTACGCAGCCCGGCACCGACCTCGCCCTGCTGCGACTGGCACAGCCGCTGCCGCAGGACATTGAGCCGCTCACACTGGGCGGCGGCCTATGGCAGGGCGAAACCGTCACCATGGCGGGCTTCGGCCTCTCGGCCGAGAACAACAAGCGCACCGCCCGTCGCCTGCGCGAAACGCCGCTGCTCAACGCCGGCAACTATACGACCCAGAACACGGTCAAGGTCGCGGTGGATGTCGAGGCGCGCGGCGAAGCGCCGGGCGCCGGCGCCTGCCGCGGCGATTCCGGCGGCCCGGTGCTGCGCGGCTCGACGCAGTCGCGGGACCTCGTGGGAATCGTGAGCTGGTCGAGCGGACCGCTCAACACGCGCGCCCGGCGCATTTGCGGCGGCTTCACCGCCATCACGCCGATCAGCGATTACCGCGGCTGGATCTCCGAGGGTAGCGCGCGGCTGCTTTCATTCGGCGGCGAAGCGCAACCGAACGAAGCGGCCCAGCCGCGCGCTGCCTTCAGCTGGTGGTTTTCGCACTGAGCAACTTCAGACCGCGAATTTCAGCCCCTTGATCGCCGCAAAGTCCTGGACGCCGCCGCCGACGCGCTTGGTCGTATAGAACAGCACATAGGGCTTGGCGGAGTACGGGTCGCGCAGGATCCGCACGCCCGCCCGGTCGACGACGAGGTAGCCGCGCCGGAAATCGCCGAAGGCGATCGAGACCGCGTTGTTGGCGATATTCGGCATGTCCTCGGCCTCGACCAGCGGGAAGCCGAGCAAGGTCGCCGGCGCACCGGCGGAAGCCGGCGGCTGCCAGAGATAATTCCCGGTGGAGTCCTTGAACTTGCGGACGGCGGCCTGCGTCTTGCGGTTCATGACGAAGGAAGCGTTCTGGCGATAGCCGGCCTTCAGCGCATAGACTAGGTCGACCAGCACGTCGGACGGGTTCGAGGCGGCGAAGGCGCCGGCTACACCGGTGTTGAGCACGCCGATATTGCCCCAGGCCCAGCTCGCATCGGCCACGCTCGGATAGGCGAGGAACCCCTTGGGCTTGTCGGTGCCGTCGCCGTTGACGAAGGCAGCGCCCTCCTGCTCGGCGAAAGCGCTCTCGACCTCTTCGGCGATCCACTGGTCGACGTTGACGATGGCGTCGTCGAGCAGCGTCTGCGTCGCGGCCGGCATGGCGTAGAGTTCCATCGCCGGAAAGGAGAGTTCAGCCAGGGTGGGCGAGCCCGTCTGCGGGCGCGCTGCCGTCTCCGCTACCCAGCCGGAGGCCGGGCCGGTAGTGGAGAAGGCCTTCTTGTAGGTGCCCGACGAGATTGTCCGCACCGTCGCCAGCGAACGGATCGGCGAGACGTTGGCCAGGCGGCGCAGGATCTCGCCCTCGACGGTCGAAGGAGCCAGGTAGCCGCCATCCGGGCCGGAGCCGGCGGAAAGGGCCTTGGCCTCCAGCCGCTTCAGCCCGCCGGCTTCGCCGGTGCGGACATAAGCCGCGAAGGCGGCCTTGTGCTCGGCGACGAGCGGGTCGCCGGCCGGACCGTCCTGTCCGAGGGACGGACGGGCGCGCTCCAGCGTCAGCCGGTCGATGCGGCGCATGGTGTCGTCGAGCGCGGCATCGATGCGGGTGAGCTTCTCCTCGGTCAGCGGATCGGCGCCGTGGCGGGTTTCGATGCCGGCGAGGCGCTCGTCATTGGCGGCGCGATAGCTCTCCAGCGTGTAGCGCAGGTCCTCGAAGGCAAGCGCGAGATCCGCGCCGGCGGCCTTGGTCTCCGGAGCAGTGTCGAGATGGGTCATGGGTTCTCCTCGGGGTGATGGTCAGGCGAAAGCGGGCCGGGGCCAGGCCGTCTTGACGGCACTGATCCGGGCCTGGGGCAGCATCGGGAAGGTGACGATCGAGACCTCCCAGAGATCGACGCGCTCAAGCCGGCGCAGGCCCGTGCGGGGCTCGTTGCGGGCGCGCTCGGGGCGGAAGCCGATCGACAGCCCGTCGATCGCGCCTTCCCGCATCAGGGCGTGGATTTCGCGAGCCCGGGTGACGACGAGCGAAAGCCTGCCGCGGACGAAGAGGCCGCGGCTGTCCTCGGCGAGACTGAGCCAGCGGCCGAGCGGCTCGGCCGGGTCGTGCTGCCAGAGCAGCTTGACGCCGGAGGGGCCACGCCGGGCGAGACTGTCGCGGAAGGCACCGGGTTCGACCACGTCCTTGCCGAGATCGGGGATGCGGAAGAGGCTGGCATAGCCTTCGAAGACTCCGTCCGGCATGACGCGCGCCGGCTGCAGCGGCAGCAACTTGGATTCGAGCGGGAGCCGATGCGAGCCGCTCATTGGCCGCCCTCCCCGCCTTTGCCGGCTCGCGGACGCCCGCCCTCCAGCTTCGCAAGGTTGCGGACGAAGCTGCTGAAAGTCTCCGTCGTCACCCCTTGGGGACGCGCCTTGGCCGGTTGTGCCCGTCCACCCCCCTGCCGCTTCGACGGAGGTTTCGCGTCGCTACTGCCCTTCATGACTGGTCCCCCTCGTGGCGTGCATTGAAGCGGTTGAGTTCGCGGACGAAGTCGTCGAAGCGGCGGTTCGCAGCCGTGAGTTCGCGCAGGACGAGCCAGGCGAGGCCGGAGGCGCTCGCCGCCCAGAGCAGCAGGCCGAGATGGCCGACATCGGCCCGGCCGATGAAGGCTGTAACGATCTGGTCGAGCAGGTTCATGATCGCTCCTTGCCGAAGGCGCGCCGGCCGTAGCCGACCGCCTCGCGTTTCTCGTCGTCGTCGAGGAAATTCGCCGCGCCGAGGCGCCGCCAGAGCGACTCGCGCTCGTCGGCCAGTGCCTCGACCGCGTCGAGATCAGGTTCCAGCAAAAGGTCATCGCCGAACGCTGGGCCAAGCCATTGCGCCAGAGACTGCGCCGTGCGCCTCACCAGCGGGATCACGGTCTGGCGCCAGAGTGCGCGGTTGGCCTCGGCGAAATTGGCGTGGGTGTTGTCCCCCGGCAGGCCGAGCAACAGCGGCGGCACGCCGAAGGCGAGCGCGATCTCGCGCGCCGCCACGCCCTTCGCCGCAACGAAGTCGAGCTCCGCCGGGGTCAGCGAAAGCGGCTTCCAGTCGAGCCCGCCTTCGAGCAGCAGCGGGCGGCCGGCATTGCGGGCGCCCTGGAAGGAATCCTCCAGTTCCTGCTTCAGCCGGTCGAACTGGGCCTCGGTCAGCGTCGCGCCTTCCGGCCCGTCATAAACCAGCGCGCCGGAGGGCCGCGCGGCATTGTCGAGCAGAGCCTTGTGCCAGTTGCTGGCGGCGTTGTGGATGTCGAGCGCGCTCGCCGCCGGCTCGACCGGCGAGAGGCCGTAGTGGTCGTCGACCGGGTGGAACAGCGTCAGGTGCAGGATGGGGGGCAATTCTCCCTCGTCCTGCCGGAAGCGCACCGTGTCGCCGCCGACCGTGTAGTCGTAAGCCTCCGGCCAGCCGTCGCGGCCGGGCACGACCCGCATCCGGTCGGGCCTTAGCGCATAGAGCTCGCGCGGCTCGCGGCCCGTGCTCACCCCCTCGACATAGGCGTTTCCCGCGACGAGCAGATGGCCGAACAGCATCTCGCGGAAAGCGATACCGCACTGGCGCGGGTTGGGCCGCTCGATCAGCGCCATCGCTGGATGCTCCGGCATCTCCCGCGCCCCGACCTTGGCGACGAGCGGCGTCTGCGCCGCAGCTTCAGCGATCAGGCGCACGCAGCGATGCACCACGGGATTGCGCTCATAGCCCTCGCGCGACAGGGCGACATAGTCGCGCGGGGTCCAGACGGCGCGCCCAGCCTCGTGCAGCGCGATCAGCGGCCCGACGCGCGAACGCTTCTGGTCCGGCGCGGCACCGCCGCGCAGGTTGCGAAGAAAATCGAACATGGAAATCTCGCTTTCTGACGTGCCGTCATGCTCGGGCTCGCCCCGAGCATCTCGGAAACCAGCGCTGTCTCGTCATGAGATTCTCGGGTCGAAGCTTCGCTTCGCCCGAGAATGACGCCCTTACATCCCCCTCACCCGCGGCCGGCCCTTCGGCGCGAGCATCAGATGGGTTAGCGCCCAGACGAGCGCGTCGAGCCGGTCGGGCGAACGGCCGCCTTCGAGGCCGCGTGGCCCGAAGGCGCACATCTCGTCCTCCAGATCCGGGAAGGTGCCGGCATGGCGCACCCGGCCCTGCGCATAGAGCGCGGCGACCGGCTCGGCGCGCAGGTATTTGCCCCGCGTCGCCCTGACCGAAACGACGGGAACGCCGGCATCGACCTCGCGGATCACGCTCTCGACCATCTCGCCGCCCTGGTTGACCTCGACGACCAGCGCGTCCGCCTCGTGCCGATTATAGAGCGCGACGGCCTTCTCGGCCCACTCATGAGGTCTCGCGCCGGCGAGCGTCGCATCCTCCAGCACGTGGCCGATGCCGTCGCTATCGATGCCGGCCACGACCAGCCCGCAGCGATCGGCCCGCTGTGAAGAGGAAGCCGGCGGGTCGACGGCGACGGCGATGCGGGCGAGCGGCGGACGCTGCCGCTCGCGAGCCGACTCGATCATCACGCGGGTCCAGAGCGCGTCCGGGCTCTCCTCGACGATCTCGCCATCGAGCTCCTGCCGCCCGAGCCGCGTCCCGCCATAGGTTTCGGTGACGGTTCGGACGAAATCCGCGGCAAGGTTGAAGCGGTTGTCCTGTGTCTTCGCCCGGCTGACCGCGACATGCGGCTCGACCAGCAGGCGCCTGACCAGAGGCACCGGACGCGGCGTCGTGGTGACGACCTGGCGCGGGCTGTCGCCGAGGCGCAAGCCGAATTGCAGCATGTCCCAGCACTCCTGAAGGTTCGGCCATTTCGCCAGCTCGTCGGACCAGGCGGCGCCGAATTGCGGGCCACGCAGCCCCTCTGGATCCTCGGCGGAGAAGACCTGCGCGATCGCGCCGTTCGGCCATTGCAGGCGGCGCAGCGAAGGCTGCCAGGTCGGTCGTTCCCAGCGCGTGTGGATCGCGAGCAGGCCGGAGACGCCTTCGATCATCACGTCACGGACCTGCCCCTGTGTCTCGCCGAGGAGGGCGATCCGCTCCGTCGGCATCTCCGCGAAGGGCGGATGGCCCAGAGCCATGCCTTTGACCCATTCGGCGCCGGTGCGAGTCTTGCCCGCGCCGCGCCCGCCCAAAACCAGCCAGATCGGCTTCAGCGGCTCGGGCGGCAACTGATCGGGGCGTGCCCAGATGTCCCAGGTACAGCGAATGAGTTCGACGTCATCCGCGGTCGCCGTCGGCATCAGCTTCTTGAGAAGGCTCACCCGCATCCTGAGCGGCCAGCGCTTCAAGACGTCGAGCAAGATCCTGACGGAGTTGTGCGACATGTCGCAGATCGTCGGCAGCGGAAGGCTCATCCGTATGCTTGTCCTTCCTCGCGGCCTGGGGCTCCTCGATCGCGACCAGCTCGCGCACGGTGCGCGCAAGGACCGCCAGCGCCTTGGCGTCGGCCTCGCTTGCAGTGGTGCCTTTCGGCAGGTCGGCGAGATGCTCCTCATGCGTATCGATCTGGCGCTTGGCGGCGCGCCAGAGCTGGCCCACCACCGCCCGCCGGGAGACAGTCGCCCGCTTTGGCTTCGACTGGGAGGGCGGTTGCGGCGTGGTGCCGTCCTGTTCAGCCATGCGTCCCTTCCCGATGGCAGGCACGAAAAAGCCGCCGGCTGGGGGCGCGGCGGCTTCATTCGGGCGGATTTCGTGAGCGTTCCTGATCTCTACACGATCAGCGTCACGATGTCAAGACAATATTCCTACAACCTGGAGACACAGAGTGCGAGGATAACTCAGGCCTGCTCCTTCTCGATCCATTTGTAGGTCGCGGCCGGAACATAGTTCTCCATCCGGTCGAGCAATGTCGCCGGCTCGGTATCGGTCATCGCCATGGCGCGATGACTCTGCTTCAGGAAGCCGACCTCGACGGTCTGATCCAGGAAGGTCGCCAGCGGATCGTAGAATCCGGCGACGTTGAGGAGGCCAAGCGGCTTGGCATGGATGCCGAGCTGCCCCCAGGTCCAGATCTCGAACAATTCCTCGAAGGTGCCGATGCCGCCGGGCATGGCGATGAAACCGTCCGAAAGCTCGGCCATGCGCGCCTTGCGGGTGTGCATGGTGTCGACGACCTCGAGCCGGGTGAGACCGACATGGCCGACCTCCTTGTCCTTCAGTGCCTTGGGAATGACACCGTGGACCTGCCCGCCGGCCTCCATCGCGGCGTTGGCGACGATGCCCATCAGCCCGACGGCGCCGCCGCCATAGACCAGCGTCAGGCCGCGCCGGGCGATCTCGGCGCCCATGGCGCGGGCCCCCGCCCCGTAGATGGGATCATTGCCGGGGTTCGAACCGCAGAAGACGCAAACCGATCTCATGAACCAAGAGCCTGCAAGATACGGGCCCAGGAACGCTGGCCCTTGTGGAAGGAGGACAGGTCGTATTTCTCGTTGGGCGAATGCACCCGGTCGTCGTCGAGGCCGAAACCGACGAAGAGCGTGTCGATGCCGAGCGTCCGCTTGAAATCGCCGCCGACGGGGATCGAGCCGCCGCTGC
Source organism: Allobosea sp. 05T438 (assembly GCF_056396025.1). NCBI lineage: Bacteria > Pseudomonadati > Pseudomonadota > Alphaproteobacteria > Hyphomicrobiales > Alloboseaceae > Allobosea > Allobosea sp. 05T438. The sequence goes on from NZ_JBFTKQ010000002.1 coordinate 333,529, forward strand.
CGATCGAGACCACGCGCCCACCCCATTCGTCAGCGAGCGCCTTGCGTGCCTTCTGGAGCACCGGCGAATCCGTCGGAACCGCCAGCGCCGGGGAGCCGGAATGACTGATGAATTCGGCCGTGACGTCCTCGGGCAGCCGATCGCGGACGAACTGGCGGAAGGCTTCGGCGATCCTGACCGGATCCTGATCGCCGACGAGGCGGAAGGAAACCTTGGCCGAGGCCTTGCCGGGAATGACGGTCTTGCTGCCCTCCCCCGTATAGCCGCCCCAGATGCCGTTGACGTCGCAGGTCGGACGCGACTGGATCTGCTCGATCAGCATGCGCCCCTTCTCACCGATGGAATGCTTCAGGCCGACCTGTCCGAGGAACTCCTCTTCCGTGAAGTTGAGATCGGCCCATTCGGCCTTCTGGGCGTTGGTCGGCTCGTGGACACCTTCATAGAACCCGGGAACGGTGATGCGGCCGCTGTCGTCATGCAGTTCGCCGAGGATTTTCGTCAGCACATGGATCGGGTTGCAGGCCGCACCGCCAAAGAGGCCCGAATGCAGGTCGCGATCGGCCGCGGTCAGCGTCACCTCCTGATAGACCATGCCGCGCAGGGTCGAGGTGATCAGCGGCGTCTCGCGGTCCCACATGCCGGTGTCGCAGACCAGCGCGTAGTCGGCCTTCAGCTCGGCGGCATTGGCCTTGATGTAGCCGGGAAGGTTGACCGAGCCGGACTCCTCCTCGCCCTCGACGAGGATCGTCAGGCCGATCGGCAGGTCGCCGGTCTCGGCGAGCGTCGCGCGCACGGCCTCGATGAAGGTCATGACCTGGCCCTTGTCGTCGCAGGCGCCGCGAGCCGAGATGACCTTGCGGCCTGGCTCCAGCTCGCGGACGGTCGGCTTGAAGGGATCGGTATCCCAGAGGTTCAGCGGATCGACCGGCTGGACGTCGTAGTGGCCGTAGAACAGCGCATGCGGCGCGCCCGGCTTCGGCCGATGGGCGAGGACGACGGGATGGCCGCCAGTCTCGCGCAGCTCGGCCTTGAAACCGAGAGATTCAAGATCGGCCCTCAGCCATTCGGCAGCGGCGCGCGTCTGCGCATTGAACGCCGGGTCGGTGCCGATCGAAGGGATTTCGAGCCAGGAAGACAGGCGTTCGAGGGAACCGTCGAGCCCGGTGTCGAGACGGTCGAGAATAGCGGGGAGCTTGGTCATGGCTGCCATCGGAAGCGATTCAGGTGACACCATCATGGCAAGAGCCCGCACGGGCGTCAGCCCACAATCATGCATTGCCGCCCGGCCTGGCCGCAACTCTAATTGACAACGCTTCGCAACTGCATTGACAGCACCCGGAACGGCAGCTACTCCTTATTGCGAACAAGTTGCAGCAAGGTCCAATCATGTCGCAGGGCGCCCCGGAATCCACCTCGATCTGGCTTCGGTCTCGGGGCGAACCTTCGCTGACGGACGTCTTCCGAACGGTCGCGGTGACGCCGACCTCCTCGTCCTGGCGCAAGTTCCTGGCCTTCTTCGGCCCGGGCTATCTCGTTGCCGTGGGCTATATGGATCCCGGCAACTGGGCGACCTCGCTCGCGGGCGGCGCTCAGTTCGGCTACACGCTGCTCGTCGTCGCGCTCGTCTCGAACCTGATGGCGATCATCCTGCAGTCGCTCTGCGCGCGGCTCGCCATCGCCACCGGGCGCGACCTCGCCCAGGCCTGCCGCGACGCCTATCCACCCTATATGGCCTGGCCGCTCTGGCTGCTGGCCGAACTGGCGATCTGCGCAACCGACCTCGCCGAGGTGATCGGCACGGCGATCGGTCTCAATCTGCTCTTCGGCATCCCGCTCGAGATCGGTGTTCTGATCACCGCCTTCGACGTGTTCATCATCCTGTGGCTGCAGACGCGCGGCTTCCGCTGGATCGAGGCCTTCATCATCACGTTGCTCGGCGTCATCGCGCTGTGCTTCGGCATCCAGATCGCGCTCGCCGATCCGAACTGGGGCGAGGTGATCCGCGGCTTCGCGCCGACGACCGAGATCGTGACCAACCCGAACATGCTCTACATCGCGCTCGGCATCATCGGCGCGACTGTCATGCCTCACAACCTCTACCTGCACTCCGGCATCGTGCAGACCCGCGCCTATGGCCACACGCTGCCGGAGAAGCGCGAGGCGCTGAAGTTCGCGACGATCGACTCCACCGTCGCGCTCTGCTTCGCGCTGCTGATCAATGCCTCCATCTTGATCCTCGCCGCCGCGACCTTCCACAAGGCCGGGCATACCGACGTCGCCGAACTCGGCAAGGCGCAGGAACTACTGCAGCCGCTGCTCGGCGCCTCGATCGCGCCCTCGCTCTTCGCCATCGCCCTGCTCTGCTGCGGCCTCAACTCGACCGTGACCGCGACCATGGCCGGGCAGATCGTGATGGAAGGCTTCCTGCGCATCCGCCTGCCAGCCTGGATGCGGCGGCTGGTGACGCGCCTCGTCGCGATCGTGCCGGCGATCGCCGTCACGCTGATCTATGGCGAGAGCCAGACGGCGAAACTGCTCATCCTGAGCCAGGTCGTGCTCAGCCTGCAGCTGCCTTTCGCGGTGGTGCCGCTGGTCATGTTCACCGCATCGAAGGGCAAGATGGGTGCTCTGGTCGCGCCGCGCTGGCTCAGCCTGACCGCTGGCCTCGTCGCCGCGATCATCATCCTGCTGAACATCAAGCTGCTGTTCGACCTCGCGACCGGAGCGTGACGGCGGCGACAGCGTTCCTATAATGAACTCGTCATGCTCGGGCTTGGCCCGAGCATCTCCTGCCGAAAGAGGCGCCAGTGCCCTTTCGGGGCTGAGATTCTCGGGTCTGCGCTTCGATCCGCCCGAGAATGACGACCGGGCTCAGCGCTTCCCGGACATGGAACCGAGAATGCCCCGCAGGATGGCGGTGCCAACCTGGCGGCCGATCGAAGTCGCGGCCGAGCGCGCGGCCGAGGTGATGACCTTCTCGGCCATGCTCTGCGGCAGCGGGCCGCCGCGAGAACCCGGCCCCGTCTTCGGGCGCTGTTGAGGCGCGCCGCCGCCGAGCCAGCCGCCAATCGTATCGAGGATACCGCCGCCCCCGCTGCCACCCGTCGAAGCCTCGATCGGCGAGCCGTCCGGATTGAGGTTCTTGCGCTTCATCAGTACTTCATAGGCCGACTCGCGGTCGATCATGGTGTCGTACTTGCCCTTCTCGGGCGAGGCATTGATGGCCTGCTGGCGCTGCTGGGGCGTACAGGGTCCGACCTGCGCCATCGGCGGCGCGATCAGCGCGCGCTCGACCATTTCCGGCGAGCCCTTGCCCTCCAGCATCGAAATCAGCGCCTCGCCGACGGCGAGCTGGCTGATCGCCTCCTCGGTCTTGATCTTCGGGTTTTGCCGGAAGGTCTCGGCGGCGGCACGCACCGCCTTCTGATCGCGCGGCGTGAAGGCACGCAGCGCGTGTTGGACGCGGTTGCCGAGCTGGGCGAGCACCGTATCCGGGATGTCGAGCGGATTCTGCGTCACGAAATAGACGCCGACGCCCTTGGAGCGGATCAGGCGCACGACCTGCTCGACCGCCGTCAGCAGCGCCTTCGGCGCGCCGTTGAACAGCAGATGCGCCTCGTCGAAGAAGAAGACGAGCTTGGGCTTGTCGAGGTCGCCGACCTCCGGGAGCTGCTCGAACAGCTCCGAGAGCAGCCAGAGCAGGAAGGTCGCGTAGAGCCGCGGATTGTTCATCAGCTTGTCGGCGGCGAGGATGTTGACGATGCCGCGGCCATCGCGATCCGTCTTCATCAGGTCGTTGATGTCGAGGGCAGGCTCGCCGAAGAAAAGATCGCCCCTCTGGTTCTCCAGAACCAGCAGCGCGCGCTGGATCGTGCCGACGGTCGCCGAGGTGACGTTGCCGTATTTGGTGGTCAGCTCCTGGGCGTTCTCGGCGATGAAGGTCAGGATCGCGCGCAGGTCCTTCAGGTCGAGCAGCAGGAGCTTCTGCTCGTCGGCGATGCGGAAGGCGATGTTGAGCACGCCCTCCTGCGTGTCGTTGAGATCGAGCAGGCGCGCCAGCAGCAACGGCCCCATTTCGGAGATCGTGGCGCGGACGGGGTGGCCCTGCTCGCCGAACACGTCCCAGAACACCGTGGTGAACTGGTCCGGCTCGTATTTCAGGCCGAGTTCCTTGGCCCGGTTGACGAAGGCCGGCTTGGAATCGCCGGGCGCGACGATGCCGGAGAGATCGCCCTTGATGTCGGCCGCGAAGACCGGGACGCCGTTGCGGGCGAAGCCTTCGGCCATCACCTGCAGCGTCACGGTCTTGCCGGTGCCGGTCGCACCGGTCACGAGGCCGTGGCGGTTGGCGAGCTTGAGCAACAAGTTTTCAGGCTTGCCGCTCTTGCCGATCAGAATCGCGCCGTCATCCGCCATCGCATCCGCCTATGAGATTTCTCAGAACCTGTGTGGAGGGTGTAACCAAACGACGCAGAAGGCGGAAGCCCGAGCCCGTTGGAATCAGATCGTAAATATGTAAACTATTTTTGGAGGGCTTCGCGGCGAAGCCGTTTTGGCGAGGGGATTGGAACCATGGAAGAACTGCTCACGCGGGTTGCTGCGTCGGCCGGCATCAACGAAGAACTCGCCCGCAAGGCGGTCGGCATCATCCTCGCCTTCCTGCAGAAGGAAGGTCCGGCGACCGAGATCGGCCAGTTGATGGCGGCATTGCCGGGCGCGCAGGCGCTCGCGGATGCCGAAGGCGGCGCCAAGGGCGGCATGCTCGGCGCGATCGGCGGGCTGATGGGCGGTGGCGGCGGCGTGATGGCGCTCGGCGGCCAGCTGATGGGCGCGGGCCTCTCGATGGGCCAGATCCAGAGCGTCTCGAAGGAAATGTTCGCCGTCGGCCGCGAGAAGGCCGGCGAGGACGCGATGGGCGCGATCGTGGGCGCCATTCCCGGCCTCGGCCAGTTCGTCTGATTTAATCGGAATTTGATGCCGCCGCGGCGCCGTCCTAGGGCGGAACCGCGGCGCCATTTTCGTATTCTTGTCCCTATTCTTGCACCTGCCCTGCGACGAAGTAGGGATGGCGGTGCGCACGCGCCCATGGCAATCAGCACTCCACGGCTGCACACTATGCGGAAGAGGAGCATTGGCGCGCATGAACTCGGCTGCCCCATCCGACCTTCCCTATCTCGACGCCTTCCCGGCGCCGTCGCATGACGTCTGGCGCGCGGCGGTCGACAAGGTTCTGAAGGGCGCGGATTTCGAGAAGCGGCTCGTCGGCCGCAGCGCCGACGGCATCCGCATCGAGCCGCTCTACCCCGCCGCCGCCTCGGCCGCGCGCGCCCTGCGCGCCGAAGCCGGGCGCTGGCATGTCGCCGCCCGGCTCGACCATCCCGAGCCGAAGGAAGCCCAGGCGCTCGCGCTGGCCGATCTGGAAGGCGGCGCCGACACGCTGACGATCAGCTTTGCAGGTGCGCCGGCGGCGCGCGGTTACGGCCTCGTCGCCGACGATGTCGCGGCTCTCGATGCCGCGCTCGACGGCGTGATGCTCGATCTGATCCGGCTGCGGCTCGACCCTGCGCCGGAGGGCCGCATCAACGCCTTGCTGCTGGCGGCGCTGATCGAGAAGCGCGGCCATGCACCGACCGAGCTTTCCGTGGAATTCGGCCTCGACCCGATCGGCGCCTTCGCCGGGCTGGGCTCGCTTGCCGTCTCATGGCCCGAGGTCGGGCGCCGGCTCACTGAGACCATTCGCGCCCTCAAGGACCACGGCTTCTCCGGCCCGTTCATCACTGTCGACGTTCGCCCCTACCACGAGGCCGGCGCCAGCGAGGCGCAGGAGCTCGGCGCGGCGCTTGCCACCGCCGTCGCCTATCTGCGCACGCTTGAAGCCCAGGGATTTTCACTGGCAGAGGCGCGCGACACCCTCGCCTTCACGCTGGTCGCCGATACCGACGAGTTCCTGACGGTCGCGAAGTTCCGGGCAGCGCGGCTGCTCTGGGACCGCATCCAGCAGGCCTGCGGCCTGTCACCGAAGCCGGCGCGGATTCATGCGGAGACGGCCTGGCGTTCGCTGACCAGGCGCGATCCCTGGGTCAATCTGCTGCGCGGCACCGTCGCCGCCTTCTCGGCCGGGGTCGGCGGAGCGGATTCGTTGAGCGTCCAGCCCTTCACCGCCGCGCTTGGCCTGCCCGATGCATTCGCGCGCCGTGTCGCGCGCAACACGCAGCTCATCCTCCTGGCGGAAAGCAATCTCTGGCGCGTCGCCGATCCCGCCGCCGGCGCCGGCGGCTTCGAGGCACTGACGCAGGCGCTCTGCCAGCAGGGTTGGCTGGCCTTTCAGGAGATCGAACGGGACAACAGCGGCGACCTGCGCGGCATCGTCGCCGGGCTCACCAACGGCTCCGTGCAGAAGACGCTCGCCGGGCAGAGGGCGGCGCGCATGAAGGCGGTGGCGACGCGCCGGGAGCCGATCACCGGCACCAGCGAGTTCCCCAATATCGGCGAGGGCGCGGTGACCGTGCTGGAAGTCCCGCAGGTCGCCCGCAGAGAACGGCGTCCTCCCGGCAGCCTCGCCGAACGGAACCAGGGCGAAATCATCCGCTCCTTCGTCGGCGGCGCCGGCCGAGCCGATGCCCGGATCGCGCCGGGTGCGGCCCTGCGCGCGGATGCGCTGCCCTCGGTCAGATTGCCGGAGCCGTTCGAGGCCTTGCGCGACAAGGCCGATGCCCTGCCGCAGCGGCCCGTCGTCTTCCTGGCGACGCTGGGCTCCGTCGCCGAGTTCACCGCGCGTGCCGGCTTTGCCCGCAACCTGTTTGAGGCCGGCGGCCTTGCCGCGCCGAGCGGCGACGGCTTCGCCACGGACGGCGCCACCGATCTCGACGCGCTGGTCGGCGCCTTCCGCGCCTCGGGTGCGAAGCTCGCCTGCCTGTGCGGCTCGGACCCGTCTTATGCCGAAGAAGGCGCGGCGGCTGCCGAAGCGCTCGCCACAGCCGGCGCAACAGTGTGGCTCGCCGGGCGCCCCGCCGAGAGCGAGGCGTTGAACAAGGCCGGCGTAGCATCGTTCATCTTCACGGGCTGCGACGTTGTCGAGACGCTCGAACGCGCGCAGGCCATCGCAAGCGCCTGACCGGAGACATGAGTTTGACTGCCATCGCCCTCACCATCGCCGGCTCGGATTCGAGCGGCGGCGCCGGCATCCAGGCGGACCTGAAGACCTTCGCGGCGCATCAGGTCTACGGCGCCAGCGTCATCGTGGCGCTGACGGCGCAGAATACGAAGGGCGTCAGCGCCATCCATGCCGTGCCGCGCGATTTCGTCGCCCAGCAGATGGACGCCGTCTTCGAGGATCTCGATGTCGGCGCGGTCAAGATCGGGATGCTGGCGACTGCCGAACTGATCGAGACGGTCGCCTCCGGGCTGAAGCGTCACGGAGCGAAGAACGTCGTGCTAGACCCGGTGATGATCGCGGCCTCGGGGGCGAGGCTTCTGGAAGCGTCGGCGGTCGAGGCGATCCGCAAGCATCTCTTTCCGCTCGCGACGCTGATCACCCCCAACCTCCCCGAGGCTGCCGCCCTGCTCGGCTCCAGCATCGCGGAAACGGAACTGGCGGTCGACGAACAGGCAGAAAAGCTCGCGGCGCTCGGCGCGGCCAATGTCCTGATCAAGGGCGGCCATGGCAGCGGCGATCTCAGCAGCGACCTGCTCCTGCTCGCCGGGGGAGCGCGACAACACTTCAACGCCCCCCGCCTTGCGACCCGCAACACGCATGGCACCGGCTGCACCTTATCCTCTGCGATCGCGGCGAACCTCGCCAAGGGCTTGCCCCTGCCGGAGGCGATCGGCCACGCCAAGAGCTATATTTCCGCCGCCATCGCCGCAGCCGACGAGGTTGCGGTTGGCCACGGCCACGGACCGGTGCATCATTTCCACCATTGGTGGGACAGGACCGACGGGAGCAAGCCATGACCGCGATCCCGGATTTCACGAAACTCGCCTTCTCCGCCACCCGGACGGCGGCCTCTGCAGAGCTAGCGGCGGCCGAACCCTGGCTGACGCCGGAAGATATCCCGGTGAAGCCGCTCTACACGGCCGCCGACCGCGAGGGGCTGCCCTTCGTCGACAGCCTGCCGGGCCTGCCGCCCTATCTGCGCGGCCCCTACCCGACTATGTACGTCAACCAGCCCTGGACTATCCGGCAATATGCCGGTTTCTCCACGGCCGAGGATTCGAACGCCTTCTACCGACGCAACCTCGCCGCGGGACAGAAGGGCCTCTCGGTCGCCTTCGATCTCGCGACTCATCGCGGCTATGACAGCGACCATCCGCGCGTCGCCGGCGATGTCGGCATGGCCGGCGTCGCGATCGACTCGATCTACGACATGCGCACGCTGTTCTCAGGCATCCCGCTCGACCAGATGAGCGTGTCGATGACGATGAACGGCGCGGTGCTGCCGGTGCTGGCGCTCTATATCGTCGCGGCCGAGGAACAGGGCGTGCCGCAGGCGAAGCTCTCGGGGACCATCCAGAACGACATCCTCAAGGAGTTCATGGTCCGCAACACCTATATCTATCCGCCCTCGCCCTCGATGCGGATCATCGGCGACATCTTCGCCTTCACCTCGGCCAATATGCCGAAGTTCAACTCGATCTCGATTTCCGGCTACCACATGCAGGAGGCTGGAGCGACGCAGGATCTCGAGCTCGGCTACACGCTTGCCGACGGGGTCGAATACATCCGTGCCGGCCAGCGCGCGGGCCTTTCTGTCGATATCTTCGCACCGCGCCTGTCCTTCTTCTGGGCGATCGGCATGAACTTCTTCATGGAAGTCGCCAAGATGCGTGCGGCGCGGCTGATCTGGGCCAAGCTCGTCAAGGATTTCGGCGCTGAGAACGAGAAGTCCCTGCCACTGCGCACCCATTGCCAGACCTCGGGCTGGTCGCTGACGGCGCAGGACGTGTTCAACAACGTGCCGCGCACGATGATCGAGGCGATGGCGGCAACGCAGGGGCACACCCAGTCGCTGCACACCAACGCGCTCGACGAGGCGCTGGCGCTGCCGACCGACTTTTCAGCGCGCATCGCCCGCAACACCCAGATCCTGCTTCAACAGGAAAGCGGCACGACCCGGATCATCGACCCCTGGGGCGGCTCCTATTATGTCGAACGGCTGACCGCGGAACTCGCTGAGAAGGCCTGGAGCCATATCCGCGAAGTCGAGGCGCTCGGCGGCATGGCCAAGGCGATCGAGGCCGGCATCCCCAAGCTCCGGATCGAGGAAGCCGCCGCCAAGACGCAGGCCCGCATCGACGGCGGGCAGCAGGCGATCATCGGCGTCAACTGCTTCAAGCCGGAGAACGAGGCTTCGATCGAGGTGCTCAAGGTCAACAACGCCTCGGTGCGCGCCCAGCAACTCGACAAGCTGAAGCGCCTCAAGGCCGAACGTGACGAGACCGAGGTGCAGGCGACGCTGACCGCGCTGACCAATGGCGCGGCCGGCAATGCCAATCTGCTCGACCTCGCGGTCAAGGCTGCGCGCGCCAAGGCGACGGTCGGCGAGATCTCGCTGGCGATGGAGAAGGTGTTCGGTCGTCACAGGGCCGAGATCAAGGCGATCTCGGGGGTCTACAAGCGGGAGGTCGGCGAGATGAACCCAGCCGTCACGCGCGTCCAGTTGATGTGCCAGGCGTTCGAGGAAGCCGACGGACGCCGCCCCCGCATCCTCGTCGCCAAGATGGGCCAGGACGGCCATGATCGCGGCCAGAAGGTCATCGCCTCGGCCTTCGCCGATCTCGGCTTCGACGTCGATATCGGGCCGCTCTTTGCCACGCCGGACGAGGCGGCGCGGCAGGCGGTTGAGAACGATGTCCACATCGTCGGCGTGTCGTCGCTCGCGGCAGGTCACCTCACGCTCGTGCCGGAACTGAAGGCGGCGCTCGCCAAGGCAGGCCGGCCGGACATCATGATCGTGGTCGGCGGCGTCATCCCGCCGCAGGATTTCGGGGCGCTGATCGAGGCCGGCGCCTCGGCGATCTTCCCGCCCGGCACGGTCATCGCCGATGCGGCCGAGAAGCTGCTCGAGGAGCTCAACCAGCGCCTCGGCTACGCCCAGCACACCGCCGCTGCCGAATGACAGAAAAGGCGGGCGCTGCCCTCAGGCCGCGCCCGCCCTATGGTCACAGCCGGCGTGGCGACACTTACCGCCAGCCGTAACCATAGCTGGAACGCGGCGGGGGCGGCCGCATGCCGTAGCCGTCATAGTAGCGATGCCAGCGGCGCTGCCCCCAGAAGCCGTGGACGGCGGGCGGCGCAGGCCGCCAATCGGCGCCATAAGCCGGGCGCTCATAGGCGCGTTCGTAACGGTCGCCGAAAGCCTGGGCGTTTCCTGTTCCGGCGAAGGTGGAAGCGGCGAGCACGATGCCGCCCAGTGCGAGGGCCGCCAAACCGATGCGGGCGCGATTGCGGAACATGATCCTTGTCCTGTCTCGTGGCGGGGAGAATTCCCCGGCCGTGAGAAGGACATTCGCAAAACCCGGCTGAACGAGCTTTGAGGGCGCCGTTCAGCCGCCGTTTAACCTCCGGACAACTGCTCGCGCTTCAACAGCAGCGACGCCGCGATCACCACCACGGCCACGGCCGCGATCATGATCGTGCAGGCGGCATTGATCTCGGGCGAAACGCCAAGCTTGACCGCCGAATAGAGCCGCATCGGCAGCGTCGTCGCGCCGGGGCCCGTCGCGAAGCTCGCGATGACGAGATCGTCGAGCGAGAGCGTGAAGGCGAGCATCCAGGCCGCCGCCACCGCCGGCCAGATCAGCGGCAGGGTCACGGTCCAGAAGGTGACGAAGGGCGTGGCGCCCAGATCCTGCGCCGCTTCCTCCAGCGAGCGGTCGAAGCCCGCGAGCCGCGATTGCACGACGATGCAGGCGAAGCCGAGGCTGAAGGTCGCGTGCGCGATCGTCACGGTCCAGAAGCCGCGCTCGACATCAACAGCCACGAAGAGCAGGAGCAGCGACAGGCCCGTCACCACCTCCGGCATGACGAGCGGCGCCAGAACCATGCCGGAGAACAATGTTCGCCCGCGAAAGCGGCCGTGGCGGGCGAGCGCCAGCGCCGCAAGCGTGCCGATGACCGTCGCCAGCGTCGCCGAGACGACGCCGAGGCGGATCGAAAGCCAGGCGGCGTCGAGCAGCGGCTCGTTGGCCATCAGGGCGCCGTACCAATGCGTCGAGAAGCCGCCCCAGACCGTCACCAGCCGCGAGGCGTTGAAGGAATAGGCGACGAGCGTGAGGATCGGCAGGTAGAGGAAAGCGAAGCCGACGATCAGCGCGAGGATCAATCCGGGGCCGAGCCGCGTCACGCCGCCATCTCCCGTCGCAGCCGTGCCCGCTGGAGCAGAACGAGCGGCAGCACAAGCACGACGAGCAGCACGACCGCCACGGCCGAAGCCAGCGGCCAGTCGCGGTTCGAGAAGAACTCGTTCCAGAGCACCTTGCCGATCATCACCGTGTCCGGGCCGCCGAGCAGGTCGGGGATGACGAACTCGCCCACCGCGGGAATGAAGACCAGCGCCGAGCCGGCGAGGATGCCGGGCAGCGAGAGCGGCAGCGTCACCGTGAAGAAGGCCGTGACCGGGGTGGCGCCGAGATCGGCCGCTGCTTCCAGCAGCCCGCGATCTAGTTTTTCCAGCGTCGCGAAGAGCGGCAGCACCATGAAGGGCAGATAGGAATAGACCATGCCGAGCAGTACGGCCGTCTCGGTATTGAGCAGGCGCAGCGGCTCCGCCTCGAAGCCGAGGAAGGCGAGCGCCGCGTCGAGCAGCCCGTCCGGCCTGAGGATGCCGATCCAGGCGTAGACGCGGATCAGGAAGGAGGTCCAGAACGGCAGGATGACGAAGACGAGCAGGATGCCGCGCCAGCGCGCCGGCGCCGAAGCCATTGCGTAAGCGAGCGGATAGCCGATCGCGAGGGCGAAGACGGTGGTCAGGGCAGCGATGCGCAGGGAGTAGAGATAGCTCTGCCAGTACAGCGGGTCGTCGCCGAGCAGCTTGAAGTTCTCGATATCGAGCTGGGACAGGAATTCGCCGAGCTGCGCCAGCCCTTCGAAATGCGGCGCATAAGGTGGCAGTGCCGTCGCAGCATGTGAGAAAGCCATGCGCAGGACGATGGCGAAGGGCGCAAGGAAGAACAGCGCGAGCCAGAGATAGGGCACGGCCACGACGAGTCGGCCGAGTTGCTGCAGCGAAGCGACCGCTCTCATGGCGTCGTTCCGCCGTCATGCTCGGGCTTGACCCGAGCATCTCCTGTCGGAGATGGCGCAGGGGCCTCTGCCTGCCGGAGATTCTCGAGTCTGCGCTTCGCTCCGCTCGAGAATGACGCGCCACTCCGCCGGGCTTTCCCCGCCCATCTCATGGCGGCAGTACCACGCCGGCCTCGACGTCCCAGGCGAGCCAGACCTTGTCGTCCCAGGCGAAGGGCCGAGCCATCCGGCGCGTGCGGTTGGCGAGCGCGACCTTGACGAGTTGCCCGCCCTCCCCCTGATTATTCTGCCCGCCGAGCATGACCTGGATCATGGTGAAGTCGCCGAGATAGCCGATGTCCCAGATCTCGCCCGCGACCTTGTTGACGGCCTGCGCCGGCTCGTCATGGCCAATCTCGATCTTCTCCGGCCTGATACCGACGATGAGAGGGTCGCCCAACTTCAGCGCCGGCGCCTCCTCGTCGAGTTCGACGGTGCCGACGAAAGGCACGTCCGCGCGCACCAGTTCGCCGTCGACGGCCTCGACCCGGCCCTCGAAGATGTTGATGTCGCCGACGAACTCCGCGACGTGCCGGTTGGCCGGCGCCTCGTAGATCACGTCCGGTGGACCGATCTGGACGAGCTTGCCGTGATCCATCACCGCCATGCGGTCGGCCATCGTCATCGCCTCGTCCTGGTCGTGGGTGACGACCATGAAGGTCAGGCCGAGCTCGCTCTGCAGATCCATCAGCTCGAACTGGGTCTGCTCGCGCAGCTTCTTGTCGAGCGCCGCCATCGGCTCATCGAGCAGGAGCAGCTTCGGCCGCTTGGCGAGCGAGCGGGCGAGCGCGACGCGCTGGCGCTGGCCACCGGACAGCTGATGCGGCTTGCGCCCGCCAAGGCCCGAAAGCTTGACCAGCGACAGCATCTCCTCGACGCGCCGGTCGATCTCGGCGCGCGGCAGCCCCTCGCGCTTCAGCCCATAGGCGATGTTGCCGGCCACGTTGAGATGCGGGAACAGCGCATAGGACTGGAACATCATGTTGATCGGCCGCAGATGCGGCGGGATGCCGGTGATGTCCTGCCCGTCGAGCAGGATCGTGCCTTCGTTCGGCGTCTCGAAGCCGGCGAGCATGCGCATCAGCGTGGTCTTGCCGCAGCCGGACGGCCCGAGCAGCGCAAAGAACTCGCGCGGGTAAAGCGCGAGCGAGAGATCACCCACTGCGGTGACGTCGCCGAAGCGCTTGGTCACCCCCCGGAACTCCACCAGCGGCTTCGCCGCAGGGTCGTTCCAGGGTTGAAAAGCCCGGCGCACGCTGCCGGGCGAGGTCTTCTTCATGGGGTTGGCGACCTGTCCGGAACCGGTCACTTGCCGGTCTTCACGCGGGTCCAGAGCCGGTTCACCAGCCGCTGCGCCTTCTGGTCATAGKGCGTGATCGTATAGAGCCGCGCCATCACCGCGTCGGACGGGTAGATACCGGGGTTGTCGCGCACCGCAGCCGAGAGCACAGGCTTGGAGGCGATGTTGCCGTTGGCGTACTGGATGAAGTCCGAATTCTTCGCCGCCATCGCGGGCTTGTTGACGAAGTCGATGAACTTCAGCGCCGCGTCTACATTGCCGGCATCCTTCGGGATCACGAAGGAATCGAACCACATCAGCGCGCCTTCCTTCGGGATCGAATAGGCGATCTGGACGCCGTTCTTGGCCTCCTCGGCGCGCTTCTTCGCCTGGAGGATGTCGCCGGAATAGCCGACGGCCAGGCAGATGTCGCCATTCGCCAGCGCGTTGATGTATTCCGATGAATGGAACTTCTGGATGTGCGGGCGGATCTTGCGCAGGAGCTCGCCGGCCTTGTTGAGATCGGCCTCGTTCTTCGAATCCGGATCGAGCCCGAGATAACGCAGCGCCGCCGGGAACATCTCCTCGACCGCGTCGAGGACATGGACGCCGCAGTTGGAGAGCTTCTTCAGCGTTTCAGGCTCGAAGACGATCTTCCAGCTGTCGATCACGGCATCGGGGCCGAGGCGTTCCTTGATCTTGGCGACGTTGTAGCCAATCCCCGTGGTGCCCCACATGTAGTTCACGGCGTATTTGTTGCCGGGATCATACTTGGACAACCGGGTCTGGATCTCCGGCCAGAGGTTCTTGAGGTTCGGCGCCTTGTCCTTGTCGACCGGCTGGTAGAGGCCGAGCGGGATGTGGCGCGGCAGGAAGGAAGCCGTGACGACGATCAGGTCGTAGCCGGTCTTGCCAGCCAGAAGCTTGGTCTCCACCGTCTCCATCTGGTCGAAGGTGTCGTAGACGACGGTGATGCCGGTTTCCTTCTTGAAGGCGTCGAGCACCTCCGGATCGACATAATCCGACCAGTTGAAGATGCGCAGCTGCTTGTCCTGCGCGGCCGCCGGCGCGGCGAGAAGTCCCAGTCCGACCGCACAGGCGGCAATGGCCTCGGTCAGTCGCTTCACAGTCCTACCCAATCTGCCCCTCCATCAAGCTCAGGCGCGCGCACGCTACCAGCTTTCACCCCCGCATCAACCGGCATAAGGCGCGACCGGATGCCCGCGCACAGCCGAGGGTTGCTGAAAGCCCCTGCAGCATGTCGAGGCCGGCTGACGCAAGCGTGATCGGCGTTGTTCTTGCCGGTTCGCAGGGTCCTGCACATACCGTGCCGAATGCGCCTCCTCCGCCGTTTCCTGCTGTTCTTCGCGCTCGCCTTCCTGCTGCCGCTCGCAACCCATGCGGGCTGGTGGACCTGGCAGACGCGTGCCCCGGACTGGCAGCGCGCAGACTGGACGAGCGCGAAGCTCCTGCCGGCTGCCGCGGCCGAGCCGGAAGCGACAGTCCATCTCTTCGCCGCCCGCGTCGGGCGTTGGCGTGGAATCTTCGCGCATCATTCCTGGATCGTGGTGAAGGAACGGGGCGCCAGCGCCTATACACGCTTCGACGTGGTCGGCTGGGGCACGCCGGTCCGGGTCAACCACCGCGAGGCCGACGGGCGCTGGTTCGGCAACATGCCGGAGCTGGTGACCGAGATCCGGGGCAAAGCCGCCGAACGCCTGATCCCGCGCATCCGTGCGGCGGTGACGAGCTATGCCTATTCAAGCCCCGGCAGCTATCTCGCCTGGCCGGGGCCGAACTCGAACAGTTTCGTCCAGCATGTGCTGTCGGAGGTGCCCGAGTTCCCGCAAGCGCTGCCGCCGACCGCCATCGGCAAGGATTGGCGCGCCGATGGCCTTTTCGCCGGGCTGACCGCGAGCCGCACCGGCATCCAGGCCTCGCTCTATGGGCTCGCCGGCGTCACCGTCGGCTGGGTCGAGGGTATCGAGATCAACCTGCTCGGCCTCGTCACCGGGCTCGACCTGCGCAGCCCGGCGCTGAAGCTGCCGGGCTGGGGGCGGATCGGGGTTTAGCTTTCCGGCATCCGCCAGCCTTGCAGAGCGCAGCGGCAAACGTTACATGTAACATTCCCGGGAGTGACCCGCATGGCCAGTTCGACCGCTAGACGCGTCCAGAAGCGCCGCGACGCTTTGCGGGCGGCTGGATTGCGCCCGGTGCAAATCTGGATTCCCGATACGCGGCGGCCCGGCTTCGGTGAGGAATGCCGCCGTCAGGCCCGCCTTGTCTCCCTCAGCGACAGTACTGATCGGGAGCTCGATGCCTTCCTTGACGCGGCCCTGGAAGATCTCGACGGCAGCCCTGAATGAAGCGCGGCGACCTTGTCACCGTTGCGCTCGGCGGCGATTTCGGCAAGCCCCGCCCTGCCCTGATCGTCCAGGCCGACCCGTTCGACCTGACGGCGACGGTGACCCTGCTGTTGATGTCCAGCGACATCGTCGATGCGCCGCTGATCCGACTGACGGTCGAGCCTGACGCGACGAACGGATTGCGCCTTGCTTCCCAGATCATGGTCGACAAGGCGATGACCGTGCGGCGCGACCGGCTCGGCCAGGTTTTCGGCTATCTCGATCCGGAAACGATGATCACGGTGAACCGGTCTCTGGCGCTGTTCCTCGGCCTCGGCTGAGCCCGATCGTCATTCTCGGGCGAAGCATAGCTTCGACCCGAGAATCTCGGGACCAGAAGATTCTGGTTTCCGAGATGCTCGGATCAAGCCCGAGCATGACGGCACTGTCCCTCAAACCGCCTCGAAGGCCTGCGCCAGATCCGAGATCAGGTCCTCGATGTTCTCGATACCGACCGAGATGCGGATCAGGGCGTCGGTGAGGCCGATCTCCTCACGCAGCTCCCTGGCGACGCCGGAATGGGTCATCGCGGCCGGGTGCGAGACCAGCGTCTCGGTGCCCCCGAGGCTGACGGCGAGCTTCATGATCTGCAGGTTGTCGAGCAGCGCGAAGGCTTCCTTCTCGCCACCCTTGACGTCGAATGCGAAGGTCGAGCCGGCCGCGGTGCACTGCCGGTCGAAGACAGGCTTGCGCGGATCACCCTCCTTGAGGTTGCCGAGATAGTGGACCTTGGCGACCTTCGGGTGGTTTTCGAGGTATTCCGCCACCAGCTTGGCGTTCTCGTTGGCGCGGCTCATGCGGATGTCGAGCGTCTCCAGCGAGCGCATCAGCATCCAGCAGGAATTCGGGTCCGCTTGCGTGCCCAGCGAGCCGCGCCAGGCCTTCACCTGCCGCACCAGCGCCTCGGAACCGCTGATCGAGCCGCCGACGAGGTCGGAATGGCCGCCGACATATTTCGTCAGCGAGAGCAAGGTCAGGTCTGCACCGAGCTTGAGCGGCTTCTGATATTTCGGGCCCAGCAGGGTGTTGTCGACCACGACCGGCGGGCGATGGCCCTGCGACTGCTCCAGTTCATCGGCAATCGCCTTGCAGGCGGCGAGATCGACGAGGCCATTGGTCGGGTTGGCCGGGGTCTCGACCAGGATCATCGCGACGCGGCCCTTGGCGGCGGCCGCCTTGGCGACCTCCCGCATCTGCTCGATGTCGAGCCCGTCGGTGAAGCCGAACGGCGTGATGCCGAAGGCGCCCATCTGGTTCTTGAGCAGCGTCTCGGTGCCGCCGTAGAGCGGGCGGGAATGCAGGATCGTGTCGCCCGGACGCAGGAAGGCGAAGCAGGTCGTGGCGATCGCGGCCATGCCGGACGCGAAGACGGCGCATTTCTCGGCCTCGTCCCAGATCGCCAGGCGATCCTCGAGGATTTCCATGTTGGGATGGTTGAAGCGCGAATAGACGAGGCCGGGCTTCTCGCCCGGCTTCGGCTGGCGCCGCCCCGAGGTGAAGTCGAAGAAATCCTTGCCCTGCTGGGCGTTCTCGAAAACGAAGGTCGAGGTCAGGAAGACCGGCGGCTTGAGCGAGCCTTCCGACATGGCCGGCGAATAGCCGAACCCCATCATCAACGTCTCCGGATGGAGCCGGCGATTGGCGATCCGGTCCTTGTGATAGCTGTCTTCGCTCATGGGCTGTCTCCCTTTTTTCCGGCCGCGCCGCTGAATCCCTGTCGTTCAGAATAATCTCATCGGAGCGCCATTGCTTGGTTGATGAAGCTCACCGTAAACTCACGATTGCATCTTCCTGCTCACAAACCTGCACAATGGAGCATATCGTGCTCGATACGATCGATCGTCGGATTCTCTCGGTGCTCCGCGATGACGGGCGGATCACCAATCAGGATCTCTCGCAGCGTGTCGGACTGTCGCCGACGCCCTGCCTGCGCCGACTCAAGCGGCTGGAAGAGACCGGCGTCATCCAGGGCTATACGGCGGTCGTCGATCCCAAGGCCTACGGCCTGCCCTTCAGCGTCTTCGTCTCGGTCAGGCTGACGCAACAGAACCAGGAGCAGATCGCCGAATTCGAGAAGGCGGTCGAAAGCTGGAGCGAGGTTGCCGAATGCTACCTCATGACCGGCTCGCAGGACTATCTTCTGCGCGTCGTCACCGACGGCATCGAAGGCTATGAGCGCTTCCTGAAGCAGAAGGCGACGCGGCTGAAATGCATCCAGTCGGTCGAATCCAACTTCGCGCTGGCGACGATCAAGAAGCGCTCCGGCCTGCCGCCTATCTAGGGGCTGGCCTCGTCAGGCGCCGCGATCCATGGCGCGGCGGACGACCTGGGTGACCTCGCTGTTCGACAGGAAGAGGTCGTGGCGCAGCATGCTCCAGCCGCGGCCAGACGTGTCGGCGACGCGCACGCCCAGCGCATCGAGGCGCGAGCGGTCGGCGGCGCCGGCACGCGCGACGCCGCCGGCGATGCGGGCAGAAACCGCGAGCGCCCGGTCGCCCGGGTCGATGATGACGGTCATGCGCTGGGCCAGGGGGCCGAGCTTCTTCACCGTCTGCTCGAAGGCGTCGATGTCGACATCGGGCGAAGCCAGCACGACGGAGCCGATACGGGCATAGACATCCTGGGAGTCGCGCAGTTCGCGCAGCCCTTCCAGCGTGAGGAAGGTCCCCATCGAGTGCGCGACGATATGGATGCGCCCGACCGTCGGGTTGGAGACGAGCGCCTGCAGGCTCTGGACGAACCCGTCGCGCGACCAGAGCGCGCTCTCTCGATCATAGGCATAGTCGAAGAGCTTGCCGCCGGACGGCCAGGTGAACAGCGCCGCGCGGCCCTGGAACTCGAGCGAATGCGAGAGTTGGCCGGCGCTGCGGGCAGCCGATTCGAAGGTCTCGTTGAAGCCGTGCACATAGAGCAGCACATCGCGGCCATTGGCGGCATCCGAGAAGGCGCGCGGGGCGTCGTTGGTCACCTCGCGGCCAACGCCGAGCACGGCCCAGTCGCCGCTGACGGCGGAAGAGACGCGCCCCGAGATACCTCGTCCCGGCGGCGACAGGCGCACCTCGGCGAAGGTCAGCGGTCCGCGATCGGTGCCGAAATAGGGCGCGACATTGCCCACAGATCTGCGGGTTGTCATGACCAGCAGGCGCGGATCCTTGCCGAGCGCCGAGGCGTCCGCACGCTCCGGCTCGGCGAAGGGCGATACGCTCGCTTCGCTCTGGGCGCAGGCGGCGAGCCCGAGCGGCAGCAGCGCGGCGAGCGCCAGCGAGCGGCATGAAAAGTCGCGCCTCGTGACAGGCATGGCGGCAGGCATCCAAAATCGATCGTGAGAGGCCGGAATGGCCAACCTGCCCTTAAGGGCAGGCTAACGCGGCCAGAATGGGGCAACCTCGCGGCCTGGCTGCGGGGATCGCCGGCCGTTGCAGCCATGTGACATCACCGCCCGCCCGAAAGGATCGTCACCGGCGCGTTGACGACGAGCCCGACCGTCGAGCCCACGGTGCCGACGACGCCGCCGGCGATATCCCCGATTCGGTCGCCGAATTGCGGCCCGGCGAAACCGATACCCTTGTCCTGCCGCAGCCGCTCGCCGATGAGCTGAACCACCTTTGGTGAGGAAGCGAACTTGGCGTGGTTCAGGCTGTCGCTGGACGACACCTCCGAGAGGTCGATGATCCGCGCGCCGAGCTTGTCGAGTTCCGCGATGATCTCCGTATCCTTCGCAGAGACGGCACCGAGCCGCGTCTTGTCGCCCGCGAAGCGGCGCGAGAAGTCGAGCGCCCTGTCGTCGGCCGACACGAAGACGGTGACGGGCCGCCGGATCTGCGCCATCTGCGTCTTGAAGACGTCAAGATCGACATCCGGCGCGGCCAGCATGACGTCGCGCAGCTTGCCGCCGAAGGCCCCGTCGCCGCGGATCGCGGCCTGGCGCAATGTCTCCAGCGTCAGCAGCGTGCCCATGGAATGAGCGAGAATATCCATGCGTGTGGAGCCGAGATCGCGCGGGATGCCGCGCAGACTGGCTTCGAGGAAGTCGCGCGAGTAGTAGGCGCTCTCGCGGTCGTAGGGATAGGCGAGGAGTTCGCCGCGCGAGGGCCAGGAGAACAGCACCGGCACGCCCTTGAAGCCGGAATCATAGACGATCTGGGCGAAGCGGTAGACCGCATCGGCGAAATTCGTGTTGTAGCCGTGGACGAAGACGAGCACGTCGCGCTGATCGGCCGGCCGGCTCTGGAGCTCCTTGCGCACATCCGAGATCACGGGCGCGAGGTCGAGCCGCTGGACATAAGTCGCGGTGAAATGCTTCGCCGGATCGCCCGGCCCGGAGCTCGGCAGCTCCAGATTGCCGGGCTTGTGGCTGCGCGGCACCGTGATGTCGAGCCGGGCGAAGGAGAGCTTGGGCGCCCGCTCGCCATTGAAATAGACCGGCTGCGCCGAGGGTTCGCGCGTGGTCGCGACATAGATCTCGACGGTACCGGCGATATCGGCGGCAGGTGCCTGGTTCAACGCAAGGGTGCGCGGCGTCGCGCAGGCTGCGAGAGCGAGCGGCAGCAACAATGCCAAAACCACACCACGAAACCGCATTGCCGCGCCGATCATCGCCCAGTCGTCTCACCGCCCACGCAAATCTTCAAGATGCGTGCATGACACAGTGATGAAGCAGATACGACGCAGGCGATGCCTTGTCGCCTTCGGCAGCGGCTTGCTAACTGGCGGCATGGCCGACCGCATCTCTCCTGCCGACTCGCTCGGCGACGCGCTCCTCGCCGGCGAACGCGCCGCGCTGGCCCGTGCGATCACGCTGGCGGAATCGCGCCGCGCGGACCATCGCGAGCAGGCGCAGGCATTGATCCAGCGGCTGCTGCCCCACACCGGCCGCGCCATCCGTGTCGGCATCACCGGAGTTCCGGGCGTCGGCAAATCGACGACGATCGACGCGCTCGGCAGCTACCTTACGGCCAAGGGCCACAAGGTGGCGGTGCTCGCGGTCGACCCCTCCTCGACCCGCACCGGCGGCTCGATCCTCGGCGACAAGACCCGGATGGCGCGCCTCTCCGTCGATCCCGACGCCTATATCCGGCCCTCCCCCTCCTCCGGCACGCTCGGCGGCGTCGCGGCCAAAACGCGCGAGACGATGCTGCTCTGCGAGGCCGCCGGCTTCGACGTCATCCTGGTCGAAACGGTCGGCGTCGGGCAGTCGGAAACGGCAGTCGCCGATCTTACCGACTTCTTCCTCGTGCTGATGCTGCCCAATGCCGGCGACGAGTTGCAGGGCATCAAGAAGGGCATCATCGAGCTCGCCGACATGATCGCGGTCAACAAGGCCGACGGCGCTGGTGCGACCGCAGCCCGCGCGGCCGCAGCGCAATACAAGGCCGCGCTCCACATCCTTGCGCCCACCTCGACGCTGTGGAGCACGCCGGTGGTGACGATCTCCGGCCTGACCGGAGAAGGGCTCGACGCGCTCTGGGCCAAGATCAGGGATCACCGCGCCCGCTTCGAGGCCAAGGGCCTGATCGCTGAGAAACGCCGGCGCCAGGACGTCAAATGGATGTGGGCGATGGTGCAGGATCGGTTGCAGGCCAAGCTCAGGCATGACCCGGCCCTGAAGGCGCGCACGCCGGAGCTCGAGGCCGCGGTCTCCTCCGGCCAGCTCGCCCCGACGCTTGCCGCCGAGGAGATCGCCCGGGCGCTCGGGCTCTAGCCGACGCCCGCCGCATCTTGCGTGTTCTTCGCGGCGGCGATTCCAAATCGGGACAGCAAGGCTGGCGCGCCGCTTGATCGTGGCGGAGCCGAAGGGGAGGTTCCATGGTGCTTTCGCGGCGCGGTTTCCTGGCTGCCGGCCTGGTCGGCCCGGCTGTGTTCCACCTGCCGGCCCGTGTGCAATCGGCTTCGCCGCCCCGCGGCCCACTCGGCCATCTCGGTCTGGACGCCAGCCAGTTCGGGCTGCGGCCGGGCGCATCGGAGGATCAGTCAGGGCGGTTCCAGGCGGCGGTAAACGAAGCGGCGAAGCGCAATGCGCCGCTCATGGTGCCGCCCGGGCGTTATCGTCTCGGCTCAGTCCAGCTGCCGGAAGGCGCGAGCATCGTCGGCTTGCCGGGGGAGACCCGCCTAGTGACCGCAAACGGCAGCCCGCTGCTTGTCGCCAACAATATCGCGCGCGCAAACCTGACCGGTCTTGCCTTCGACGGGCTCGACATCCCCTCGCCACAACGCGGAGGACTCGTCACCGGCAACAACATCGGCGCGCTCACCGTCTCGGATTGCGACTTCGCCAAGGCCGGCTCGGTCGGCCTGACCCTGCACCGCTGCGGCGGGCGCATCACGACCAGCCGCTTCCACGCCATGCGCGATTCCGCCCTGTTCTCGCTCGATTCGCTGGGCCTCGTTATCGAACAGAACGATGTCGAGGACTGCGGCAACAATGGCATCCAGATCTGGCGGAGCCAGCCCGGCGACGACCGCTCGATCCTGCGCAGCAATCGCGTCAGCCGTATTCGCGCCGATGCCGGCGGCGACGGGCCGAACGGCAACGGCATCAGTCTCTACCGGGCCGGCGGCGTCATCGTCGAGGGCAACCAGCTGCGCGACTGCGCCATGACCTTCATCCGCAACAATTCCGGCTCCGGCGTGCAGATCCTCGGCAATCAGGGCCGCCGCTGCGGCGAAGTGGCGCTCTACGCCGAATTCGCCTTCGAGGGTGCGATCATGGCCAACAATCTGATCGAGGACTGCGCGCAGGGCGCCAACATCACCAATCTCGACCATGGCGGGCGAATGGCGGTTTTCGCCAACAACATCATCCGCAATGCCCGGCGCGCCATCGCGCCGAACGGCAGGGAGCCGATCGGCGGCATCGGCGTCCATGTCGAGGCCGAAGCGGCCGTGACCGGCAACGTCATCGAGAATGCGAGCGAGATCGGCATCTCGCTCGGATGGTCCTGGGGGATGCGCAATCTCGTCGCGACCGGCAATGTCGTGCGCAAGGCCGGCATCGGCATCGCGGTGTCGCTGGTGCCGAAGGAGCGCAACGCCCTGATCGCCAACAACCTCATCGACGAGGCGCGCGACGGCGCCATCGTCGGCACGGAATACGGCAAGCCTGTCACCGGCGATCTCGCCAAGGCGCCCGACGCAAAAGCGGCGGGCATCAGGATCGAGAACAACGCCGCGCGTTGAGATATCCTAGGCCGCCGGGGCGCGGATGCGCCCCACCTCGATGCCGTTCCAGTTCTTCAGGACGGCCTCGCGCAGCGGCGCAAAGGCGGTCTGCGTCGCCTCGTCCATCGGCAGGAAGCGGGCGATCAGCGCGCCGAGCGCGACTTCTGCGGCACGGCCAGCGCCGTCATCGCATTTCAGCGCTATGCCATAGCCGAGCTCCGGCAGCGCGGCGCAGTAGACGCCCTCGGCCCCGGTCTTGGTAAAGGCGCGGGCGCCCAGCAGGCCCATCAGCCGCGTGTCGTAACGCCCAGTGCCCGCGACCATGAAGGGATGCCCGGCCGCAGCAGCGCGGATGCGCGCGGCGGCCTTGGCCCGCTCGGGACCGAAGCCGCGACCGGTGCCAAAGCGCGCAAAGCCGAGCGCCAGCGCCTTGAGCGGCACGGCGTAGGAGGGAATCGAGCACCCGTCGATGCCCATGCGCTCGCTGGAATGCTCGGCGCCGGTCACCTCTTCAAGGGCGCCGCGCACCGCCCGCTGGACGGCATGACCCTGCTTCACATAGCCGGCCGGATCCTCGTCCAGGCTGCAGGAGAGGCAGACGAAGCCGGCGTGCTTGCCGGAGCAGTTGTTGTTGAGGGCGCTCGGCTCGGCGCCCGACTTCGCCAGCGCCCGCGCCACGGCCTCGTTCATGGGCCAATGCGCGCCGCATTCCAGGCAGCCGGCGTCGCGGCCGGCCTTCTTCAGCATCGCGAGCGAGGTCTCGGCATGCAGCGGCTCGCCGGAATGCGAGGAGACGGCGAGCGCGATCTCCGCCTCTGTCAGGCCGTAACGGTCGGCAGCACCACTTTCCAGCAGAGGCAGGGCCTGGATCGCCTTCACCGCCGAGCGCGGGAAGACCGGCCGCTCGATGTCGCCGGCTGCGAAGACGACGCCGCCATCGGCATCGATGACAATCGCAGACCCCCGATGACGCGATTCGACGACATTGCCGCGCGTGACTTCGGCGAGGACGGGGTTTTCCATGGCGACCTCCAGATTCCGCTTGCTGCGGATTGCCGCTTTTGGCGCCGGGCGCGCCACCTGTCAAAAGCGCTGGCGGAAACCGCCAACGGCTGCCACCGTAGGCCCGTCAGCCGTGCCCTTCCCGAGCAGGATACCAATGTCGCCGGACTATGAGACCGAGTACAACAACCGCGCCCGCGTGCCGGAGCATCCCGGCATCATTGCCGGCTGGCAGACGGACGCCGCGGCGTACCGCGCCGCGGCGCTGTGCGAGCTCGGCGTCTCCTATGGCGAGGGCGAACGGCAGCTCTACGACGTATTCAAGCCGGAAACGATCCGCGGCAATGCGCTCGTCATGTTCATCCATGGCGGCTACTGGCAGGCGCTCGACCGGAGCTTCTTCTCGCATATGGCGCGCGGGCTGAACCAGCTCGGCCTGCCCGTCGCGGTCGTCGGCTACGATCTCTGCCCGCAGGTCAAGCTCGGCCATATCGTCTGGGAGTTGCAGCAGGCCACGGCAGCGCTCTGGCGGCGCTTCGGCCTGCCGGTGGTCGCGACCGGCCATTCCGCCGGCGGCCACCTCAGCGCCTGCATGCTCGCCACCGGCTGGAAGAATGTCGGTGCCGACCTGCCGGAGCATCTGGTGCCGGCGGCCTATGGCATCTCCGGCCTCTACAACCTCAAACCCCTGACCGAGACGAGCATCAACACGGCGCTCGGCCTCGACATGCAAGCGGCCGAGCTCGAAAGCCCCCTGTTCTGGTCGGCGCCGTCGCGGCTGACGATGGATGCCGTAGTCGGGGGCGAGGAGAGCGCCGAGTACCACAAGCAGAGCCGCCGGCTCGTCGATGTCTGGGGGCTGGAAGGCGTGACGACGCGCTATGAGGAAATCCCCGGCGCCAACCATTTCACCGTCATCGCCGGGCTGACGGACCCAAACGATGCGATGACGCGGCGCATTGCGGCGCTCGCGGGCGCTTGATCGCACCACTCTGAGGATCGCCTTTGTTTCGGCATCGGCCTTGTCCGAAAACCGCATTCCACTTTTCGGGCCGATGCCTTATCCAGACCGCATCAGAGTTTCGGAGCGAGCGATGCAAACCTTCTTCGTCGAGATCAAATGCAAGCTCGGCAAGACCTACGAGGTCGCCAGCGAACTGGCCGATCGCGAGATCGCTTCCGAGATCTACTCGACCGCCGGCAACTACGACATCCTCGCCAAGTTCCATGTCGGCGCGGATGTCGATATCGGCCATTTCGTCGCGCAGAAGGTGCAGTCGATCCCCGAGATCGCCGACACGCACACGATCATCACCTTCAAGGCGTTCTGAGCCGCGCCCGCGGCCGAGCTTTTGATTCACCCGGCCCATCCTCTGGTTCAAGGCCGCGATTCCTGAGTCGCGCCAACAGGTTGTCATCGCCGGCTCACAAGGCGATTCACCTCGTTCACACATTGATTCAATCGGCCGCAGCCCGATCTTCGCGCGCGCTGCGGCCGCCGAGGCATCCTGACCGCTTGACGCCGCATGGCCTTTCGCGCGACCAGCATCCTTCGGACCGCAGGGACCATCGCGCCATGAAAAGCACGCTCTCCACCGATCTGCGCTCGGGCGCGCTCGTCTATCACCGCCAGCCCCGGCCCGGTAAGCTGGAGATCCAGGCGACCAAGCCGCTCGGCAACCAGCGCGACCTGGCGCTGGCCTATTCGCCCGGCGTCGCGGCTGCCTGCGAGGCGATCGTCGACGACCCGTCCGAAGCCGCCGAGCTCACCTCGCGCCAGAATCTCGTCGCCGTCATCACCAATGGCACGGCTGTGCTCGGCCTCGGCGATATCGGCCCGCTGGCCTCCAAGCCCGTGATGGAAGGCAAGGCCGTCCTCTTCAAGAAATTCGCCGGCATCGACTGCTTCGACATCGAGGTCGAGCAGAAGAACGTCGAGAAGTTCGTCGAGGTCGTCGCAGCGCTGGAGCCGACCTTCGGCGGCATCAACCTCGAGGACATCAAGGGGCCGGAGTGCTTCGAGATCGAGGAGCAGCTGAAGGCCCGGATGAAGATCCCGGTCTTCCACGACGACCAGCACGGCACGGCGATCATCGTCGGCGCAGCGGTGCTGAACGGCCTCGACCTCGCCGCCAAGAAGATCGCCGACGTCAAGATCGTCGTCTCCGGCGCCGGCGCAGCCGCCCTGGCCTGCACCAACCTGCTCGTCGAGCTCGGCGCGCAGCGCAAGAACATCTGGGTCACCGATCTCGAAGGCGTGGTCTACAAGGGCCGCAACACGCTGATGGACCGCTGGAAGGAGGTCTATGCGCAGGAGACCGACGCCCGCACGCTCAGCGACGTCATCGGTGATGCCGACATCTTCCTCGGCCTTTCCGCCGCCGGGGTGCTGAAGCCGGAGATGGCCAAGCGCATGGCGGCGAAGCCGCTGATCCTGGCGCTCGCCAACCCAAATCCCGAGATCACGCCGGAGGACGCGCTCGCCGTGCGACCGGACGCAATGATCTGCACCGGCCGCTCGGATTATCCCAACCAGGTCAACAACGTCCTCTGCTTCCCTTACATCTTCCGCGGCGCGCTCGACGTGCAGGCGACGACGATCAACGAGGCGATGAAGCTCGCCGCGGTGCGCGCCATCGCCGCGCTCGCCCGCGAGGCGAGCTCCGACATCGCGGCCCGCGCCTATGGTGGCGAGACCTCGACCTTCGGCGCGACCTCGCTGATCCCGAATCCCTTCGACCCGCGCCTGATCATGCGCATCGCGCCGGCCGTGGCGGAGGCTGCGATGGCCACCGGCGTCGCGCGCAAGCCGCTGGTCGATGTCGAGGCCTATCGCGACCAGCTCTCGCGCTTCGTCTTCCGCTCCGGCTTCCTGATGAAGCCGCTGTTCCAGCAGGCCAAGGCCGATCCCAAGCGCGTGATCTACGCCGAGGGCGAGGACGAGCGCGTGCTGCGCGCTGCCCAGGTTGCGCTCGAGGAAGGGCTTGCCGTGCCGATCCTGATCGGCCGCCCGAGCGTGATCGAGACCCGTATCCAGCGCTTCGGCCTGTCGCTGAAGCCCGGCGTCGATTTCCAGGTCGTCAATCCCGAGGACGACCCGCGCTATCGCGACTATGTCCAGACCTATCTCGACATCGCCGGCCGGCGCGGCATCACGCCGGAAGCGGCGCGCGCGCTTGTCCGCACCAACAACACGGTGATCGCGGCGCTTGCCGTGGCGCGCGGCGACGCGGACGCAATGATCTCCGGTCTCGAAGGCCGGTTCATGTCGCGCCTGCGGCACATCAAGGACATCATCGGCCTGGCGCCCGGCGTCTGCGACATCGCGGCGATGACGCTGATCATCACCAACAAGGGCGCTTTCTTCCTCTCCGACACGCATGTGAAGCACGATCCGAGCGCCGAGGAGATCGCGGACATGACGGTGCTTGCCGCGAGCCATGTCCAGCGCTTCGGCCTCGAGCCCAAGATCGCTCTGCTCTCGCATTCGGATTTCGGGGCGGCCGATACGCCCTCCTCGCTCAAGATGCGCAAGGCGTTGAAGCTGATCCGCGAGCGCGCGCCGCAGCTGGAATGCGACGGCGAGATGGAGGCCGATACCGCGCTGGTGCCGCTGATCCGCGAGCGCGTCCTGCCCTCCTCGACACTGAAGGACATGGCGAACATCCTGATCTTCCCTAATCTCGACGCCGCCAACATCTCCTACCAGTTCGCGAAGGTGATGGCGGATGCGCTGCCGGTCGGGCCGATCCTGATCGGCACCGCCAAGCCCGCGCATATCCTCACTGGTTCGGTCACGGCCCGCGGCGTGGTCAACATGACCGCCGTGGCGGTGGTCGAGGCGCAGGAGAGCGCCGCGAAGGCGGCCAACCGCTGAGCCTGTAGCCAGCTGCTGACAAACCCAAGCAGGCCTGCCTTGGCGAGCCTGCTTGGGTCTCCGAAGCCGCTGGCCCATTTTGCAGACCCTTCACGGCGGCGAAAACCGCGGCCGCGCCGCCGTTTCCCGCTTGGCAGACTCACTCAGGCAGGTTCTACTTCCTTTGTCGGGCATCGCTCGCAACGACGCCCGGTCGAGGGAGGTTGCCATGCTCGACGTCACGCGCCGCACCGCACCTCTGGCGTTCGCCGCCATCCTGGCCGCGACCCGCGCTGATGCGGTCCAGGGCCGGATCGTCTTCCACCGGGGCAATGACGGCGACCCGGAAACACTCGATCCCCACAGAACCTCGACGGTCGCCGAAGCCCATCTGCTGCGCGACCTGCGCGAAGGCCTCGTCATCCACAACATGAAGGGAGAGGTCGTCCCCGGCGTCGCCGAAAGCTGGACGATGAGCCCGGACGGAAAGCTCTGGCGCTTCAACCTGCGCGCCAATGCGAAATGGTCCAATGGCGACCCGGTCCGGGCCGCCGACTTCGTCTATTCCTTCCGGCGCATCCTCAACCCGGAAACCGGCGCCCGATACGCCAACCTGCTCTATCCGATTGGGAATGCCGAGCCGATCCACAAGGCGACGGCAGGCTCATCGCTCGACAGTCTCGGCGTTTCGGCCGTCGACGAGCGGACGCTTGAGATCAAGCTCGAACGGCCGACGCCCTATCTGCTCGAATTGCTGACCCATCAGAGCGCCCTGCCCGTCCACCCCGCCAGTACGGCCCGGGCGACGCAGGAGCCGGGACGACCCGAGAACCTGATCACCAATGGCGCCTATATGCTGAAGGAGTTCGCGCCGAATTCGCATATCCGGCTCGAACGAAACCCGCATTTCCACGACGCGGCAAATGTGAAGATCGACACGGTGATCTTCTATCCGGCCTCCGATCTGGTGGCAGCAGCCCGGCGCTTCCAGGCCGGCGAGTTGCACCTGACGACCGACATTCCGGCCGACCAGTTCAAGCAATTGCGCCAGAGACTTGGCGATCAGGTCCGGATCGGCCCCTATCTCGCGACGTATTTCCTGATCCTCAACAGCGCCAAGCCGCCCTTCGACGATGCCCGCGTGCGCCGGGCACTGTCGCTCCAGATCGACCGCGAATTCATCGCCGACCGGGTCTGGGGCGGGACGATGCTGCCGGCCTACGGCGTGGTACCGCCCCATATCGGCAATTATGGTGAGCGGGCCGAGCTCGATTTCCGCTACGCCTCGGTGCTGGAGCGCGAGGAGGAGGCCAGGCGCCTCCTGGCCTCGGCCGGCTTCGGCAGCGGCATCCCGCTTCAGGTCGAGTTCCGCTTCAACACGACCGACAACAATCGGCACACGGCCGAGGCGATCGCCGGGCAATGGCGCGCGATCGGCGTCGAGACCCGCTTCGTCGAGACCGACTACCGGACGCATTTCGCCTATCTGCGCGAGGGCGGAGATTTCGACGTGGCGCGCTATGGCTGGATCGGCGACTACTCCGATCCGCAGAACTTCCTGTTCCTGTTCCAGAGCGACAATGCCGGCTTCAACATCGGCAAGTACAGCAACCCGCAATTCGACGCGCTGATGAAGCTCGCCGCCGACGAGCTCGACATCGCCAGACGCGCCGTCATTCTGCGCGAGGCCGACAGCATCGTCATCGCCGAGGAACCCTGGATCCCGGTGCTGCACTATTCGACGAAGAATCTCGTCTCGCCGAAGCTCATCGGCTTCGAGCAGAACCTGCGCGGCGCGATCCCGACGCGGTTCCTGAGCCTGAAGCCCTGAAACTCGTTTGGTTAGGAAGCCCTCATCCTGAGGAGCGGACGCAAGTCCGCGTCTCGAAGGATGGGTTGTGAAAATCTGCCGATGCCCTGCGCCAGACGCCGGGCCGTTTCCCCGCCTTGAGGCTCGCAACCGGCGCAAAGCTTCGCTAGGAAGGGCGCGTTCCTCTCCATCCAGCAGGTCCGCAGCGATGAGCCGTATCGTCTATGTCAATGGCGCCTACCTCCCAGAGGAGGATGCCAAGATCTCCGTATTCGATCGCGGCTTCATCTTCGGCGACGGCATCTACGAGGTTTCGGCCGTGATCGGCGGCAAGCTCGTCGATTGCGAGGCGCATCTGGCCCGCCTCGAACGCTCCTGCGGCGAAATCCGGCTCGACCTGCCCTGGTCGAAGGCCGAGCTGGTTGCGATCCACGAGGAACTGATCAAGCGCAACAATCTCGACGAGGGCGGCATCTACCTGCAGGTCTCGCGCGGCGCAGCCGATCGCGACTTCCCCTTCCCGAAGGATGTCCAGCCGACGCTGGTGATGTTCACCCAGGCCCGCAACTTCGTGAACGCGCCGACTGCGAAGACGGGCATCAAGGTCGTTTCGACGCCGGACCTGCGCTGGGCCCGCCGCGACATCAAGAGCGTCAACCTGCTCGCGCCCGTGCTCGCCAAGCAGTTCGCGCTGGAGAGCGGCGCGCAGGAGGCCTGGCTGGTCGAGGACGGCGTGGTGACGGAGGGCGCCTCCTCCACAGCCTGGATCGTCAAGGGCAAGACGCTGATCTCGCGCCCGCTTTCGAACAAGGTGCTGCCGGGCATCACCCGCAAGGCGGTGCTCGCCTATCTGGCGGAATCGGGCTTCTCCTTCGAGGAGCGCGAATTCACGCTGGAGGAGGCACTCGACGCCGAGGAGGCCTTCATCACCTCCGCGACCAGCCTGGTGATGCCGGTGACCTCGATCGACGGCCACACGATCCACAACGGCGCGCCCGGCCCGACCGCGCAGCGCCTGCGCGAGATCTATATCGACTACGCCCGCAAGGGCGGCGTTCTGGGCTGAGATAGAGCTCTCGCGACCTTGGCGTCCTGCTCGCCCTTGTGGCGAGCATCCACGTCTTGAACACTGCCTCGGTCAGGGAAGACGTGGATGGTCGGGACAAGCCCGACCATGACGGCTGGCGTCAGGGAGCGCCTTCCACGCGCCCCACCCTCTCCCCCATCACATAGGTCGCAGCGACATTGCGCTCGTCGCCGAGCGTGACGAGCACGAAAAGCTCCTCCGCCAGATCGCGCACCGTCTCCATGCGATGCGCCATAGCCCGCGTCGCAGCCGTATCGATCACCACCGCATCCGCCTCACGGCCGGTTTCGAAGCTCCCGATCAGATGATCGAGGCCGAGCGCGACGGCATTGCCGCGCGTGATCGCATGCAGCGCCGCGAAGGCCGAAAGCGACTGGCCCTGCAGCTGCAGCACCTTGTAGGCCTCAGCCATGGTCCGCAGCATCGAATAGGAGGTGCCGCCGCCGATATCGGTCGCGACGGCAACCTTCACCCCACGCTGCCGGGCATGGACCCAGTCGAACAGGCCTGAGCCGAGGAACAGGTTCGAGGTCGGGCAGAACACCGCGACCGCACTCGTCTCGGCGAAGGCCTTCCATTCATTGTGGGTCATGTGGATGCAGTGGCCCATCAGACTTCCGGGGCCGAGCAGGCCATAGCCCCGATAGATGTCGGCATAGTCAGCCGCCTGCGGAAAGAGCTCACGGGCCAAGGCGATCTCGGCCCGGTTCTCGTTGATATGGGTCTGGACGTGGCAGTCGGGATGCTCGGCCGCCAGCCTCCCGGCCGCCGCCATCTGCTCGGGCGTCGAGGTGATCGCGAAGCGCGGGGTGATGGCGTAGAGTTGCCGGCCATTGCCGTGCCAGCGCGCGATCAGCGCCTTCGAATCGCGATAGCCGCTCTCGGCCGTATCGGTCAGCGCTTCCGGGGCATTCCGGTCCATCATCACCTTGCCGGCGATCATGCGGGTGTTGCGGCGCTCCGATTCGGCGAAGAAGGCCTCCGCCGATTGCGGATGGACCGAGCAATAGACCGCCGCCGTGGTGGTGCCGTTGGCCAGAAGCTCGTCGAGGAAGAAGCGCGAGAGCTTTTCGGCATGCCCCTGCTGGGCGAGCTTCTGCTCCTCGACGAAGGTGTATTTGTTCAGCCACTCCATCAGCTGCGCACCATAGGAGGCGATGACCTGAGTCTGCGGCATGTGGATGTGAGCGTCGATGAAGCCCGGCATGATCAGATGCGGACGGTGATCGACGACCTCGGCATCGGCCGGCAGCGTCCGCAGCAGTTCCCGCGCCTCGCCTGCCGCCTTGACCAGCCCGTTCTCGACGACCAGCAGCCCGTCCTCGACATAGCGATGCGCGCCCTCGCCTGCGATCTCAGGGTCGTCGACGAACCAGAAGAGGCGGCCGCGCAGGGCGCGGAGGGAGGTGGAGGCGGTCACGTCGGGCAGCTCCGGCACAATTCCACATCACATCTGCACCAAATCGAAGCTTCCGGCCAAGGCCGGATCATGCCTAATCTGCAGGCATGAAATGGCTATGCGAGCGGAGCGGGCGGAATGCGTGAGACCTTGCGCTTTCTGCTCGGCGACAGGCTGGTCGAACTCGACCGCTGCGACCCGACCTTGACGGTGCTCGACTGGCTGCGCCTGGACCAGCGCATGACCGGCACGAAGGAAGGCTGCGCCGAGGGCGACTGCGGCGCCTGCACCGTCGTGGTCGGCCGGCTCGACAAACGGCGGCTGCGCTATGAGGCGATCAATGCCTGCATCCGTTTCCTGCCGACGCTGGATGGCTGCCAACTCCTCACCGTGGAGCATCTGAAGGGGGCGGACGGCAGCCTCCATCCGGTCCAGCAGGCGATGGTGGAGTGTCACGGCTCGCAATGCGGCTTCTGCACGCCGGGCTTCGTGATGTCGCTGCTGGCGCTCAGGCTTAACGAAGCAGAGCCGAGTGTCGGGCGCATCGAGGATGCGCTCGCCGGCAATCTCTGCCGCTGCACCGGCTATGAGCCGATCATCGCCGCAGGCCGCCGCATGGACGAGATCGCCCCGCGCGAAACGGATCGTTTCCATCAGGAGCGCGAGGCCATTGCGGGCCGCCTCATCGCCCTGAACGATGACGAGACGCTGTCCCTGCAAGGCGAAGGCGGGCGCTTCTACGCCCCCGTGACGGTCGATGCGCTGGCCGAACTCGTCGCCGCGCATCCTCAGGCGACGCTGGTGGCGGGCGCGACTGATGTCGGACTCTGGGTCACCAAGGCGATGAAGTGCCTCGATCCGGTGATCTATCTCGGACGGATCGAGCCGCTGCGCGCCATCACCGACGAGGGCGACCATCTGCGCATCGGTGCGATGGCTGGTCATATCGATGTGCGCGAAGCGCTCGCGGCCCTGTCGCCGCAGCTCGATGAATTGATGCGGCGCTTCGGCGGCGAGCAGGTGCGCAATGCCGGCACGATCGGCGGCAACGTCGCCAACGGTTCGCCGATCGGAGACCTGCCGCCGGCGCTGATCGCGCTGGGCGCGACGCTGGTGTTGACCTCTCGTCATTCCGAGGAGCGCAGCGACGAAGCAATCCAGGGGGTCGTAGAGCGCGCGCGCCTGGATCGCTTCGCTGCGCTCGCGATGACGGGTGAGGATGAACTGACTCGCCGCGCCATCCCGCTCGAAAGCTTCTTCCTCGACTACCGCAAGCAGGACCGGCGCCCGGGCGAGTTTGTCGAAGCCGTGCTGGTCCCCAAGCTCGCAGACGGCATGCTGTTCCACACCTCGAAGGTCTCGAAACGCTTCGACGAGGACATCTCCGCCGTCTGTGGCGCCTTCCGGCTGACGTTCGGGAACGACAGGCGGATCAGCGAGGCCCGCCTCGCCTATGGCGGCATGGCCGGCATTCCGAAGCGCGCGGCTGCGGCCGAGGCTGCCTTGGTCGGCCGAGCCTGGGACGAAAAGGCCGTCAGCGCCGCCATCGCCGCCCTGCCTCAGGATTTCTCGCCGCTCGACGATATGCGCGCCTCGGCGCATTATCGACTGGTGATCGCCGGCAACCTGCTGCGTCGCTTCCTGATCGAGACGACACAGCCCGAGACGGAAACGCGGGTCGCCGGCCTGCTGGCGGAGGCCGCCCATGGCTGACGCACGCCGCAAGCTTGATATCGTGGCGGAAACCGGGCCGGTCGGCTCCGCCCAACCGCATGATTCCGCATCCAAGCATGTCGCGGGAGAAGCGCTCTATATCGACGACATCGCCGCGCCCGAAGGGCTGCTGCATGCCTATCTCGGCACGAGCAGCATCGCCCATGGCAAGCTCATATCGCTCGATCTCGAGGCCGTCCGCGCCGCGCCGGGCGTCGTCGCCGTGCTGACGGCGGCCGAGATTCCCGGCGCCAATGACATCTCCTCGACGCATCTGCATGACGAGCCGGTCTTCGCGACCGATTCCATCCTGTTCCACGGCCAACCGCTCTTCGCCGTCGTCGCCGGGACACGCGAGCAGGCGCGCCATGCCGCGACACTGGCGAAAGCGGATTACGCCGAGGAAGCACCGCTGATCGAGATCGCTGCGGCGCGGCGAGCCGGCAGCCAGCTCGTCACCGCGCCCCTCAAGCTCGAACGCGGCGACGTCGCTGCCGCGTTCGCCGAAAGCCCGCGCCGGCTGAAGGGTTCGATGGCGATCGGCGGGCAGGAGCATTTCTACCTCGAAAGCCAGATCGCGCTGGCGATCCCCGGCGAGGATGAGGACATGCACGTCCTTGTCTCGACCCAGCATCCGAGCGAGGTCCAGCACATGGTTTCCGCCGTGCTCGGCACCGGCTCGCATGCGGTGACGGTCGAGGTCCGGCGCATGGGTGGCGGCTTCGGAGGCAAGGAAACGCAGGCCAATCTCTTCGCCTGCGTCGCCGCGCTCTGCGCCCACAAACTGAAGCGCCCAGTCAAGCTCCGGCCCGACCGCGACGACGACATGGCGATCACCGGCAAACGCCACGACTTCGTCTGCGACTACGAGATCGGCTTCGACGATGACGGCCGCATCCATGCGCTCGATGCTGTCTACGCCGCGCGCTGCGGCTGGAACGCCGATCTGTCGGGGCCGGTGACCGACCGCGCGCTGTTCCACATGGACAATTGCTATTTCTACCCGGCGGTGCGCGCCCGCTCCGAGCCACTGTTCACGCATACCTGCTCCAACACCGCCTTCCGTGGCTTCGGCGGGCCGCAGGGCATGGTCGGCGCCGAGCGCTTCATCGAGGAAGTCGCCTACGCCACCGGGCTCGATCCGCTGGAGGTGCGCCGACGCAATCTCTATGGCGGCCCGGGCCGGGACGTCACGCCCTATCACCAGACGGTCGAGGACAATATCGCGGCCGATGTCATCGCCAAGCTGGAGCAGCGCTGCGATTATCAGACGCGCAAGGCCGCGATCCGCGAAGCCAACAAGACGAGCCCGATCGTCAAGCGCGGCATCGCGCTGACGCCGGTGAAATTCGGCATCTCCTTCACCGCGACATGGTTCAACCAGGCCGGGGCGCTGGTGCATGTCTATACGGACGGCACGGTTGCGCTGAACCATGGCGGCACCGAGATGGGGCAAGGGCTCTATATCAAGGTGGCGCAGGTAGTGGCCCATGCCTTCGGCATCGGCCTCGATCAGGTGAAGATCACCGCGACGACGACCGGCAAGGTGCCGAACACCTCGGCCACCGCCGCCTCCTCCGGCTCCGATCTCAACGGCATGGCCGCGCTCGACGCCTGCGAGACGATCAAGCAGCGGCTGACGGCCTTCGCTGCGAGGCACTGGCAGGCTGCGCCGGAGGATATCGCCTTCCTGCAAGGGCGCGTGAAGATCGGCCCCCGCGAGATCGCATTCAAGGAGCTGGTCGCCGCCGCCTACCTGGCCCGCATCCAGCTTTCGGCGACGGGTTTCTACGCGACGCCGAAGATCCATTGGGACCGCAAGGCCGGGCGCGGTCATCCCTTCTACTATTTCGCCTATGGCGCGGCGGCGGCCGAGGTCGCGATCGATACGCTCACCGGCGAGTACAAGTTCGAGCGCGTCGATATTCTCCACGATTGCGGGCAATCGCTGAACCCGGCGATCGACAAGGGGCAGATCGAGGGCGGCTTCGTGCAGGGGATGGGCTGGCTGACCACCGAGGAACTGGTCTGGGACAGGAAGGGCCGGCTCTGGACGCATGCGCCGTCCACTTACAAAATCCCCGTCGCGTCGGATCGGCCTGGCATCTTCAACGTGCATCTGCTGGAGAACGCGCCGAACCGCGAGCCGACGATTCATCGCTCCAAGGCTGTCGGCGAGCCACCATTGATGCTGGCGATCTCGGTGCTGCACGCTCTGTCCGACGCTGTCGCGAGCGTCGGCGATTACCGGATTTGCCCGCGCCTCGATGCGCCCGCGACGCCGGAGCGGGTGCTGGATGCGGTCGAGCGCGTCCGGGCGGAGGCGGAACGATGACCCTCGCCGCCTTCCTCACGGCCCATCAGCGCGACGGCATCGTCCTCGTCAGGATCGAGGCGGCCGAAGGCTCGACGCCCCGCGAGGCTGGGGCCTGCATGGCTGTCACTTCGGTCGCCATCGCTGGAACCATCGGCGGCGGGCAGCTCGAATTCCACTGCATCGATATCGCCCGGCATATGCTGAGCGAGGGCGCCGAGGACCAATTGCTCGACATTCCACTCGGCCCGCAGATGGGGCAGTGCTGTGGTGGGCGGGTGCGTGTCTCCCTGCGCCATGCCGGCGCGGCCGAAATCGCCCTGATCAGCGCCCGCGAGAAGGCGGAGGCGGCGGCGCGGCCCCCTGTCCTGATCTTCGGTGCCGGCCATACCGGCAGGGCCCTGGCCCATGCGCTGGCGCCCCTGCCCTTCTCGATTGCGCTGATCGACGATCGCGACAACGTCATGAGCGGGCTGCCACCGGCCGTCACCTGCATCCGCATGGCCGACCCGGTCGATGCAATCGCAAGCGCGCCGGCGAACGCAGCTTTCGTCGTGCTGTCGCACAGCCACGCGCTGGACTACCGTCTGGCGGAGTCGGCGCTGGCGCGCGGCGACGCCGCCTATGTCGGCATGATCGGCTCGGCCACCAAGCGCGCCCGTTTCGAGGCCAGCTTCCTGCGTGCCGGTGGCCGGCGTGCGACGCTGGCGCACCTGACCTGCCCGATCGGCGGTTCGGATGTGGACGACAAGCGCCCGGAGGTGATCGCGGCCTTGACGGCGGCCGAGCTGGTGCGTTGCTTGCTTGGCCGCCGGGAGCCGGCGAAAGGGAGACGCTCGAAACATGAATCAGCCGCGTGAGCAGGAAGTGCCGCCGCGGCTGGCGCTCGCCCATATCTCCAAAAGCTTCCCGGGCGTCAAAGCCAATGAAGACATCAGCCTGAGCGTCAAACCCGGCGAGATCCACGCCCTGCTCGGCGAGAACGGCGCCGGCAAATCGACGCTGGTCAAGATCATCTACGGCGTGCAGCAGGCCGACGAAGGCACAATCTCCTGGAACGGCACACCCGTCTCGATCCCATCGCCCAAATCCGCGCGCAAGCTCGGCATCGGCATGGTCTTCCAGCATTTCTCGCTGTTCGACGCGATGACGGTGATCGAGAACATCGCGCTCGGGCTCGACGAGGCGGTGGACCGCGAGGAGCTGAAGCGCCGCGTCGCCGCGATCCTGCAATCCTATTCGCTGCCGCTGGATCCGGAGCGGGAGGTGCATACGCTCTCGGTCGGCGAACGCCAGCGCATCGAAATCGTGCGCTGCCTGCTGCAGAAGCCCAAGCTGCTGATCATGGACGAGCCAACCTCGGTGCTGACGCCGCAGGAGGTCGAGCGCCTGTTCGCGACGCTCAGACAGATCGCGGCGGAAGGCTGCTCGATCCTCTACATCTCCCACAAGCTGCATGAGATCAAAGCGCTCTGCGACGGTGCCACCATCCTGCGGGCAGGACGGGTCGTGGCGACCTGCGATCCGAAGGCAGAAACGACCAAGCGCATGGCCGAGCTCATGATCGGCGCGGAGCTCCGCAAGATCGAGCATGGCAAGACGGCCGGCGGCGGTGCTGTCCGGCTGGAGGCCAGGGGGCTTTCGCTGCCAGGCGAGCCGCCCTTCGGCACCGATCTGGAGAACGTCTCGTTTGAGGCGCGCGCCGGCGAGATCCTCGGCATCGCCGGCGTCGCCGGCAACGGGCAAGCGGAGCTGCTGACCGCGCTCTCCGGCGAGCAGCTGGCTGCCAATGCCGAAGCGATCAAACTCGACGGCAAGGCCATCGGACTGGAAGGCGCCGGCGCGCGCCGGGCGCTCGGCCTCGCCTGCGTGCCCGAAGAGCGCAACGGCCACGCCGCCGTGCCGGATTTCTCGCTCGCCGACAACGGTGTCCTGACCGCGCGCCACCGGCTGCCGCTGGCGCCGCATGGCATCATCAGCCGCGGCGCCGTCCAGCGTTTCGCCGACGGCGTCATCAAGCTCTTCGACGTCAGGACCACCGGCAATGCCGCGCTGGCACGCTCGCTTTCTGGCGGCAACCTGCAGAAGTTCATCATGGGCCGCGAGATCGGCCAGCAGCCGGCCGTGCTCGTCGTTTCGCAACCGACCTGGGGCGTCGATGCCGGCGCCGCCGCCGCGATCCGGCAGGAGCTGGTCGACCTCGCCGCCAAGGGCTCGGCCGTGGTGGTGATCTCGCAGGATCTCGACGAGCTGCTCGAGCTCGCCGACCGCCTCTGCGTCATCAACGAAGGCCGCCTCTCGGCCCCGCGCCCGGTCGCGAGCCTGGGCATCGACGAGATCGGCCTGATGATGGGCGGCGTCCACGGCGCGGAGGAAGCCGTTCATGCTTGAATGGCGCCGCCGCCGCGAGCCGAGCACGCTGATGCTGGCTTTGAGCCCGCTGATCGCGATCGCGCTCACCATGCTGCTCGGTATGATCGTCTTCACCGCGATGGGCTATGACGGTTTCCATGCGGTCGGGAGCATCTTCCTGACACCGCTCCTGGAGCCGCAGCGCTGGGCGGATATCGGCGTGAAGGGTGCGCCGCTCATCATGATCGCGCTCGGACTTGCCATCGGCTTCCGGGCCAATGTCTGGAACATCGGCGCCGAGGGCCAGTACATCATGGGCGCCATCGCCGGCACAGGCGTCGCGCTCGCGACCTACGACATGACCGGCTGGTGGATCCTGCCGGCCATGGTGCTGGCCGGCATCCTCGGCGGCATGGCCTGGGCCGCAATCCCCGCCTTCCTGCGCGTCAAGCTGCAGGTCAGCGAGATCCTGACCAGCCTGATGCTGACCTATGTCGCCGTGCAGTTCCTGTATTTCCTCGTACGCGGCCCCTGGAAGGACCCGGACGGCTTCAACTTCCCGCAAACGCGGATGTTCACCGCCGACCAGACGCTGCCGACGGTGCTCGAAGGCTCGCTCGTCCATCTCGGCATCCCGGTCGCGCTCATCCTCGCCATCGTCGCCTGGCTGCTGATGGAGAAGACCACGGCGGGCTACGCGATCAAGGTCGTCGGCCTCGCGCCCGCCGCCGCCCGCCATGGCGGCTTCAGCGCTGCGCGCACGACCTGGGCAACGCTGCTGATCAGCGGCGCGCTCGCCGGCCTTGCCGGGCTGTTCGAAGCGGCCGGGCCGTTCGGGCAACTCACCCCGCAATTCCCGGTCGGCTACGGCTTCACGGCGATCATCGTCGCCTTTCTCGGCCGGCTCAATCCGCTCGGCATCGTCTTCGGCGGCATCGTGCTGGCCGCGACCTATGTCGGCGGCGAGATCGCGCAATCGACGGTGAGACTGCCGCAGGCGGCGACCGGCATGTTCCAGGCGATGCTGCTGTTCATGCTGCTCGCCACCGACGTGCTGGTCCGCTGGCGCATCGTCTGGAAGCGGAGAGCGGCATGACCACGGCCATGCTCGTCTCCATCCTGATGACCCTGATCGCGGCTTCGACGCCGCTGCTGCTCGCGGCGCTGGGCGAGCTCGTCGCCGAGAAGGCCGGCGTACTCAACCTCGGCGTCGAGGGCATGATGCTGTGCGGCGCGGTTGCGGGCTTCGCCGTCGCCTTCTCGACCGGCAGCACAGGCTTCGGTCTCCTCGCCGCAGCATTCGCCGGCGTCGCCGCCGCGATGATCTTCGCCGTGCTCGCCCTCTCGCTGATGGCCAATCAGGTCGCGACCGGCCTCGCGCTGACGATCTTCGGCATCGGCGCCTCCTCCCTGATCGGCGCAGGCTTCGTCGGGCGCACCGTGACGCGCCTGCAGCCGGTGTTCCCGGCGGCACTTTCGGAACACCCGCTGCTGCGGGTGATCTTCGGCCACGACATCCTCGTCTATCTCTCGCTGGCACTCGTGGCAGGCGTCAGCTGGTTCCTGCGCCGCACGCGCGCGGGACTGATCCTGCGCGCTGTCGGCGAGAACGATGCCTCCGCCCATGCCATCGGCTATCCCGTGATCGCGATCCGCTATGCCGCGATCGCCTTCGGCGGGGCGCTGGCCGGACTCGGCGGCGCCTATTTCTCGCTGGCGCTGACCCCGATGTGGGCGGACCGTCTGACGGCCGGACGCG
Source organism: Allobosea sp. 05T438 (assembly GCF_056396025.1). Taxonomy (NCBI): domain Bacteria; kingdom Pseudomonadati; phylum Pseudomonadota; class Alphaproteobacteria; order Hyphomicrobiales; family Alloboseaceae; genus Allobosea; species Allobosea sp. 05T438. Next base: position 373,946 of record NZ_JBFTKQ010000002.1, read on the forward strand.
GCTGGATCGCGCTCGCGCTCGTCGTGTTCTCGGCCTGGAAGCCCGGCCGCCTGCTGCTCGGCGCCTATCTCTTCGGCGCTGTGATGACGCTGGAGTTGCAGGCCAAGGCAGCCGGTGTCACCTGGCTCGCGCCGGAGGTGCTGGCGATGGCCCCCTACCTTGCGACCATTGCGGTTCTGACCATGATGTCGCTAGGACGGAAGACCGGCCGGCTCGACGCGCCCGCCTGCCTCGGCAAACCCTTCTCGGCGTCCTGACGCCGCAACCGACAACGAGGAGTTCACAGGACAATGACCAGCATCATCACCCGCCGCAGGCTGACCTTCGGCGCGGCCGCCGCCTCCACCCTGCCGATCCTCGGCCGCGGCGCCTCGGCGCAGGCGCCGCTCGGCGTCGGCTTCATCTATGTCGGCCCGATCGGCGACCATGGCTACACCTGGACGCATGACCAGGGCCGGCTCGCGCTCGAGAAGGAATACGGCGCGAAGATCAAGACCAGCTTCATCGAGAACGTCGCGGAAGGCCCGGATGCGGCCCGCGCGCTGCGCCAGCTCGCCCAGGCCGGCAACCAGCTGATCTTCGCGACCTCCTTCGGCTTCATGAACCCGACCATCCAGGTCGCGAAGCAGTTCCCGAAGATCAAGTTCGAGCACGCCACCGGCTACATGCGCGCCGAGAACGTAGCGACCTACAACGCGCGCTTCTATGAGGGCCGCGCCGTGATCGGCACCATCGCCGGCCACATGTCGAAGACGGGCCAGGCCGGTTACGTCGCCTCCTTCCCGATCCCGGAGGTGGTGATGGGCATCAACGCCTTCCACCTCGCCGCCCGCAAGGTGAACCCGAACTTCAAGACCAAGGTCGTCTGGGCCTCGACCTGGTACGACCCTGCCAAGGAAGCCGACGCGGCCAAGGCGCTGATCGACCAGGGCGCCGACATGATCACCCAGCACACCGACTCTGCCGCCCCGCTCCAGGCGGCCGAGCAGCGCGGCGTCTTCGCCTTCGGCCAGGCGTCGGACATGAAGGCCTTCGCGCCGAAGGCTCATCTCACGGCGATCGTCGACGACTGGTCGGGCTACTACATCAAGCGCGTCAAGGAGGTCATGGACGGCAGCTGGAAGACCGGCGACGTCTGGGGCGGTATCAAGGATGGCTTCGTCAGGCTCGCGCCCTATAACGACGCCGTTACGCCCGCAGCACGCGCAGCCGCCGACGAAGTGATCAAGGGCATCTCGGCCGGGACGCTGCACCCCTTCACGGGCGAGCTGAAGGACCAGAAGGGCGAAATTCGCCTCAAAGCCGGCGAGACGGCCAGCGACGAGATGCTCTCCAAGATGGACTGGTACGTCGACGGCATCCAGGCCTGATCCTGCTTTCCATCAACGCCGGCGGGCTTCCAATCCGCCGGCGTTGCGATTCGCGCGATGCGCTCGTCGTCCTGCCTCCAAGTCCGCGTCGGGACGCGTCCCCCTAAAAAACGGCATTATCAGCCCTTGTATCGACGGAACGAAGCCGTTTTCTGTGCGTATCTACCGCCGCGGGCATCGTCTTTCCTCGATAACCGTGGCAACTGCGTGAGTTGCGCGCCGCGAATAGCATCCATGTGTCGCGGTCGCTCGTGTCGGAAACGAGCATGAACGGCCGTCATCCAGCACGCGACGCCTGAAGCACCTTCTCAAGGAGGATTTCATGACCAAGAATGAACTGATCGCTGCCATCGCGGACGAGACCGGGAAGACCAAGGCGGACGTCTCCGCCATCCTGGCCTCTCTCGGCACGACCGTCGCCAAGACCCTCAAGAGCGGCGACGACGTCACGCTCGGCGGCATCGGCAAGCTCTCCGCCGCCAAGCGCGAGGCCCGCGAGGCCCGCAACCCGTCGACGGGCGCGACCATCAAGGTTCCGGCCAAGACCGTCGTGAAGTTCAAGGTCACCAAGGACCTCGCCGACGCGGTGGCGTAAGCCAACGTTCGGGATCGAGCGGCGTTCGCGCTTCGCGTGGACGCTGCTTGAGTCTCGCCGTCATGCTCGGGCTTGACCCCGGCATCTCTTCGACGCGATTCTCGGGTCTACGCTTCGCTCCGCCCGAGAATGACGCTGGCTCCATGTTCCTTCGCCTCTTCACCGATCTGCGCGCCGCCAAGGTCCCAGTGACCCTGCGCGAATACCTGACGCTGCTCGAAGGCGTCGAGGCCGACCTTGCCGAGCACAAGGTCGACGAATTCTATTACCTCGCTCGCGCCACGCTGGTGAAGGACGAGCGCCACCTCGACAAGTTCGACCAGGTCTTCGCTCAGGTATTCAAGGGCATGGAGACACTGGGCCAGGCGATCGAGCAGGCAGCCATCCCCGACGAATGGCTGCGCAAGCTTGCCGAGAAATTCCTGACCGACGAGGAAAAGGCGCAGATCGACGCGCTGGGCTGGGACAAGCTCTGGGAGACGCTGAAACAGCGGCTTGAGGAGCAGAAGGGCCGCCACCAGGGCGGCAACAAATGGATCGGGACCGGCGGCACCTCGCCCTATGGCGCCTATGGCTACAATCCCGAAGGCATCCGTATCGGCCAGGACAAGAACCGCAACTTCCGGGCCGTGAAGGTCTGGGACAAGCGCGAGTTCAAGGATTTCGACGACACGCGCGAGCTCGGCGTGCGCAACCTGCGCGTCGCGCTGAGGCGGCTGCGCCGCTTCGCCCGCACCGGAGCGGCCGACGAGCTCGACCTTGACAACACGATCAGCGAGACAGCCAAGCACGGCTATCTCGACGTCAAGCTCAGGCCCGAGCGCCGCAACGCCGTGAAGGTGCTGCTTTTCCTCGATGTTGGCGGCTCGATGGACTGGCATATCGAGCTGGCCGAGGAGCTGTTCTCGGCGGCGCGAGCCGAGTTCAAGCATTTCGAGCACTTCTACTTCCATAACTGCCCTTATGAGCGCGTCTGGAAGGAGAACCGCCGCCGGCATGATCAGGTCATCCCGACCTGGGACGTTCTGCGCACCTACCCCTCCGACTACCGCCTCGTCTTCGTCGGGGATGCCTCGATGAGTCCCTACGAGATCGCGATGCCCGGCGGCTCGGTCGAGCACTGGAACGAGGAGGCCGGCGAGGTCTGGATGAACAGGCTGGTGAACAGGTTTCCTAAATCGGTCTGGCTCAATCCGGTGCAGCAGCACCTGTGGAACTATACCCAGTCGATCCGGCAGATCGGCGGGCTGATGGCTGGGCGCATGTTCCCGCTGACGCTCGACGGGCTGGACGGTGCCATGAGGGTTCTGGCGCGTTGACGATGACGATCATGAACGAAGAGCTGGACGACACCCCTCCCCCAAGCTGGCGCCAGCGGCCGAAGCCGGTTGGGTTCGAGATCAGCTACGAGCTCGTCGGCGACAGCCTCGAGATCGACCGGACACGCCGCGTCGACAGCATCAGGCTCAGCGCCGTCGAGCAGGTGCGCTTCGTCTATGCGCCAGGCAACATCTCGTCCAAAGGCTACAAGACGCAGCTGCGGCTCAGCGATGGCCGGACCGTGACCTTCGGCAACCTCTCGTGGCGCTCTCTGACCGATCTCGACCGCGACGATGCGCGCTATCACCGCTTCGTCTCGGCACTGTCGGCTGCGATCGCGCGGGCCAATCCCCGCGCCCGCTTCGTCGCCGGGCGGCCGAAGCCGCTCTGGCTCGGTGTCGCCCTGGTCGGGGCGCTGTCGTTGCTGATGCTGACCGTCTTCTCGCTGCGGGCCTTCCAGCAGGGCGCGACCAATGCCGGATTGCTTGGCGTCCTGCTGATCGCCGCCTCGTTCTGGCAGGTCTGGCCGCTCGTCAGCCTCAATCGGCCGCGCGAACTCGCGACCGGCGAGGTACCCGACAGCCTTGTTCCGGGCCGGGCGGGCTGAAGGTCAGCGAACCACCAGCACCGAGCACTTGGCTCGGCGCACGATAGCCGAGGCGTTCGAGCCGATGACATAGGCCAGCATGCCGGGCTCATGCGATCCGATGACGATGAGGTCGATGCCGGCGGCATCCGCCTCGGCCAACACCTCGCCATGGACCGAGCCCATCAGCACCTTGGCCGAGACGTGATCGGCGGGCAGGTCTACATTCGCCGCAATCTCGGCGAGCTTCGCTTCAGCATCCTGCTGCTGCTCGGTATCGAAATCGGCCGGCACGAATTCCATGTAGGTGACGGGAACCAGCGAGCGGACATAGACCAGCCGCACCACACCGCCCGACACCTTGGCAAAGGATACGGCAGCCGCGATCGCGGGCTTGGCAAGGTCGGCCTCCGCGAGATCGACGGGGACCAGAATCGACTTATACATCGCATGCTCCAAGGCTGGTTGCAGAACCATTCTGGAGTTTGCCAGCACGCGCGCCATGATCCAGCGCAAAATGCGCGATGCGGCAGGGCGCCGGGCGCGCGTCGGTCAGCGGCGCTCAGCCCTGGCGCGCGGGGGTGCGCACGACCAGCCCGTCGAGGTCGTCCCTGATCCGGATCTGGCAGGAGAGGCGCGAGGTCGGACGGACGTCGAAGGCGAAGTCCAGCATGTCCTCTTCCATCGGCTCGGCGTGCCCAACCGCTCCCATCCAGGCATCGTCGACATAGACATGGCAGGTGGCGCAGGCGCAGGCGCCGCCGCATTCGGCCTCGATGCCGGGAATCGCGTTGCGGATCGCCGTCTCCATCACCGTGGAGCCCGTGTCGCCCTCGACGGTGCGGCTTTCTCCGTGAGCGTCGATGAAGGTGATGTTCGGCATAAGAGACTCCGGCGGGGCGATGACGGCCCCGCTTAGAGCATTTCAAAGCGGCAAGGAACGGGGTTTTGCGCCGCAGCGCCCCGATCAGGCCGCACAGTCGAAGCGCGCGATCACGGCCCGTGCCTCCGCGGCGGCCAGCGCCAGCTCGTCCAGGGCGTTGTCGGCCAAGCGCGCCTCCGCGTCGCCGAGACCGTGCTCGATCCGGTCGGCCGCTTCGGCGACCTGCCAGGCGCCAATGGCGCGGGCTGCGCCCTTCAGGGTATGGGCCGCGTCCATGCGGGCCTGCCTGTCGGCGCTGCCGTGGATGGTGCGCAGATGCACGACGCACTGCTGGGCGAACAGGGTCAGCAATTCGCGCTCAAGCTCATGATCGCCGCCGGTCTGGCGGTGAAGATGCTCTGTATCGATCGCATTCTGGGGCATGGGCAACTCGTGAATATCGAACCGCCACATGGGCGATCGCACCCGCTCCAAGAAGCGCCCCGATGGTGAACGAGGCGTTAACGACGTTTGTGAATCGAGCACTCAAATGGGTTTCCAAGGGTCCGGGGCTCCACTACCCTTCCAATTGGTAAATGATGGGCGCAGTGTCTCCGATCATCCCGGCCAGAGGCGGCAAGGGGCGACGGGGACGGGCTTTCGCGTCCATCGTCAGTAGCGTGGCGAGGCGGCAACGATGAATCGACCCAAGAAGCTCCAGGATCCCACTGAAGCTGCGATGTCGGCGATCGAGGAGGCGCTTCGACTCGACCAGCCCCAATCCGACATCGCCAAAGGCGAGACGGAAACGCCGGTCAGCGCCGAGCCACGGCTTCCCGCCACCAGCGACAGCGATCTCAAGCTCGAATTGCCACGCGTCGAGCCTGCGCCGGCCGCGGCGCAGCCCGCGCCCGTACCCCCTCCCCCGGCGCAGCCGCGCGCCAGCGCCGTGCTTGCGCCCGACACGACGCGCGTCGCCAATGACGACCGCCGCGATTCCAGTTCCCTGGTGCAGGCCTTCGCCGTGCGCCCGTCGCGCAAACCCTATTGGTTCGCTGCGCTTGCCTCTATCGCCTGGCTGGGCGGCGCCGCCTTCGTGCTGTTCGGCCGCTACGGCTCGTTCAGCAATGGCCTCCCCGAGCCGGTCGCCAATTTCGGCATCGGCGAATGGACGCTGCTCGCGCTCTCGATCGGTGCGCCGGTCGTATTCTTCTTCGTCCTGGCGGCGCTCTATCGTCGTACCCAGGAGATGCGCCTGATCTCGCGCGCGATGACCGAGGTCGCGCTGCGCCTCGCCGAGCCCGAGGTCGCAGGGGCGGATTCCGTCCTGTCGCTCAGCCAGACCATCCGCCGCGAGGTCGCCGCCATGGGCGACGGCATCGAGCGCGCCGTGGCGCGCGCCGGCGAATTGGAGACGATCGTGCGCGGCGAGATCTCGACGCTCGAGCGCGCCTATGCCGACAACGAGATCCGGCTGCGCTCGCTGATCGACGAACTCGTCACCCAGCGCGAGGCGGTGGTCGGCAATGCCGAGCGCGTCAAGCTCGCGATCAGCGGCGCTCATGACGGCCTCGCCAAGGATCTCGACAGCGCCAGCCGCGTCATCGCCGAGGCGGTCACGCAGGCCGGCGACCGCGTCACCGGCTCCCTCAGCGCCAAGGGCGACCAGATCACCCAGGCGCTCGGCCGGGCCGGCGAACGGATGGTCGAGGAGATCAGCGGCCGCGGACATGATCTCGTCGAGCGACTTCAGGTGACCTCGGGCGAGGTCTCAGAGCGGCTGGCCGGCGCCAGCGACAATCTTTCGACCATGCTCGACGGTCGCGCCAAGGAGATCGCCGGCTCGCTGGAGCGCACCGGCGCCTCGCTGACTGACGGTCTGACCGCCAGCGCACAGGGCGTCACCCGTGCCATCAGCGAGACCGGCATGCAGGTCGCGGAGTCGCTGACCGCCCGCGTCGATGTCGTCAACGAGACGCTGAAGAGCACCGGCGAGACGCTGGCCAAGGATATCTCCGCCCGCGGGACCGAGGCGGCGGAGCGCTTCGAGACCAGCAGCCGCAACATGGTCGCGCTGATCGAAAGCCAGAGCGAAGCCCTGCAGAAGCGTCTGTCGGAGTCCGGCGAAGCTCTGCGCAGCGCGCTCTCCGACGAGGGCGAGAGCGTCACCGTCCGCCTCGCCGAGGTCGGCCGCGGGGTCAACAGCCTGCTCAGCCGCCAGAACGAAGCGATCGCCAGCCGGCTCACCCAGGTCGGCGAGAGCGTCCATGCCCTCATCGGCACGCATGGCGACACGCTGGTCGGCCGTCTCAACGACACCGCGCGAACCGTCGACGACGTGCTGCGCGAGCGCAGCGAGGCGATCATCCTGCGTGTCAACGACGCCGGCGAGACGCTGAGCAACGCCGTCGAGAAGCATGGCGACAGCCTGACGAGCCGCATCACCGACGTTGCCGGCCAGGTGCACGGCCTGTTCACCGAGCAGGCCGGCAAGCTGGTCGATCGTCTCGGCGAAACCGGTGAGACCGTGCACGCACTGCTCGACCAGCAGGCGGAGAAACTCGTCGAGCGCGTTTCCGGCGCCGGCAACGAACTCGCCAATCTCGTCGGCCAGCAGAGCGGCTCCGCTGTCGCCCGCGTCTCGGAAGCCGGCAGCGAGCTGGCGCGCCTGCTCGTGGAACGCAGCGAAGCGGCCGTCGCCAATGTCTCCGAGGCCAGCCGCAATCTGACCGCGCTCATGGGCGAACAAGGCGATGCCACGGTCGCCCGTGTCTCCGATGCCGGCAGCGAGCTGGCGCGCCTGCTCGTGGAACGCAGCGAAGCGGCCGTCGCCAATGTCTCCGAAGCCAGCCGCAATCTGACCGCGCTCATGGGTGAACAAGGCGATGCTACGGTCGCCCGTGTCTCCGATGCCGGCGCGGATGTCGCCCGGCTGCTCTCGGAGCGCAGCGAGGCGCTGGTCGCCAGCGTGTCGGGTGCCGTCAATACCGTCGAGACCCGCCTGCGCGACGAGAGCGACCTGCTCGTCGGCCGCCTGACCCAGGCCGGTCAGGATGTCGGCAATGTCGTCGGCAGCCAGAGCGAGCGCCTGATCTCCGGCCTCTCCGAGACCGGTATGCGCGTCAGCGCCCTGCTGGAAGAGCAGGCCGGCGCGATGACCGTGAAGGTTTCGCAGGCAGGCCTCGAGATCAAGGATCTGCTCGGCAGCGAGAGCCAGGCTCTGGCGAGCCGCGTCGCCGATGTCGGCCGTTCCGTGCACGGCATCCTGGCCGAGCGCAGCAACGCGCTGATCTCCCGCCTCGCCGAAACCGGCGAGAGCATCGACCAGAAGCTGGAAGAGCGCGGCATGGTGCTCGCCCAGCGCATCACCGGCAGCGTCGAAGCCGCGCAGAACGCGCTGGAGCAGCAGCAGACAGGTTTCCTCGCCAGCATCGGCGAGACCGGCGACAAGGTCGGCGCCCTGCTCGGCGAGCAGCGCGAGACGATGGTCCGCGACCTCGTCAACGCCGGCCGCGAGGTCCACACCCTGCTCGGCGAGCAGAGCGAGGATCTGGCCCACCGCATGACCGAGGCGACCCGCACGCTCACCGAGACGATCAATGTCGACGGCCGCCATGTCGCCGACCGCGTCGTCGAGGCGACGCAGGGCCTGCGCGACACCTTCACGGTCCATGCCGAGGACGCGCGCACCATGCTCGCCGGCACCGGCCGCGAGATCGTGATGGCGCTCACCCAGCAGGGCGGACGTGTCAACGAAGCCCTTTCCGCCAACGCCGAGTCGATGCTGCGCTCGGTCGAGGGCCGCGCCCAGGCTCTGACCGAAGCCTTGGCGGTGCGCCACGACGCGCTGACCCGCCTCTTCGACGAGCGTGGCCGGGAGATCGAGACCGCTCTCGGCTCGCGCATGGCGTCGCTGTCCACGCTGTTCGACACGCAGGGCCGCGATATCGACACCGCGCTCGGCGCCCGCCTGTCGGCCCTCGCCACGCTCTTCGACACGCAGGGCCGCGAAGTCGAGACGGCGCTCGGCGCACGCCTGAGCGCCTTCGAGGACCTGATCCTCATCCAGGGCGGTGCGCTCACCGCCAAGATCTCGGGCGATGCCCGCGATCTGACCGAAGCGCTGCACAGCGGCATCGCCCAGGTCGAGAAGCTGATCTCCGAGGACGGCGTCTCGCTGGCCGACAAGGTCGGCACGCGCGCCCTCGAAGCCGCCGAACTCCTCGCCAGCCGCACCCGCGAGGCGGCGGACGCGATGGAAGGCCAGATCAAGCTGTTCGAGGACCGCTCGGGCGCCAAGAGCGCCGAGATCGCCGGCACGCTCGACAGCCTGATCGCCCGCATCGACGGCAGCCTCGGCTCGCGGGCCACGGCCCTCAACGAGGCGCTGGTGGAGCGCACGGTCGACATCGCCCGCGTCCTGGCCGAGGGCGGCCGCGAGGTCACCCGGGYGCTCGCGGCAAAGGCGGACGAGATCGGCGAGGTCGTCACCTCGAAGAGCGAGTCGCTGACCCGCACGCTCAGCGACAAGGCCGACAGCATCAACGCCACGCTCGGTGGCCGCGCCCTGCAGATCGCCGACACGCTCGACCAGAGCGTCGCGCGCTTCGAGGAGCGCGTCGTCAACCGGCTGGACACCGTCTCGCACACGCTCGACAGCCGTGGCGATGAAATCGCGACGACGCTGCAGGGACGCTCCGAGGCCATCGCGGCAACATTGTCCGAGCGGGCGCAAGAGCTGCGTGCGCTCTTTGACAACCAGGGCAACGGCATGGTCTCGTCGCTCGCCCAGCAGAGCGAAGCCATTGCGGCCGCGCTCACCGAGCGGGCCGAGCAGCTGCGCACGCTGTTCGACGACCGTGGACTCGGCATCGTGGCCGCGCTCGGCCGCCGCGGCGACGCCATCTCCGGCGCGCTCGACCAGCGGGCCGAGCAGTTGCGCACGATCTTCGAAGATCAGGGCAGCGGCATCGTCACCGCGCTCGAACGCCAGGGTGTGGCAATCGCGCACTCCCTGGAGGAGCAGACGGACGCGCTGCGGACCGCATTCGACGCCAAGGGCCACGGCCTCGTCGAGGTGCTCGGCCGCCAGGGCGAGACGATCACCCAGTCGCTCGACGAGCGCGTCGAGACGCTGCGCGCGGTCTTCGATGCGAAGGGCACCGGTCTCGTGACGGCCCTCGGGCAGCAGGGCGAAACGCTGACCCAGTCGCTCGACGAACGGGTCGAGGCGCTGCGCGCAGTCTTCGACGCCAAGGGCAATGGTGCCGTCGAGGCGTTGAATGAGCGTGGTGAAGCGCTGGCTGCCGAGTTCGCCACGGTCGGCGAATCGGTGGTGCGTGCGCTCGAAAGCCGCGGCAACGCCATCGTCGCCGGGCTGCGAGACCGCGGCGCGGCCATCGCCAATGCGGTCGAGGCCTCGTCCAACGCGCTGCGCGAGACGCTCGAAGCCGGCTCGAAGCAGTCGGTCGAGGCACTGGTCGGCACGAACGAGCAGCTGCGCGAGGAGCTGGGCGGCATGCTCGGACGCCTCGGCGAAGCCAACAAGCTGATGCAGCAGATCGTCAACGGCGCGAACAAGAACCTGGCCGCCGTCGAGAACAGCCTGTCGACCCGCGTCGGCGAGCTGCAGAACGTGATCGGCACCGTGATGACGGAGGCCGGCAACGCCTCGCAGCAGGTCACGGCGCAGATCGCCGAGCTGAAGAGCTTCTCGGAAGGCACGCTGCGCGAGACGACGGCGCTGATCGGGCAGCTCGACGATCGCGGCACCTCGCTCAGCGAGGCGACGCAGGCCAGCTCCGCGGCGCTCAACGCCGTTGCCGGCCGTCTCGAGCAGATCGAAGCCCGCGTCGGCAAGGCGCTGGCCGAGCGCCGCGATGCGCTGGAGCAGCTCCATGGGCTGATCGCCAACCGCACCGATGATGTCGAGGCGATCACCCGCTCCTTCGCCTCGCTGATCGACGAGTCGCTTGGCAGCGCCGAGGCGCGGGCCCGCCAGATCGGCACCGTGCTCTCCGACTCCGCCGAATCGACGACGAGCGCCATCGCCCAGCAGTTCGAGACGATCCGCGCTGCGACCGGCAAGGAGCGCGAGCTCACGGCGGAAGCCCTGCGCTCGGCCTATGCCCAGGTCTCGACCGAGATCAGCGGCGAGCTCGCCAAGGTGACCGACCGCTTCCAGAAGGCGGCGCAGGACATGCGCGGCATCACCGGCGACATCCAGCGCGAGCTGGAGGCAACGCGGGCGGAAATGAAGCGCGGCGTGCTCGAGCTGCCGCAGGAGGCAAAGGAATCGACCTCTGCCATGCGCCGTGTCGTGGCCGAGCAGATCAAGGCGCTGAACGATCTCACCGAGATCGTGACGCGTTCCGGCCGGCGCGGCGACGTCTCGCTGCCGATCGATGCCGTCGTCAGCCGCAAGGCCACGGTCGCCGCCGCCCCTGCCCCGGCCCCGCAGTCGGCTCCGGCCTTCACGCCGGCGCCGCAGCCGAAGCCGGCGGCCGCGGAACCTCTGCTGCGCCCCTCGCTCGATGCCTCGGCCGAGACGGCGCGCGCCGCCACGCCTCGCGCGGAGCCCCGCAGCGAGCCCACTCCTGCGCCGAGCCGCCCGGCTCCGGCTCAGGAGGCCGCTCGCCGGCAGCCCGAGGCGACGACGCAGCAGCCCGCCAAGGCCGGCTGGCTCTCGGACCTGCTCAGCCGCGCCTCGCGCGAGGACAAGCAGCCGGAACCCAGCAAGCCGACGACCCATTCGATCGAGAAGCTCGACTCGCTCTCCGTCGATATCGCGCGGATGATCGACCATGACGCCGCCGTCGAGCTGTGGGATCGCTACAAGCGCGGCGAGCGCAACGTCTTCACCCGCCGGCTCTACACGCTCCAGGGTCAGCAGACCTTCGACGACATCCGCCGCAAGTACCGGCGCGACCCGGAGTTCAAGGAGACGGTCGACCGCTACATCGACGAGTTCGAGCGCCTGCTCGGCGAAGCGGCCAAGGACGACCGAGACTCGATGGTGGCCAAAACCTACCTGACCTCGGAAACCGGCAAGGTCTACACCATGCTGGCGCATGCCAGCGGCCGCTTCGAGTAAGCTGCCGCATCCCTGCGGACTGGAACGAGAAAGGCCGCCCGAGAGGGCGGCCTTTCTGCATTGGAAGGGTCTGCGCAGGATGTCGGCGGCTCACTCCAGGCGAGCCGAGGATCGCCTCAACGCGCCCAGCGCACGATCTCGATCAGCACCTGCGAAAGCGCCCGGTCGAGCGCCTGCGCCGCGCCCGCTCCGTCGACCGAGCTGGCCGGCACGCGGGCGGAGAACAGGCGTGCGCGCTGGATCTTGCCGCTCTGATCGCCGACGATGCGGGCCGTGATCTCAACCACCGCCGTCCCGCTTGCGGCATCGATGTTGAAGCTGCGGATGTTGGTGTTGAGCAGCACGTCAGGCTGAATGCGTTGGCCGGGCGCCGAAACGGAGCCGATACGGCTGGCGTTCTCGAAGGTCTGGATGAGCCGTGCCTGCACCAGCGCGGGGATACGGTCGGCCCACTGCGCCCCGCCGACGAAGGAAAGGGCCCCGCTCGTATCCCTGACGATGACCCGGTCGGAATCGAGCGCCTGCACCGTGGTCGGCTCGGCCACGACCATCACAGCACGCGAGCCTCCGACCTTGCCGAAGCCGCTCGGCGCCGAGAGGTCGAAGGTCGTCGGCGTCGTACCGCCGCAGCCCGCAAGCATGGCGCCGGCCGCCAGCATGAGGGCCGTGAGGCGAGCCTTCGTCGCCGGGAAGAGCGCTGCCTCGATCGTCATCGCTTAGCGGGATCCATTGTATTGCGGGAGCGGCGGCTTGCCGCCGAAGATGAGTTGCTGCGGGTTGCGCTCGAAATTGCGCAATGTCCGGTTGATTTCGGTCAGGGTCTTCTTGCCGTCCGCGGCCAGGCTTTCGACATCTCGCAGCCCCGGCCCAGTGAAGCGGGTGATACCGGCCGTGATCTCGGCGGTGCGCTTGTCGAGATTGTCGGCGAGCACGCGCATCGATTTGGCGGCGTCGGCGACCTCCTGGAAGGCGCTGCGCCCCTCCCCGCCCGAGCCGGCGTTGAGGAAGCCTTGCGCCGCCTTCAATACGCCCTCGATCTGGTCGGCCGCCTTGTCGAGCTTGGCGGAGATCGAGGCGGCGTCCTTGACGACCTTCGCAACGTCGGCGCTCGAACCGCCGAGCGCGCCCGTGAACTTGTCGATGTTCTCGATGATGGCCGCGACCTTCTGCCGATCGACCGAGCGCACCACCCCGGTCAGCTCCTCACTCAGTGTCTGAAGCCGCTGCGAGAGCGGTTGAATCGTCTCGGCGATATTGCTGAAGCCGGCCATCAGCTTGTCGAGCCCGTCGGAGTTCTTGCCCAGGGCCTCCGAGAACTTCTCGACATTGCGGACGGTGTTGTTGAGCGGACCGGCATTCTGCTTGATCAGCCCGTCGAGCGAGGTGAGCATCGTGTCGGCCTTCTGCGCGACGTTGCGCACGGTCTCGATGATGTCCTGCAGCTCCGAGCGCTCGGCGATGATCGTCGGCATCGGCTCGCCAGGCTTGGCGGTGAGGACCGGAGCGTCCGGAGCGCCGCCGATGAGCTGCAAGGCGACCACGCCGGCCAGGCCCTGCGCCTCGATGCGGGCGCGGGTGTCCTCGCGCAACGGCGTCGTGCTGGCGACCTGGATGACGGCGTAGATGCGGCGTGGATCGTCCGGCTGCAGCTCGATACTGGTGACCTCGCCGACGCGCAGGCCGTTGAACAGCACGCTCGACCCACGGCCGAGGCCGGTCACCGTGCCGGTGAAGATGACCCGGACGCTCTCCCTGCGCCCTGACCCGCCGCTGTTGAACCAGTAGACGAAGCCGAAGGCCGCAGCCAGGACCGCGAGCGTGAAGAGACCGACGAGTGCGTAATTGGCGCGCGATTCCATGCCTAGTCGTTTCGTTCCCGTTCCCCGGCCGGCAGCCGGGCCATGGCGCGCTCGCCACCGAAATACGCCTTCAGCCACGGATGCTCCGAGGCCAACATCGTCCCAAGCGGGCCAACCGCGATCACCTTCTTGTCCGCCAGCGCGGCGATTCGGTCGCAGGCATGATACAGGCTGTCGAGATCATGGGTCACCATGAAGACGGTGAGCCCGAGAGTCTTCTTCAGCGTCATGATGAGGTCGTCGAACTCGGCCGCGCCGATCGGGTCCAGCCCCGATGTCGGCTCGTCGAGGAAGACGATCTCAGGGTCTAGCGCAAGCGCCCGGGCGAGCGCTGCCCGCTTGATCATGCCGCCCGAAAGCTCGGAGGGAGCCTTGTCGGCGGCGTCGAGCGGCAGGCCGACGAGATCGAGCTTCACCATCGCCAGTTCGTCGAGCAGATCGGGCGAGAGATGCAGATATTCGCGCATCGGCACCTGGATATTCTGCTTCACTGTCAGCGCCGAGAACAGCGCGCCCTGCTGGAACATAACGCCGGAGCGGCGCTCGAGCACGCGGCGGCGCTGCGGCGTCAGCGTATCGACGTTCTCGCCGAAGACCTCGATGGTTCCCCGCGCCTTCTGGACCAGGCCGAGGATCGTGCGGGTCAGCACGGATTTGCCCTGCCCCGAACCGCCGACGAAGCCGAGGATCTCGCCGCGCATCACGTCGAGATCGAGCCCGTCCATGATCACCTTCTCACCGAAGGCGACCTTGAGGTTGCGCACCCGGATCACCGCGTCGGCCTCGTCCGCCTGCGGTTCGGCCGCGGGTGAACCCGGCTGCGCCGCATGCACCGGAGATTTGCCGGAGAAAGCCATCGTCAGAACTCGATCGACGCGAAGAACATGGCGAAAAGACCGTCGACGACGATGACCATGAAGATCGCCTTCACCACCGAAGCCGTGACCTGGCGGCCGAGCGACTCCGCCGAGCCCTGGACCGCCAGCCCCTCGATCGAAGCGATCAGCCCGATGACGAAGGCCATGAAGGGCGCCTTGATCAGGCCGACGGCGAAGTGCTTCCAGGTGATCACCGACTGCAGCCGGGCGAGAAAGGTATCGACGCCGATACCGCCGTAGAGCCAGGCGACGAGGCCGGCGCCGACGAGGCCGGCCATGGCCGAGATGAAGGTCAGGATCGGCAGCGAGATGATCAGGGCGAGAATGCGCGGCACGACCAGCACCTCGATCGGATCGAGACCCATCACGCGCAGGGCGTCGATCTCCTCGCGCATCTTCATCGAGCCGATCTCGGCAGTGAAAGCCGAGCCGGAGCGGCCGGCGATCATGATCGACGTCAGGAGCACGGCGAGCTCGCGCAGGATCAGGATGCCGGTCAGGTTGACCACGAAAGCCGCGGCGCCGAACTGCTGAAGCTGGAAGATGCCCTGCTGCGCGACGATGCACCCGACAAGGAACGAGATCAGCATGATGATCGGCGCGCCGTTGAAGGCGATCAGCTCGATCTGATTGACGAGAGACGGCCCACGGAACTTGCGCGGACCAAGGACGACGCCGATGGAGCCAACCACAACCTCGCCAAGGAACATGGCGCCGCCGACCATGTCGCGGCCGAAGCGCACGATCGCCTCGCCGATATCGACCAGGATGTCGACCACGCGGAAATGCCGATGCGGCGCCTGCTGATCCTTGTCATGGACGTGGACCTCCGCGAGCAGGATGGTGTGCTCGGGCTTGTCGCTGACGATTTCGATGGCTGCGCCATCCCGCGCCCGGCGCGCCTTCAGGCGGTTGAGGACATAGGCGCCGAGCGTATCGAGACGGGTGACGCCGGAGAGATCGATCCGGACATGTCGGGCCTGCGGCAGATGCTGGACGATCTCCGCGGTCAGCTCTTCGATGCGCGGAGCACGATCGGCGCTCCAGGAACCGGCAAGCGCCACCGCGACCGTCCCGGCATCGGAGCGGATGGTCGCCTGCGGTTCGGCGGTATCAACGCTCGCCATGTCGCTGTGACGTCCCTTGCCCTGCCCGGGACAGCCTCGCGGCTGCGCAACACCGGTCTCTCGCGCCGAAATCTACCCCTTCAACCCTGTATTGCCGTGACCAGGGCACTTGGCAAGCACAGGGCAACGTCCGGGGCGCTTCCGCCGGAAAGCGTTGCCAAAGGGCCATAGAATTGGGCGTTTCCCCGAGAGCCCGGCTCACGGCGCCGCCGGATGCAGCAATTTCTTAAGCAATCGTGGAGCAGCCTCGCTCCCTGAACATCCCGACCGCCGCTGATTCGGCCGGTCCACCGAAGGCAGAATGGTCATGGGCGAACCGCGCTCGCTGACACCGCTGAGCCAGGCTGACTACGAGGCGATTGAAGCCGCGGTCATGGAGACGTCGCGCGGCCGCTGGTTCATGACGGAATACGCCAAGCGCAACCGCCAGGCCGATACGCTCCAACTGCTCGGTGCAATCCACCGGATCGAGCGCGTCGTCGGGCTCGGCGTGCAGGAGACCAGCCGCGAAACCAACCTGATCGAAGCCGCTGCCCTGATCAGCGATCTGCGCAGCGACCTGGAGCGCGTGAGCGGCAAGGCTGACATACGTTCGTCGGGGCTCGCCGTCCGGATCGAACAGGCGGCCGGCACCGTTATCGCCGCCACGGAAAACATCCAGGAGGCGGCCTGGGAACTGCGCGAAGCCGGCGCCGACGAGGGGCTCTGCGACAAGCTCGATCAGCACTCTGCCGATATCTCGACCGCGATCGCCGTCGTCGACGGGCTCGTCCAGCGGATCGACAAGATTTCCGACACCATCGCCATGCTGGATTCAAGCCTGCGCGCCTTCGGCGAGATTTCGCGAGAGCCGAGCACCAGCTTCGAGATCATGGCCGCGGCCGCCGAGCAAGGCATGACGGCGGCGCCGTCCCGGCCGATGGCGCGCCGAAGCTATCGCGATGCAAGCGCTGCCGCATCAGACGAGCCGTCAGCTCCGTACCAGCTCAACGACCAGGCCGCTCCGGAGACCCGCATCGGAACCGTGCATCTCCTCGACGACGACCTCTCCTTCGAGGAGCCGGTCGCCGCTCCACCCGAACCGCAGCGCGTCGCCGCCGGCTATTCGGAGGCCGGCCTGCGCGAGATCGACGCGCTGCAGGCCGACCGCAAGCTCGCCTATTTCGTCTAGCGGAGCTGCGCGTGATTGCGAGCAAGGCTCGGAAGCCACGCTCCATGCAATGACAGCCGGAATCCGACGGCTTATCTGGCAGACCGGCGTCAGTTCTCGCGCCGGATCGCGCTTTCGTGCCAGCGGTGCAGCAGCAGGTACGAAATCAGGCTCGTCGCAAGAAAGATCGCGATGCCCGACAGCGAGATCATGACCAGGGCTGCGAAGACGCGCGGGATCTTGAGCTGATAGCCCGCCTCCAGGATGCGATAGGCCAGGCCCGAGGCACTGCCGCCCGTCCCCGCGACGAACTCCGCCACGACAGCGCCGATCAGCGCGAGGCCGCCCGAGATCTTCAGCCCCGCCAGGAAATAGGGCAAAGCCGCGGGAAGCTTGAGATAGCGCATCGTCTGCCAGCGCGAGGCGCCGTAGAGTTCGAACAGGTTGACGAGGTTATGGTCGGCCGAATTCAGCCCGAGTATGGTGTTGGACAGGATCGGGAAGAAGGCGACGATCCAGGCGCAGATCAGCAGCGACAGGTCGATATCATTGGCCCAGATGATGATCAGCGGGGCGATGGCGACGATCGGCGTGACCTGCAGGATCACCGCATAGGGCAAAAGCGCCATCTCCAGCCATTTCGACTGGCTGAACAGAACGGCGAGCGTGACGCCAACGACGATCGCCGCGGCCAGCGCCATGAAGGTGATCTTCAGCGTTACCCAGAGCGAGCCGGAGAGCGTGCCCCAGTCCGCGACCAGCGTCTGGCCGACCAGGATCGGCCCGGGCAGGACATAGGACGGAATCTCGTTCCAGCGGACCGCGGATTCCCAGATTGCCAGTACGATCACACCGATCGCGAGCGGGGCGAGGATACGCGGCCAGACGCTGACCGGCAGGCCGAGAATGCGTGCCTCGGCCGCGGCCACGGGCAGCGCCTGCGCGTCGGTGCCGTCCGACACCAGCGTTTCGACGGGCGCGCTCATCGGCCAATCGCCTCCTTGAGCTTGGTGGAGGCGACGCGGCAGAGATGGGCGTATTCGCCGGAGGTTCGGAAGAGTTCGTCGCGCGGATAGTCAGCCTCGACGGACAGGTCCGCCATGACCCGGCCCGGCCTGGCTGCCATCACCACGATCCGCTGCGAGAGATAGACCGACTCGAACACCGAATGGGTGACGAAGACGGCTGTGAAGCGCTCGCGCCACCAGAGTTCCAGCAGGTCGTCGTTGAGGCGGTGCCGGGTAATCTCGTCGAGCGCCGCGAAAGGCTCGTCCATCAGCAGGATCTTCGGGCGCATCACCAGCGCACGGGCGATCGAGACGCGCATCTTCATGCCGCCCGAGAGTTCGCGCGGATAGGATTTCTCGAAGCCCTTGAGTCCGACCAGCGCCAGCATCTCGGCCGCGCGCGCCTCGGCTTCTGCCCGCGGGACGCCCTTGAGCTTCAGCGGCAGCATGACGTTGGCCAGCGCGTTCGCCCAGGGCATCAGCGTCGGATCCTGGAAGACGAAGCCGAGATCGCGCGCACCATGGCCGGCACTTCCCTGCGCGGCACCCGTTTCACCGGACCAGGTGATCGTGCCCGAACTCGGCGCGCCGAGGCCCGCGATCATGCGCAGCAGCGTCGACTTTCCGCAGCCGGAGGGGCCGAGCAGGCTGATGAACTGCCCTGCCCCGAGTTCGAGATCGACATCGCGGACGGCGAGCGTGCCGTTGGCGAAGCGCTTCGAGACCTGCCGGACCGCCACCAGCGGGGCAGCGGCGCCATCCTTGTCCTTGGGTGTGCTCAGATAGGCTGTGTCCAAAGCCTGATGATCCATTTACGAAAGCCGTCAGTCTCGGGCGAAGCGCAGCGCAGACCCGAGAATCTCAGGACGAGAAGGCACTGGTTTCCAAGATGCCCGGGTCAAGCCCGGGCATGACGCATCTCAGGCCTTGCCGATGCCCTTGTTCACGAATTCCAGGCTGTAGGCCTTCCTGACGTCGACACCGGCGGGGATCACCCCGGCCTCGGTCATCGTCTTGGCGAAGCTCGCCCAGCGCGCATCGGTCATCGCACCGATGCCGAGCGTCAGCGCGTCGCCGGACAGCACGATGCCGCGCTCGTTCATCACCTTGAGGGCGTAGTCGATCTTCTCCTGATCCATGTCGGGATTGTCCTTCAGGATCCGGGCGTTGGCGGCGGCGATGCCGGGGCCGCCCTTCATGTATTCGGCCCAGCCCTCGAGCGTCGCGTCGACGAAGCGCTGCACCAGCTCCTTCTTCTCCTGCGCCATCTTCCGGGAGATCGTGATGGTGGTGTTGTAGTTCTCGAAGCCGGCATCGGCGAGAAGATGGACGACCGGCTCGACGCCCGCCTTGCGGATGACGAAGGGCTCGGAGGACAGGAAGCCCTGCTGCGAGATCTTCTTGTCGGCCAGGAACGGCGCCATGTTGAAGGTGTAGGGGCGGATCTGCTCGTCGCGATAGCCGAACTTCAGCTTCAGGAACGGCCAGAAGCCGACGCGGGCCTGCGCGCCGATCAGGATCGGCTTGTCCTTGAGGTCGGCGAGCGTGTCGTTGCCCTGGCCGGGATGCGAAATCAGGACCTGCGGGTCCTTCTGGAAGATCGAGGCGATGCAGAGGAAGGGCAGGTTCTCCTGCGCGAAGCTCAACGCCTCCAGCGAATTGCCCATGATCATGTCGACGCGGCCGCCGAGCAGAAGCTGGGTCGGGTTCTGCTGCGGGCCGCCGGGTCTAATGTCGACCTCGATGCCGTATTTCTTGTAGATGCCGTTGGTCGCGGCCAGATAGAAGCCGCCATGCTCGGTCTGGGCACGCCAATTGGTCTGGTAGCTGACCTTGTCGAGCGTCTGCGCATTGACGCGCGCGCCCGGCACGGGGATGAGCAGGGATGCGGTCGAACCGCCGATCAGGCCGAGCGCGGCGCGCCGGTTCACGCGATATTTCATCGTCGTCATCTCGATATCTCCCCTGCGCCTGCCGCCGGACCGGCCACTGGCCCGTCTCCTTATCCCATGCGATAGGACGGCGGGACAATGCAACGCCGCGCCACCGGGTTTCTGCACAGAAACGAGGCAATCGCGCCGGCTCCTGACAGGCCTGATCATGACCGCACGTTTCTGGGGCGACCTGAAGAGTTCCGATTTCGCCGTGCTCTCGCCCGAGCGCACCGTTGCGGTGCTGCCGCTGGCTGCGATCGAGCAGCACGGCCCTCACCTGCCGGTTTCGGTCGACACCACCGTCATGAACGCGATGCTGGCCGAGGCGATGCCGCTGGTGCCGGCCGATCTCGACGTGCTCGTCCTGCCTACTCAGGCGGTCTGCAAGTCGAACGAGCATCTGCACTCGCCGGGAACGCTGACGATCGGCTGGGAGAGCGCGATCCGCTCCTGGATCGAGATCGGCGAGAGCGTGAAGCGGGCGGGCTTCCGCAAGCTCGTGCTGATCACCTCGCATGGCGGCAATGTCGACCCGATGAAGATCGTCGCGCGGGAGCTGCGCGTCGGCCACGGCATGCTCGCCATCTGCACCGCCTGGATGTCCTTCGGCCTGCCCGACGGGCTCTATGGCGAGCTCGATATCCGCCACGGCATCCATGGCGGCGATGTCGAGACCTCTCTGATGCTGCATTTCCGGCCGGACCTCGTCGATATGAGCAAGGCCGAGTATTTCAAGCCGCATACGGTGACGATGGCCGAGGAAGGCTACACGCATCTGCGGCCGACCGGCCCGCATGCCTTCGCCTGGATGGCGCAGGACGTGAACCGCTCCGGCGCGGTCGGCGACGCCAGCCTCGCGACGGCGGAGAAGGGCAAGGCCACCGCCGCACTGCAGGCGAAAGGCTTTGTCCAACTGATGGCCGATGTCGCACGCCTGCCGCTCGATACGCTCTACAAGGCGGACTGAGCTTCTAGCTCACCCCTCCTCAACGTCATTCCGGGCTCGGCCCGGAGCGACGACGGCGTGTTTCCGCACAAAGTCACAGGCGCGCTTTCCGGCACCTCTCAATCCGGATCGAGGAGGCGCGGACCCGGCCCCTCTTCGCCCAGCCGGTCGAGCGGATTGTGCAGCGGGCAGTCTCGAACCGACAGACAGCCGCAGCCGATGCAGCCATTGAGATGATCGCGCAGCCGCGTCAGTCGGTCGATGCGGCGCTCGAGTTCCGCCTTCCAGGCTGATGAGAGCCGCGTCCAGTCGGCGACGGTCGGGGTGCGCTCCTGCGGCAGAGCCTTGAAGGCCTCGCCGATGGTCTTCAGCGGAATGCCGGCGCGCTGCGCCACCTTGATGATCGCGACCCGGCGCAGCACTTCGCGCGGGTAGCGGCGCTGGTTGCCCGGCGTGCGATGGCTGCGGATCAGCCCTTCCGCCTCGTAGAAATGCAACGCCGAGACGGCGAGGCCACTGCGGCGCGCGACGTCGCCGACGCTGAGCTCGCCCGGCAAGGACCAATGCTGGGACATCGGAAACACCTCTTGACCTTAACCTTACTTGAGGTTCTATAAGCCCTGCTCCCGTGATGCAAACCGGAGCGTTTCCATGCACCAGAAGGTCGATACGAGGATCAGGCTCGCCCTGATCTATGGCAGCAGCCGCGAAGGCCGCTTCTGCGACAAGGTCGCCGGCTGGGCGATATCGCAGATCGAGGGTGACGGCCCCTTCGACCTTGCCGTCGTCGATCCCGGCGACATCGACCTGCCGCCGCGCCATGTCAGCGGCAAGCACCCTGCCCTCGAAGAACTCCGGCAGGTCATCGACTGGGCAGACGGCTTCGTCGTGGTCACACCCGAATACAATCGCGGCTATCCGGCGATCCTGAAGTTCCTGATCGACGCGGTCGGGCCGGAATGGCGCGGCAAGCCGGTCGGCTTCGTCTCCTATGGCGGCATCTCCGGCGGCCTGCGCGCCGTCGAGCAACTGCGCCTCGTCTTCGGAGAGCTGCACGCCGCGCCGATACGCGACGGCGTCGCCTTCGCGGATGTCTGGAGCCGCTTCGATGCGGAGGGCGGCCTGCTCAACGCCGACCGTACCGAACAGGCGATGGCGACGATGCTGGCGCAGCTCCACTGGTGGGCGAGCGCGCTGCGCACCGCGCGCCGGAGCGTACCTTATGGCCAGTTTGCGCCAGCCTGATACCTCACGCGAACGTGGGAAGAGCTTCACAAATCCGAACTGGTCTCACCGTGTCGGGATGCGGAACAATGCCCGCCCCGAGACTAGATCGCCACGCGTCCTATTCGGACGCAAAGTGGCGATCCAGCTCTTTGTCCTAACATCGGATCTTTCGAAAAGTGCATTCCACTTTTCGGTCCGATGCCCGAGGAGCCGACGGATATGAAGCTCAAACTTCTCCGCAACGCGACGCTGAAACTCGACTATGGCGGCAGGACCTTCCTGATCGACCCCGATTTCGGCCCGCGGCACAGCCGCCGCTCCTTTACCGGACGCTCGCAGAACCCGATGGTCGACCTGCCCGAGCCGATCGAGGACATCCTTGCCGGCGTCGACACGGTGATCGTCTCGCATCTCCATGCCGACCATTTCGACGACATCGCCAAACAGCGCATCCCGAAGAACCTGCCGGTCATCTGCCAGCCCGGCGACGAGGCGGCGATCGCGCAGGCGGGCTTCTCCTCGATCACCGCGATCGACTGCTTCGTCAGGCTGGGCTCGATCGTGCTGAAACGGCATCCGGCCCAGCACGGCACCGGCGCGGTCGTCGAGACGATGGGGCCGGTGATGGGGCTCAGCTTCGAAGCGCCGGGCGAGCCGACCATCTACTGGTGCGGCGACAGCGTGCTCTATCCGCCGCTGCGCGACGCCGTGGCCGCGACCGGCCCGGACATCATCGTCACGCATTCCTGCGGCGCGATGTGGGACAACACCCTGATCGTGATGGACGACGAGCAGACGCTCGATGTCGCCGACGCCTTCCCGCGCGCGACCGTGATCGCGACGCATATGGAAGCGCTCGACCACGCCACGGTGACGCGGGCTGCCTTGCGGAAGGCAGCGAAGGAGCGCGGCGTCGACATGCAGCGCCTGCGCATTCCCGCCGATGGCGACACGATCGAACTCGGTGTACCCGCGCTGTTGTGAGCCGTTTCAACCAAGCGTCATGCTCGGGCTTGACCCGAGCATCTCTGGAAAGAGAAGCGCCTCATCCTGCATGAGATTCTCGGGTCGAAGCTGCGCTTCGCCCGAGAATGACGGTGCGGGCCGTTACTCCCCCGCCTTCAGCTGCTTGGCGTAGATGTCCTTGTACTGCTCGCGCAGCAGGTTCTTCTGGACCTTGCCCATGGTGTTGCGCGGCAGCTCGGGCACGACGAAGACCTGCTTGGGCTGCTTGAACTTGGCAAGCCGCTGCTCGAGCGCCTTGGCAATGGCCTGGGCGGTGATGTCGGCGCCGGGTTTGGCGACGACGACCGCGGTCACGCCCTCGCCGAAATCCGGATGCGGCACGCCAATGACTGCGCTCTCGATTACGCCCGGCATCTCGTCGATCTCGGTCTCGACTTCCTTCGGATAGACGTTGTAGCCGCCGGTGATGATCAGGTCCTTGCCGCGCCCGACGATATGGACATAGCCGGCGGGGTCGATCTTGCCGAGGTCACCGGTGATGAAGAACCCGTCAGGGCGGAACTCCGCCTTGGTCTTCTCGGGATTGCGCCAGTAGCCCTTGAAGACGTTCGGGCCCTTGACCTCGATCATGCCGATCTCGTCGGCAGCCAGCGCCTTGCCCGTCTCGGGATCGACCACGCGCGCCGAGACGCCCGGCAACGGGAAGCCGACCGTGCCGGCTACCCGATCCCCCTCATAAGGGTTCGAGGTGTTCATGTTGGTCTCGGTCATGCCGTAGCGCTCGAGGATGGCGTGGCCGGTGCGGGCACTCCACTCCCGATGCGTCTCGGCCAGCAGGGGAGCCGAGCCGGAGACGAACAGGCGCATATGCTTCGTCGCTTCCTTTGTCAGGCGGGCATCCTGCAAGAGCCGAACATAGAAGGTCGGCACGCCCATCATGCTCGTCGCCTGCGGCAGGTACTTGAAGACCTGATCCGGATCGAATTTCGGCAACAGGATCATCGAGGCGCCGGCGAGGAGGATCACATTCGTCGCGACGAAGAGGCCGTGCGTGTGGAAGATCGGAAGGGCGTGCAGCAGGACGTCGCCCTTGCCGAAGCGCCAGTAGTCGACCAGCGCCAGCGCATTGGACGACAGATTGTCGTGGCTGAGCATCGCCCCCTTGGAACGGCCGGTCGTGCCGGAGGTGTAGAGAATGGCGGCAAGGTCGTCCGGCCCGCGCGAGACATCGGCAAAGGTGGCCGAAGCCGTATTGGCCTTGTCGAGCAGGCTGCCATTGCCGACCCCGAGCGTCTCCAGCTTCGCGCCGGCCTTCTCGGCATAGGGACGTAGCGCTTCGGCCTTCGCGGGATCGCAGACGAAGACCGCAGGCTCGGCATCGCCGAGGAAGTACTCGATCTCGGCGGGGGTGTAGGCGGTATTGAGCGGCAGGAAGATCGCGCCCGCCCGCACCGTCCCGAGATAGAGCATCAGCGCCTCGAAGCTCTTCTCGACTTGAACAGCCACGCGGTCCCCTGGCTTTACGCCGAGCTCGACGAGCGCATTGGCGAAGCGGGCGGAGACGGCAAGCATGTCGCCATAGGAGAAGCGCCTGCTGTCATCGAGCTCGGCGAAGAGCGCATCCGGCGCCGGCATGCGCGAGCGGATCAGGTCGAACAGGTGATTGCCCATGATTTCGGGTCCTTTCAGGCGTTTCCGTGTCAGCGTCGTTTATGTGCAGCCCTCATCCTGAGGAGGCCCGCAGGGCCGTCTCGAAGGATGGTCCAGATGGCTGCGGAGCCTCCTGGAGCATCCTTCGAGACGCCGCTGACGCGGCTCCTCAGGATGAGGGCTGACGGGGTCTGCATCGCGCTCAACTCGTCGCCGGGCGCAGGAGCTTGCGCACACTGGATGAGGCCACGACCGTGTTGCGGGTGGCGAAGGCCTCGTGATTGGTCTCGATGTCGTCGAGGTCGTAGCGGTAGTTCACCATCACGCCATGCGACTCGCGCAGGCCCCGCGCAGAGAGATTGCCGCTGACATTGATGCGCTCCAGCCGCGCCCCGTTGCCGAGATGGAAGCGCGCGACGGGGTCGATGACCCGGCCCGAGGCCGTGCGTGCCCGCAGCAGGTATTCCGCGGTCATCTGGCCGAGCAGCTTGTCGCGGCGTGCCTTCGTCGCATCGTCGAGCGAGATGGTCTCGCCGGCGGGCCGGGCAAGCTCGGAGCGCTCCTCGTTGGTGAGCGCAACATCGCCGGGTTCGGCCGCGACGCCGGCGAGCCAGCGGGCGAAGCCCGGCACAGGCGAGAGGGTGACGAAGGTGTCGAGGCCTGGCAGCTCGCGCCTCAGGTCCTCGGCGACCTGCTTGATCAGGAAATTGCCGAAAGAGATGCCGCGCAGGCCTTCCTGGCAGTTCGAGATCGAATAGAAAACCGCCGTCGTCGCCGCCTGCGCCGGCAGGACCTCGCGCTCTGGCTGGAGCACCTCTCCGATGCTGCGCGGAATATCCGTCGTGAGCGCCACCTCGACGAAGATCAGCGGCTCATCGACGAGCTGCGGATGGAAGAAGGCGAAGCAGCGCCGGTCGGCCGGCTCGAGCCGGCGCCTGAGATCGTCCCAGCCCTGGATTTCGTGCACCGCCTCGTAGCGGATGATCTTCTCCAGCACATTCGCGGGCGTGCGCCAGTCGATGCGGCGCAGGACGAGGAAGCCGCGGTTGAACCAGGAACCGAAGAGGTGGCGGAAATCGTCGTCGATCGCCTTGAGGTCGGCTTGAGTCTCCATCGCCTCGAACAGCGCCTCGCGCATCCGCACCAGCACCGGCGTGCCTTCCGGCGCGAGGTTCAAGCGGCGCAACAGCTCCTGCCGGCGCGGCTCAGCAGCAAGATGCAGGGCCGAGACCGCGGCAGCATCGGGCTTTGTGCGATAGGCCTCGATCGCCCTGTCGAGCCGGTCGTGATCCGGCCCGAAGCGCTCCTGCAGCAGGTTGAAGAAGGCGAGCCGGCCAGGCTTGTCGAGCCGCTGCCAGGCTTCGAGCACCGCCTGCGCCAACGCCATCCCGGAGGCCTCGCCCCGGCCGGAAAGCAGATCCTCGCAGAGCCGGTCGATCGGACGGGCGCGATTGCCGAGGAAGCGCTCGAAACCGATCAGGGCTCGGCCGCGATCGGCCACGCTCGTCAGAAGTTCGCCGAGAAACGCCATATCCATGCGGGCCTCTTGGTTGCCGTGCGATCCTAGAGCGCGCCGCACCCTGACGGAAGCGCGTCGGCACAGTCGTGTTGCGTCATGCCCGGGCTTGACCCGAGCATCTCGAACGCCAGAGATCTCTCGTGCCGGGATTCTCGGGTCGGCCTGCTCCCATCAGCGCAGCAGGCTCCAGGCTTTCAGGAAGAAATCCGGCGTGCCGAAATTGCCCGATTTCAGCGCCACGACCATATCCGGTCCGTCCACGACGCGCGTCCAGGGCACACCGGGATCGATTTCCGGGCCGATCTCCAGCGTGCGGATGCCGAGACCCAGCACGGTCGCGCCGGAGGTCTCGCCGCCCGCGACGAGCAGCCGCGTCACGCCGCCCTCCGATAGACGCCGCGCGACCTCCGCGAAGGCGTGCTCGACGATGCTGCCCGCCCTTTCGCGGCCAAGCTTGCCCTGCACGGCTGCGACTTCGGCGGGATCGTCGCTGGAGTAGATGAGGAACGGCCTGTCGGCCGGCTGTGACAGCGCCCAGGCGGCAAGGCCGGCCGCATCCTGGCTGCCGTCGACCAGCGCGAAGGGATCGACCTTGAGCGCCGGATAACCCGCTTCAAGCGCCGCCCTGATCTGGCCGCGCGTCGCGGTCGAGCAGCTGCCGGAGATGATGCCGGCACGACCGGCGGGCGCCTTGAGCTCCCGCGGCCCGGGACGCTCCGGCAGGAGGCCGGCGCGGCGGAAATTCTGCGGCAGGCCCATGGCGATGCCAGAACCGCCGGTCAGCAGGACGTGCTCGGACACCGCATGGCCCAGCGTCATCAGGTCTTCGTTGGTCAGGGCGTCCGTGACGGCATAGCGGACGCCGTCCGCCTGCAGCTTGGCGAGCCGCGCCTTCACCGCCGCGGGGCCTGCCAGCACAGTGACGTAGTCAACGAGGCCGACCTCCGTCCCGGCCTGCGCCGCCATCAGACGCATCAGGTTGGAATCGCGCATCGGCGTCAGCGGATGGTCCTTCATCGAGCTCTCGTGCAGCGGCACGGCGCCGACGAAAAGATAGCCCTGATAGATCGAGCGGCCATTGGCCGGGAAAGCCGGGCAGACAATGGCGAGCCCGGCGCCCAGACGCTCCGCCAGCGCATTTGCCACCGGGCCGATATTGCCCTCGGCCGTGGAATCGAAGGTCGAGCAGTATTTGAACAGGATCTGGCGCGCACCGCCCTTCAAAAGCGCTTCGCAGGCGGCGAGCGAATCCGCGACGGCCTCGGCCACCGGATTCGTCCGCGACTTCAGCGCGACGACGACCGCATCGGCCTCCGGCAGCGTGCTGCCGGCCGGCGGCACGCCGATGACCTGGACGGTCCGCATGCCGGCGCGGTTCAGCATCAGCGCGACATCGGTCGCGCCGGTCATGTCATCGGCAATCACGCCCAGCAGCATGCGGTCCTCTCCCTCGGCCATCCGGCTCGGTTCTATGATTGCCGTTTTAGCGGCCGATTAGTGTCGAGGCGACTGCCATCGCCGCATCCGCCGGTCCTCCTGAAGGCATGCGTCGTGGCCTTGCTCGATCGACGTTCAGCTCTGCCTCTCGATCAGGCAGCGCTGCCTGCGAATTGATGCGGCGCATGATCGACGGCCCCGCCATTCTGAGTCAGGTTGGTGCCATGAGGAACGAATTCGGCGTGGCGGTGCGAAGCGAGCCGGCCGGGTGCGGTTCTGACAATCGGCACAAGGGGGAGAAGCATGAAGCTGTTGAAGGTTGCAGTCTCGGCCGCCGCGCTCGCGCTGGCGACGCTTCCCGCACTCTCGCAGGCGCCCTCGACCCTGCGCATCGGGCTGCAGGAAGACCCCGACATGCTCGACCCGCACAAGGCACGCACCTTCGTCGGCCGCATCGTCTTCATGGGGCTGTGCGACAGGCTCGTCGACATCACGCCCGAACTGAAGCTGGTCCCGCGGCTGGCGACGGAATGGAACTTCTCCCCCGACGGCCTGACGCTGACGATGAAGCTCCGCAGCGATGCGAAGTTCCATGACGGCGAGGCCTTCAATGCCGAAGCCGCCAAGGCCAACCTCGAACGCGCGATGACCTTGCCGGACTCGCTGCGCAAATCGGAGCTGGCCTCGGTCGACAAGGTCGAGGCGCCGGACGCCACGACGCTGGTGCTGAAGCTGAAGCGGCCCGACGCCACGCTGCTCTCGCAGCTTACCGACCGCGCTGGCATGATGCTCTCGCCCAAAAGCCTTTCCGGCGATGTCACGGCAAAGCCGGTCTGTTCCGGCCCCTACAAGTTCGTCGAACGCGTCCAGAACGACCGCATCGTGCTGGAAAAGTTCAAGGAGCATTGGGAAGCGGACAAGTACAATTTCGACCGCATTCTCTATCGCTCGATCCCCGACACGACCGTCCGCCTTGCCAATCTGCGCTCGGGCGAGCTCGACATGCTGGAGCGGCTGGCGCCGACCGACGTGAAATCGGCTCAATCAGACAAATCGCTCAAGGTCATGAGCATGGCCAATCTCGGCTACCAGGGCATCACCATCAACACCAACAACGGCGAGGCCGCGAAACAGCCGGTGGGCCAGGACAAGCGCGTGCGCCAGGCGCTTTCGCTCGCCATCGACCGCAAGGTGCTGAGCCAGGTCGTGTTCGAAGGGCTCTATGAGCCGATGAACCAGCCGTTCAACCCGGGCAATTTCTACATCAGCGCCGATCTGCCGGTTCCCGCCCGCGACATCGCCAAGGCCAAGGCTCTGCTCAAGGAAGCCGGGCAGCCCAAGGTCACGGCCGAGCTCTTCGTCACCAACAACCCCGTCGATGCCCAGCTCGGGCAGGTGATCCAGGCGATGGCGCAGGAGGCCGGCATCGACATCCAGATCCGCTCGACCGAATTCGCCAGCCAATTGCGCGACCAGCAGCAGGGCAAGTTCCAGATGAGCCGGATCGGCTGGTCCGGCCGCATCGATCCGGACGGCAACATCCACCCCTTCGTCACCACGGGCGGCGGACAGAACGACGGCAAATACTCCAACCCGGAGGTCGACCGCCTGCTGAACCAGGCCCGCACGGTCTACGAGCCGGCCGAGCGCAAGAAGCTTTACGACGCGGCGCAGAAGATCCTGCAGGACGAGCTGCCGATCATCTATCTCTATAACCAGACGGTGTTCTTTGCGATGCGCTCGAACATGCAGGGCTTCGTGATCAACCCGGACGGGATGATCCGGCTGGCGGGGCTGAAGCGCTCGTGAGAGCCTGCGGACTGGTGGGCCATGGCGCGGCTGCTGCCATGGCCGTCATTGCGAGGAGCGTAGCGACGAAGCAATCCAGCGGCGGCCGTGCTCTACGCCCTCCTGGATTGCTTCGCTTCGCTCGCAATGACGGCTGGAGCGACCAATGGCGACCCTGATCATCCGCCGCTTCCTGATCGCGATACCGACGCTGTTTCTGGTATCGCTCTTCGTCTTCGCCCTGCAGCGCGCGCTGCCGGGCGACCCCTTCCTCGTCATCGCCGGCGAGGAGCGCGATCCGGAGGTGATCGCGCGGCTCCGCGAGATCTATCGGCTCGACGATCCGATCTTCGTCCAGTTCTTCGCCTGGCTCGGACAGGTGGTCCAAGGCGATTTCGGCCGCTCGCTGCGCACGGGCGAGCCCGTGCTCGGGCTCATCCTGCAGAAGCTGCCGGTGACGATCCAGCTCGCCACTGCCTCGATCCTCGTCGCGATCTCAATCGGCATCCCGATCGGGATCCTGGCGGCGCGGCGCAAGGGCACGATCGTCGACTACTCCGCCAGCGCAGTCGCGCTGTCGGGGCTATCGATCCCGAATTTCTGGTTCGGGATCATGCTGATCCTGCTGGTCTCCGTGCACCTGAAATGGCTGCCGGCCTCGGGTTATGAATCGATCTTCGTCCACCCCTGGGAGGCGATCCAACGGCTGATCATGCCGGCCTTCGTGCTCGGCAACGGACTTGCCGCCTTCCTGATGCGCCATACCCGCTCGGCCATGCTCGAAGTGCTGCGCTCGGACTATGTCCGCACCGCCCGCGCCAAGGGGCTCGACGAGGATACGGTGGTGCACCGCCACGCGCTTCGCAACGCGCTGGTGCCTATCATCACGCTGACGACCCTGCTCTTCGGCGAGCTGCTGGCGGGTGCGGTGCTGACCGAGCAGGTCTTCACCATTCCCGGCTTCGGCAAGCTCATCGTCGATGCCGTGTTCAACCGCGACTACGGCGTGGTTCAGGGTGTCGTGCTGTGCACCGCCATCGGCTTCATCCTGATGAACCTCGTGGCCGACATCCTCTACATCCTCGTCAATCCGCGCCTGAGGACCGGCTGATGGCATCGCTCGATTCCATTTCCTCCGCGGGCGCCGCGAGCGGCGTCACGGCGCGCCCCGGCGTTCTCGCCCGGCTGGTCCGCAACAAGTCCGCACTGATCGGCGGCGGGCTCGTGCTGATCTTCGTGCTGATGGCGGTGCTCGCTCCGATCCTGCCGCTGGCCGACCCGTTCAAGTCCAACTTCCTCGCCATCCGCAAGCCGCCCTCGGAGCTATACTGGTTCGGCACGGACGAGCTGGGGCGCGATCAGGTCTCGCGGCTGTTCTTCGGCGCGCGGGCCTCGCTGCTCGCCGGGATCGTCTCGGTGCTGATCGCGGTGGCGATCGGCCTGCCCTTCGGGCTCCTGGCCGGCTGGTATGGCGGCTGGACCGACATCGTGATCTCGCGCGTCACCGAGGCGCTGCTCGCCTGCCCGTTCCTGATCCTCGCCATCGCCTTCGCCGCCGTGCTCGGTCCGTCGCTGACCAATGCGATGATCGCAATCGGGCTTGCGGCGGTGCCGATCTTCATCCGGCTGATGCGCGGCCAGGTGATGAGCGTGAAGATGGAGGATTTCGTCGAGGGAGCACGCGCGGTCGGTGCGCGGGACGCGAGGCTGATGTTCCGCCATGTGCTGCCCAACACCCTGTCCCCCATCGTGGTGCAGTCGACATTGTTCATGGCGCAGGCGATCATCCTGGAAGCCGCCCTTTCCTTCCTCGGCCTCGGCCAGCAGCCGCCGGCGCCGTCCTGGGGACAGATGCTCAACGTCGCCAAGAACTTCATGGAGCAGGCGCCGTGGATGTCGGTGGCGCCGGGCGTCTGCATCTTCCTCGCCGTGCTCGGCTTCAACCTGCTCGGCGACGGCCTGCGCGACGCGCTCGATCCAAAAGAAAACTAGGCTTTCAAGGACACGCCCATGTTTACGACCCGCCCCGAAATCCTCGGCACCTTCGGCGTCGTCACCTCGACGCATTGGCTCGCCACCGCCTCGGGCATGGCGATGCTGGAGAAGGGCGGCAATGCCTTCGATGCCTGCGCAGCAGCCGCCTTCGTGCTGCAGGTCGTCGAGCCCCACCTCGTCGGCCCCGCCGGCGATATGCCGGCCGTGTTCTATTCGGCTGAAACCAAGAAGGTCGAGACGCTCTGCGCGCAGGGACCGGCCCCGCAGGCGGCGACCATCGCCGCCTACAAGGCGCTCGGCCTCGACCTGATCCCCGGCTCCGGCCTGCTCGCCACCGTGATTCCCGGCGCCTTCGGCGGCTGGATGACGCTGCTGCGCGACCATGGCCGGCTCAAGCTGCGCGATGTCCTCGAACCCGCGATCGGCTATTTCGAGAACGGGCACCCGATGCTGCCGCGCGTCTCGGATTCGATCCGGGAGCTGACCGACCTCTTCACCAACGAATGGTCCACATCGGGCGCGGTCTACCTGCCGGGCGGCAACGTGCCCGAAGCGCGCAAGCTCTTCGCCAACAAGGCCGCCGCCGCGACCTACAAGCGCATCCTCGCCGAGGCGGAAGCCAAAGGCAGCGACCGCCAGGAGCAGATCCAGGGCGCCTATGACGCCTGGTACAAGGGCTTCGTCGCCGAGGCGATGGATCGCTTCTGCCGCACGCAGGAAGTGATGGATTCCTCCGGCCGGCGCAACAAGGGCCTGCTGACCGCGCAGGACATGGCGAATTACAAGCCGACCTACGAGACGCCGACTTCGGTGACCTATCACGACTGGGAGGTCTTCAAGATCGGCCCCTGGGGTCAGGGCCCGGCCTTCCTCCAGACGCTGAAGATCCTTGAGGGCATCGACCTCGCCGGGATGGGGCCGGCGAGCCCGGAATTTGTCCACCATGTCGTGGAAGCGATGAAGCTCGCCTTCGCCGACCGCGAGGCTTATTATGGGGACCCGGATTTCGTGAAGGTCCCGCTCGAGACCCTGCTCTCGGCCGACTATGCCGCCGCGCGGCGAAGCCTGATCGGCGAGCGCGCCTCGCTGGAGTTGCGGCCCGGCATCGTCTCCGGATACGAGGACCAGGTCGCGCATGCGCTGAAGGCGCTCGGCGCCATCGCCCAGCCGGGCCAGGGGGGCGCCAGCGTGGGCGAGCCGACCATGGCCTCGATGGTCGCGGCCGGGCGCAAGGGCGACACCGTCCATATCGACGTCATCGACAAATGGGGCAACATGATCGCGGCCACGCCCTCCGGTGGCTGGCTGCAATCTTCGCCGGTTATCCCGGAACTCGGCTTCCCGCTCAACTCGCGCGCGCAGATGTTCTGGCTGGAAGAGGGCCTGCCCTCCTCGCTCGCGCCCGGAAAACGCCCGCGCACGACGCTGACGCCGTCGATCGCCTTCGAGAAGGGCGAGCCCCGGCTCGCCTTCGGCACGCCCGGCGGCGACCAGCAGGAGCAGTGGCAGCTCGGCCTCTTCCTGCGCCGCGTCCATCACGGCCTCAACCTGCAGGAGGCTATCGACCTGCCGCTGTTCCATACGCAGCACTTCCCTTCCTCCTTCTATCCGCGCTCCTCGCGGCCGGGCCATATGATGATCGAGGAGAGCATCGGCACGGCCGCGCTCGCCGAGCTGGAGCGCCGCGGCCATATGCTGGAGAAGGCGCCGGCCTGGACGGTCGGGCGGCTCACCGCGGCGGAACGCAGCGCCGACGGGCTCTTGCGCGCGGCCGCGACGCCGCGTCTGATGCAGGCCTATGCCGCCGGCCGCTGAGGGATAGCCCGCATGACCTGGTCCATCGTCGCGCGCGACGCTGCCACCGGCGCCTATGGCGTCGCCGTCTCGACCTGCGCCTTCGCCGTCGGCTCGCGCGTGCCGTATGGCGGCGGCCGGATCGGCGCCATTGCGACGCAGGCCTTCGTCAATCCGCTCTACGGCGTCGATGGCCTGAGGCTGCTGCAGGAGGGGCGCTCGGCGCTCGAGATCGTCGCGACGCTGACGGCGGCAGACGAAGGCCGTGCCCATCGCCAGCTCCACGTCATCGACCGCGACGGCAGGATTGCCGCCCATACGGGCGCGGCCTGCATCGACTGGTGCGGAGCGGTGGACGGGCCGCAGGTCTCTGTCGCCGGCAACATGCTCGCCGGGCCGGAGGTCGTGCAGGAGACGCTGAAGACTTATATCGCCGCTTCCGCGCTCGATTTCGACGAGCGCCTGCTGGTGGCGCTCGAAGCCGGCGAGAAGGCCGGCGGCGACAAGCGCGGCAAGCAGTCCGCCGCCATACGCATCTGGAATGGCGAGCCGGTCCCGAGCTTCGACATCCGTGTCGACGACCATGCCGATCCGCTGAAAGAGCTGCGCCGGCTCTGGCGCGTGGCGCATCAGCGCTATGTGCCGTTCCAGCAGGTCGCGCCCTCGCGCAGTCGCCCGGCGGGAGTCACCGACCGGGCCGAGCTCGACAAGCTCTGCGACGACTACGCCGCCAACTGGAACGCCCGGCATCCGGACAAGGGATAGCCGTTGCAGTCCTTCCTCGACGCGAGTTCGGCATGCTAGATTGACGCTTCGTCACCTTGTCGTTGCCGATTGACGGGAGGCTACGATGGCCGATGCGGATGTCGATAGCCTTCAGCGGCGCATCGCGGCGCTCGAAGCCCAGATCGCGCTCCTGACGCAGGCGATCTCGGTTGACAGAGGCGGCAACATGACGATCAGCGCGCCGAGCCGATTGACGATCCTCAGCGGCGGCCCTTGCGCGATCCAGGCCGGCAGCACGCTCGCCTTCTCCATCGGCAGCAATATGAGCCTTGCCGTCGCCGGGCGGCTTCAGATCGCCGGAGGGCAGGGAATCACGCTCGATACCCGCTACTTCACCTTGAATGCGACGGTGAATCTCGAGCTCGCCAGCGCCAAGACCTTGGCGATCAAAGCCGAGCGCGAAATGAACATCGTCGCAGGCAAGACCCTTACGGCAACGAGCGCGGATGCAACGCTGCTGAGAAGTGGCGATGCCCGGCTGAACCTGAAGAGGGACGGGACCGCCGAGCTGCACGGCCGCGATATCACGATGCAGGCCAGCGGACGCTTCACAGCGAAAGCGTCCTCCGACATGACCCTGAAGGGCTCGCGAATTCTACAGAACTGACAATCCTGACGTCAGCCCGCCTGACGTCAGCCCACCTTACGTCAGCTTGCCGCGGGCGGCCACGGGCAGCTCGCCGATCAGCTTGTTGCCGCGCACGGTGATCAGCCGGTCGACCATGTTCACCACGACACAGACATGGTTCGGCACGATGCGCACGACCTCGCCGACCACCGGCCGCTCGTTCGAGCCCGAGAGATCGAGGAAGCCGTGTTCCTCGGCGAACTGCGCGATCCGCGCCCTCGGATATTCGAGGATGTAGCCGTGGCCGTCGAGGTTGCCCTTGTCGCTGGTCAGCGTCTTCGAGCCGGAATCGAGAATGCCGCGCTCCGGTGCTGCCCGGCTCACCACCGAGGCATAGACCGTGAGCGCGCAGTCTTCGAGCGTCGCGACCCCGGCCGCGATCTGCATGCGATCGTTGAAGATCGAGGTGCCGGAGCGGTGCTCGGTCGCGCCCTTGAGCTTGCCCATGTTGGGGATGTTGGGCGAGCCGCCGGTCGAGATGATGTCGGCCTTGAGGCCGGCATCGCGCAGCCCGGCATTGGCGGTGTCGAGGAAGATTTGCGTCCGCTCCCAGCCATCCTCCGGCGGATACATCAGAAAGCCTGCGAAGCGCAGGCCGGGCGATGCTTCGATCATCTTCGCGAGCTCGACCGCCTCTGCGGGTGTCTCGACGCCGGCGCGCTTGCGGCCGGTATCGCATTCCACGACGACTTCGAGGTCGCGCCCGGCGATCTCGGCAGCCCGCGGCAGGCCGGAAATCGTGACCGGATTGTCGGCCGCGACGATCATCCGGACGCGCCTTTGCAAGGCACCCAGGCGCCCCAGCTTCTCCTCGCCGAGGATGTTGTAGCTGATCATGATGTCGTCGAGGCCGCCATCGGCCATGATCTCGGCCTCGCCGAGCTTCTGGCAGGTGATGCCGCGCGCGCCTGCCTCGACCTGGAGCCGCGCCAGTTCGGGCGATTTGTGCGTCTTGATATGCGGGCGGTTGGCGACGCCGGCGGCATCGCAGGCGGCCTGGAGCCTGGCGATGTTGGCATCGACCTTGTCGAGATCGATCACCACGGCGGGGGTGCCGTAGACGCGCGCAATCTCGGCCGCAAGCGGCGTGGCGGCCGGCTGGTCGACAGCCGACGAGGTGGTGGCGGTCACGCTCATGGATGCACCTTGATGATGACTTCGATCTCGACGGTCATGCGGTTCGGCAGAGAGCCCATGCCGACGGCGGAACGGGCATGGCGGCCGCGATCGCCGAGCACCGCCACGAACAGGTCCGAGCAGCCATTGATGACCTTGGGATGATCGGAGAACTCGGGCGCCGCGTTGACCATGCCCAGCAGCTTGACCACTTCGACCTTGTCCAGCGAGCCGGTCGCCTTCTTCATGGCGGCGAGCAGGCCGAGACCCGTCTGCTTGGCGTGCTCATAGGCCTGCTCGATCGTGACATCAGCGCCGACCTTGCCAGTCGGATAGGTGCCGTCTGCCCGCTTCGGTCCCTGGCCGGAGAGATAGACCATGTCGCCGACCTGCTTGAAGCTGACATAGGTGGCGACCGGGGTCGGCACCTCCGGCAGCGTCAGCCCCAGTTCCTTCAGCCTGTCCTCGGCGCTCATGGCATTCCTCTCTTCAATTGTCGCCGGTGTCTGTCGCGCCGGCGTCTCCTGTCAATTCTGCAAATCGCGGCGCATGTAGCGGGCCGCATCGTCATAGCTCGCGAGCTTGCGGGCAAGGGCGGGGTCATGCATCTCGCGAAAGCCCTGGCGCCGCCAAAAGCCGGTCGAGTCGTTCACGGCGACCAAAGCGAGGCTGGCGAAGCCGGCTCGCATCGCCCGCTCCGCGATCGCGGCAACGATCCGCCCCGCAGCGCCGCCGCCCCTGCCGGCCGGCAGAAGCGCGAGGTCGTGGATATACCAGTTCCGTGTGCCGGGCGGGATGGCGCCGAGCAATGAATTCAGCGCCGGCACGGTGCCGACCGGCCAGGGATGGCTGACGAGGTAACCGAGCAGGGCGCCGTCTTCGCTGGCCAGCACATGGCAGCCCTCGGAAGCTAGGCGCAGCCGTTCCGCAAAGACCGCCTCGTCCTCGGGATAGCTCGGATGCACCACGGCCGCGATCCGCATCACGGCCGGAAGATCGACCGGCGCCATGCGGCGCCAGCCCCCTTCTCGCACGTCATGCTCGGGCTTGACCCGAGCATCTCCTGCCGAGGGAGGCTCCTGCGCGTCGACGTCCCGAGATTCTCGGGTCTGCGCTTCGCTTCGCCCGAGAATGACGCCGCGTGTCCCGCGTGGCAATTAAGCCGCGACCTTCGGGAACTTGCTCGTCCGCTTCGGATGCCACCACTTGCCCTTGAGGACGACACCCTCGGAAACGATCTTGCGGTCGCCGGTCAGGTGTTCGCCGACGACGTCCTCATAGTCGAACTTGCCTTCCTTGACGGTCAGGATCGTCGCATCGCCGAGCGAGCCGACCTTAAGCGAGCCGTACTCGGTCCGCTTCAGCGCCATGGCGGCATTCACAGTCGAGGCGGCGATGACGTTGTTCAGGCTCATGCCCATGCAGAGGAACTTCGACATGGTGGTGACCTGGTCATAGGCAGGGCCGTCGATGCAGAGCTTGTGCACGTCCGACGAGATCACATCCGGCTCGAAGCCGTTGGCCAGCATGGCGCGCGTGGTCTTGAAGGAGAAAGAGCCCTTGCCGTGGCCGATGTCGAAGATGACGCCGCGCTTGCGTGCGGCGAGCACCTCGGGCTTCACCGTGCCCTGCGCGGTCGAGGGGGCGTTCGGGAACGGACGGAAAGCGTGGGTCAGCACGTCGCCCGGCCGGAGCATGCCGATGACTTCCTCATAGGACGGCGGCGGATGGTCGATATGGCACATCAGCGGCATGCCGACCTCGTTGGCGACCTGCAGCGCGATGTTGAGGGGCACGGTGCCCTGGTCGCCCGAAGCATGCAGACCGACGCGGACCTTGATGCCGACGATGTAATCACGGTTCTTGTCGGCGACCTCGGCGCAGTCGATCGGATTCATCAGACGCAGATCGCCGCTTTCGCCGACCATGACGCGGTGGTCGAAGCCGTAGATGCCGGCGTGCGAGACGTGGAGATAGGCGAGGATGCGCGCCTGGCTCGGCTCGATGACGTGCTTGCGGAAGCCCGCCCAGTTGCCGGGGCCGGCCGAGCCGGTGTCGACCGAGGTGGTGACGCCGGATACGCGGCAGAACTCGTCGGCGTCGATGCCGAGCGAGGTGCCGCCCCAGTAGACATGGGTGTGCAGGTCGATCAGGCCGGGGGAGACGATGTAGCCGGAGACGTCGCGGATCTCCTTGGCGCCCTTCAGGTCCTTGCCGAAGCCGGACACCTTTCCGTCCGTGAAGGCCACGTCGAGCACGCCGTCGTGCTTCTGCGACGGGTCGATGACGCGGCCGCCCTTCAGGATGAGATCGTGAGTCATTTTAGTCCTCTGAGGTGATCAAACCGGGGAGACGGCGCCCTTGCGCTCGACGATCAGGCCATAGGCCTGGGGCTCGCGATGCCTAGCGAAGTTGAAGGTCGAGGCCTTATAGCTCTTTCCGAGGTCCATGTCGCAACGGGCGACGACCAGTTCGTCGCCCTCGGTCACGGCCTGCGCGACGACCTCGCCGGTCGGAGCGATGATGCAGGAACCGCCGATCTGGTCGACGCCGGCCTCCAGCCCCGCCTTGGCGACGCCGACGACCCAGCTGGCGTTCTGGTAGGCGCCGGCCTGCATCACGAGCTGATTGTGGAAATTGCCGAGCCGGTCATGGTCCGGCGCTGGCGGGTTGTGCTTGGGCGTATTGTAGCCGAGCACGATCAGCTCGACGTCCTGCAGGCCCATGGAGCGGTAGCTCTCGGGCCAGCGCCTGTCGTTGCAGATCATCATGCCGATATTCGCGTCCATCGCCCGCCAGACCGGCCAGCCGAGATTTCCGGTCTCGAAATAGCGCTTCTCGAGGTTCTGGAACGGCGCTGCCGGGCGGTGCTCGGGATGGCCCGGCAGATGGATCTTGCGGTACTTCCCGACGATCGTGCCGGACTTATCGACCAGAATGGCGGTGTTGAACCGGCGCTTGCGGCCTTCCTCGAAGGCAAGCTCGCAATAGCCGAGGTGGAAGCCGATGCCGAGCCGCTTGCTTTCCTCGAACAGCGGCGCGGTCTCGTTCGAGGGCATCGCGCTTTCGAACCCGCTGTCGATTTCGGCTTCGTCGTCGATCCACCAATGCGGGAAGAAGGCAGTGAGCGCTGCTTCGGGATACACGACCAGATCGGCACCGTGCCCCTTGGCCTGCCGCATCAGCTCCACCATGCGGGCAACGGCCGAGGCCCGGCTTTCATCGCGCTGGATGGGGCCGAGCTGGGCGGCGGCGACAGTCAGGATTCGGGTCACGTCATAGGCTCCGGATGAAGATCACCCTGCGGCTAAGGCTTCAAAGCACCGAGCCGGCGCGTCAAGCGCCGGCAATGCAGGGCGAGGGTTGTGCCAGTTGCGGGGCTGGTCCTCAGATGGACTTCGCGAGGCGCGGATCGAGCGAGTCGCGCAGGCCGTCGCCGAGCATGTTCACGGCCAG
This sequence comes from Allobosea sp. 05T438, assembly GCF_056396025.1. Taxonomy (NCBI): domain Bacteria; kingdom Pseudomonadati; phylum Pseudomonadota; class Alphaproteobacteria; order Hyphomicrobiales; family Alloboseaceae; genus Allobosea; species Allobosea sp. 05T438. The sequence goes on from NZ_JBFTKQ010000002.1 coordinate 413,035, forward strand.
CACGGTGAGCGAGAGGAAGACCGCCGGGAACAGGATGATGTGCGGCCTGACCTGCCAGAGCGCCCTGCCCTCGGCCATGATATTGCCCCAGGACGGCGTCGCCGGCGGCACGCCGGCGCCGATGAAGGACAGGATCGCCTCGACGATCATGGCGCTGGCGCAGATGTACGTCGCCTGGACGCTCATCGGCGCGAAGGTGTTCGGCAGGATGTGCCTGATGATGATGCGTGGCACGCGAGCGCCGTTGGCCACTGCCGCCTCGACATAGGGCTGCTCGCGCAGCGACAGCACCACGCCGCGCACCAGCCGCGCCACACGCGGGATCTCGGCGATGGTAATGGCGATGATGACGTTACCGACGGAGCCCCGGGTCAGCGCCATCAGCGCGATGGCGAGCAGGATCGGCGGAATCGACATCATGCCATCGATGACCCGCATGATGATGCCGTCGGTCCAGCGCACGAAGCCGGCGAAGAGACCGATGGTGAGCCCGACGACCGACGACAGGATCGCCACGCTGAAGCCGACGAGCAGCGAGACGCGCGCGCCATAGATCACGCGCGAATAGATGTCGCGGCCGAGCATGTCGGTGCCGAACCAGTAGAGCTCGGAGGGCACGCGCGTGCGCCGCGACGGCGAGATCGCGGTCGGATCGACCGTGCCGAGCAGCGGCGCGAAGATGCCGATGAGTGCCATCAGGACGAGCAGGCCGCCGCCGATCGCGACGGAAGGGTGCCGGCGCAGATAGCGACGGAAGCGGGCCGAGCGGCTGAGCGTGGCCTTGACCGGCTCGGCGGCAGCGGCGACGGCCGGGGCCGGGACGGAGGATTGAGCGGTCAATAGCGGATCCTCGGGTCGACGAGGGTATAGGTCAGGTCGATCAGCAGGTTCACGAGCACGTAGACCAGGCTGAACATCAGCACGACGCCCTGGATGACCGGGTAGTCACGCCGCAGGATGGCGTCGACGGTGAGCCGGCCGAGGCCGGGAATGGCGAAGACGCTCTCGGTCACCACGGCACCGCCGATCAGCAGCGCGATGCCGATGCCGATGATGGTGACGATCGGCACCGCCGCATTCTTGAGGGAGTGCAGGAAGAGCACGTCCTTCTGCGACACGCCCTTGGCCTGGGCCGTGCGGACATAGTCCTGCTGCAGCACCTCGAGCATGGTCGCGCGGGTGATGCGGGCGATGAGCGCGATGTAGACGAGCCCGAGCGTCACCGCCGGCAGGATGAGGTTCCTGAGCCAGGGCCATAAGCCCTGCGAGATCGGCGTATAGCCCTGCACAGGCAGCCAATCGAGCTTCAGCGCGAAGAAGTAGGCGAGCAGATAGCCGACGACGAAGACCGGCACGGAGAAACCGAGTACGGCGAAACCCATCGCGGCCTTGTCGATCCAGCTCCCGGCCTTCCAGGCGGCGATGACGCCCATCGGAACGGCGATGACGACGGCGAAGATCAGGGTCAGCACCATCAGCGAGACGGTGGGCTCGATGCGCTGGGAAATGAGCTGCGTCACCGGCAGGTTGGTGAAGATCGAGGTGCCTAGGTCGCCCTGCAGCACGCGGAAGGACCATTCAGCGAAGCGGATCAGATAGGGGCGATCCAACCCCAGGCTGGCGCGGATGCGCTCGACATCGGCAGGGGAAGCCTGGTCACCGGCGATGATGGCCGCCGGATCGCCCGGCGCGATATAGAGCAACGAAAAGACGAACAACGCCACGAAGGCCATCACGGGGATGGTCGTAATGATGCGTCTGACGACGAAAGCAAACATAAAGCCGTGGAACCTCGTTCACGTCGAACCTGGGAACCGCGGCCCGGTCTTCTCCCGGGTCGGGGCGAGGCGAAGTGTCGGAGCCCGGCCGGCCCCGAGGGGCGGAGCGGCTATGCCGCCCCGCGAAGAGAGGTCAGGCCTTGGCGACGTCCCAGAAGAACGGCAGCGGGCCGCTGACGACGCCCGAGACGTTCTTCCGCCAGGCCTGATAGCCGAGATAGAAGCCCGTCGGCGCATAGACGACGTTCTCGACCGCCGCCTTGTTGAGCTTGGCCATCGCCGCCTTTTCGCCGGCCAGGTCCTTGGCGTTGAACCAGTTGGTGACCTCGGTCTCGACCGCGGGGACGTCGGGCCAGCCGAACCAGGCCTTCTCGCCATTGGCGCGGATCGCCGTATAGGCGGCGGGATTGATGCAGTCGGCGCCGGCATGCCAGGTGTGGAACATGCTCCAGCCGCCCTGCCCCGGCGGTGTCTTCTGGGCGCGGCGCGAACCGACCGTGCCCCAGTCGGTAGCGACGAAATCGACGTTCATGCCGATGCTCTTGAGCAGCTCGGCCGTGACATCTCCCATCGACTTGGTGGCAGCCATGTCCTGCGCGACGATGCAGACCACCGGCTCGCCCTTGTAGCCGGACTCGGCCAGCAGCTTCTTGGCCTCGGCGACATTGCGCTTCTTCAGGATGTCGCCGCCCTCTTCCGTGTAGAGCGGCGTCCCGGGCGTGAAGAAGCCCGGCAACGGCTTCCAGAGCTTGTCGTCGTCGCCGACGACCGCGCGCATGTAGTCTTCCTGATTCAGCGCCGTCAGCACCGCCTGGCGCACCTTCACATTGTTGAAGGGCGGGAAGAGGTGGTTCATGCGGAAGGCGCCGATATTGCCGAGCGGATCGCCGATATCGACGTTGATGTCCTTATGTCCCTTGAGCACCGGCACGAGGTCGGCGAGCGGGGTCTCCCACCAGTCGACCTCGCCGTTCTGGAGCGCGGCAGCGGCCGTCGCCGCATCGGGCATGATCACCCACTCGACCCGGTCGACGAGGATGTTCTTGCCGCCGGCGAGCCAGTCCGCCTTCTCGGAGCGCGGCTTGTAGTCAGCGAACTTCTCGAACACCGCCTTGGCGCCGGGAACCCAGTCGCTGCGCAGGAACTTCATCGGCCCCGAGCCGATATATTCGGTGATCTGGGTGAACGGATCGGTCTTGGCGATCCGCTCCGGCATCACGAACGAACACGGCGCGTTGTTCTTGGCGAGCGCCAGCAGCATCTTCGGGAAGGGCTGCTTCAGCGACCATTTCCAGGTCAGCTCGTCGACTGGCGCAAGCTCCACCTGGATGGCGCGGATCATCAGGCCCATCGGATCGCGCGCCGACCAGCGCACCAGGCTCGCGACCACGTCCTTCGACGTCACCGGCGTGCCGTCATGGAACTTGAGGCCGGACCGCAGCTTGAAGGTCCAGGTCAGGCCGTCGGAGGAGACCTCCTCGGCCTCGACCATCTGGCGCTGGGGCTGGAACTTGGAATCGATGCCGTAGAGCGTGTCCCAGACCAGCGCGGCGGCGTTGCGGACGACGTATTGCGTTCCCCATATCGGGTCGAAATTCGCGAGATTGGCCTGCGGCACGAAGCGCAGCGTCTTGCTCGCCCCCTGCGCCAGGGCCGGCATCGCCAGCCCGCCTGTCGCCGCTGCCACGCCGGCGCCCGTCGCGGATTTCAGAAATGTCCTGCGATCCATCAATCCTCTCCCCTGAAGCGGCGCCTCTGATCGGGCTGCCTTGCCGCGAGTTTGGGCAGAAAAATCCTGCCTGACAACACGCGGCAGCGGCCAATCGAGGCAAATGGCCTGCGTGCAGGGTCCGTGCCAAACGACGACGAAGGCCGCCTCGCGCAACGCGATCGGCAGAGAACAGCTGCATCCGCTCACAAGACGCCAGATAATTGCGACTACGGCGATAAAATCGATTTAAACGTGTTATCAGATCTGTACCGTGCCGAATCTTCGGTGTCGCCTCGCCAAGGACTTCGTTGTGCTGAAGGGCCGCGTCGCCGGATCATTCGACCACAGCGCGGCTTGATCTCCAGCGGCTCAAGCGTTCACATCACCGCAGCGCCAATGATCGCGATGAAGCCATGCGTTGCTCGCCGCTCGCCGCCCTGGTCTCGACACTCTGCCTGCTCGTCCAGCTTTCCGCTGTCCTCGCGCAGACCGGGCCGCTGAGCGGCGGTTCGCGGGCTCCCGCGGAGACTGTCGACCCGCCCGGAGCGGCCGCCGAGGCCGTGCCGTTCATCGATGCCCATGTGCATCTGAACGACGAGGCGATGCAGCTCGCACTGATGGAGCGTTTCGGGGCGACGCGCGCAGTCGTCTTTTGGGGCCGGGATAGCGACAACGAGACGATCGCGGCGGCAGCACAGCGGAATCCGGATCGCTTCATCCCCTTTGCCTCGATTTCGCCCGAGCGCAGGGCGTACCGGAAAAGCTGGGACGGGCAGGATCCGGCTGTGCTGGCGGCCCTGGATCAGCTCCTATCGACAGGGCGGTTCAAGGGAATCGGCGAGATCTCCGCCGCTCATTTTCCCTCGCCCGGGTTCCCCGAGGCCGATTACGATCCGACGGGCGCGATCATGCGCGGCGTTCTCGAGCTGGCCCGCAAATATGGCCTGCCCGTCATGGTCCATGTCGAGATCACCCGGATAAGGGAGCTCTCGCTCCTGCTAGAGGCCTATCCGGACGTACCCGTCATTTGGGCGCATGGGGGCTATACACCGGTCTTCCTGGCTCGCCGCATGCTCGAGCGCCACCCCAATCTCCATTACGAGCTCAGCGCCCGGACCTGGCCCCGGCACCCGCGCGCACCGGACTACACGATCCTGCGCGATGGCAAGGCCGTCTGGCCTGAATGGCTCGAACTCATCGAGGCGAAGCCCGAACGCTTCCTGATCGGCACCGATGCCAGCCAACGCTCACTGGGCAGCGACGCGATGAAGTTCGCGAGCGTTCAGTCTTTCCTGCAACAGTTGCCCCCCGCCACCCGGGAACGGGTGGCGAGCCGCAACCTGCTCAGGCTGGTCGAACCGGCGCGCTGACGGCCGACGACCTCTACACGCGCGGCGCATCGACGCGCGCGAACGGCCTGGCCAGCTCAAAGGCGGCGGCGGCCCGCAGAACGAGCGCGTCCTTGCCGAACGCTCCGACGATCTGGAGCCCCGCCGGCAGCCCCGCCGCAGTCAGGCCGCAGGGCACCGACACGGCCGGCTGCTCAGTGATGTTGAAGGGGTAGGTGAAGGGCGTCCAGCGCGTCCAGTCCTCGCCATAGGCGCCATGCTCCGGGGTATTGCGCCCCACCGCGAAGGCCGGCAGAGGCAGCGTCGGCGTCAGCAGCAGGTCGTAACGCGCATGGAACTGCGCCATGCGATAGGCCAGCGCATTGCGCTGGTTCAGCAGCGCATCGACATAGGTTGAGGCCGGGATGCGCTCCCCCAGCTCGGCGACCGCGACCAGGCCGGGGTCCATTCGGGAACGCGCGGCCGCATCGACACTACGCAACGCCAGCGCCGCCCCGGACGCCCAGATCGTCATCAGGGTCTCGATCGGATCGGCGAAGCCGGGGTCGACCTCCTCGACCGTCGCGCCGAGCTCGGCGAAGACCTGCGCCGCGGCAGCAGTCAGCGCAGCGATTTCCGGGTCGACGGCAACGTCTTGCCCAAGGCGCGGCGACCAGGCCACGCGCAGACCCCGGACCCCGCCCTTCAGCCCATCGACATAGTCAGGCGGACGATCCGTGAGCGCCGTCATGTCGCGCGCGTCGGGCTGGCCGATCACCTTCATCGCCAGCGCCGTGTCGGTGACGGTGCGGGTCAGCGGGCCGAGATGAGCGAGGAAGCCCATGGTCGAGATCGGCCAGGCCGGAACGCGCCCGTAGCTCGGCTTCAAGCCCACGACACCGGTGAAGGCGGCGGGAATGCGCACGGAGCCGGCCCCGTCCGTGCCGAGATGGATGCAGCCGAGATTGAGCGCGGCGCAGACCGCCGCACCGGAAGAGGAGCCACCCGGCCCCGTGCCGGTGTTCCAGGGGTTGCGGGTGATACCGGAGAGCGGGGAGTCGCCGACGCCCTTCCAGCCATATTCCGGCATGGTGGTCTTGCCGAGGAACACCGTGCCGGCCTCTCGCAGCCGCGCCGTGGCGGGAGAATCCTCCGCGAAGGGCGCATCGGAAGCGACCGCCGAGCCGCGTCTCATCGGCCAGCCGGCGACGCCGAGATTGTCCTTGATGGTGACGGGCACGCCGTCGAGCGGGCCGATCGCCTCGCCCTTCAGCCAACGCGCCTGCGAGGCCTCCGCCATTGCCAGCGCGATCGCCTGATCGCGGACGACGAAGGCATTGACCTCGGGCTCGAAGCGCTCGATGCGCGCCAGCGCATCCTTCGCGACATCGACCGGGGAGAGTTCCTTGCTGGCGTAGAGCGGCCCGAGTTCGGCAGCGGAAAGCGAGGCGATCGTCGTCATCGAAGGTCCTTTTGCAGCCTCATCGAAAATTTGAGCCCTCATCCCGAGGAGCCGCGCCAGCGGCGTCTCGAACCTCCTCGGGATGAGGGCTTATTTGTTCAAGCGCTTTCAGGCGTTGGCGACGCGCCAGGCAGTGCTGAGCAGGATGTTCGCGCCGGCGGCCATGTCGTCGTCGGTGCTGAATTCGGCCGGGTTGTGCGACAGCCCGCCGATCGAGGGGATGAACACCATCGCCGTCGGACAGAGCCGCGCCATCATCTGCGCGTCATGGCCGGCGCCCGAGATCATCCGCCGGATCGGCAGCCCGAACTCGCTGGCGCTGCGCTCGACCTCGGCGATCAGTTCCTCGGCGAAGGGCGTCGCCGGGAAGCGCGCGAGGTCACGGAAGGAGATCTCGATGTCGTCCCGCGCGGCAAGCTCGGCGCAGAAGCGGCGCACCGCCTCCTCAGCCTGGGCGAGCGGCGCATCGAGCGGGTTGCGCAGGTCGAGCGTCATCACCACCGTCTCGGGTACGACATTGACGTTGCCGGGCTGCACGCGGATGACGCCGGAATTCGCGAGCTGGTGCGGGATCGTCTTGGTCAGCTCGTTGGCGAAGATGTTGATGCGCGCGGCGGCAAGGCCCGGGTCCTTGCGGTAGGCCATTGGCGTCGTGCCGGCGTGGCTCGGGCGGCCCTTGAGGGTCAGCTCCAGCCAGCAGATCGCCTGGATGCCAGTGACGGCGCCGAGGCCGCCGCCCTCGCTCTCGAGCACCGGCCCCTGCTCGATATGGAGCTCGAGATAGGCGTGCGCGGGCAGGAATCCCGGTCGCTCCGCACCTTCGTAGCCGATGCGCTTCAGCTCGGCGCCAAGGCCGACGCCCTCGGAATCGACTTCCCTGTGGGCCGCCTCGACGCTCATGCCGCCGGCCCAGACATAGGAGCCGAGCATGTCCGGGTGGAAGCGCGCGCCCTCCTCGTTGGTGAAGGCGATCACGGCCATATCGCGCCTGGGGGTGAGCCCCGCGTCGCGCAGCGCCGCCAGAACCTCGACGCCCGCGACGACGCCGAGCGCCCCGTCGAAGCGTCCGCCGGTGCCGACCGTGTCGATATGCGAGCCCATGACGACGGCGGGACCGTCCTGCTGGCCCTTGAGGATGCCGACGATGTTGCCGATCGCATCGACGCGGACATCGAGGCCGAGCGCCTCCATCTGGCTGACCAGCCAGTCGCGGCCCTGCCGGTCCTCATCGGTGAGGGCGAGCCGGCGGCAACCCCCTTCCGGCGTCGCACCGATCTTCGAGAGCTCTGCCAGGCGCGCGGCCAGCCTCGCGCCGTCGATCCTCAGATTGGTGCTCATTCGTCCAGGCCCTCCGGCAATCCGCAAGGCAAGATGCAGACCGCGGCGGGACTTGTCGACCCGCGTCCAGTGCATCGGCTCCGGGCGTCGTCAGTCGCGGCTGTGGCTGTTTCAAAGCTTCAATCGGCGGTAGAAGCGGCGCCCCGAGAAAGCGCCTCATGACGACTGCCGACACAGCCAAACCGCATCATCCCTGGCTCACCGAGGCGCGCGCCATGCTCGCCCTGAGCTGGCCGATGGTGCTGACCAATGTCGCGCAGACGGCGATGATGGCGACCGACGTCATCATGATGGGCCATCTCGGCCCGGAGGCGCTGGCGGCCGGCGCGCTTGGCACCAACCTCTACAATGCCGCCCTGATCTTCGGCATCGGCGCGATGGGCGCAGTCGCGCCGATGCTCGCGATCGAGCTCGGCCGCAACAGGCATGCGGTGCGCGATCTGCGCCGCACCGTCCGGCAGGGCTTCTGGGCCGCCGCCACCATGGTGGGGCCGATGTGGCTCTTCCTCTGGCAGGCCGAGTTCATCCTCACGGCGATGGGCCAGGACCCCGCCTTGTCGAGCGCGGCCGCATCCTACATCCATACGCTGCAATGGGGCCTGCTGCCCTTCTTCCTCTATCTGTGCCTGCGCGGCTTCGTCGCCGCGCTGCAGCGGCCGCGCTGGGCGTTCATCGTCGTGCTCGGCGCCGTCACCTTCAACGCCTTCGCCAACTGGTGCCTGATGTTCGGGCGGCTCGGCTTCCCGGCGCTCGGCCTGCCAGGCTCGGGGATGGCGACCGCGCTGTCCTCGGCCCTGATGTTCCTGGGCCTCGCGCTCGTCGTCTCGCTCGACCGGCGCTTCCGGCGCTATCACGTGCTCGGCCGCTTCTGGGTGCCGGACTGGCCGCGCTACCGCGCCTTCTGGCGAATGGGCTTCCCGATCGCTCTGACGCTCGCCTTCGAATCGCTCATCTTCTACGGCGCCGCCTTCATGATGGGGCTGCTCGGAGCGACCGCGCTTGCGGCCCACGCCATCGCGATCCAGATCGCCTCGCTCGCCTTCATGGTGCCGCTCGGCATCGGCCAGGCCGGGACCGTCCGGGTCGGCCGCGCCTTCGGATCCGGCGACAAGGAGGGCATCAGGCGGGCCGGCACGGTGGCGCTTGTCCTGGCGCTGAGCTTCATGAGCTTTACCGCGCTTCTGATGGCAACCGTGCCCCACTGGCTGATCGCGCCCTTCCTCGACCGCTCGAAACCCGGCGCGGAAGCGGTCGCCCAGATCACGATGGTCTTCCTGTTCTATGCGGCGGTCTTCCAGATCGCCGATGGCGCGCAGGTCGTCGGCTCGTCGATCCTGCGCGGGCTTGGCGACACGCGCCTGCCGATGATCCTCGCCGGCATCGGCTACTGGGGCATAGGCCTGCCGCTTTCCGCAGCTCTCGGTTTCGTGACCCCGCTCGCCGGACGCGGCATCTGGATCGGCCTTGCCATTGGCCTGACGGCCGTCGCCGTGATGATGCTCTCGCGCTGGTGGGCCCGCGAGCGGTTGGGACTGCTCAAATGGGGGCTGCGGGAGGCGGCCTAGCCGGCTCGACGAGCTGTGGCCGATCGGCAACAGAGTTGCACGGCCACAATTTGGCCACCTCGTGTTCACCCCACGGCCATCTCGGGCACCTTGAACGGAGGCCTGCAACGGCGCATGGAACCGCGGCGCCGTCCCACCGTTGACCTCCGCCCGCAACTCCGAGTTTTCCGTCGATGTCTCCCGCCCGCCCGTCCGCCTCCCCCCTTGCCCGTCCGACACGCCGCGCCTTCGCTGCGCTGACGCCGTTGTTCCTTGCCGCCTGCGTGGGCCAGCGCCAGCAACCCTATGAGGTTGCCCCGCATGGGCGGCAGATCAGCCCGGAATACCTGTCGATGTATGGCGAGCGGCCGGATGAGCAGCACCCGCTGCCGGCGACGGACCTCACCGAGGTCGAGCCGCAGTTCCTGCGCCGCATCGTCTCCTACCCGACCCGCGAGCAGCCCGGCACCATCGTCGTCGATACCGACAACCGCTTCCTCTATCTCGTCCAGGAGAACGGCAAGGCGATCCGCTACGGCATCGGTGTCGGCAAGCAAGGCATGTCCTGGCGCGGCCGCGCCACGGTCGCCCGCAAGGCGCAGTGGCCGCGCTGGACGCCCACCCCAGCGATGATCGCCCGCGAGCCGGAGCGGAACCGCCCCTGGGCTGCCGGCATGGCCGGTGGCCTCGAGAACCCGCTGGGTGCGCGCGCGCTCTATCTCTACCAGGGCAACCGCGACACGATGTACCGCATCCACGGCACCTCCGAGCCGTGGTCGATCGGCAAGTCCGTCTCCTCGGGCTGCATCCGGCTGTTCAACCAGGACATCATCGACCTCTACAGCCGCGTGCCGACCGGGACGGCGGTCGTGGTGCTCAACCGCGGCACGCTGCAGCCGGGCTCCGAAGTCGACGAGATGCCGCCGCCGGACGACGATTTCGGCGGCAGCATCTGACCCGCCGCGGCAGCTTGCCGCGGCTATGGCCTTGATACTGTCACAGGCCGGGCCCACCTCTTCACCGCGGCGCAACGATGCCGCGTAACGAGAGGAGATGACGATGACGCCGCAAGAACGCGACGTGATCGCCGGGATTTTCGACCGCCTCAAGCAGGCGGCCAACCAGCCCCGCGACCCCGAGGCTGAGAATTTCATCGCGGAGCGCCTGCGCGAGCAGCCCTATGCGCCCTATGCCATGGCCCAGGCGGTCTATGTCCAGGAGCAGGCGATCGGGAATCTGAACCAGCAGGTCGAAAGCCTGCAGGCGCAGCTGCGCGACGCCGAGAAGCGGGCGAGCGAGGCCACAGCCCAACCGGCTGCCGGCGGTTTCCTGTCCGGCATATTCGGCGGCGGCAGCGTGCCGCGCACAGGGTCGGTGCCCTCCGTGACGCCGCGTGCTGATACAGCCGCCCCTTCGGGTGCCTGGAACACGCAGCCGCAGGGCCAGCCCACACAAGCCGGCACGATGCAAGCTGCTCCGGCGCAGGCCGCTGCGCCCATGCAGCCCGGCCCGTGGAGCAACCAGCCGCAGCAGGCGCCCGGCCGCGGCGGCGGTTTCATGGCTAGCGCACTGAGCACGGCGGCGGGTGTCGCCGGCGGCGTCGTCCTCGGCAATGTCCTTGCCAACGCCTTCAGCGGCGCAGGCGGTGCCAGCAAGGCTGCAACCCCGGCGGCAGCGGCCGACACGAACGCCAATGCCGGCGCCAACACGCAGCAGGCGGCTTATGATCAGGGCACCGCGGATCAGGCGGCCTATGATCGCGGCTCGTCCGACCAGTCGGCGCAGGATCGCTCGGATTACGGCCAGGGCTATGACGGCGAGGCCAAATACGATCAGGCGAGCAACGACGACGACGATCCCGGCATCGATTCCGGCGACGACGACAGCTGGGTCTGAAACGACCATCAAAACGACGAAGCCCGCCTGGGAAAGGCGGGCTTCTTTATTGGGCGATGGGGTTCATGGCGGCCAAAGCCGCGAATGTCTCATTGGGTCGCCGACGGGGACTAGTCGGCGTCAGGATACGATCCGACCATTCACCGCTGTCTGTCCTGCCGGATCTCTGGTTTCTCTTTTTCTTGCGGGCGGCCTGCTCCGCGCGGTTCAGATCACCAGCACCTTGGCGCCGACGCGCACGCGCTCGTAGAGATCCTGGACATCGTCATTGGTCATGCGGATGCAGCCCGAGGAAACCGCCTGGCCGATGGTGTTCGGTTCGTTCGTGCCGTGGATGCGGTAGAGCGACGAGCCGAGATACATGGCGCGCGCACCCATCGGGTTCTCCGGGCCGCCAGCCATGAAGCGCGGCAGGTCCGGCCGGCGCTTGAGCATTTCCGCCGGAGGCGTCCAGCTCGGCCATTCCGCCTTGCGGGTGATCGTCTTCATCCCGGCCCAGGAGAAGCCGGGACGGCCGACGCCGATGCCGTAACGCAGGGCACGGCCACCCGGCTGCACCAGGAACAGGAAGCGCTGCGGGGTGTCGATGATGATCGTGCCCGGCTTGTGGGGCCCGTCATAGGCGACCTCCTGCTTGCGGAAGCGCGGATCGACGAGTTGCTGGATGCCCTGCTGCGGCTCGATCGGCTGGCCGAGCGCCGCCATGCGGCGGCCGGCCTGCGGCTGGCGCGCCGCCTCGAACGGATCGGCTTCGTAGCCGGGCGCCGACCTCACGGTCTGGCCATAGGCATAGCCACCCGGACGGTTGTAGACGGCGCCGCCGCGGCCATTGGGTGACGGATCGCGGCCCGTCATCAGCATCTCGATGAAGCCGCCGCCGTAATTCGCGCGGCCATGCGCCGCCGCCATCGGATCGCGGGGCGCGGCATAGCCATAGCCCTGCGCCATGGCTCCGCTCGCGGTCAAGGTACCGGCTGCGATCAGCAGCGGAAGGACAATCGTTCGACGCATAACGCAACACTCTCGACAGCGACTGCCGGAAGACTGCGGAGCGGCTTGAAATGAATGGTGAATCGCAGGCCTCCAGCGCGCAGATCAGGCCAAAACCCAGCCAATTCGCGGAATTAACCTTAGCGGGGCATCAAGCCACAGGGTGAAGGAAGCGTTGCCGGCCGGGCTAGCGCCTTAACCCTTTGCGAGCGACCCAACGCAGCTTCAAGCCGCTGCGCCAGCGGCCGACATCGCAGGCGAGGATCACCGCCGCATAAGCCAGAGCGCCGAGGACGATCTGGAGCGGCAGCTCCGCCGGAGCCGGCAGACGGTCCTGCAGCGGCCAGACCACCAGAACCATGACGGCGGCGGCGAGGACGACACAACTGAGATCGCGCAGCGGCGGCCAGGACGGCAACATGCGCAAGGCCACGACACCCGTCACCGCAAAGGCCGTCACGAAGGCTGCGCTTTGCGCGACGGCGATCGTTTCCGACGCGACTACCCTTGGCAGCGCGAAGATGACGGCAAGGTTGACAACCAGGCCCGCCAGAGCCGCAAAGGTGGCGACGAGGGTGCGCCTGGCCAGCAGGAAGACCGGGTAGATCGCCGCCTGGAACAGTGCGATCGCGGCGAATCCGGGCAGCAGCACGGCCATATAGCTGGCGAAATGACCTCGGAAGCTCGCCGGCACGAAGAGGCGTTCGAAGGCCGGCAGTGTCAGCCAGAAGCCCAGCGCGACGGGCAGCACGAGGGCGAGCACCGTCACCATGTTGCGCGCGATGCGCTTCTGCGCGGCGGGGCGGCCGCGCGCCTCATCAAGGCGGATGACCTCGCGCAGCAGCAATATCTCCAGCATCGAGGCGAGCACCGGAAAGAGCCTGAGGCCGATATCGGAGGCAAGCGAGAAATAGCCGGCCTCCGCGAAGCCGAAGCGGTCCGCCAGAATGGCGCGATTGAGCAGCGGGATCAGTGAATAGACGGCGTTGCCGGCCACCAGCGGCAGCGCATAGCGGGCGAAGCTGCGGGCAAGATCGGCGCGCGCGGCGGCAAGGCCCGACCCCGCATCCGCCAGCCTGCCGCGCACAGCGAGCACCGAGACGACGGTGCTGGCCAGCCCGCCGAGCAGGACGATGGCCGGATCGCGCAGCCACCATGCAGCCCCGACCATCAACGCGAGGGCAATGCCACTCCTGACGAGGACGAGCCGGGCATAGGCGGCGTCGAGGAAGCGCGAGCGGGCGACCGCCCCGTGATAGTCGAACCAGCCGGCGCCGACGCCGCCGGCGACGGCCACCGCGAGCAGCGTCATCGGCAGCCCCGTATCGATGCCGGCGAGCAGCGCCGCCGTCAGGAGCGCGCAAAGGGAAAGGCCAATACCAGCGAAGAGCAGATCGAGCGTCGCGCGGATGCCGGGATCGCGCTCCCGGCTTTGCGCCGAATAGAAGCGGACGACCGAGAGCTTCAGCCAGTCGAGCAGCGCCGTGTTGACCAACACGACGATCGCGGCACCGATGGCGTAGAGCCCGAACGCCTCGGGCCCCAGGAACAGGGCGATGAGCAGCCCGAGGACGAAGTTCAGCCCGGCATTGACAATGAAGGGCAGAAGAACGGTCATCGCCTCTCGGTCATCTCGTCGTGAGCCTGACGCCTTTGCGGCACCTCGTGCGATTCGCAGGCGGGTCGCAAGCCCGGCGCTGCAAGGCGCGCCGCTGCCGATGCGATTGTCCCACGCCGGGAGCGGCCGGCATGGCAATGTCTCGGCAATCGACCCCTGCAATGACAGCATTGGGGGCCTGTGCGCCCCTCCCCTAGGCGCGCTCCGGGATCGGCCTTAGACGAGGTTCAGCCCGTGCTCTCCATGGGCGCCCCTCCCGGACAGCCATGGACTCGGCCTGACAGCATGAATCGGTCGATTGCTCTGCGCGCCGCGCTCGGCATCGCCCTGCTCACCGCCATGGATGCGGTGATCAAGGGCCAGATGCAGCACCACCCCTTCATCGTGGCGCTCTTCATGCGCTTCCTGATGGGCGGCCTCTGCGCGCTCGCCGTTCTCGCGCTCGCCCGCCCGGCCCGCCCGACGCGAGACAGCGTCATCGGCAATGTCGCGCGCGTCCCGCTCGTCGTGATGACGGCAGGCAGCTTCTTCTATTCGGTCTCCGTGCTGCCGCTCGCCGAAGCGCTGACATTGTCCTTCCTGGCGCCGGTCTTCGTCGCGGTTCTCGGCGGCCTGCTGCTGAAGGAGACGATCGACCGGCGCGTGCTGCAGGCGCTCGCCTTCGGCCTTGCCGGCATGCTGGTCATGGTTTGGCCGCGGCTGCAGGGGCATGTCAGCGGCGCCAGCCTCGGCGTCGCCGCCGCACTGTTCTCAGCGGTCAGCTACGCCTTCAACCTGATCCTGCTGCGACGCATCGCGGTCAGAGAGCATCCCACCGTAATCGTCGCCTTCCAGAATGTCGGGCCGGCGCTGTGCCTAGCCGTCCCGGCGGCCCTCGCCTTCGTGCCGATGACGCTGGCGGATCTGGCGATCTATCTCTTCGCGGGAGCGCTTGGCGTCGCGGGTCATCTCACGCTCACCTCGGCCTATGCCAAGGCGGCCGCGTCCCGGCTGGCGGCGATCGAGTACACCGCTCTGATCTGGGCCAGCCTGCTCGGCTTCTTTCTCTTCGGCGAGGTGCCGCTCTATACGACCTATCTCGGTGCGCTGCTGATCGTAGCCGGCGCCGGCGCGGTCAGCCGGCGCTAGGCTTGGCGGGAAACACCAGGCAGGTTTCGGTGCCGTGCGCGAGCAGCTTGCCACGTTCGTCGCGCAGATTGCCTTCCGTCGTGATGACGGAGCCGCCGCGATGGATCAGCTTGCCTTCGCAGCGCACCGTGCCCGAGTCCGGCATGACCGGTCGGACATAGTTCAGCTTCATCTCGAGCGTGGTGTAGCCCTCGCCCGGCTTGAGCGTGGAATGGGCGGCGCAGGCCATGGCGGAGTCGAGGATCGTGGCGGTCCAGCCGCCATGGATCGTGCCGAGCGGATTGAAGAAGCGGGGTGACGGGCGCCCGACGAAGACGACGCGCCCTTCATCCGCCTCCACCAGATCGAAATCCATGGTCCCGGCGAAAGGCGGAGCCGGGTGAGCGCCGTCGATGATGCCCCGCAGAAAGCTCAAGCCGTCGCCCGCGACCAGCACCTCGCGGGACACCACTCCAAATGTCCGATCCATGGCGCCCTCTCAAATCGTGTATCTGCACGTTAGATAGAAGGCAGCTGGCTCGTCAACGGGGTTGATTGGACACCGGGTTCACAGAACGTCCCGCGCCGCGCGGCGCAGCGCCCTCAGCCCGTCGCGGGTCTCGCGCCAGCGCTCCTCGCCGAAGCCGCCTTCGATCTTGTCCTGCGCTGCCCGCCAGTACGGAATGGCCGCCTCGATCGCAGCCCTGCCCTTCTGCGTCACCGCATAGACCGCGGCTCGGCCCCGGCACTCGACCGGCTCGACCATGCCCTCAGCAGCGAGAAGCTGGAGATTGCGGGTCAGCGAAGTTCGCTCCAGCGCGAAACGCTCGGCCAGCTCCGTGATCGACTTCCATTGCCCGGTGCTCAGCGCCGAGAGCAGAACGAACTGGGTGATCTTGAGGCCGCTCGGCCGCATCGCCTCGTCATAGGCACGGGTGACGGCCCGGGCCGTCATCCGGACATGTAGCGCCACGCAGGAACGCGCGATGTCGTCGAGGCGCGGATCGGGCGCGGGCGGGGGCGCGAGTGTCGTCATTCAGCCATCTTAGCGTGTTCTAGCGCGTGCGGCAGCCGAAAGGCGAAAGGCTGCGATGCCGCACCCGGCGGTGTTCACTTTGTTGTCGCAGGCTTCCTTGACTCTCCGGGACCCCGAGCCTATCTCCCCGCCATCTGTTAGCACTCTCCTTCGTTGACTGCTAACAGCCTCCCCCGGGAGCCATTCAGCGGCGCCCGAACCGAATAAGACCGAGAGGAAGACAGAACCATGAAGTTCCGTCCTTTGCATGACCGCGTCGTGGTCCGCCGCCTGGATGGCGAAGAGAAGACCAAGGGTGGCATCATCATTCCCGAGACCGCCAAGGAAAAGCCCCAGGAGGGCGAGGTCATCGCCGTCGGTCCCGGCGCGCGTGACGAAGCCGGCAAGCTCGTTGCCCTCGATGTCAAGAAGGGCGACCGCGTCCTGTTCGGCAAGTGGTCGGGCACCGAAGTCAAGATCGATGGCCAGGATCTCCTGATCATGAAGGAATCCGACATCATGGGCGTCGTCGGCTGATAGCCGCCTGACCGCTCTCTTCCGTTTCCATTTCAAGGAGTAGCTCTCATGGCTGCCAAAGACGTCAAGTTCTCCTCCGACGCCCGCGACAAGATGCTGCGCGGCGTGGACATCCTCGCCAACGCCGTGAAGGTCACGCTCGGTCCGAAGGGCCGCAACGTCGTGATCGAGAAGTCGTTCGGCGCTCCGCGCATCACCAAGGACGGCGTCACCGTCGCCAAGGAGATCGAGCTCGCCGACAAGTTCGAGAACATGGGCGCCCAGATGGTTCGCGAAGTCGCGTCCCGTCAGAACGACCATGCCGGCGACGGCACCACGACCGCGACGGTCCTGGCCCAGGCGATCGTCCGCGAGGGCGCCAAGTCGGTTGCGGCCGGCATGAACCCGATGGACCTGAAGCGCGGCATCGACCTGGCCGTCGAGGCCATCGTCGCCGACCTCAAGAAGAACTCGAAGAAGGTCACCTCGAACGCGGAAGTCGCGCAGGTCGGCACGATCTCGGCGAACGGCGACGAGTCGGTCGGCAAGATGATCTCGACCGCCATGCAGAAGGTCGGCAACGAGGGCGTCATCACCGTCGAGGAAGCCAAGACCGCCGAGACCGAGCTCGACGTCGTCGAGGGCATGCAGTTCGACCGTGGCTATCTCTCGCCGTACTTCATCACCAACTCCGAGAAGATGATCGCGGAGCTGGACGACCCCTACGTCCTGATCTTCGAGAAGAAGCTCTCCTCGCTGCAGGCGATGCTGCCGATCCTCGAGGCCGTCGTTCAGACCKGCAAGCCGCTGCTCATCATCGCCGAGGACGTCGAGGGCGAGGCTCTCGCCACGCTCGTCGTCAACAAGCTCCGTGGCGGCCTCAAGGTCGCGGCCGTCAAGGCTCCGGGCTTCGGTGACCGCCGCAAGGCCATGCTCGAGGACATCTCGATCCTGACCGCCGGCCAGATGATCTCGGAAGACCTCGGCATCAAGCTCGAGACCGTGACGCTCAACATGCTCGGCCGCGCCAAGAAGGTGCGCATCGAGAAGGAGAACACCACGATCATCGACGGCGCCGGCAAGAAGAAGGACATCGAGGCCCGCGTCGGTCAGATCAAGGCCCAGATCGAGGAGACCACCTCGGACTACGACCGCGAGAAGCTCCAGGAGCGCCTGGCCAAGCTCGCCGGCGGCGTCGCGGTGATCCGCGTCGGCGGCGCGACCGAGGTCGAGGTCAAGGAGAAGAAGGACCGCGTTGACGATGCCCTGAACGCCACCCGCGCCGCGGTGGAAGAAGGCATCCTGCCGGGCGGCGGCGTCGCCCTGCTGCGCGCTCTGAACTCGGTCAAGTCGATCAAGACCCAGAACGACGACCAGAAGACCGGTGTCGAGATCGTCCGCAAGGCGATCGCCGCTCCGGCCCGCCAGATCGTCGACAACGCCGGCGATGACGGCGCGGTCGTGATCGGCAAGCTGCTCGAGTCGAAGGACTACGCCTGGGGCTACAACGCCCAGACCGGCGAGTACGGCGATCTGGTCAAGGCCGGCATCATCGACCCGACCAAGGTCGTGCGCACGGCGATCCAGGACGCGGCTTCGATCGCGGGCCTGCTGATCACCACCGAGGCGATGATCGCCGAGCTGCCGAAGAAGGACTCGCCGATGCCCCCGATGGGCGGCGGCGGCATGGGCGGCATGGACTTCTGAGGAAGTCCGGACGCCCAAAGCGTCTGAATGCCGAAACCGGGCAGGCCCGGTTTCGGGGGCGGCATGGACTTCTGATCCAGCCTCCCAAGGCAATCATGGAAGGCCCGGCGCAAGCCGGGCCTTTCTTCGTTTCACGGCACTGTCATCCCCCCGCCATCCAGCCGTCGCCCCCCGCATGCATCCAGGACCGCTCAACGCATTCGTCGTATCCTGGGAAGCATCATGCCGACACGCCGCTCAGTCCTCGCCGGCCTTGCCGCCACGAGCGCCGTCCCCGCTTTCGCGCAGGCACCGGACTGGCGACAGAGCATCAAGGAGGTGCGCTTCGGCGTCTCTTCCGCCGAGAACGAAACCGGTGCCATCGCCCGCACCCAGCCGATGGTCGACTACCTGTCGCAGCGCCTCGGCGTGCCCGTCCGGTTCTTCAGGGTTTCGGACTATGCCGGCCTCGTCGAGGCGATGCGTGCCGACCAGGTCGACTTCGCCCGCTTCGGACCGGCCGTCTACGCGCTCGGGCGCCGTGTGCTGGGCGAAAAGCTCCAGCCGCTGCTGCGCGACGTCGATAACCAAGGCCAGGAAGGCTACTATTCGGTGCTGCTGGTGCGGGCGGACAGCGCCTATCAGAACCTTGCCGATCTCAAGGGCAGGGTTCTGGCCTTCGCCGATCCGAACTCGACCTCCGGATACGCTTTCCCCGCTTATTTCCTGCGCAAGCAAGGCATCGACCCGAAGGCCTATTTCAGCGGCACCGTCTTTTCCGGCGGGCACGACAACTCCGTGCTGGCGCTGGTGCGCGGGCAGTTCGACGTCGTCGCGACCTATCAGGTCAATACCGAGTCCGGCGTCGCCCAGCGCCTCGCCCAGCGCGGCATGATCCCGGCCGGCTCGACCCGCGTGCTCTGGACATCGCCCCTGATCCCCGCCAGCCCGTTCTCGACCCGCGCCAACCTGCCCCAGGGCCTGAAGGACGATTTCGTCGCAGCGATGAACGCGATGAAGGATGCTGCTCCGGACGTCTGGAAAACCTTCACCGATGGCCATGTCTCGCGCTATGCGCTGGCGCGTCATGAGGATTATCTTGACGTCATCGCCGTCACCGAGGAGCTGGAAGCTCAGCGCAAGGCGAAGAGCGGCTGAGCGAACTCCAAACCAGCGACCCTGCTCCCGGCGAAGCCGGCCGTCGCATTGCCATGCGTTTGTCGCGATAGCTGATGAAAATGCAGGCAGTGTCCCTCGGACCGGCCTTGGCCTATACAGGCGACAGGCGATCCTCGGCAGGGTCGCGCGCATAAATTGCATGTCGTAGGGAGATGCAGATGAAAAAATCCTATTTCCTGTCGGGCGCTGCGTTGGCCGCCACGCTGTTCCTGTCGGCGCAGGCCGCTCAGGCCGACATCACCATCGGCCTCGTCGCGCCGCTGACCGGCCCCGTCGCTGCCTATGGCGACCAGGTCAAGAACGGCGCCCTGACCGCCGTCGACGTCATCAACAAGAATGGCGGCGTGCTCGGCGAGAAGCTGGTGCTGAAGCTCGCCGACGATGCCGGCGATCCGAAGCAGGGCGTCTCGTCCGCCAACCTCCTCGTCGGCGAGAAGGTCAAGTTCGTGGTCGGCCCGGTGACCTCGGGCGTCGCCATGGCGGTTTCCGACGTGTTCTCCGAGAGCGGCGTGCTGATGGTGACGCCGACCGCAACCTCGCCAGCGTTGACGACGCGCGGCCTGAGCAACGTCTTCCGCACCTGCGGCCGTGACGACCAGCAGGCGGACATCGCCGCCGCTTATGTCCTGAAGAACCTGAAGGACAAGAAGATCGCGATCGTCCACGACAAGGGCACCTACGGCAAGGGCCTCGCCGATGCCTTCCAGAAGGGGATCAATGCCGGCGGGCTCAAGGAGGTCGTCGCGCTGACGGTCAACCCCGGCGACAAGGACCTTTCGGCTGTCGTGACGCGCCTCAAGGCCGCCAACGTCGATGTGATCTATTTCGGCGGCTACCACCCCGAGGGCGGGTTGCTCTCGCGCCAGCTCGCCGATGCCGGCGTCAAGGCGACGATCATCGGCGGTGAGGGCCTCTCCAACACCGAGTTCGCGGCGATCGGCGGCGATCATGCCACCGGCACCCTCTTCACCAACGCCACCGACGCGCTGAAGAACCCGGATTCTGCCCAGGCCGTCGCCGCGCTGAAGGAGAAGGGCATTCCTCCGGAGGCCTTCACGCTCAACGCCTATGCCGCGGTCGAAGTGCTCAAGGCCGCCATCGAGAAGGCCGGCAAGGCCGGCGACGCGACCGGCGCCGCCAAGGCGCTGCAGTCCGGCATGCCGGTCAAGACCGCGATCGGCACGCTGACCTACGGCAAGACCGGCGACCTGAGCTCGCCGAGCTTCTCGATGTACAAGTGGGACGCCGGCAAGATCGTCGCCGCCGAGTGACGCTCGCCAGCAGCGGGCTACGGCTCCGCTAGACCTGCCTTGCGCCCTGGACGAGCCGAGCTCGCTCCGGGGCGTTTTGCTTTGCGGCTCCGGCGCGGATTTCGGCCTCGCAAGCGCCTGTCCGCCAGATGACAATTTGCTCATTCGGGCGCATCGCCATTGAAAGGCCCCATCCGCTGCGACATGGTCCGAATCGTGGAGCCCACCGTTTCCCGCCAGGATCCCTGCCCATGCGTCTGTTGAGCATCTTCGTCGCCCTGCTGGCGGCCGTCACGCTGGTCGCCGGCCAACAGACCGGATCGGCCGGGCTGATCGGCATGGGCGTCGTCGGCCTGCTGCTGGCGGTGGTAACCTTCCGCTCGCCGACCCTGCCGTTCTTCCTGCGCATCTTCTCCGGCGTGTTCGCCATCGAATATGTACTGTTCGGTGCGGCAGCCGTGCTGGCGCAGATCGACTGGTGGCCACCAGCGCTGCAGATTCCCGCGGTGCCGTCCAGCCTGCCGACCACCGTCGGCGTCTTCGGCATCCTGATCTACGCGATCTCCTTCGTGCCGGTGATCGCGCGCATCGCCCGGATCGCCTCACCCTATTTCGAATCGCAGGAGGTCACCACGGCCAATCTCTGGCCGATCGGTCCGTTCCGGATCCGGCTCGGCACGCTTGCGGTCTCGCTGTTCGTCTTTCTGATCGTGTTGAACCAGACCCAGGTCGGCATCACGCTGCGCCTCTCCTTCTTCAACCGCGACATGTACGACGCGCTGCAGAACAAGGATGCGGCGGCGTTCTGGTATCAGCTCTTCTACGTCTTCTGCGTCTGGGCCCTGCTCTGGGTCATTTCGAACCTCATCGAGCTCTTCGCCAACTACACCATCCTGATCCGCTGGCGGCAGTTCATGGCGAACGAGTACACGCAACACTGGCTCGATCACGCGACGCATTACCGGATCGCGCTTGCCGGCAGCGTCGACAACCCCGACCAGCGTATCGCCGAAGACACGCGCGCCTTCGTCAACCAGACCTACAACTTCGCGCTGCCCCTGCTCTCGCAGGTTTCGACGCTGGTCTCGTTCTCGATCATCCTCTGGAACATCCCGGTCGCCTTCAACCTGCCCGGCACCTCGATCGCCGTTCCCGGCTATATCTTCTGGGTCGCGTTCTTCTACGCGGTCGCGGCGACCTGGCTGACGCACCTGATCGGGCGCCCGCTGATCCGGCTCGAATTCGAGCAGGAGAAGCGGGAGGCGAATTTTCGCTTCTCCCTGGCCCGCCTGCGCGAATATTCCGAACAGATCGCGCTGATGGTCGGCGAGCCGACGGAGCGCGCCCACCTCGCCCAGCGCTTCCACGACATCGTCGAGAACTTCTACCGGCTGGTCTGGCGCCGGCTGAAGCTGACCAGCTTCACCCTGTCCTACAACCAGCTTAGCGTCGTTCTGCCCTACATCATCCTGGCGCCCTACTACTTCGCGGGCACGATCACGCTCGGCATCATGATGCAGGTGGCCGGCGCCTTCGACCGAGTGCAGACTGCGCTCTCCTTCATCATCAACAGCTACTCCTCGATCGCCTCCTACCTCGCTTCGATCAACCGCCTGACCTCGTTTGCGTCCGCGATCGCCGAAGCGCAGCACGGGCCGATCAGCGAGGAGGCTCTCAGCCGCGAGACCTCGCGCGACCAGGGCCTGCATATCCGCAACGCCACGCTGCTGCTGCCGAACGGCAAGCCGATCGTGAAGCTCGGCTCGCTCGATTTCGGCAAGGCGCGCTCAACCCTGCTGATCGGCCCGTCCGGCTCCGGCAAGTCGACGCTGTTCCGCGCCATCGCCGGCATCTGGCCCTTCGGCGACGGCAAGGTCGGGATTCCGCCCGAAGCGGATATCATGCTGCTGCCGCAGCGCCCCTATCTGCCGCAAGGATCGCTGCGAGCCGCGCTGGCCTATCCGGCCAAGGAAGGCGCCTATGAGGACGCCGCGATCCGCGCCGCGATGGAGAAGGTCAAGCTGGGCCATCTCGCCGACAAGCTCGACGAGGTCGATCTCTGGGGACAGCGTCTCTCGGGCGGCGAGCAGCAGCGGCTGGCCGTCGCGCGTGCGCTGCTGAGCAAGCCGGACTGGCTCTTCCTCGACGAGGCCACCGCCTCGCTCGACGAGAAGCTGGAAGGCGAGATCTACGCGACGATCGACCGGGAACTTCCCGAGGCCCGTATCGTCTCGATCGGCCATCGCGCGACGCTGCGCACCATGCACGATGCCATCGTCACCATGGAGCCGAATGTCGACGGCACCTTCACCCCGACGCCGACGGAAAAAACGCCGGCTGCCTGACGGCGAAGGGCGCTCCCCTTCTCCCCTCGGGGAGAAGGTGGCACGGCGAAGCGGCGTCGGATGAGGGCCGACCCGCCTCACTGATACAGGAAAGGGCCGCTTGCGCGGCCCTTTCCTCATCCATCTGATGCGCAGACACCTTCTCCCCCGAGGGGAGAAGCAGGCGTCAGAGCGAGCGGCTGAGGGTTACCTCGCCGGCCGCGCCCTTGAGGACGAGGCGGCCATTGACGATGTCCCAGTTGCGCGCACCGCGTAGTGCGGTGAGGAAGGTGCGCTCGAACTCGAGCAGTCCCTTGTCGCAATCACGCTTGGTAAGCGCGATCGGCCCCACGGCGAGGCCCTGCTGGCGCAGCGGGTAGGCCGAGGCCGAAAAGGTGTTGCAGCCGCCAAAGCCGGTGCCGCGGAGGTTCTTGTCGATGATCAGCGTCGCCCGGCGCTCGTAAACCGGCTTGCCGTTCAGCTGGACAACGCTCCAGCTCGCGCCGACCGGGAAGGTCTTCTCCTGCTGGGCCTGCGGAATCTCGGTCTGCGCGCCGCCGAGCTCGGAGCGCGACGGCATCTGCTGGCGGCGCTGAGCCATGGCTTCGCCCGGCATCAGCATCGGCACGGCCAGGCCAGCAAGAACGGCCGCAAGGCCAAGGCGTCGGATCATGATCGTCTTACCTGCATTCACTCGCACGGCCGCGCGGCCGGCCGCCAAACCGGTTAACACGCCTAGAGGCCAATTGGTTCAGGATCAAGGCTGAACCGCGACCGATCTCGTCATTCCATCGCAGAAACCAGCTTCAGATCCGGGCGTTGAGTCGTTCCAGCAGGCGGTTCGACCGACGGAAGACATAAGTCGGTGCGGAGACGGTCACGTCGTCGGCACCGAGTCCGTCGAGATGCTCGACCAGCGAGAAGACGGCCTTGTCCGGGCAATGCAACGTCAGCGGCGCACCGGCAGCCGGCACACCGAACGGCAGCCGGGCGCCGAAACGCTCCGCGAGAACCGCCAGCACCTCCGGCGACAGATCGAGACGCGCACGGACCTCGCGGATCGTGCGCCCCTCCTCCTCCGCCGCGATGCGCGAGAGGATGGTCTTCGCGGCAGCCCTGGCGCGCTCGCCCCAGGGGGCACGCATCGAGGCGACGAGATTGGCCTCCGAGGCCAGCATCACGCCGTCGTCCAGCACCTTCAGCGCATTGGCCGCCAGCGTCGCGCCGGTGGTGGTGATGTCGACCACGATCTCGGCCGTGCCGGCGGCGGGCGCGCCTTCGGTCGCCCCGAGGCTCTCGACGATGCGGTAATCGGCGAGGCCGTGCTCGGCGAAGAAGCGGCGGGTCAGGTGCACATATTTCGTGGCGACGCGCAGCTTGCGGCCATGGCGGGCGCGCATGGTCGAAGCGACATCGTCGAGATCGGCCATGCTGCGCACGTCGATCCAGGCCTGCGGCACGGCGACGACGACATTCGCCTGGCCGAAGCCGAGCGGCGTCAGCATCTCGACGGCGGCATCGGCGTCAGACAGTTGCTCGCGGACGAGATCCTCGCCGGTGATGCCGAGATGGGCGGCGCCCGAGGCGAGCTGCGCGACGATCTCGGAGGCAGAGAGGAACGCGACCTCGGCGCCTTCCACCCCGGCAATCTTGCCGCGATAGCCGCGCTCGCCGCTGGCCTTGACGAATTTCAACCCGGCCCGGCCGAAGAAGGCGGTCGCGTTCTCCTGTAGGCGGCCCTTGGAGGGCACCGCGAGGACGAGCGGGGCATCGTTGCTGGACGACTGGCTCATGCCGCGTCTCCCGTCAGCCGGTCGAGCCAGAGCGAGGCGCCGACGGCCGGGATCGGCCGGCCCGCGCCGAGACGGCCGAGGACGTTGTCATAGCGGCCGCCGCCGGCGACCGGCTTGCCGTCACCGCGGGCCGCATCGTGCAGCTCGAAGATGAAGCCGGTGTAGTAGTCGAGATTGCGGGCGAAGCCGGCCGAGAAGCGGATCGCCCCGACATCCACGCCGCGCGCGGCGAGGAAGCCGGTACGCTCGTCGAAGGCGTCGAGCTGACGACCCAGATCGAGCGAAGCCTGGTCGGCCAGCGCCCGGAGCGCAGCGGAAGCGGTGTCGGGATCGCCCGAGACGGCTAGCACTTGGGCGAGCAGCGCCTTGACGTCACCATTCACCGGGTTTTCGCGCTCGGCCGCGCGGGCCAGGAAGCGTTCTGCGATATCCGCGGCCGTGCGCCCGCCGACCGTCGAGATGCCGGCAATCGACAGCACGTCCTCGACGAAGGCGCGGGCGGCCTTGGGGTCCTGCCCTTCCAGCGCCTTGAGCAGGCCGGCATGGGCGGCCTCGCCATCTGCCGCCGGCGGATCGAGCGCCTCGACCGCTTCCGTTCCCTTGCCCTGCACGATGGCGCGCACGAGGCGGCGGCGCGCAGCCCGCGGCACCGAGAGCGCGTCGAGCAGCGCACCGAGGAGCGCGACATCGCCCATCTGGATACGCGGCACCTTCAGGCCCAGCGCGGTCGTCGCCTCGATGGTAACAGCCATGATCTCGGCATCGGCGGCGGTGAAATCCGCGCGGCCGAAGGATTCGATTCCTGCCTGCTGGAACTCGCCCGGCTCACCGGCTCGCATGCGGAAGACCGGGCCGGCATAGGCATAGGCCGCCGGCTCGGTCGAGCCCGAGGCGATGTGATCGAGCGCGACGGGGATGGTGTATTCGGGTCGCAGGCACCAGTCGCGGCCGTCGGCATCCTGCGTCATGAAGATGCGGCGGCGGATGTCCTCGCCCGAGAGATCGAGGAAGACGTCGGCGGGCTGCAGGATCGCGGGCTCGGCATGGACATAGCCCTCGCCTGCGAAGAGCGCGATCACGGTCTCGATGCTGGCGCGGCTTGCGGACACGGCTACCTATCCTGTTGCGAGCGCCGTCCTAGCAGCGGTGCGACGAACTTTCGAGGGATTTGAGGAAAATGGGTGAACGGGATTTTCCAGCTGTCATGCTCGGGCTTGACCCGAGCATCTCAGGACGAGGAAGGCTCTACCGCCCTTCCGCCCAAGTTTCTCGGCTCTGTGCTACGCTCCGGCCGAGAAGGACTCGGGGTAGATGTCTTCGAATAGATCACGCCAATCTGGATTAATCTTCTCGATCATTTCGATCTTCCACTCCCGATCCCAGCGCTTCAGGCTCGTCTCGCGCTGGATCGCGAGCTCGATGTGATCGAAGGTCTCGAACCAGACGAGCTTGTCGAGATTGTATCTTGCCGTAAACGACCGACCGACAAGCAGCTTGTGCTCCGAAGCGCGTTTGACCGGATCAGCGGTCACACCAAGATACAACGTGCCTCGCGGCTTGTTCGTCATGATGTAGACGGAGGACGGTTCGAGGTTCACATCATTCTCGGGCGCAGCGAAGCGCGGACCCGAGAATCTCCGGCAAGAGATGCTCGGGTCAAGCCCGAGCATGACGCTGGAGCACGGTCTTCACACCGTCCACCAATCGATCCACCGGCACGGCGAACTGCGCCTGCGCCTGCTTGGCCTTGTGCTCGGCGGAGTCCTTGACGTCGCGGCTGGCGGCGGCGAGTTCGGCGCCGAGGATCAGGTCCTTTATGACGACCGTGCCCGCGTCGCGCTCGGAGGAGCCCTGGATGACCGCGCAGATGGCTCCGCGCCGGTCGGCATATTTCATCTGCGCGTTGAAGCCGGAGGCGCCGAGATAGAGGTCGGCGCGCAGCAGCGGCCTGCCATCGGCATCCTGGGCCTGCCGCAAGGCGGAGACCATCGCCTGATAGCCCGGCATGAACTCCGGGGACTTGTTGTCCATCGCCGTGACGACGACCAGCGGCAGCTCACTTTTGCTGTCGACGATCGGCGACTTCACCGCCTTCAACGCGGAGTAAAGCCGCGAGACGCCGATGGAGAAGCCGGTCGCCGGCACCGGCTCGGGCCGGAAGCGACCGACGAGGCCGTCATAGCGCCCGCCGCCCGCGACCGAGCCGAAGCGCACCACCTGCCCATCATCATTGGTGACCGGGAAGGTCAGCTCCACCTCGTAGACCGGGCCAGTGTAGTATTCGAGGCCACGGACGACGGAGGGGTCGATGCGGATGCGGTCCGGGCCGTAGCCGGCGGCCACAAGAAGTTTCGACAGCTCGTCGAGCGTATTTACCCCGTCATACAGGACCGGCTTCTCGGCGGCCAAGGCATCCCAGGCGGACTTGCTGACACCGAAATCGGGAATGTCGGTCAACGTATCGAGAAAGGCGGTGCGGCCCTCGAATGTCGAAAAATCAGCTGCCACCAAGGAGAGGATAACTTTCGTCTGGATCTCATTCAGCCCCGCGCCCTTGGTGAAATCACCGCTCTCATCCTTGCGGCCTTCGCCTAGCAGCAGGCGCACGCCCTCCGGCCCGAATTTGTCGAGCTTGTCGATCGCCCGCAACACCGTCAGCCGGCGCCCGGCATTCTCCTCGCCGCCGAGGCCGATCGCCTCCATCACGCCATCGAGCACCTTGCGGTTGTTGACCTTGACGACATAGTCGCCGCGCTTGATGCCGAGCTTCTCCATCGTGTCGGCGGCGAGCATGCAGATCTCGGCATCGCCCGCGACAGTGCCCGAACCGACGATATCGGCGTCGAACTGCATGAACTGGCGGAAGCGACCCGGGCCGGGCTTCTCGTTGCGGAAGACGTAGCCGACACGATAGCTGCGATAGGGTTTTGGCAGCGCGTCGAAATTCTCCGCGACATAGCGGGCGAGCGGCGCCGTCAGGTCGTAGCGCAGCGAGAGCCACTGCTCGTCATCGTCCTGGAAGGAGAAGACGCCCTCGTTCGGCCGGTCCTGGTCGGGCAGGAACTTGCCGAGCGCGTCGGTGTATTCGACGAAGGGCGTCTCGACCGGATCGAAGCCATAGACCGAGAAGCTCTCGCGGATGACGGAGAGCATGCGCTCGGTGGCGGCGACATCGGCCGGGCCACGATCGACGAAGCCGCGCGGCTGGCGGGCCTTCAGCTTGGCAGGGGCGGATTTGTCGGCGGACATGGGCGAACTCGGATTGGGGCGTGCGGTACAAAACGTACGAGGCGGGTTAGACCGCCGCGACGCAGGGAGCAAGTCACGGGGCGTCATTCTCGGGCGGAGCGAAGCGCAGACCCGAGAATCTCATGACACGAAGGTGCCGGTGCCCTCTGCGGCAGGAGATGCTCGGGTCAAGCCCGAGCATGACGCGCTTGTTGGCTATTCGGCCGCCGCGAGTGTCGCAACGCGCAACGGCCGATCCGCAATCCCCGCCCGCGCCAGCTTCTCCGGCAGCGGGCCGCCGGTCGCCCAGTCGAGCAGTTCGGCGGTGTGAACCACCGGGGTCGTCGCGCCCCTGTCGGCAAAACCCTTCGCTAGCTGGGTCATGCAGCCGATATTGCCGGTTGCGACCAGCACCGGCTTGGTGCGCTCGATGTTGCCGATCTTGCGCTCGCGCAGGCGGCCGGCGATCTCGGGCTGGAGGATGTTGTAGACGCCGGCCGAGCCGCAGCAGATATGGCCTTCCGGCACCTCCTTCACCTTGAAGCCGGCGCCCGACAGCAGCCGCTTCGGCCCGTCCTTCAACTGCTGGCCATGCTGCATCGAGCACGCCGAGTGATAGGCGATCGGCATGGCGACATCGCGCACCGCCGAGAGCTCAAGCGTTTCCAGGAACTCGGTGACGTCCTTGGCCAGCGCGGAGACCTTCGCTGCCTTCTCGGCATAATCAGGCTCGTTGCGGAACATGAAGCCGTAATCCTTGATCGTCGTGCCGCAGCCCGAGGCCGTGATCAGGATGGCGTCGAGCCCCTCGCCGTCGATCTCCGCCATCCAGGCGTCGATGTTCGCGCGGGCGAAGGACAGGGCGTCGTGCTCCTGCCCCATATGGTGGACGAGCGCGCCGCAGCAGCCCTCCCCTTTCGGCAGCACGACCTCGACGCCGTGGCGGTTGAGCAAGCGGATCGTCGCCTCGTTGATGGCGGGATCGAGCACCGGCTGGGCGCAGCCGGAGAGCAGCGCGACGCGCTTAGTCCGCGCTGCGGGCGGCGGGAAGCTCTGCGGGCCCTCCATAGTGGAGCGCGTCGGCAGCCGCACGGGCGCCAGCGCCACCATCGCCTTCAGCCGCGGGCCGACGACCGGGAGGACGCCGAGGACGGGAGCGAAGGGCTTGCCGACGAGAGCCGCCAGCATCGCGGCACGGAAGCGGGCGGGATAGGGCAGGATCGCCGCCAGCACCTTGCGCAGCAGCCTGTCATGCCAGGACCGCGTGTAGGTCTCCTCGATATGGGCGCGGGCGTGGTCGACGAGGTGCATGTAGTGCACCCCCGAAGGACAGGTCGTCATGCAGGACAGGCAGGACAGGCAGCGGTCAATATGGGTGACCACCTCCGGCGTCGCCGGCTTGCCGTTCTCCAGCATGTCCTTGATCAGGTAGATGCGTCCGCGCGGGGAATCGAGCTCGTCGCCGAGCAGCAGATAGGTCGGGCAGGTCGCGGTGCAGAAGCCGCAATGCACGCAGGTGCGCAGGATCTTCTCCGAAGCCGGCATGCGCGGATCGGAAGCGAGGCGCTCGGGACTGAAATTGGTCTGCATCGCTCAGGCTCCGCCCTGCCAGGCTTTGATCCAGTCCATCGGCCAGAGCAGCATGATGACGTTGAGGGTGAGGTTGTCGCGGATCAGCCAGCCGACGATCAGCTCCATCGCCAGCGCGCCGGTCACTGTCACCCAGACCGGCGCCAAGCGGGCGAAGAGGAAGCCCAGCACCATGGCGAGGATGTCGCTGACCGAGTTCAGGACGCTGTCGCCGTAATAGTCGAGCGAGATCGTCGCCGAACGGTAGTGATTGATCACCGCGTCGGTGTTCTCGGTGATCTCCCAGGCGCTCTCGGCCACGATGGCGAGCAGCAGCGCGAGGCCGAACGAGATCGGCAGGCCGCTGACGCGGCGGATCAGCCAGAACAGGCCGTAGAACAGGAAGCCGTGGATGATGTGCGAGAAGGTGTACCAGTCGGTGACGTGCTGGGAGTTCTCGGAGGACATCACCGTGCCCTGCCAAAACTTGATGTTCCCGCATTTGCAGATCGGCTCGCGGCCCATCCAGAGCAGCGTGCCAGCCGCGATGGCGATCAGCAGCGCGGCCAGCAAGGCGATGGCCATCGGGCTCAGGCGGCCCGGCGCCCAGCTCGCGCGCGGCGGGGCTATTTCGGAGGAAAAGGTATCAGCGAGCGCCATCAGATCCCCGCATACATCCGGCCCGGCTCGAAAATGCCGGCCGGGTCGAAGCTCTTCTTGATGCCGGCCGTGACGCGCATCAGCGGCTCGGCCAGCGGCTGGAAGACATCGACGGCGGCACGTACCGCATCGGGCGCGCGCACCAGCGTGGCGTGGCCGCCGAGCGGCTTCAGCGCCGTGCGAATAGCGGCCGCGCCGGCGTCGCCATCGGCCGGAGCCGCCAGCCAGACCAGCCCGCCGCCCCAGTCGTAGAACCAGCGCGCGCCCGGCAGCATCCGCCCGATCGCCGTGGCGGCCTTCGCACCATCCGTCGGCTTGAGCGAAAGGCGCCAGATGGCCTCGGCAGTGCCTGCGAAGAAGGCGGCGTCGCGGATGCTACGCCAGAGCGAACCGATGCCCTCGCCGTCCAGCCGGTCCGGCACGCCGTATTCGCCGAGCAGCAATGCGAGCTCGCCAGAGCGGTACTCGATCGAATCCGGGAAGTTCTCCAGACGCAGCAGCGTCACGGCCTCCTCCCCGGCGAGGCCGGCGGGAAGATGGGCCGCGGCCATCGGCTCGAAGGGCGAGCCCAGCGCCTTGGACAGCAGGGCTACGCCCTGCACATCCGACAGCCCGCGCCATTGCAGCGTCGCGATCTCCGCCGGCTTCGGCAGCACGCGGAAGGTGACTTCGGTGAGGAAGCCCAGCGTGCCGTGGCTGCCGCTGACCAGCTTCACCAAATCGAGGCCGGTGACGTTTTTCATCACTCGCCCGCCGGATTTGATCATCTCGCCGCGGCCATTGACCATGCGGATGCCGATCAGGGAGTCGCGCGCGGCACCGGCATTGATGCGGCGCGGACCGGAGATGTTGCAGGCGGCGACAGCGCCGATCGTCGGCTCGCCTTCCGTGCCGTAGAGGGCGCGATGATCCATCGGCTCGAAGGGCAGCATCTGGCCGCGTTCGGCCAGCGCCTCCTGTACCAAGGCGAGCGGCGTTCCGGTGCGCGCGGCGATGACCATCTCGGCCGGCTCGTAGAGGGTGATGCCGGTGAGGCCGGCGCTCGACAAGGTGCTCGCGGCCTGCGCAGGGCGGCCGAGGCCAGCGCGCGTGCCGCCGCCGCGCAGGGTCAGGGGGACGCGCGAATCGATCACCGATTTGACGACGGCGCAGGCCTGCGCCTCGGTGGTGGGAGTGTGGATGATCACGCCGCGATCCGTCCTTCGAGCGGAAACACCTTCGCGGGGTTGAGCAGCCAGCGCTCGTCGAACACCGCCCTCACCCGCATCTGCTGCGCCAGGTCCTCCGGGTTGAACTGGAAGGTCATCAGGTCGCGCTTCTCGATGCCGACCCCGTGCTCGCCGGTGAGGCAGCCGCCGACCTCGACGCAGAGCTTGAGGATATCCATGCCGGCATCCTCCGCCTTCTGCGCCTCGACCGGATCGTTGCAGTTGTAGAGGATCAGCGGGTGCAGATTGCCGTCGCCGGCGTGGAAGACATTGGCGACGCGCAGGCCGTAGCTCTTCACGATCTCGTCCATGCGCTTGAGCACATAAGGCAACTGGCCAGTCGGGATCGTGCCGTCCATGCAGATGTAGTCGGCGATGCGGCCGGTGGCGCCGAAGGCCGACTTGCGGCCCTTCCAGATCGCCGCCGCCTCCATCGCCGATTTCGATTCCTTGACGGTGGTAACGCCGTGCTCGCGAGCGATGGCGACGATGCGGGCGAGCTGCGCGTCCATCTCCTCGTCCGAACCCTCGACCTCGATGATCAGCAGCGCGCCGCAATCCATCGGATAGCCGGCCTTGGCGAAGGCCTCACAGATCTCGATCGCCGGCTTGTCCATGAACTCCATCGCCACCGGGATGATGCCGGCGCCGATAATCGCCGCCACGGCCGCACCGGCCTGCTCGCTGGTCGGGAAGCCGAACAGCACCGGCCGCGCACCCTCGGCCGAGCGCAGGATCCGCACCGTCGCCTCGGTGATGATACCGAGCTGGCCCTCCGAACCGTTGATCAGGCCGAGCAGATCGTAGCCGGGCGAATCGAGATGTCCGCCGCCGATCTCGACGATGCTGCCGTCGAGCATCACCATCGTCACGCCGAGCACGTTGTTGGTGGTGACGCCGTATTTCAGGCAATGCGCTCCGCCCGAGTTCATGCCGATATTGCCGCCGATCGAGCAGGCGAGCTGCGAGGACGGGTCGGGCGCGTAGAAGAAGCCTTCGGCCGAGACGGCGCCGGTCACCGCGAGATTGGTGACGCCGGCCTGCACCCTGGCGGTGCGGTTGGCGTAGTCGATTTCAAGGATGCGGTTCATCTTCGAGACGCCGACGACGATCGCATCCTCCTGCGGGATCGCGCCGCCGGCCAGCGAAGTGCCGGCGCCGCGCGGCACCACCGGGACGCCCTGCTCAAGGCAATAGCGCAGCACGGCCGCCACCTCCTGCGTGGTCGAGGGCAGCACGACCGCGAGCGGCATGCGGCGATAGGCGGTCAGCGCATCGGTCTCGTAGGGGCGGCGCTCGTCGTCGCTGGTGATCAGGGCTTCCCGCGCAACCAGGCCGGAGAGGCCGGCGATGATCGCTTCGCGGCGGGCGAGGATGCCGGCATCCGGCACCGGAAAAGCTATCGCGCTCATCGCTCCCTCCCATCTCCACGGCGCCGAGGCACTGCTCTCGGCGCATTGTTTGCGCTGCAGATTAGATCAATTCAATGACTCTTGCAGCGCAGCCAAAGCCAGCCATTATTTCCAGATTGGAAAAGGTAGCGTGTTTATGGATCGATTCGGCGATCTCGATGTATTTGCGCATGTAGTGACGGCGAAGAGCATGTCGGCGGCCGGCCGGCAGCTCAATCTGTCGCCAGCCGTCATCTCGAAGCGCATCCGCCGGCTGGAGGAGCGGCTCGGCGTGCGCCTGCTCCAACGCACGACGCGGCAGCTGGCGCTGACCGAGGCGGGCCAGGGCTTCTATGAGCGCGTCGTCTCGATCCTGGCTTCGATCGAGGAGGCCGAGGCGTGGGTCGCAAGCGGCGCCGGTCAGGTCCGCGGCACGCTGCGCGTCTCGGCGCCGACCTCGTTCGGGCGCATGCATGTCGCGCCGCATCTCAAGCGCTTCCTCGATGGCAACCCGCTGGTGACGGTCGAGCTCGTCCTGAGCGATGCGTTCGTCGACGTCGTCGGCGAGGGCTTCGATCTGGCGATCCGCATCGCCGACCTGCAGGATTCGAGCCTCGTCGCGAAGCGGCTGGCGCCGAACCACCGCGTGCTCTGCGCCACGCCGGGCTATCTCGCGACCCATGGTATGCCGGGCGAGATCGGCGATCTCGCCCGGCATACGCTGATCGCCCACAATACGGATCATTGGCGCCTCGACGGCCCGGAAGGCCCGGTCTCGGTGCGCGTCAACGGCCCCTTGCGAACCAATTCGAGCGAGGTGGTGCGCGAAGCGCTGCTGGCCGGCGTCGGCATCGCGCTGCGCTCGACTTGGGATGTCGGCCCGGAGCTGAAATCCGGCGCGCTGCAGCGTGTGCTGCCGGCCTATGCCGTCGGTTCGCGCGTCGCGGTCTATGCGGTCTATCCGAGCCGCCGGCATATGGAGCAGAAGGTGCGCGCCTTCGTCGACTACCTCGGCGAACTCTACGGCGCCACGCCCTATTGGGATGCGGGGCTTGCGCTCTAGCATTTGCTGCACCGAGATCGTGCCGCGCCGTCACGCTCGGGCTTGACCCGAGCATCTCAAGACAAGACAGCTGCTCTTTCTGCCTGAGTTTCTCGGGTCTGCGCTTCGCTTCGCCCGAGAATGACGATCCGGTGGCAAGGGAGGGATGACATGTTCGGCGTGCTCGAAGGCACAGGGGTTTCGGTCCTCGATCCGCGGTTCCACCGCGTCATCCCGGGCTCGGCACGTGTCGAGCGGCTGTGGACGGGCGCGCGCTGGTCGGAGGGACCGGCCTGGTTCCCGGCGCACAACTCGCTGGTCTGGTCGGACATCCCTAACAACCGCATGCTGCGCTACGATGCGCTTTCCGGCCATGTCGGCACCTTCCGCCAGCCGGCACGCAACTCCAACGGCAACACCGTCGATGCGGAAGGCCGGCTCGTCACCTGCGAGCATGGCGGGCGGCAGGTGACGCGCACCGATCATGACGGCTCGATCACCGTGCTGGCGAGCCACTATGGCGGCAAGCGGCTGAACTCGCCCAACGACGTGGTGGTGAAGTCCGATGGCTCGATCTGGTTCACCGATCCCGACTACGGCATCCTGACCGACTACGAGGGCGACAAGGCGCCGGGCGAGATCGGTGCTTGCAACGTCTACCGCATCGACGGAAAGACCGGCGAGATCTCCATCGTCTCCGATGATTTCGTCAAGCCGAACGGCCTCGCCTTCTCGCCCGACGAGGACGTCCTCTACATAGCCGATACAGGCGCGAGCCACGATCCGGAGAACGGACCGCGGCATATCCGCAGCTTCACGATCGGCAGCGACGGGCGCACGCTCGGCGCCTCCAAGGTCTTCGCCACCTGCACGGCCGGGCTCTTCGACGGCTTTCGCCTCGATAGCGAAGGTCGCATCTGGACGAGCGCCGCCGACGGCGTCCACATCTACCACCCGGACGGCACGCTGATCGGCAAGGTCGCGATCCCGGAGATCGTAGCGAATGTCTGCTGGGGCGGGCCCAAGCTCAACCGCCTGTTCATCTGCGGCACGACTTCGCTCTATTCCGTGATGACGCACACCAACGGCGCGATGCGGCCAGGCGGCTGAACGCCGCCGCGACTTGCCTCAGCGTGGCGGCTCGTTCTTCACCCGCGTCAGCAGCAGCGGCATGGCAAGGCCGATGATGACGAAGCGCACGAGGTGGTGAGCGCCGACATAGAGCGTGTCGAGCCCCATCGCGAAAGCCAGCATCGCCATCGCTTCCAGCCCGCCCGGCGCGAAGGCGATCATGCCGCTGGCATAGGATGTGCCGGCGAGCCAGGCCGCCGGCCAGGCAAACAGGAAGGCGACGCCGATCGAGACGGCGAAGCCGCCGATCGCCAGCGGGAACAGCCCCTTGAGCTCCTCGCGCGGAATATGCGCAATGCGCCCGCCCATCGTCGAGCCCAGCAGGATCTGCACGGCGATCTGGACCGGCTGCGGCAGCGTGCCCTCGATCAGGCCGCTGCCATGCAGGATCGCGCTGGCGAAGGTCGCGCCGAACATCAGCGGTGCCGAGAGCCCCAGCCGATCGAGGCCGAGGCCAAGCAGCAACCCCGCCATCGTCACGCACAGCATGGTGCCGGGGCTGATCGACACCGCAACCGGGATGGGAGCTCCGGTAGAAATGCCGGTCGCCTGCATGAGGCTGGGAAGGCAGGCGACCAGGACGAGCAGCCGGAACAGCTGAACCACCGAGATGCGCCCGATATTGGCGCCCTTGGCCTGGGCCACGGCGAGCACGGTCGAGAGCGCGCCGGGCGCAGCGGCGAGCAGCGCGTCGATCCAGGGCCAGCGTGCGACATGACGCAGATAGGCACCGGTCGCGAGCATGATCGCGGCGACACCGACGAGGAGCACGGCGAGCGAGGCAGGGTAGCGCGCGGCAGCGGCCAGCGCCTCAGGCGTGGCGGAGGAGCCGAGAATGGTGCCGGACAGCACCATCGTCGCGTCGAACCAGGGCCGGCGCAGTGTCGGGAGCGGGCGCATCAGGGCCACGGCCGTGCTCAGCAGCATCGAGCCCGAGAGCCAGGCGGCCGGCATGCCGAGCAACGCGAACAAGCCACCGCCCAGGGCTGCCAAAGCAATGACGAGCGCCTCCCGCCAGAGGATCGTCAGCCGGTTCGTGGGGTAGCCGAAGGGTCTCATTGCGCTCCGGGCGCGCCGATCGGGGCAGCGCCGGAGCGTTCATGGCGGCAGGCGCGGCACCGGTCAATCGGCGAGCGGGCTGCCCCGCGCAAGGCTGCCCTGCGCTGCGGGCGCGGCGGCTCAGATCGTCGCCAGAGCCTGCTGCAGCCGGGCCACCGCCTCGACCAGATCGGAGGATTTGCGGGCGAAGCAAAGGCGCAGCCCCGTTTCGCCGCCGGGGCCGAAGGCCGTGCCGGGAGCGAGGCCGACATTGGCCTTGTCGACCAATTCGAGCGCCAGCTTGCGGGAATCGTCGCGGCCATCGACCGAGAAGAACTGGTAGAACGCCCCGACTGGCGCCGAGAGCGCCACGCGATTCGTCGCCTTGAGACCTTCGAAAATGATGCGTCGGCCTTCGGCGGCGCGCGCGATCTGCTCGGCGACAAAGCCCTCGCCATCGTCGAGCGCTGCGACCGCGCCCCGCTGCACGAAGACCGGCGAGCCGGAGGTCGAGTACTGGATCAGGTTCTCGATGACCTGGCCGAAGGCTTCCGGCGCCTCGATCCAGCCGATGCGCCAACCGGTCATCGCCCAGTTCTTCGAAAAGGTCTGGACGAAGACGACGCGGTCCTCCGGCCCCATGATGTCGTGGAAGGAGGGCGCGCGCTCCGAACCGTCGAAGACGAAGCGACCATAGATCTCGTCGGCAATGATCCAGATGCCGTGCTTGCGCGAGAGCGCGAGGAGCGCCTCCTGCTCCCCGCGGGTTGCGGTCCAGCCCGTCGGGTTGGAGGGCGAGTTGATCAGGATACCGCGCGTCTTCGGCGTGATCGCGCCGGCGAGCTTGTCGAGATCGAGCGTGAATCGGCCCTGCGCATAGTCCATCGGGACACAAACCGTGCGCGCTCCGGCAACGCTGACCGCCGCGCCGAAATTGGGCCAGGCCGGTGTCGGGATGATGAGCTCGTCGCCGGGCCCGGCGATCATGCGGACCGCGATCTGGACCGATTGCATGCCCGAGCCGGTGATGAAGAAGCGCTCGGGCGAGAAGCTCTGCCCGTAGAGGCGCTCATGATAGCGCGCCAGCGCCTCGCGCAGCTCGGGAATGCCGCGCTGCCAGGTGTAGAAGGTTTCGCCGGCAGCGAGCGAGCGCGCAGCCACATCGCTGATGAAGGACGGGGTCGGCAGATCGCCCTCCCCGACCCAGAGCGGGATCAGGCCCGGCCGCAGCCGGCCGTAGTTCATCACCTCGACAATGCCGCTTTCCGGTGCGTTGACGGCTTCCGGGCGGAGCTCCGCGACCAGGGTGCTGCCGGGCAGAGTGGCGGTGTTCATCAGCATCGACCTCGCGACATTCGATGCCCTCCTTTAGCCGATCGCGGCGCCGGCTGGCATGAAATCGCGAGATCAGGTCAATCGGCCGCCGTGATGAATCGCGGCCACGCAGGCGAATGCGTCAGACGTTCTTCTGCTGCTTGAGCAGGTCCCGGATCTCGGTGAGGAGCGCGACATCGGCCGGGGGCGCAGCCGGCGACGCCGGGGCGGCCTCAGCCTTGCGCTTGAGCTGGTTGATGCCCTTGACCACGAGGAAGAGGACGAAGGCGATGATCACGAAGTTGATCGCCACCGTGACGAAGTTGCCGTAGGCCAGAACGGCGCCCTGCTTCTTGGCCTCCACCAGAACAGGCGCCGTAACGGCACGATTGAGGCCGAAGAAGTAGTTCGAGAAATCGACGCCGCCGAGCGCGCCGATGAACGGCATGATGATGTCCTGGACGAGAGAATCGACGATCCTGCCGAAGGACGCGCCGATGACCACGCCGATGGCGAGGTCGATGACATTGCCCTTCAGGGCGAATTCCTTGAATTCCTTCAGCATGCTGCACCCCTGAGCTAGCAGACGACACTTCCCCGTCAGTCGGTCCCGAACGCTAGACCAACCCGACAGAGCAGGAAAAGCCTAAATGCCCGGCCGAATCAGGCGCATCGGGGCTTTTGCGGCAAAGAGCTGGGGATGACTTGCGCCTTTGTCCTATGGCGGGCTCGGGGCGCGTCCGATAAACTGCCGCAAAACTCGAAGCGGAAGCTCATGACGCCTGAACTCCGGCCTCGCTCGCGCATCGTCGCGCCAGGGATCACGGCATGATTCCGGCGTGGACCGTCATCCTGGTCGCGCTCGCCTATCTCTGCGGGCTGTTCGCCGTCGCGCATATCGCCGACACTTCGGGGCGCAAGCTGATGACCGGCCGGGCGCGCACCACGATCTATGCGCTCGCGCTCGGCGTCTACTGCACCTCCTGGACCTTCTACGGCTCGGTCGGCTTCGCCAATCGCGCCGGTTTCGACTTCCTCGGGATCTATGTCGGGCCGATCCTCGTCATCGGCCTCGGACACCGCTTCGTCGCGCGCATCGTCAGCATCGCCAAATCGCAGAACATCACCTCGATCGCGGATTTCGTCGGCGCGCGTTATGGCAAAAGTGAGCGCGTGGCGGCGCTGGCCTGCATCGTCGCCGTCATCGGCGCGCTGCCCTATATCGCGCTGCAACTGAAGGCCGTGGCCAATTCGCTTTCGGTCTTCCTCACCGCGACGGGCGGGCATGCGCTGGTGCCGGGCGTGCCGCTGCTGAG
Source organism: Allobosea sp. 05T438 (assembly GCF_056396025.1). Classification (NCBI taxonomy): domain Bacteria; kingdom Pseudomonadati; phylum Pseudomonadota; class Alphaproteobacteria; order Hyphomicrobiales; family Alloboseaceae; genus Allobosea; species Allobosea sp. 05T438. The sequence continues at coordinate 451,467 of NZ_JBFTKQ010000002.1, forward strand.
CGACCTGCCCCTCGTTGTCGCGATCGTGCTCGCCGGCTTTGCCTGCGCCTTCGGCACGCGCCACATCGACGCCACCGAGCATCAGGACGGGCTCGTGCTCGCGATCGCGGTCGAATCTCTGATCAAGCTCGTGGCGTTCCTCGTGCTCGGTTTCTTCATCGTCTACGGCCTGTTCGGCGGCCCCGGCGATCTGCTCGCCCAGGCAGCGAACCCACCAGAGGGGACGGTGCCGATCTGGGAGCGGACCTCGAGCTGGCCGAACTTCCTGACGCTGACCCTGCTGTCGAGCTGCGCGGCGCTGCTGCTGGCGCGCCAGTTCCACATGACGATCGTGGAGAACCGCGACGTCCGCGACGTGCGGCGGGCAGCCTGGATGTTCCCGCTCTACCTCGTGCTGATCAACCTGTTCGTGCTGCCGCTGGCGGCGGCCGGCGAGATCATGATGCCCGGCAGCGGGATCGATCGCGACATGACCGTGCTGCTGCTGCCGTTGCAGCGCGACGCGGGCGTGATCGCACTCCTTGTCTTCGTCGGCGGCCTCTCGGCGGCGACGGCGATGGTGATCGTCGCCTCCGTCGCGCTCGCGATCATGATCTCCAACCACATCGTGATGCCGGTGCTGCTGCGCGTGCGTCGCGCGCTGAGCGACCCGACCCGCTCCCGCCGACTGTTCAGCGACGGCAATGGCAGCACGGGCGGCGATCTCGGCTCACAGGTCGTCATCATCCGCCGCCTCGGCATCTTCCTCGTGATCCTGCTCGGCTATGTCTATTATCGGGCCTCGGGCGAGGCGGCGCTGGTCTCGATCGGCCTGCTCTCCTTCGCCGCGACGGCGCAGATCGCCCCGGCCTTCTTCGGCGGGCTGTTCTGGCGGCGCGGTACGGCCCTCGGCGCGACGGCCGGGCTGACGATCGGCACGCTCGTCTGGGCCTACACCCTGCTGATGCCGAGCCTCGCCTTGCCCGGCGGCTGGTGGAGCGAGGTCGTCGCGGAGGGTCCCTTCGGCGCGCAGAGCCTCAGGCCGGAAGCATTGTTCGGGCTCGACTGGCCGGCGCTGCCGCATGGCGTGTTCTGGAGCCTCGGCCTCAACATCCTCGCCTATGTCGGCTTCTCGCTGCTCAGGCCCGCAAACGCGATGGAGCGGCTGCAGGCCAACGCCTTCGTCGAGTCGCAGCCCGCGGCCATGGCCCAGTCCTTCTCGCTCTGGCGGACAAGCATCACGGAAGGCGAGCTCCAGGCGACGATCGCGCGCTATCTCGGGCAGGAGCGCACGGAGCGGGCCTTTGAGGGCTTCAACTCCAGCCGCGGCGAAACGTCGGACCCGAATCGAGACGCCGACATCCATCTCTTGCGCTTCGGCGAACATCTGCTCTCCTCGGCAATCGGCGCGGCCTCGTCGCGGCTCGTGCTCTCCCTCCTGCTGAAGCGGCGCAACCTCTCGACCGAGGCCGCGTTCAAGCTGCTCGACGACGCCTCCGCGGCCCTCCAGTACAACCGCGACATCCTGCAGCACGGCCTGGACCATGCCGGCCAGGGCATCACGGTGCTCGACCGCGACCTGCGGCTGCTCGCCTGGAACCAGGCCTTCATCCAGCTCTACGACCTGCCGCCCTCGCTGGTGCGCTTCGGCACGGGGCTCGATGAGATCGTCCGCTTCAACGCGGCGCGCGGCGCCTACGGCGATGGCGCCCAGGACGAGCTGATGGCGGCGCGGCTGGAGAGCTTCATCAAGGACCGCGAGCCGGTGCGACTTAAGCTCTATCCCTCGAAGAAGGTGATCGAGGTCCGCACCAACGCCCTGCCGGATGGCGGCTTCGTCACGACCTACACCGACATCACCGAGACCGTGGCCGGCGAGGAAGAACTCGAACGCGCCAATGAGAGCCTCGAGAAGCGCGTCGCCGAGCGCACCGAGGAGCTGCTGCACGTCAATACCGAACTCCAGCGCGCCAAGGCGGAGGCCGAAGCCGCGAACGCCTCGAAGACACGCTTCCTCGCCGCCGCCAGCCACGACATCCTGCAGCCGCTGAACGCCGCGCGGCTCTATGCGACCTCGCTGGTCGAGCGCGACCGCTCCGCCGGGGAGCCCGATCTCGCCGAGAACATCGATGCCTCGCTCGATGCGGTCGAGGAGATCTTGACCGCGCTGCTCGAAATCTCGCGGCTCGACGGCGGCGCGCTGAAGCCCGAGCTGTCCTCTTTCCGCCTCGACGAACTGATGCGCCAGCTCCAGCGCGAGTTCGAGCCGAGCGCCCAGGAGAGGGGCCTGAAGCTCGTTTTCATGCCGAGCAGCCTCGCGCTGCGCTCGGACCGGCGCCTGCTGCGCCGGCTGCTGCAGAACCTGATCTCGAACGCGATCAAATACACGCCGAACGGCAAGGTTCTGATCGGCTGCCGCCGCCGGGGCAATCAGGTCGCGGTCGAGGTGATCGACACCGGACTCGGCATCCCGCAGAGCAAGCAGAAGACCGTGTTCCGCGAGTTCCAGCGGCTCGACCAGGGTGCCAAGGTGGCGCGCGGCCTGGGCCTTGGGCTATCGATCGTCCAGCGTATCGCGCGCGCGCTCGACCATGGGCTGACGCTCGATTCCGCTCCCGGGCGCGGGACGCGCTTCTCGGTTCTGGTGCCGCGCGCCGCGCCCCTGCCGGCGATGGCGACCGGGGCCGCGCCGCGGCAGGCCCCGGCCGGCCAGCTCGCCGGAATGCGGCTGCTGGTGATCGACAACGAGCCTGCCATTCTCGACGGCATGAAAAGGCTGCTCGAAGGCTGGGGCTGCCAGGTCAGGACCGCGCCGAGCCTGGAAGAAGCCCTGCCGCATGTCGGCGGCAAGGGCGAGGCCGATGTGCTGATCGCCGATTATCATCTCGACCACGGCAACGGGCTCACCGCGATCAGTGCCTTGAGGACGCGGGCGCGGACGCCGATGCCGGCGATCCTGCTCACCGCCGACAGGACGCCGCATGTCCGCGAGGCGGCGAATGCGCTCGACGTCTATCTGCTGAACAAGCCGCTGAAGCCCGCGGCGTTGCGCGCCCTGCTGGCGCAGTGGCGCGCGACGCGGCTGGCGGCGGAATAGCCGCTTTCAGCCAGCCCCCGAGGCGGCGCTGCGCATGGATTCCTCGGAGGCGAGGAAAGCCGCCACCTCCGCGGTCGGCGCCGGGCTTTCCACGTCGATGCCGATCTCGCCGAGCAGGCGCGCGACCGGCACATAGGCCCGGGCACCCTTGTCGTAGAGCGCTGCGCGGACCAGCGCGACGGCCGCGACGATCTCCCCGCCATCGCGACCGCGCATCAGCATGCGGTGCTGCATCACCAGCCAGTTCTCGCTCCAGCACAGGATCCTGGTTTCCAGCCGAAACGGCCGGAACAGGCGCATTTCGCGGCGGAAGCGGATCGTGCCGGCATTGACCACAGGCAGCCAGCGATGGCGCAGCACCGCCCGCCACAGCCCGCTGCGCAGCATCAGATCGAGCCGGCCGAGATCCATCAGCGCCCAGTAGCGGCCATTGTTCATGTGCAGGCTGGTGTCGAGATCGTGGAACCAGACGCGGAAAGGCAGAACGGACGCCTCCCCCGGCAAGGCGAGTCCCGGACGGAAACGGGTCGTCAGCAGGAGCCAGATCAGCCGGAGCCAGAGATTCATGGGAGCTTTCGCCGTGGCGGGTCGATGGGTCGCGGCTTCCATGTCATGGAGACGTCGGCACTGTCGATCATGCTATCGTCTGCCCCACCGGTTTCGCGCCGAGACATCCGGAGCCGTCCCTTGCCAAGCCTTCACGTTTGCCCGCTGTCCAGGTTGAGCGAGACCGTCGCCGCCGTCCGCGCCCGCCATCTCGTGACGCTGATCAATGCCGGCACGCCCGTCGAGCGACCGGCCGGGATCGATGCAAACCGCCACCTCTTCCTCGGCATGTCGGATATCAGCACGCCGCTGGAGGGCCATGTCCTGGCCGGGCAGGACCATGTCGAGCGGCTCATCGCCTTCCTGCGCGACTGGGACCGTGAGGCGCCCATGGTGATTCATTGCTGGGCGGGCATCAGCCGCTCGACGGCTGCAGCCTATATCGCCGCCTGTGCGCTCAACCCCGGCCGCGACGAGGAGGAGGCCGCCGACGCGCTGAGGATCGCCGCTCCCTCAGCGACGCCCAATGCCCGGCTCATCGCCCTCGCCGACGCGGTGCTCGGCCGTCGCGGCCGGATGATCCGTGCGATCGGACGAATCGGTCGCGGCGCCGATGCTTTCGAAGGCACGCCTTTCGCCATGCCCCTGGCCTGAATCGGCCTGCGCGGCCGCGCATATTCCTGCAAGGTCAAGGCAAGAAGCTGCGGATGTAAGCGCATCCGCCCAAGATCAACGCAGAAGATTGCTTGCATCGGACGAAATTTGCGACGATGCATCGCGCGGGAGGTTTCCGCAGTGACCATGATGATCGAGCTCGACTCGCGCGACCGCGCCATCCTGCGGCTTCTCCAGCAGGACGGCCGCATCACCAATTCCGACCTCGCCGAGAAGGTGCATCTGTCGCCCTCGGCCTGCCTGCGGCGCGTGCGGCAGCTCGAGGAAAGCGGCCTGATCCGCGGCTATGCGATGATGCTCGACGACAAGATCGCGGGCTTTCCCGGCACGGCCTTCGTCTTCGTCACGCTCGACCAGCAGGGCCGCGCCTCGTTGGAAAGCTTCGAGCAGGCGGTGCAGAGCCTGCCGGAGATCCTCGAATGCCATCTGCTCGCCGGCGCGCATGACTATCTGATGCGCGTGATCTATCGCGACAGCGCCGATTTCGAGCGCATCCACACCGACATCATCACGCAATTGCCGGGCGTCACGCGCGTCCAGTCGACACTGACGCTGCGCACCATCAAGAAGACCTCGGCGCTGCCGGTCTGATCGGCCTCCGACGAACCGGGTTGCGGCAAGGCGCGCTCCGGCCGATAAGCTCACGGCAAAGAGGAATCGGTCCGTGAGCCAAGACAGCAAGTCTCAAGACAATCCGAATGCCGATATCGCGGCCCTGCCCTTCGAGGCGGCGATGAAGGAGCTCGAAGGCATCGTCGCGCGGCTGGAGCGCGGCGACGTGCCGCTTGAGGAGTCGATCGCGATCTACACGCGCGGCGAGACTCTTAAGGCACGCTGCGACGCGCTTCTGAAGCAGGCGGAAGCCCGCATCGAGCGCATTACGCTCGGCGCCGACGGCAAACCGACGGGCACGACGCCGCTCGACGTCGACGGCTGACCCGGAACGGCTGCGGCCCCGACAGCGGGGACCTTGAGATTGCGCCTCTGCCAGCGGCCGGTTGCAGCCGGCCTGCTTGCCCGCGAGCGCGATCGGGATCACGCTTCGTCCCAACCAAGGAGGCCGCCATGTCGCAACTGCCCGCCGACGACCCGATCCTGGGCGATGCCCGCTCCTGCGAGGCCATCGAAAAGGTGATCGTGCCACGCACGCACGATCTCGGCGGTTTCCAGGTCCGCCGCGCCCTCCCCGCGATCGGCCAGCGCATGGTCGGCCCCTTCATCTTCTTCGATCAGATGGGGCCGGCCGAATTCCATCTCGGGGAAGGGCTCGACGTCCGCCCGCATCCGCATATCGGCCTTTCGACGGTCACCTATCTCTTCGACGGCGAGATCATGCACCGCGACTCGCTCGGCACGGCGCTGGCGATCAAGCCAGGCGCGGTCAACCTGATGACCGCCGGGCGCGGCATCGTCCATTCCGAGCGGACCGGACTGGAGGCGCGGGCCACGGGCCCGAAGCTCTACGGTATCCAGGCCTGGCTCGCCCTGCCGAAGACGCATGAGGAGATCGCCCCGCAATTCGTGCATCACGGCGCTCCCGAACTGCCGAGGATCGTAGAAGGCGGGAAGCGCATCAGCCTGATCATGGGCTCGGCCTATGGCCAGACCTCGCCGGTGCAGTTCCCCTGGGAGGCGCTCTATGCCGAAGCCGTGCTCTCGCCCGGTTCCATCCTGCCGCTGGACCCCGACTATGACGAGCGCGCAGTCTATATCGTCTCGGGCAAGATCGACATCGCCGGCGAGGAGTTCGGCGCCGGCCAGCTGCTCGTCTTCAGGCCGGGCGACCGCATCTCCATCCTCGCGGTCGACCAGAGCCGCCTGATGCTGGTCGGCGGCGAGCCGATGGACGGCCCCCGCAATATCTGGTGGAACTTCGTCTCCTCGTCGAAGGAGCGCATCGAGCAGGCCAAGCAGGAGTGGAAGACCGGGCGCTTCGACACCGTGCCCGGCGACGACAAGGAGTTCATTCCGCTTCCCGAGGGCTGAAACAGTCGGCCGGCTCTCGCCGCCCCGTTCAGGCAATCTCGGACAGGTCCCGCAGCCTCGGCACCTGGGAAAAAGCGATGACGAGCAACTGAACCAGGAAGCCTGCCGTCGCGAGCCCCAGGCACGCGGCGATGCCGAAATGCGCCGCCACGGATGCGCCGATCGCGGCACCCAGCGGCCTCGCGCCGAAGGTCGCCGTCATGATCAAGGCAGAGACACGACCGAGCATCGCATTGGGAGTGACCGCCTGCCGCAATGTCATCGTCGAGATCGTCCAGATGATCGGCCCGACACCGAACAGGAAGAAGCTCGTGCCGACCAGATTGACGGACGGAATCCAGAGCGTGGCAAGCATCACCGCGGCTGCACAAAGACCGGCGAGCGGCCCGAGCAGGATCAGCGTCCCGAAAGAGACCTGCCGCGCAATATGAGGGGCGAGGACGGCGCCGACGATCATTCCCGCGCCGTAGATGCCGAGGGTGACGCCGACCTCGGTCGCACCGAGGCCGAGATTCTGGACGGCGTATGCCACATAGACCGCCTGGAAGACGAACCAGGAGACGTTGAAGAAGACTGCCGTCACCAGGATCGGCCTCAGCAGATCGTGCCCGGCGACGAAGCGAGCGCCCTCCTTCAAATCGTGCAGGAGATCGCGTCGTGGGCCGGACGGCGCCTCATCCCTCGGCAGGCCAGCCAGCAGGAGCGCGGCGAGGATCGAGAGCCCGGCCGCCAGACCGTAAGCCGTCGACACGCCGATCCACCCGACGAGCGCCCCGCCGAGCGCCGGGCCCCCGGCATAGGCGGCGCTGCGCGCCAGCTCCAGCCAGCGATTGGCGTCCGCAAGCCGGGCGCGCGGCACTACGGATGGGACGAAGGCCGGTGCCGCCACGCTGTAGCAGACCGTACCGACGGCGCCGAGCGCGCCGAGCACGGCGAGCCAGGTGAGGTTGAGGCCACCGGAGACCAGCAGCAACGGAATGGCGAGCAGCGACAGCGCACGCAGCGCTTCCGTGCCGACCATGAGCCGGCGCCGCGAGGCACGGTCGACCATCAGCCCTGCGGGAATCGACAGCAGAAGGAAGGGCAAAGTCTGCGCCGTCTGCAGCCAGCCGGTCTCGGCCGGACCGGCCGAGAGCAGGAGAACCGCAGCCAAGGGTGCGGCGGCCAGCGCGATCTGCTCCGAGAACTGGGCAGAGAGATTGGACCAGCCGATGCGCCTGAATGCCGCCGGCAGCGGTGTGATATCGGTCGGGTTCATCGCTTGATGTCCTCAGAAGCAGTCGTGAGGACACTGAAAAGCCTTGCAGGCGTGGGAACCACCCGTTTCGTGGGAAGATGCTGCCTCGCCGATGCAGAGGCAGATCCCAACCGTGGTTTGCCAGCGCGGCGCGCAGGCACTATTTCAGGACAGAACCATTCCAACGAGCCCGGACAGCCTCGTGCCACGCCCTGCGACTCCTCTGCTCGACACGATCCACGATGCCGCCGATCTGCGAGAGCTCGACGATGCCCAGCTTCGGCAAGTGGCGGATGAGCTGCGGCTGGAAACGATCGACGCCGTTTCCGTCACCGGCGGACATCTCGGCGCCGGGCTCGGCGTGGTCGAGCTCACCGTCGCGCTGCATCATGTCTTCGACACCCCGCGCGACCGGCTGATCTGGGATGTCGGTCACCAGGCCTATCCGCACAAGATCCTGACCGGGCGGCGCGAGCGCATCCGCACGCTGCGCCAGCCGGGCGGCCTTTCAGGCTTCACCAAGCGCTCCGAGAGCGAATACGATCCCTTCGGCGCAGCCCATTCCTCGACCTCGATCTCCGCCGGGCTCGGCATGGCCGTCGGGCGCGATCTCAAGGGCGAGCGCAACAACGTCATCGCCGTGATCGGCGACGGCGCGATGTCGGCCGGCATGGCCTATGAAGCCATGAACAATGCCGGCGCGCTCGGTTCGCGCCTGATCGTCATCCTCAACGACAACGACATGTCGATCGCCCCGCCGGTCGGCGCGATGTCGGCCTATCTGGCGCGGCTGGTGTCCGGGCGCACCTATCGTTCCCTGCGCGAAGTCGCCAAGCAGCTCGCCGAGCGGCTGCCGCGCTTCTTCCACGACAAGGCGAAGCGCACCGAGGAATATGCCCGCGGCTTCTGGACCGGCGGGACGATGTTCGAGGAGCTCGGCTTCTACTATGTCGGGCCGATCGACGGGCACAATCTCGACCATCTGCTGCCGGTGCTGCGCAATGTCCGCGACGCCGGGAACGGGCCGATCCTCGTCCATGTCGTGACGCAGAAGGGCAAGGGCTATGCCCCGGCCGAGGCCAGCGCCGACAAATATCACGGCGTCGTCAAGTTCGATCCCGTGACCGGCCTGCAGGCCAAGGCGCCGGCGAATGCGCCGAGCTACACCGGCGTCTTCGCCAACGCGCTGATCAAGCAGGCGCGGGAGGACGAGAAGGTCGTCGCCGTCACCGCCGCCATGCCGTCCGGCACCGGGCTCGATGCCTTCGGCAAGGAGTTTCCCTCGCGCACCTTCGACGTCGGCATCGCCGAGCAGCATGCGGTGACCTTCGCGGCCGGGCTCGCGACCGAGGGCTACAAGCCCTTCGTCGCGATCTACTCCACCTTCATGCAGCGCGCCTATGACCAGATCGTCCACGATGTGGCGCTGCAAAAGCTCCCCGTTCGCTTTGCGCTGGACCGGGCCGGGCTTGTCGGCGCGGATGGCGCCACCCATGCCGGCTCCTTCGACATCGCCTATCTCGCCTGCCTGCCCGACATGGTGGTGATGGCGGCGGCCGACGAGGCCGAGCTCACCCATATGGTCGCGACCGCCGCCGCCTATGACGAAGGGCCGATCGCCTTCCGCTATCCGCGCGGCGAAGGCGTCGGCGTCGAGATTCCGGATGTCGGCATGCCCTTGGAGATCGGCAAGGGCCGCATCGTGCGCGAAGGCACGCGCGTCGCCCTGCTCTCGCTCGGCACGCGCCTCGCGGAAGCGCTGAAGGCGGCCGACCTGCTGGCGCAGCGCGGGCTTTCGACCACGGTCGCGGATGCGCGCTTCGCCAAGCCGCTCGACGAGGCGCTGATCCTCAAGCTCGCCCGCGAGCATGAGATCCTGATCACAATCGAGGAAGGCTCGGTCGGCGGCTTCGGCAGCTATGTGCTGCATCTGCTGGCGCGCAGCGGCGCGCTCGATGCGGGCTTGAAGGTGCGGACGCTGACCCTGCCTGACGTCTACCAGGATCACGACAAGCCCGACGCGATGTATGCCGCCGCCGGGCTCGACGCCGCAGGCATCGTCGCCGCAGTCGATGGCGCGCTCGGGGCGCCGAACGTCGTCAAGCGCGCCTGATATTCACCCATGAAAAGCCGCGCGGACCAGTTGCTCGTCGAGCGCGGCTTCTTCGAGAGCCGCGCGCGGGCGCAGGCCGCTATCGCCGCCGGGCTCGTCAGCGTCGCCGGCCGGCCGGTACGCAAGGCCTCGGAAATGGTGGCTGATGACGCCGAGCTGACCGCTGAGGCGCCGCACCCTTACGTCTCGCGCGGCGGCCTCAAGCTCGCCGGCGCCCTCGATGCCTTCGGCTTCGATCCGCAAGGGCTGGTCTGCCTCGATGTCGGCTCCTCGACGGGCGGCTTCACCGATCTCCTGCTGAAGCGCGGCGCACGCCATGTCGTCGCCGTCGATGTCGGGCGCGACCAACTCCACAATTCGCTGCGGACCGATCCGCGCGTCACCAGCTTCGAAGGCCAGGACATCCGAACGCTGGCCTCGGAATCCCTGCCGGAACGGCCGAGCCTTGCAGCGATCGACGTCAGCTTCATCTCGCTCAAGCTGGTGCTGCCGGCCGTGGCCGCGCTGCTCGCGCCGGCTGCCGGCATCGCGGCGCTGATCAAGCCCCAGTTCGAGGCCGGCCGCGCCGCCCTCAAAAAGGGCATCGTCCGGGACGAAGCGATTCAGCATCAGGTCTGCGACGATATCGTCACGGCGTTGCGTGCGCTTGGCTTCACGGTCGACGGACCGATCCCCTCCCCGATCGACGGAGGCGACGGCAACCGGGAGTTCCTCGTCGGGGCGCGGCGGAAAGCGTGATCAGCGCGTCAACAGCGCATCGATCTGCGCTTGCAGAACAGCATCCTCGACGGCCGTGATGTCGATCATGCCGTTGGCGTTGATGAACTGCGTGGCGCGGGCGATCTGCCGGCGCAGCGCATCGCTCGCCACCTCGACGATCATCGGCAGCTCCTTCGGTTGCGGCGTCTCTGCAAGCAACGCGGTCACGGTGCGCACCAGCCGGGTCATCGATCGGCAGACATCCTCGAAAGCGCTCGCGTGGACGGGCTCGATGCGGTCATAGGCCGCCAGCGCCGAAGCCGCGCAACGCAAGGGCGAGCTTCGGAAATGCTCGCGATAGCTGATGCTCTGCCAGGCCTGGAGATCGGCGACGAGACTCTCGTCCATGCCGGCCATCTCGATCAGCATCAGGGCTTCGCTGTAGCGGTTGAGGAAATCGGTCGAGAGACGGGGAGCGTCGACGCTTCCAGCCAGTCCCACCGGCACCTCGGCCAGCACATTCGTCGCGATGGCACTCATCTTCTGCCCCGGAATCGGCGCGACTATGTTTGGCCAACCGGAAAGAAAGTGTTGATCTGACCGCCTCGTCTCGACGTAAACAGCCGGCATGTGCGGACGCTATGCGATCACCCTCCCCCCTGAAGCGATGCGCGAGGCCTTCGGCTATCGCGAGCAGCCGAACTTCCCGCCGCGCTACAATATCGCGCCGACACAGCCGGTGCCTGCGGTGGTCGTGCATGACGGGGCACCGCGCTTCCTGCTGATGCGCTGGGGCTTCATTCCCGGCTGGGTGAAGGACGCGAGGGACTTTCCGCTCGTCATCAACGTCCGCAGCGAGAGCGCCGCCGAGAAGCCGTCTTTCCGCAATGCTCTGACGCGCCGGCGCTGTCTGCTGCCCGCCGATGCCTTCTATGAATGGCGGCGCAGCGGTGCCGGCCGGCAGGCGCAGAGCGAGGCCTTTCTGTTCCGCCGGCCCGATCGCGGCTTCTTCGCCTTCGCCGCGCTGTGGGAGACCTGGCATTCCCCGGATGGGTCCGAGATCGACACGGTCGCGATGATGACCGGTCCGGCGAACGGCCTGATGGCCGCCATCCACCACCGCTGCCCGATCATTCTCGATCCGCGCGACTATGCTGCGTGGCTCGATCCGCAGGCCACGGCCGAGCAGACCAGGCGCATGCTCAAGCCGCCGCCGGACGATCTGCTGGAAGCAGTCGCCATCGGCAACGCCGTCAACAAGGTCGCCAATGACAGTCCGGAGGTGCAGTTGCCTCTGGCCGAGCTGCCCGACCAGGAGCCCCCCGAAGCGCCGAAGCGCCATGCGCGCAAAGCGACCCGGCCTCCCACGGATGACGGGCAAGGCAGCCTGTTCTAGCGCTGGAATCATGCTCTGATCGTCGCGGAAGACGACGAGGAGACGCAGATGCACGGCCGCCGCCCCACCATGACCTCCCGCCACGGCATGGTCGCCGCGGCCCATCCATTGGCGGCACAGGCCGGCGCGAGATTGCTGGCGCAGGGCGGCAACGCCTTCGATGCCGCAGCCGCCACCGCCGCCGCGCTCAATGTCGTCGAGCCCTTCATGTCCGGCCTCGCAGGGATGGGCTTTGCGACACTATGGGTCGCCGCCGAGCGGCGCGTGCGGGTGCTCGATTTCGTACCGCCGATCCCGGCCAGCTTCCCGGCCGAACGCTTCAGCAAACGCAGCGATCTCGAACGCGGCCCGCTCGCCGTCGCCGCCCCCGGCAACCTCGCCGGCTGGTGCGAGCTGGCGAAGACCTACGGCCGCAAATCGCTGCCGGAGATCTTCGCGCCGGCCATCGCGCTGGCGCGGGATGGTTTCGCGCTAGCCGAGTTCGGCGCGGCGGAGTTCGAGGAGAACGATCCGCTGCTGCAGGGCCGCCCCGCGCTCTATCCGGCGTGGTCCCAGAACTATCAGCCCGGCGGCGCGCTGCATCTCGGTTCGCTGCTGGTGCAGTCCGACCTCGCCCAAACCTTCAGCGAGATCGCCGAGAAGGGGCCCGATCACTTCTACCGCGGCGCCCTCGGCGAGAAGGTGATTGCCCATCTGCAAGCGCTCGGCGGCTCGATGACCATGGCCGATCTCGCGGCGGTGAAGACAGTGTGGCGCGAGCCGCTGGCGGCGAGCTTCCACGGGCTGAGCGTTCATGTGCCGCCGCCGCCCTGCGAAGGCTTCCAGTTCCTGCTGACGCTGCGCCTGCTCGACGGGCTCGACCTCGCCGCCCTGAGGAAGGACGGGCCTGATCATCTCGACCTCGTCTACCGCGCGATCCGCCTCGCCGCCGGCGAGCGCATCGCCCACAACAACCCCGGCCCTGACAAGCTCGCCGAACTCTTGTCCGACGACGCGGTGGAGCGGCTGCGCAAGCGCCTCAACGACGGCAAGCCGGTGACGGGGCCGACCGAGCAGTGGACGCCGCAGGAGAGCGAGGACCCGGCGCATACGACGTCGTTCTCGATCGCCGACAGCGACGGCAACCTGATCTGCATCACGCAGAGCCTCGGCAGCCCCTTCGGCAGCGGCGTCGTCGTGCCCGGCACGGGCCTGTGCCTCAACAACTTCCTGTATTGGGCGGATGTGCAGACCGGCAGCCCGAACCGGGCCAAGCCCGGCGATGCGCTGGCGATGTGCATGTCCCCGTCGATCTCGACGCGCGACGGCAAACCGGTGCTCGCGCTCGGCACGCCCGGCAGCTACGGCATCATGCAGACGCAGGCCCAGGCGATGGTCCAGCACCTCGTCTTCGGCCTGCCGCTGCAGGAGGCGATCGAGGCGCCGCGCGCCCGGCTCTGGGACGGTCACCTCGTGGAGATCGAGAACCGGGTCGCGCCTGAGACCATCGACGAGCTCGTCCGGCGCGGCCATGATGCCCGCGCCTTCGATGTCGGCTGGACGATGCGCTGCGGCGGCATGCAGGCGGTCGCCGTCGATCCGGCGACCGGCGTGTCCACAGGTGCCGCAGATCCGCGCCGCGACGGTTACGTCGCAACGCCTTAGCTCAGGCGACGATCTCGCCGCGGAAGGCCCAACGGGTCATCCGCCGCTCGACCAGTGCGCAGAGCGCATAAAGCGCCATGCCCATGATCGCGATGGAGAACAGGCCGGCGAAGGTGGTCGGCGCGTCGTTGCGCGCGCCGGCCGAGAGCATCAGGAAGCCGATGCCGCGATTGCCGCCCACGGTCTCCGACAGCACCGAGCCGACGAAGGCGAGCGTCACCGCGACCTTCAGGCTGGCGAAGAGATAGGGCATCGCGCGGGGCACGCCGACCTTGGTGAGGATTTCCCATTGGCTCGCGCCGAGCGAGCGCATGACGTCGCGCATCTCGGGTTCGATGGTGGCAAGGCCCGTGGCGACGTTCACGACGATCGGGAAGAAGGAGATGACGAAGGCGGTGATCACCGCCGGCAGCGCGCCGACGCCGACCCAGATCATCAGGATCGGTACGATCGCGACCTTCGGGATCGCGTTGAAGGCGATCAGCAGCGGGTAGAGACCGGAATAGACGAAGGGCGAGGCGCCGATGGCCAGGCCCAGCAGCAAGCCGAAGCCGATCGCCAGTGCGAAGCCGATGAGCGTGGTCCAGAGCGTCTCCAGGCAGAAGCGCAGCAGGATATCCCAGCGCTGAACCATCGTCTCGAAGATGCGCGTCGGGCGCGGCGCCAGAATCTCGGGGACGTCGAAGACGATGCAGGCCAACTCCCAGGCGAGCAGCAGGCCTGCCATGGCAAGCCAGGGCATGGCGAGGAGCAATATGCGCCTCTGAGTCTCGCTCATCACGCATGCTCCAGATGGATGCGTTCGCGCAGTTCGTGGACGATGTCGACGAACTCGACCGAGAAGGTCGTCTCCAGCGTGCGCGGGCGCGGCAGCTCGATCTTGCGGATCTTGACGATCTTTCCAGGGCGCCGGCTCATCACATAGACGGTGTCCGCGAGATAGACCGCCTCGCGCAGATCGTGCGTGACGAGAACCGCTGTGAACCGGCGCTCCATCCAGAGCTTCTGCATCACGCTCCAGAGCTCTTCGCGGGTGAAGGCGTCGAGCGCGCCGAAGGGCTCGTCGAGCATCAGGATATCCGGCTCGTGGACGAGCGCGCGGCACAGGCTGGAGCGCTGCTGCATGCCGCCCGAGAGCTGCCAAGGGTACTTCTGGCCGAAGCCGCCGAGGCCGACCGAGGCCAGCAGCGCCTCGCCGCGCGCGACATATTCGGCCTTGTTGGCACGGAAGCGGCGCTTGTGCGGCTCGACCACCTCCAGCGGCAGCAGGATGTTGTCGAGCGTCGTGCGCCAGGGCATCAGGGTCGGCGCCTGGAAGGCCATACCGACGCCGCGGATCGGCCCCTTCACCACCTGCCCGTGGACCCGAACCTCCCCTCCACTCGGCGGCAGCAGTCCGGTGACGAGTTTCATCAGGGTCGACTTGCCGCAGCCGGATGGGCCGACCACGGCGATGAACTCGCCCTTGGCGATGGAGAGCGTCGCATCTTCAAGCGCCAGCATGCGGCCGGGCCCGCTGCCATAGGCGAGGCTGACCTGCCGCAGTTCGACGAGAGGCGGTTGGGAGCTATTCGCCCCCAAGCCCTCATCCTGAGGAGCAGGCCGGGATGCCTGCATCTCGAAGGATGGTCCAGATATCACGGGAGCCTCCTGAAGCATCCTTCGAGACGCCGCTCCTGCCGGAACGGCTCCTCAGGATGAGGGCCGGGGATGGAACGGCGCGTCAGGGCGCGACCATCCGCTCCGCCTTCGGCGGCAGGAACTTGCCCGTGAAGACCTTGTCCGGTTTGGGCGCCGAGGGCAGGCCGAAGGCCTCGGCCACGTCCTTGACCGAGCGGGCGAAGCGGGCCGGCTCGACATCGCCCATGCCGTTTTCCTTCACGAAGGGCGTCAGCACGTTCATCCGAAGCGACATGTCGAGGCGCTCGGCCTCCAGCTTCTCGTCGATCAGCGGGTCACGCTTCTTGGCGGCGGCGATACCCAGCGCCGGATTGGCCGCGACTTCCTTCCAGGCCTTGGCGGTGGCGCGGAGGAAGCCGGTGACAACCTCAGGCTTCGCCGCCAGCGCCGGCGAGACGATGATGCCGTTGCCGTAAACATCCATCTTGTAGTCGGAGTAGTTGAACGAGACGACGTCCTCCGCCTTCACGCCGCGCGCCTTCAGATCGAGGATCGAGGAGAAATAGTGCCCGGAAATGAAGTCGACCGTGCCTTGCACCAGCGACTGCTCGCGCAGCTGCGGCGTCAGATTGACGTGCTGGACGGTGGCAGCGTCGAGCCCGACCTTCTTGGCGAAGGCCGGGAACAGCCGGAATGAGGCGTCGAAGACCGGCGCGCCGAGCTTCTTGCCGGCGAGATCGGCCGGCTTTGTGATGCCGCTCTTCTTCAGCGCATGGACGCCGAAGGGCGGGAAATCATAGGCCATGAAGACGCAGAGGATTTCCTTGCCCGCATTCTTGGCGTTGTACTCGATCAGCGAGTTCACATCGGCGAAGCCGATATCGTAGGCGCCAGTCGCGACACGCTGGACTGCGCCGGCCGAGCCCTGGCCGGGGTCCATCGTCACGTCGAGCCCTTCGGCCTTGTAGTAGCCCTTGTCGAGCGCGACGAGGAAGGGCGAGGTCGGCCCCTGAAAGACCCAGTCGAGCGTGAATTTCAGCGAAGTCTGGGCGGCCGCCGGCATCGCCCCGGCCAGTGCAGCCGCTCCCACCAAGGCCGCACCGACAAGACCGCGCCGCGTCGGCCCGAAGCCCGTCATCCGCGCGCAATTCGACAGCATCCGCGTCACGCCGATCATACCAGCCAACCCCTCATGTTCTCGTTATGAGGCCGAAGGCTAGAGATGAGGCAAAAAGCGGTCAATCGAGCGCAGGGCGCATCCTGCCAAATTTTTGAGCAGGACGTTCCGGCAGCGATGCTTCACGACGCAGCCTGCCGATGGCGCGGGCAAGGGTTGGTGCCCTCCAAGAGCGATCGTCATTCTCGGGCGGAGCGGAACGCAGACCCGCGAATCTTGATCAGCAGATGCTCGGGTCAAGCCCGAGCATGACGAGCGCCACTCATTCCTGCGCCAGCATCGCGCCCGGGTTCAGAATCCCCCGCGGATCGAGCGTCTGCTTGATCGCGCGCATCAGGTCGAGCTCCACGGGGTCCTTCACGCCCGGCAGCAGGTCGCGCTTCAGGCGGCCAATGCCGTGCTCGGCCGAGATGGAGCCGTGGAGTTCCGTGACGATGGCATGGACCGCCTCGTTCATCTCGCTCCAGCGCGCGAGATAGGCGGCCTTGTCGGCGCCGACCGGCTGGCTGATGTTGAAATGGATGTTACCGTCGCCGAGATGGCCGAAGGGCACGGGGCGGCAGCCCGGGACCATCGCTTCCACCGTCGCAATCGCGCGCTTCAGGAATTCCGGCGTAGCGTGGACCGGCACCGAGACGTCATGCTTGATCGAGCCGCCCTCATAGGTCTGCACCTCCGACATCATCTCGCGCAGCTTCCAGAAATCGGCGCGCTGGGTCAGCGACCCCGCCAGCGCAGCGTCGGTGACGATGCCATTCTCCAGCGCCTCGCCGAGGAAAGCTTCGACATGCTCGTCGAGCCCGGCGGCGGACTGGGCTGAGACCTCCATCAGCACATACCAGGGCGACGGCTCGGATAGCGGGTCGCGCGCGCCGGACGCATGGCGCAGGACGAAATCCAGACCGATGCGCGGCATCAGTTCGAAGGTGGTCAGAGTGCCGCCGGCGCCGGCCTTCGCGGCGTTGAGCAAGGCAAGCGCCGCTTCCGGGTCCGGCACGGCAAGGAAGGCGGTGGCGCGGGCCGCCGGCAGCGGGAAGAGCTTGAGCACCGCGGCGGTGATGATGCCGAGCGTGCCTTCGGCCCCGATGAAGAGATCCTTCAGGTCGTAGCCGGTGTTGTCCTTGCGGAGCTGGCGCAGGCCGTTCCAGATGCGTCCGTCCGGCAGGACGACCTCGAGCCCGAGGCAGAGCTCACGGGCATTGCCATAGGCAAGGACGGCGGTGCCGCCGGCATTGGTCGAGAGGTTGCCGCCGATGGTGCAGGAGCCTTCAGAGGCGAGCGAGAGCGGGAAGAGGCGACCTGCCGCCTCGGCCGCATCCTGCGCCCGCTTCAGGGTGACGCCAGCCTCGACGATCATGGTGTCGCCGTCGGTGTCGACCGCCCGGATCTTGTCGAGCCGCTGCAGCGAGAGGATGACTTCCCTGCCCTCCGCAATCGGGATCTGGCCGCCGACGAGCCCGGTATTGCCGCCCTGCGGCACCAGCGTCGTGCCGGTCTCGGCGGCGAGCTTCACCAGCTCCGCGACCTCGGCAGTCGAGCCTGGGCGGACGATTCCTTGCGCCTTGCCGCGGAAGAGATCGCGCCACTCCTTGAGATAGGGCACCATGGCGTCGGCATCGGTGATAACGTTCTTCGCGCCGACGATGCCGGCCATGCGATCAAGAATTGCGCTCATCCTGAAGCCCTGTCCTCAGCCCTTCCTGCCTCGCCGGAACACGCCGACGAGCTCGACATGGGCGGAATAGCGGAACTGGTCGACCGGCGTCACGGCCTCCAGCGCATAACCGCCCGCAACCAGCGTCGCAGCGTCGCGCGCGAAACTGCCGGCGTCGCAGGAAACGTAGACCACATCCCGGACCTTCGAGGCCGCAAGCCGCTTGACCTGCGCCTCCGCACCGGCGCGCGGCGGGTCGAGCACGACGACGTCGAAACCGTTGAGCTCATGCTCCAGCAGCGGGCGGCGGAACAGGTCGCGCGTCTCGGTCGCGATGGGTTTGAGTCCCTGCGTCGCGCCGGCGCCCTTGGTCAGAGCGAGCATCGCCGCCTTCTCGGTCTCGACGGCCAGCACCTGCATGCGCTCGGCCATACGGAAGCTGAACGGGCCGCAACCGGCGAAGAGATCGGCGACACGCTTTCCCTTCGGCAGAGCAGCCATGACGAGTCCGGCCAGAGCCTCCTCGCCCGCCACCGTCGCCTGCAGGAAGCCCCCCGCGGCCGGCGCGACCAGCGCCTTGCCCATATGCTGCAAGGGCGGGCGGCGCTCGACGACGATCTCGCCATGGTTGGAGAGCCTGGCGAGGTCGAGCCGTTCCGCGAGTTGGGTCAGGGCCAGCCTGAGTTTGTCGGCGACCGGGCCGTGGCCACGCATGTCGACATCGAGCCCCGCTTCCGAGGCGGTGATCTGGATATCCAGCGGCTTGTTCGCTCCGCCCATGCGGTTCGCCAGCATCTGCGCGACGGCAGGCGCCCGATCGAGGCCCGGCGCCAGCACCGGGCAGGCCTCGACCGCGATCAACTCATGGCTGCGTGCCGCCATAAAGCCGACGACCATCGCCTCGCCCTGGCGGCGAGCATGGAAGGTGACGCGCCGGCGCCCGGCGCCATGGGCATCGACGAGATCGGCGACCGGCGCCTCGATGCCGGCGCGGCTCAGCGCCGTGACCACCTGCTGGCGCTTCCATTCCCGGTAGAGGCCGGGCTCCATGTGCTGCGCCGCGCAACCGCCGCAGCGGGTGAAGAGCGGGCAGATCGCAGCGATGCGGGATTGGGAGGGCGCGATGATCTCGACGAGTTGCCCGCGCTCGCCGTCGACCACTGCGCGCACGGTTTCGCCCGGCAGCGCATAGGGAACGAACACGGTGCCAGCGGGCGTCTGCACGATACCGTCGCCGCGCTGACCGAGGCGATCGACGACCAGAATTTCATTCATGGCGAGCCTCGGAGAAGAGTTTTCTCCCGGCTGCGGCTTGGCGACTGGCATGGTTGCGAACCCGGGGCGTGCGGCCCGCTTGCTTGGTGACCTTGGCGAGTGTTTCGCCTATCAGGTCAGAGACGAATTGGGAAATCCGGCCATGACCATCCGCAACGGCGTCATCGAAGCCATCGGCAACACCCCACTCATCAAGCTGCAAAAGGCGTCGCTGGAAACGGGTTGCGCCATCCTCGGCAAGGCCGAATTCATGAATCCCGGACAGTCGGTGAAGGACCGCGCCGCGCTCGCCATCATCCGCGACGCCGAGGCGAAGGGGCAGCTCAAGCCGGGCGGCGTCATCGTCGAAGGCACGGCGGGCAATACCGGCATCGGCATCGCGCTGGTCGGCAATGCGCTGGGCTATCGGTCGGTCATCGTCATCCCGGAGACGCAGAGTCAGGAAAAGAAGGACATGCTGCGGCTCGCCGGCGCGACGCTGGTCGAGGTGCCGGCCGCGCCTTATGCCAATCCGAACAACTACGTGAAGGTCTCGGGCCGCCTCGCCGACGAACTGGCGAAGAGCGAAGCGAGCGGCGCGATCTGGGCCAACCAGTTCGACAATGTCGCCAACCGGCAGGGCCATTTCGACACCACCGGCCCGGAAATCTGGGATCAGACGGCGGGCAAGGTCGACGGCTTCATCTGCGCGGTCGGCTCGGGCGGCACGCTCGCCGGCGTCGGCATGGCGCTGAAGGCACGCAATCCGAAGGTCACGATCGGCCTCGCCGATCCGATGGGCGCTGCGCTGTATTCCTATTACACGAGCGGCGTGCTCAAGGCGGAGGGATCCTCGATCACCGAGGGTATCGGCCAGGGCCGCATCACCGCCAATCTGGAAGGCGCACCGGTCGATGCCGCCTTCCAGATCCCGGATGCGGAAGCGGTCCAGATCGTCTTCGATCTGCTGGAGCAGGAAGGCCTCTGCCTCGGCGGCTCCTCGGGCATCAACGTCGCCGGCGCGATCCGACTGGCGAAGCAACTGGGCCCCGGCCACACCATCGTGACGGTGCTGTGCGACTATGGCACGCGCTACCAGTCCAAGCTCTTCAACCCCGAATTCCTCCGCTCGAAGAACCTGCCCGTTCCCGGCTGGCTGGAGCGCGATGCCGCGGCGCTGAAGCAGGTCGCTGCCAGGGTGATGGCGTAAAAGTCGGAATCATTGCCGCCAAAGCGCTCGCTTTGCCGGAAAAGTGATTTCCACGGACCGGGAACAGTTCTAGCCTGCCTTATGGTGATCTCGCGACCGACGGGGTGATCAGATGACAGTCTCGAACGTCCGGTTTGCCGCCTCCGCGGCGCCCAAGCCGCTCCCTCGCGATTCCGTCGAAGGGCAACTCCACGCAGCCGGCGTCGTCGCATCGAGCGTCTACGCTCACGGTGTGCGCATCGCCGACATCCCGGTCGAGGAAGCCGGCGCCTGGGCGCAAAAGGACGACCATGTCGTCTGGATCGGGCTTTTCGAACCCGATCCAGCCCTGCTCAAATGCGTACAGCAGCAGTTCAACCTGCACCCGCTCGCGGTCGAGGATGCGACCAACGCCCATCAGCGCCCGAAGCTCGAACAATATGGCGACGCCCTGTTCGTGGTGGCGCGCACCGCGCAACTGATCGACGGGCGCATCGCCTTCGGCGAGACGCATATCTTCATCGGCCGAGGCTATATCGTCAGCGTGCGCCATGGCGCCTCGACCTCCTACACCTCGGTCCGGCAGCATTGGGAGACCTGCCCGACATCGCTGGCGAAGGGCGAGGATTTCATCCTCTATGCGATCCTCGACTTCATCGTCGACAATTACATGCCGGTGCTCGAAGCGATCCATGACGAGGTGGAGGCAATCGAGGACAGAGTCTTGGCCAAGCCGATGACGCGCTCCGATATCGAGCGGCTCTACATGCTCAGGCGCGATCTGCTGCGGCTACGCAATGCCATCGGGCCGCTGGTCGACGTCTGCCAGCGCCTGACCAACGGGAACATCCCGCAGGTAAGGCCGGCGCTCGCCACGATGTTCCGCGACGTGACCGACCATGTCCGCACGGTGCAGGAGAAGATCGACAGCCTGCGCGAAGTGCTGGCCTTCGCCTTCGAGGCGAGCCTGCTGGTCGGCCAGAGCCAGGAGAACGCGATCACCAAACGGCTCGCCTCCTGGGCCGCCATCCTCGCGGTTCCGACCGCTGTCGCCGGCATCTACGGCATGAACTTCAAGAACATGCCGGAGCTGGAATTCCAGTATGGCTACTACCTCGTCCTGGCGCTCATCGCCTGCGCCTGCGCTACGCTCTACTGGCGGTTCAGGCGGAACGGCTGGCTCTAGCGCAGCGGCCAGACCAGCAGGATCATCGGCACGGCGAGCAAGATGACGATGAGGGAGAGCGGCGCGCCGAGCCTCGCATAGTCGCTGAAGCGGTAGCCGCCCGGCCCCATCACCAGCGTGTTGCACTGGTGTCCGATCGGCGTGAGGAAATCGCAGGCTGCGCCGATCGCGACCGCCATCAGGAAGGCATCGGGATTGTAGCCGAGGTTCTTGGCGAACCCCGCGCCGATCGGCGCCATGACGAGCACGGTCGCGGCGTTGTTCAGGAAGGGCGTCACCGCCATCGCGGCAACCAGGATCAAAGCGACCGCGGCCCAGCCCGGCAGGCCGCCGCCGATCACGGCGAGCCAGGATGCGAAGAGATCGGTGGCGCCGGTCGCGCGCAAGGATTCGCTGACCGGGATCAACGCCGCCAGCATCACCAGGATCGGCGCATCGACGTTGTTGTAGGCTTCGCGCAGCGGCACGCAGCGGAAGGCGATCAGCAACACGGCCGCGGCGAAGAAGACGAGCGGCACCGGCGCGAGACCGGTCGCGAGAGCTATGATCGCCGCGAGCGTGATCGCGACGGTCAGCACGACACGGCGGGTCAGGCCAAGCGGCACGAGCCGGTCGGCCAAGGGCAGCAGCCCCATCTCCGAGAGCTTTTCCGGCAGCAGTTTCTCATCGCCCTGGATGACGACGATATCGCCGGCACGCAAACGGATATCGCGCAGCCGCTGGCTGAAGCGCTCCCCGGAACGGCTGATCGCGATCATGTTGACGCCGAAGCGGCTGTGAAGCGCCATGTCGCCGGCCGATTGACCGATGAGGACGGACCCGGGCCCGATGATCGCCTCTGCGACGCGGTCAGGATCCAGCGCATCCTCCTTTTGCGTCGGGCGATCCTTGCCGATGAGGTCGAGCCGCCCCTCGGCGACGACCCGCTCCAGCACGGCGGCGTCGCCGCGCAGCAGCAGAATATCGCCCGCGCGCAGGCCCGCGTCCGGCAGGGGCGCCTGCTCCCGTCGCTCGTTGCGCAGGATCGAGACGATCTCGGCTCCGCCACCACCGATGGCCTTGAGATCGGCGACCGTCCTGCCGGCAAGGAGCGACTTCTCGGTCAGCTTTGCTTCGGTGAGGTAATCCTTGATGTCGATGGCCTGGTCGAGCGAGACCGCGCCGCGCCGGTCGCGCGGCAGAAGCCGGTAGCCGACGCTGAGGAAGGCGCAGCCCGCAAGCGCCACGACGATGCCGACCGGCGCGAAATCGAACATGCCGAAAGGCTGGCCGCCGAGCTCCTGCCGCACGCGCGCGACGATGACGTTCGGCGAGGTGCCGACCAGCGTGACGATGCCGCCCAGCAGCGAGGCGAAGGCCATCGGCATCAGGAAAACCGAGGGCGATTTCCCGTCCTTGCGCGCGAGCTGGTAGGCGATGGGCAGCATCATCGCGAGCGCGCCGATGTTCTTGATGATCGCCGACAAGATCGCGACGGCGAAGACGAGCAACGGCACCTCGAGCTGGGTCGAGGACAGGCGCGGGCCCAGCTTCGAGAACAGCCGTTCGATGATGCGCGACCGGGCCACGGCAGAGCTCAGAACCAGCGCGCTGCCGACGATGATCACGATGTCGTCGGAAAAGCCCTTGAACGCCTCTGCCGCCGGCACCAGCCCGAGCGCCACGGCGAGCAACAGCGCCAGCATCGCGACAATGTCGTAGCGCAGCCGCCCCCAGAGGAAGGCAGCCATCATGCCGGCGACGAGAAGGACGGAAAGAAGCTGAGGCTGGGTCATCCGGTCGTCACGGTCGCCGCCGCAGGCGTGGTCTCAGAGCCATTTCTTCCAGCGGAAGAAGATATAGGGCAGCACCGCGAACAGAATCATCAGCCCGATCGCCATCGGATAGCCCCACTGCCAGTCCAACTCCGGCATGGCCTTGAAGTTCATGCCGTAGATCGAGGCGATCAGCGTCGGCGGCATCAGCGCGACCGAGACGACCGAGAAGAGCTTGATGATCTTGTTCTGCTCGATCGAGACGAGGCCGAGCGTGGCGTCCATCATGAACTGCAGCTTGTTGGACAGGAAGGCGGCGTGTTCCTCGATGGCCTGCACGTCGCGGACCGCCGAACGCCATTCCGCCGAGAACCCTGTCTGCGCCTTCTTCGGCCGCGTGTAGTTGGCAGAGAGAAAGAGCAGCACGCGCTCGACCGAAACCATGCTCTCGCGCACATTGGAGATGATGTGCTCGTACTGGCCGATCTTCTGGATGACGACCTGATAGACGCCGCCCCGCTCGACATCCTGTCCGCGCCCGGCGAAGATCCGGCGCGAGGCGATGTCGATCTTGTCCCCGACGCCGCGCAGCACCTCCGCCGCACGATCGACGATCGCCTCGATCAGCCCGTCGAGGACCGCTTCCGGCTGCTGGCCGCAGCCACCCGGCTTGGTGGCGCGATTGAGGAAGATGTTGAAGGCGCCGGGCTCGTCATAGCGCACCGTCACCAGCGCCTTCTCGGTGAGGATGAAGGTGACGTCTGCCAGCTTCGGGACGACCGTGTCGGACTGGCAGATCACGCGCGCCGTCATGAAGCGCGCGCCATCCTCGGTGTAGATGATCTCGGAAGGCTCGAGATCATGCATCTCCTCTCGCGTCGGTATCGAGATGCCGAGATGCTGCTCGACGCGCTTGTCTTCCTCGGGCGTCGGGTTGAGCAGGTCGATCCAGATGACGTCCGCCGGAAAGGCCTCGCCCGGCCCGAGCGCCGCATGCCGAAGCTTGTCGCGCGCCTCGGAGGAGACACCGTGGATCATCAGCATGGGTGCGAATCTCGCTGCACGGTCAGGGTAGGTGCCGGCAGGAACTCCGATCCAAGACGCATGTCAAACCGATGACGGCTCAGACGCCGCCCTTCACGCCCTGTGGCGGCTTGCTGTCGGCCGGAACGAAAAAGTCCGGCATCAGCGGCACGGACGGATCGACGCGATAGGGCGTGAAGTCGGTGACGCCCTCGCCGGCCATGAAGCTGTCGTCGATCAGGAAGTTGCCGGAGAATTCGCGGGACGGCTTCGAGAAGATCATGTGGGCGGCATCGGCGAGGATCTCGGGCGTGCGGCTCGCCTGCACCATCTTGTCGCCGCCGAGCAGGTTCTGGACGGCGGCGGTCGCGATCGTCGTGCGCGGCCAGAGCGCGTTGACGGCGATGCCCTTCGGAGCCAGCTCCCCGGCGAGCCCGAGCACGCAAAGGCTCATGCCGTATTTGGCGATGGAATAGGCCAGATGCGGCGCGAACCACTGCGTCTTCATGTCGAGCGGCGGCGAGAGCATGAGGATGTGCGGGTTTTCAGCCTTCTCCAGATGGGGAATCGCGTATTTCGAGACCATGAAGGTGCCGCGCGTATTGATCTGATGCATCAGATCGAAGCGCTTCATGTCGGTCATCTGGGTGTTGGTGAGCTGGATCGCGCTGGCGTTGTTCAGGACGATGTCGATGCCGCCGAAGGTCTCGGCCGTCTTGGCGATCGCCTCGGCCACGCTCTGCTCGTCGCGGACATCGACCATCAGGGGCAGGCACCTG
The DNA here is from genome assembly GCF_056396025.1 of Allobosea sp. 05T438. Lineage (NCBI taxonomy): Bacteria > Pseudomonadati > Pseudomonadota > Alphaproteobacteria > Hyphomicrobiales > Alloboseaceae > Allobosea > Allobosea sp. 05T438. The sequence goes on from NZ_JBFTKQ010000002.1 coordinate 476,475, forward strand.
CCGCCGGCCGCCTCGATCTCGGCCGCAGCGGTATAGATCGTGCCCGGCAGCTTCGGATGCGGCTCGGCCGTCTTGGCCGCGATGGTGACGTTGGCGCCGTCCCTGGCCGCCTTGAGCGCGATGGCGAGGCCGATGCCGCGAGAGCCGCCGGTGATGAAAAGCGTCTTACCCTTAAGCGACATCGCCGCCTCCCTGTTGGTCCGTGATGTTGAAGCGGGCGGGCTGCGAGCCGTCCCGATCGGTGAAGCCATAGGCGCGCGCGAGATCGGCGACAGGCAGCACTTGCCCGGTATAGCGCGCGACCTGTGGATCGGCAGCGAGCGCCGCGACGGCACGGCCGGCATAGAGCGGCGTCTCGGTCGTCTCGGCGGCGAGGCCGGCGTCGCGGACGCGCTCGGTCAGGACATGGCCCGGCGAGATCCCAAGCGCGGTGACGCCGAAGGGCCGAAGCTCCTGCGCCATCGCGAAGCTCAGCCGGTTCATCGCGGCCTTGGCGAGATCGTAGAAGACATCGCCGAGATAGGCGCCGGCCGTATCGAAGCTCACCGTGACAATCAGGCCGGAGCGCATCTGCACCATCGCCGGCGCGACGGCGCGCGCAAGCAGGAGCTGCGCATAGACACCGCTTTCGAAGCTCTCCGCCAGCCTCGCGACCGGGCGGCGCCAGAATGGCGTGCCGAAGCCGGAGCCGTCCGGATAGCGCTCTCCGTCATAGCCTTCATTGCCGCCCCAGACCGCATCGACAACGCAGTCCAACCGGCCGAAGCGGCGCAGGGCCCAGGCGACGAGCCTGTCGACCTCTCGCTCATTGGTGTGGTCGCAGCGATAGGGATGGCCCCGGCCGCCGGCCACCTCGACCTCGCGGGCCGTATCCTCGAAGGTTTCCGGCCGCTGATCGGTATGCGGCCCGGCTTCGCTGGAGCGTCCGGTGACGATCACCGTGGCGCCCGCCTCGCCCAGAGCCTTGGCGATGCCGCGCCCGAGCCCGCGCGAAGCCCCCGCGACGAGGCATATGCGGCCGGAAAGGAACGGTTGCGTCGTCGTCATGCTGGCAGGCCCAGCTTTGGTGGATCAATCCACCCCACCCCGCCAAGGTCATCCCGGACAAGCCGCGTCAGCGGCGCTGATCCGGGATCCATGCCTGAACCTTTGCCGGAAGCGCTCCGGCATGGATCCCGGGTCTGCGCTTCGCTCCGCCCGGGATGACCCGCGTGGTTGGAATGGAAATCGGCTAGCCACACCCCATCCGCTGCTCTATAGCCCCGCTCCCCTCGCAACGGAGCGGAACCATGGACAGTACCGATGTCGCCGCCTGCTGGGAGGCCAATGCCGAAATCTGGACCCAGCAGGCGCGGGCCGGCTACGACCTCTATCGCGATGCCCTGAACACGCCGGTCTTCCTGGCGAACCTGCCGGACATCACCGGATTGACCGGCCTCGACATCGGCTGCGGGGAAGGCTCGAACACGCGCAAGCTCGCCGAAGCCGGCGGGCGCATGATCGCCGTCGACATCGCGCCGACCTTCATCCGCCATGCGCAGGAGGCGGAAGCCGCCGCGCCGCTCGGCATCGAGTACCGGTTCGGCGACGGCACCGCCCTGCCCTTCGCGGATGCACAGTTCGATTTCGCCACGGCCTTCATGTCGCTGATGGACATGCCTTTCCAGGACAAGGCGCTGGCGGAAGCGGCACGCGTGCTGAAGCCCGGCGGTTTCTTGCAGTTCTCCATCCTCCACCCCTGCTTTGCGCCGCCCTATCGCAAGGTGCTGCGGGACGACACAGGCAACGTCCGCGCGATCGAGGTCGGCCGCTACTTCGACGGCGTCGACGGCGAGGTCGAGACATGGCGCTTCGGGGCCGCGCCGGCAGAGGTCAAGGCCGATGTCGAGCCCTTCCGGGTGCCGCGGTTTCACCGCACGCTGAGCGAATGGGTCGCGATGATCGTCGCGGCCAGACTCTCGATCGAGCATATGGCCGAGCCGCGCATCGACGCGGAGACGGCCGAACGCGCGACCTATCTGGCCGATACGCTGATAGCGCCGTTGTTCCTGCATATCCGCGCCCGCAAGGGCGCGGCTGCCTGAACGGGGCGCGGCTGCGCTCACGCGGCGAAGACCGCCGCCGCGTCGGCGATGGCACCGGCGCCTTCCGTCACCGCGAGCTCAAGGGCCGGCGCTTCGGTCGCGAGGTATTCGGCATAGAAACGGGCCGTGGCGAGATCGCCTGTGCCGTTGGCCTCCGAGCGGGTGGCGAGCGCCTTCTTTGCGAGCCCCGTGCCGCCCTGTGCCAGTGCGAAGAGCTTGAGGTAGGGCGTGGCCCCGGCCAGCGCATCGGCCTGGCTCGTGCCGAGCGTCGCCAGCATCCACTGCGTCGCGCGCTCGAGTGCATCGACCGCCGCCCCCAATCGCGCCGCCGAGTGACCGAAGCCCGGCGTGTTCGCACGCTCGACCTCGCCGACCACGGCGCGCATCTCGGCGATCAGCGCCTTGACCGCCTCGCCACCGGAGAGCGGCAGCTTGCGGGTGACGAGATCGATCGCCTGGATGCCGTTGGTGCCCTCATAGATCGCCGCGATGCGCGCGTCGCGCAGATGCTGGGCCGCGCCGGTCTCCTCGACGAAGCCCATGCCGCCATGGACCTGGATACCGGTCGAGGCGACATCGATGCCGATATCGGTGGAGTACGCCTTGGCGACCGGGGTGAGGATGGCGGCACGCTCCGCCGCGACCTTGCGCTTGCCGTCGTCCGGCTCGCGGTGCGAACGGTCGAGCGCCTCGGCCACGAGATAGGAGATCGCGCGGGCGCCCTGTGTCTTCGCCCGCATGTCCATCAGCATGCGCCGCACATCCGGATGGACGATGATCGGGCTCATCGGCGCGCCCTTCGGAGCATCCAGCGCCGCGCCCTGCTTGCGCTCATGCGCGAAGGCGAGCGCCTGCTGATAGGCGCGCTCGGCGATGGCGACACCCTGCAGGGCGACATTGAGGCGGGCGTTGTTCATCATCGTGAACATGCAGGCGAGGCCGCGGTTCTCCTCGCCGATCAGCCAGCCGATGGCGCCGCCATTGTCGCCGAAGGCCATCGAGCAGGTCGGCGAGGCGTGGATGCCGAGCTTGTGCTCGATGCCGGAGCAGCGCAGGTCGTTGTGCTCGCCGAGCGAGCCGTCGGCATTGACCAGATATTTCGGCACGAGGAAGAGCGAGATGCCGCGCGTGCCGGGAGGGGCATCGGGCAGGCGCGCCAGCACGAGATGGACGATGTTCTCCGTCAGATCGTGTTCGCCATAGGTGATGAAGATCTTCTGGCCGGTGATGCGGTAGGTGCCGTCCGGCTGGCGCTCGGCCTTGCTGCGCAGGGCATTGAGGTCCGAGCCCGCCTGCGGCTCGGTGAGGTTCATCGTGCCCATCCACTCGCCCGAGACGAGCTTGGCGAGATAGGTCTCCTTCAGATGGTCGGAACCATGGGCATAGAGCGCCTCGATGGCGCCGACCGTCAGCAGAGGACCGAGCGCGAAGGCGAAGGCGGCCGAGTTCCACATTTCGATGCAGGCCGATTGCAGCAGCGTCGGCAACCCCTGCCCGCCATAGGCCTCCGGCGCCGGCAGGGCGTTCCAGCCAGCCTCGGCCCAGGCCTTGTAGGCCTCCTTCCAGCCCGGCGGCGTCGTGATCGCGCCGTCCTTCAGCTTCGAGCCATAGGCATCGCCGACCCGGTTCAGCGGCGCGATGACGTCGGCCGCGAACTTCGCCGCCTCGTCCAGCACGGCTTCGGTGACACCGCCCTCCAGCTCCGATGCCAACCCGTCCGCGATCAGTCGGTCGAGGCCTGCGACATGGCGCATGGTGGCGAGCATGTCCGAAACCGGGGCGCGATAGCTCATAGGTTGTCTCCCTGAGGCGCGCGGGCCCGAAAGGGCAGCCGCAGCCTGCATTTGCCGTTGCCGCGATGGTAGCGAGGAACTATCGCCTATGCCACGCGCAAGCGAGCGCGACCTTCGTCCCGTGTCGCGCCTGCCAGTTAGTTTATATATAAACCATCTTCGGTCAATCGCATCGTGAACCAGCCCCCCCTCCCCGTTTCCCGCCAAACGAAGCTTCTCGCTGTCGATGCTGCCGGCATTGCCGAGGCGGCGGCGCTGCTGCGCGCGGGCGGGCTCGTCGCGATGCCGACGGAAACCGTCTACGGGCTCGCGGCCGACGCGACCTCGGGCACCGCTGTCGCCGGCATCTACGCCGCCAAGGAGCGGCCGAGCTTCAATCCGTTGATCTCGCACCTGCCCGATCTGGCGAGCGCGAGCCGGCAGGGACTGTTCGACGCCAATGCCCTGGCGCTGGCGCAAGCCTTCTGGCCGGGCCCGCTGACGCTGGTCGTGCCTGCCTCGCCGGGATGCACGGTGAGCGAGCTGGCGCGGGCGGGTCTCTCCACGGTGGCGCTGCGTGTCCCGGCCCACCCCGTCGCACATGCCGTGCTCGAAGCGGCGGGTCGGCCGATCGCCGCGCCCTCCGCCAATCGCTCCGGCCGGATCAGCGCAACCAGCGCCGCCCATGCCATGGCCGATCTCGACGGGCGCATCGACGCCGTCCTCGATGCCGGCCCGACCGAGGTCGGCGTCGAATCCACCATCGTCGCCTGCCTCGACGGTGCACCGCGCCTGCTCAGGCCCGGCGGCGTGCCGCGCGCGGCGATAGAAGGCGTGATCGGCCGCCCGCTCGTGCTGGCGGGCGAAGCCGGCCACGCCCCGATCGCGCCGGGCATGCTGACCTCGCACTACGCGCCGGCAGCGCGCGTCCGACTGGATGCCGATGCACCGCGGGAAGGCGAGGCCTGGCTCGGCTTCGGGCCGGGGCAGGACTTCCCGGCAGCGCTCAATCTCAGCCCGGCCGGCGATCTCCGCGAGGCTGCAAGCAATCTCTTCGGCCATCTGCGCCGGCTGGACGAGATGGGATTGCGGACCATCGCCGTTGCCCGCATCCCGGAGCAGGGGCTGGGCGAGGCGATCAACGACCGGCTGCGGCGCGCGGCGGCCCCGCGCTGAGGCGAAGCGTCATTCTCGGGCGAAGCGAAGCGCAGACCCGAGAATCTCAGGACAAGAAGGCACTGGTTTCCGAGATGCTCGGGTCAAGCCCGAGCATGACGGCGGATGCGAGCTTGCAACGCTGCAAGATTTGGGCTTGCGTGCCTGTGGGGGGACGCTGCCGATGAATGCCAAGCTCGCCTGGGACGATTTCCGGCTGATCAAGGCCATCGCCGATCATGACGGGCTGACGGGGGCCGCGGCGGCGCTGTCGGTCAACCATTCGACGGTGTTCCGGCGTCTCGGCCAGATCGAGGAGATCGTCGGGATGCCGCTCTTCGAGCGGCGCAAGACCGGCTATGTCGCGACTGTGGCCGGTGCGGAGATGGCGGCGCTCGCGAGCCGCATGGACGAGGATGTCACGGCCTTCGCACGGCGCCTCGCCGGCCGGGACGTCGCGCCTTCAGGCGAGCTGCGCATCACGACGACAGACACCCTCTATCAGAACGTGCTGCTGCCGATCTTCACGGCCTTCCGCCGGGTCCATCCGCTGATCCGGCTCGATGTCGTCGTCGGCAACCAGGCGCTCAACTTGTCCAAGCGCGATGCCGATATCGCGATCCGTGCCAGCGACACGCCGGGCGAGACGCTGGTCGGCCGGCGCATCGCCACCATCGCCTGGGCGATCTATGGCCGCTCGGAAGACGGCATCACACCTGAGGAAAAAGTCGATCCCGCCCTGCTTTACCAGCGCGACTGGGTCGCACTCGGCGACCAGCTCTCTCACGTCAAGGCCGCCCGCTTCGTGCGCGAGCATGTCGCGCCGGAGCTGATCGCACTGAAGAGCTCGGCCGTGCTCGGCATCGCCGAAGCGGTCGGACAGGGCCTCGGCATCGGGCCGGTGCCGTGCTTCATCGCCGACCAGAGGCCAGAGCTCATCAAGCTCCTGCCGCCCAACCCCGATTTCTCCACGGGGCTGTGGGTGTTGACCCACCCCGACATCCGCCATGTGCCGCGCGTGCGCGCCTTCATGGATTTCTGCAGCAGCGAGCTGGCGCGGCGGCGGACACTGTTCGAGGGATAGGATCGGCTCAAGCTGTCGTTTGCGGAACCCTGTCATTCCGGGCGAGGCGAAGCGGAGACCCGGAATCCATCGTAGCGCGGAGAGCCTGATGATGGATTCCGGATCAGCACCGCTTCGCGGCTTGTCCGGAATGACGACGCGCCTTCTTCAAAACGGCATGGTCTGAACGCGGATGGCTCCTAGCCTATCTCGACGACGACGCGGCCCTTCACCTTGCCTTCGACGATGGCCTTGCCCGTTTCGATCACGGCCTCGAGCGGGATCGTCGTGGTGATCAGGGCAAGCTTCTCGCGGTCGAGATCGGTGGCAAGGCGGCTCCAGGCTTCGAGCCGGCGCGGCTTCGGACACATCACCGAATCGACGCCCAGCAGCGCGACGCCGCGCAGGATGAAGGGCGCGACCGAAGCCGGCAGGTCCATGCCCTGCGCCAGCCCGCAAGCGGCGATGGCACCACCATATTTCGTCATCGACAGCAGGTTCGCCAGCGTATGCGAGCCAACGGCATCGACGCCCGCAGCCCAGCGCTCCTTGCCGAGCGGGCGGCCCGGCACGGCGAGTTCGTTGCGGTCGATGATCTCGGCAGCGCCTAGGCTTTTCAGGTAGTCGGCCTCCTCGGCGCGTCCGGTCGAGGCGATGACGTGCCAGCCGGCCTTGGCCAGCAGCGCGATTGCGACCGAGCCGACACCGCCGGCGGCACCGGTGACGACGACCGGGCCGTCGGAAGGCTTGAGGCCATGCTTCTCGAGCGCGAGAACGCAGAGCATGGCGGTGTAGCCGGCGGTGCCGATGGCCATCGCTTCGGCGGGCGTCAGACCTTCCGGCAGCGGCACCAGCCAGTCGCCCTTGACCCGGCTCTTCTGGGCGTAAGCGCCCAGATGCGTCTCGCCGGTGCCCCAGCCGTTGAGGACAACGAGGTCACCCGGCTTGAAAGCGGGATTGTCGGAGCTCTCGACCCGGCCGGCGAAGTCGATGCCGGGGATCATCGGCCAGCGGCGCACCACGGGAGCCTTGCCGGTAATGGCGAGGCCATCCTTGTAGTTCACCGTCGAATGGGTGACGCGGACGGTGACATCGCCCTCCATCAGGTCGCTCTCGGCGAAATCCGTGAAGGCAAGATTTGGCCCGGCCTCGCCCTTGGTCGCCACGAGGGCCTTGAACGTCGTCATCACCATCTCCCGTACACGGGCATCGGACCGAAAAGTGGAAGCCGGTTTTCGGAAGGAGCCGATGCAGATCCCACATGCGAAGGCCGACAAGGTTGCAGCGGCAGCCCGCCGCCGCAACCCCATCGGCCGTGCGTCTGATCGTCTTCCGAATCAGGCCGGCTGCATCTGCGGCCGATGCACCGGCCGCTCGACGATCGGCAGGTTGATCAGGGCCGAGGCGACGCCGAGCGCAACCGAGAGCCACCAGACGAACTGGTAGCTGCCCATCGTTTCGTAGAGCATGCCGCCGAGCCAGACGCCGAGGAAGCCGCCGACCTGATGCGAAAAGAAGGCGAAGCCGTAGAGCATCGCCATGTATTTGGTGCCGAACATCAGCATGACCAGCGACGAGGTCGGCGGTACGGTCGAGAGCCAGAACAGGCCGATGACGACGCCGAAGGTGATCGCGGTCGTCGGGCTCGCCGGGATCAGGATGAAGGCTGCGATCGCCACGGCACGGCCGAGATAGATCCAGGCGAGGAGATGACGCTTCGGCATCCGCGTCGAAAGCCAACCCGAAGAGAGCGAGCCCACGGCATTGGCCAGACCGATCACCGCGAGCGTCCAGCCGCCGACCCAGGCCGGCAGGCCGGCATCCTTGAGATAGGCCGGCATGTGCACGGTGATGAAGGCGAGCTGGAAGCCGCAGGTGAAGAAGCCGAGCACGAGCAGGACATAGCTGCGGTGCCTGAAGGCCTCGGTCAGCGCCTGCGCAACCGTCTGGTTCGGCAGATTGGCCGCAGCGGCGCCAGCGGCCGCCCCGGTCTTGCGCGTCGCCAGCACGATCGAGATCGGCAGGATCGGCAGCAGCGTGAAGGCGAAGACGACCAGCGCCTGCTGCCAGCCTATCGTCTCGATCAGGATGTTGCCGATCGGCGGGAACAGGAACTGGCCGAAGGAGCCGGCCGCCGTGCCCGCGCCGAACGCCATCGGCCGCCACTGCTCGGGCAGGAGCTTGCCGAAGGCGGCGAGAACGAGGTTGAACGAGCAGGCCGAAAGGCCGAAGCCGATCAGCACGCCGGCGCCGAAATGAAGCTGAAGCGGCGTGGTGGCATAGGCCATCGTCACGAGCCCGGCGGCATAAAGCACGGCACCGACGCAGAGCACCCGCACCGTGCCATACCGGTCGGCGATGGCACCGGCGAAGGGCGCACCCAGCCCCCAGAGCAGGTTCTGGATCGCAAGCGCCAGGCCGAAGATGTCGCGGCCCCAGTGGAACTGCAGCGTCATCGGGATCTGGAAGAGGCCGGCACTGGCGCGCGGGCCGAAGGTGATCAGGGCGATCAGGCAGCCGGCGGCGACGATGACCTCCGGTGCGTAGCTGCGCGCTGGAGTGGACGACATGGAGTTCTCCGGCGAGTCGGGAGTGTCGGATGTGTGGCTACACGTTATCGCCCTGCCCGCGTGGCAACCAGCGCGATTTCGTGAAATTTGACATCACGGCGCGACATGGAATGCCGGAGCGATGGCGGTGTTAACCGGCGCTCAACCTTACCAAGGCGATAACAGATTCCAACGAAGGCGCAGCGTCGTCTGCTGGGTTTTTCGTTCCGTGCGATCGGGACGGGTGTGTCGCTTTGAGTCATCGGCGTCTTCACAGGCATGGGCGGAGCCAGCGCCCTCTCGGCATCAAATGGGCCGCGAACACGGTCGCGCCCTGGGCGCTGTCGGTCGGGCTGCTCGTGTCCTTCACCGCCTCCGCCGGCCAGAATTTCGGGCCGACCGGCCTGCCTTCCAGCGCCATCGACCGGGTCGCGCCCGGCCCCGCCTCGGAGTTGGCCGAGGGCCCCTCGATGCTGGTCGCCGCCAGCGCCTTCCGGCTGCCCGGCCTCGCGCTGACCTCCGCCGTCACCCAGGCCAAGCTCTCCTTCGAGGATCCGGAACGTCGGATCGTCGTCGATCCGCGCGCGCCGCGTGAGGATCTGAAGCGCACTGTCGCCAACTTTCCCGAAGTCGACCGCACGGCCAAGGGCGACATGCTGCCGAGCCTGCGGCCGGGCCTCTCCGAACACCCTTCCATCGAGTTGGAGCGCGTCGTCTTCGGCGACACCCAGCCCAAACTGATTTCCGGGGGCTTCTCGATCGACGCGATGCGCGCGGCCGAGGCCGTCGACGGCCMGCAGACCGGCTTCGAGACCTATGCCAACGAGGAGGGCCTGACCGATCCGGCCCTGTCGGATTCCTCGCCCGTGTCGCTCAAGCCGAAGATTACTTCGGCGCGGCAGGCGGAACTCTTTCTCGAAAGCATCGACGGCTCATCGCCATCTGTGCCGAAGGCCAACCGGCAATCCTCCTCGACGCCCCTCGTCGGCTCGGTCATCGGCACGCTGACGCCGGCCGCCCTGCCCGCACATGGCGCGCCGCAGCAGCGCAGCCGCGTCGCGCTCGCCTCCGCGCCGGCCAATCACGACCTGCGCCTGGCGGAGCCTGGTGTGAAGCAGGACTACACCAGCCTGATCGCGCCCGAGGCGATGGCGAAGGAACAGCGCTGCCTGGCGGAAGCGGTCTATTTCGAGGCGCGCTCCGAATCCTTCCAGGGACAGGCTGCGGTGGCGCAGGTCGTGCTCAACCGCGTAAAGAGCGGGCTCTATCCGAGCAGCGTCTGCGGCGTCGTCTATCAGAACAGCAACCGCTACCTGTCCTGCCAGTTCACCTTCACCTGCGAGGGCAAGTCGCTACGCATCACCGAGCCGGGCCCCTGGCGCGACGCGGTGCGGATCGCACGCGAGGTCTATGAGGGCACGACCTATCTGCCCGAAGTCGGCGCCTCCACACACTACCACGCGCAATATGTGCGGCCGTATTGGGCCAAGAAGCTGAAGAAGATGGACACGATCGGCCAGCACGTCTTCTACCAGCTTCGTCCTGGCCAGACCTGACGGCCCAGGCCCGGCTTCAGCAACCGGAGCGATGGCCGCCCCCGCTACCGGGTGGCCACCACGGCATTCGCACAGCCATTCGGCAGCAAAACCGACGCCGGATCAATGCGGATGCGCGCGCCGTCAAACGTGGTTAATTTTACCTTGTTTTAGCATTTACCTTGCGTTCACTTCTTCCCGCGGGCTTTCTGACCACCACGAACGGCGCGCTGACGCCGGAACCGACAGGTCAGGTCCAACATGGTGCGCTCGCTCCCTTCATCCCGGATCATTGCCGCCTCGGCCTTTGCCGCGACGCTGCTACTCGGCGTTTCCGCCGCCGAGGCGGGTGGCTGCCGCGGCTCCGCCTGCTACAACCTCGTCAACGCGCCGCCGGTCTACGGCACCATCAACGAGACCTATCAGGTTCGCCCTGCCCAGACGCAGCACCGCGTCGTCCCGGCTGAGTACGACACTGTGACCGACACGGTGATGATCGCGCCGGAGCGGCGTATCGCCCACCCCCGCGCCGCCGTCTACGAGACCGTGACCGAGCAGGTGCTCGTTGCGGCCGCCACCCGTCGCTGGGAAGTGACCCGCGATGCCTGGGGCAATACGGTCGGCTGCTGGGTCGATGTTCCCGCGCAGTATGGCTACCAGAGCCGCCGGGTCGTGGTTTCGCCGGCGACCGTCGAGTATGAGATGGTTCCGGCAGTCTACACGCAGCGTCAGCGCAAGGTGATGGTGCGTCCCACCGAAGTCGTGCGGGAAGAAATCCCCGCCGTCTACGAGACGCGGCAGCGCCAGGTCCTGGTCAGCCCCGGCTCGCAATACTGGTCCCGCGCCGGCTACTGAGCCGACCGGGCAGGAGTTTCACGCAGACCCTTTTTTACCACGGAAATGACCACTTATGCCCCGGCCTCGCGCCGGGGTTTTTTCGTGGTGCCTGGTTTTTCGTGGGGGGCCGCGGTGCGGCGCGATCCGCCCGCTCAGATGTAGCGTTCGCCGAGCAGGAAGATGCAGACCCCGACGACGAAGGCGAGGAAGCGGGCGGGCATGCCGACCAGCGTGCCGGGCGAGCGGCCTGCCGCGTAGCCGATCAGCACCTCCGCAAGACCGAGCCCCAGCAGCACGATGACGAAAGGCGGAAAGGCTCCGTCCTGAACGACGAAGCCCGCTTTCACGCCGTAACCGACCGCAGCACCGAGAATGGCGCCCAGCGCGATGAAGAGAAGCTCATTCCGCGACAGGCGCATCGGCAGATCTCTCAGCGACGGCGGAAGTTCTGACGCGGCGGACCGCCGGGGGCCGGGCCGGCTGTCTTCTGGCGGAAGTTGATGCGGCCGCGATCGAGATCATAAGGCGACATCTCGACGATGACCCGGTCGCCCGCGATGGTGCGGATGCGGTTCTTCTTCATCTTGCCGGCCGCATAGGCCAGGATCACGTGGTCGTTGTCGAGCTTGACCCGGTAGTTGCCGTCCGGGAGCACCTCAACCACGGTGCCGTCGAATTCAAGCAGTTCTTCTTTCGCCATCTGTCGTCCTTCGTGAGCCCCAGAGCACGCGCCGGTCGGATTGCTGCGCAATCTGACCGGATCAAGCGTTCTCTACCAGTAGTCCGGAGACGGATTCACCGGCCAGATTGAACAATCTGGCCGGATCCGGCTCCTGGCGCGGAGCGGGCCACCGTCCGGCTCGGAAGCCGGGATGTAGCCCACCCTGTTCTGGCCGATCGCGCGTCAGCGCGCGCGCCGCCGGGCGCCGTTGGTGCGTGGTTGCTGTGTTCTTTGCTGCAAGAACGCGACGCCGCCAAGCCCTTCTTTTGCGGAAACCGCTTCTTTTCGCTGCTGCGTCTGCTCAGGGCGCTGCGGCCGCTCGGCATTGCGCGGGCGATGCTCTTGCCGGTCCTGGCGTTCCGGCCGCGGGCCGCCGCCATTGGCGTGGTTGCGGTGGCCGGCGTGCTCGGCTCGCTTGCCCTGCTGGGCGGGCTGCCCCTGCGGCCTGCCCTGCCCTTGCGGGCGGCTTTGTTGCTGGCCGCGCCCACCGCGATTCTGCTGCGGCTTCTTCGGCGTGCGCCCGTCCCAGTACGGCACTTCGCCGACCGGCGTCGGCTTGACGCCGGTCAGCTTCTCGATCGCGGCGAAATCGCCGCGCTCTTCCGGCGTGCAGAAGGCGATGGCCACGCCGGAAGCGCCAGCGCGTGCCGTGCGGCCGATGCGGTGGACATAGCTCTCGGGCACGTTCGGCAGATCGTAGTTCACGACATGGCTGACGCCGTCGACATCGATGCCACGGGCGGCGATGTCGGTGGCGACGAGGATGCGCAAGCTACCGTCGCGGAAGGCGCCGAGCGCACGCTCGCGCTGGCCCTGGCTCTTGTTGCCGTGGATTGCCGCCGCCTCGATGCCGGACTGGCCGAGCTGGCGCACGACCTTGTCGGCGCCGTGCTTGGTGCGGGTGAAGACGATGGCGCGCTCGAGCTCGGGCACGTTCAGCGTCTTCGCCAGCAATGCCGGCTTGTCGTTCTGCTCCGTGAAGATCACACGCTGGTCGATCTTTTCCGCGGTGGTCGCGACCGGCGTCACCGCGACCTCGACCGGATGGGTGAGATAGGCGGAGGCGATCTCGCGGATCGGCTTCGGCATGGTCGCCGAGAAGAGCAGCGTCTGGCGCTCCTTCGGGATCAGCGTGGCGATGCGGCGCAGCGCATGGATGAAGCCGAGGTCGAGCATCTGATCGGCTTCGTCGAGGACGAGGAACTCGATCTCGCGCAGCGAGACGGCGCGCTGGTCGACGAGGTCGAGCAGGCGGCCGGGGGTGGCGACGAGGATGTCGATCTTGTCGCCGAGGGCGCGGATCTGCTTGCCGACCGGAACGCCGCCGAAGATCACCGTCGAGCGCAGCGTGGTGAACTGCGCGTAGGTGCGGATCGAGGTCTCGATCTGGGCGGCGAGTTCACGCGTCGGCGAGAGGATCAGCGCGCGCACCGCGCGCTGCGGCATCTGGCGCGGCTTGCCGAGCAGCCGATGCAGCATCGGGAGCGAGAAGGCAGCAGTCTTTCCGGTGCCGGTCTGGGCGGCGCCGAGCAGGTCACGGCCCTCGAGAATGTGGGGGATCGCCTGCGCCTGGATCGGCGTCGGCGTTTCATAGCCCTCGGCCGCGAGCGCCTTGAGCAGCGGCTCGGCGAGGCCGAGATCGGTGAATTTGGTCAAGAAAGGTCTTTCCGGACGCCGCGATGCGAGGGGCGCATGTGGAATTCGGCGCGCCGCAGGCCCGCATCCGGCCTGATACTGATAGTCGAACCCGCCGGCGAACCGCTAGCCACAGCGCCGGCAGGCTTGTCGTATGCCGGGCGGCGCGACGCCGTCCCGGCTGTAGTTTGGCTCAGGCGACGACGAGGTTGCCGGCCGAGGTCTTGCCGGTCTTGCGATCGGCAACGAGTTCGAAGGAGACGACCTGGCCGTCGCGCAGCTCGCGCAGGCCGGCGCGCTCGACAGCGCTGATGTGGACGAAAACGTCCTGGCCGCCGTTCTCAGGCGTGATGAAGCCGTAGCCCTTGGTGGTGTTGAACCACTTCACGGTGCCCTTGTTCATGGGGTTAGTCCTTACGTTTCAGATCCGCGTCTATCGTGATGACACGACGGGACGCGCGGACGCCTCGCCATGGCCTTGTAGCGATGTGTGGTGGATCTGATTCGTAACCGCCGACCGGACAAGCCGCCGAGCGGAGGGGTGGCCAGAACCCGGCCGCATCTCGTCTTACATCGTGCTCCCTAGCACGGAATGCAAGAAGGGTCCAGTAAGCCTGCAGCAGACATCTCGGAACACTCTGCGAAAGCCGGTGTTACTGGCGAATGGAGGCTGCATCATGCCGATAAAGCTGAAGGGCTCATGCCGCTGTGGAGCGGTGCACTTCTCCGTAGAGAGCCATGCGCCGGTCCCGTACCAGCTCTGCTATTGCTCGGTTTGCCGCAAAACCGCTGGCGGCGGCGGCTTCGCGATCAACCTGTCGGCCGATGCGGCGACGCTGAAGGTCGAGGGCAGAGACGCGATCGGCAGCTTCAGCGCGGAAATCAGAGGCGATGACGGTGTCTGCGAGCGTTCGCAGGCGCAGCGCCGCTTCTGCAAGACCTGCGGGACGGCGCTTTGGCTGTTCGATCCGCGCTGGCCGGATCTGCTGCATCCCTTCGCCTCTGCAATCGACAGCCATCTGCCGCACGCTCCCGAGAAGACCCATATCATGCTGCGCTTCAAGGCCGGTTGGGTCGACCCGGATATCGCAGCGAATGACCTGAGCTTCGAAGGCTATCCGGAGGAATCGATCGAGGAATGGCATCGCAGACATGGCCTTTGGGTCGACTGACCTCCGGCACCGCCGAGCTGCGAAACGCTAGCGAAACAGTTGCTCGACAAGGCCCCGCAGAGGGCCAAGGTCCGATATTGCGTGATAGCGACCGTGCCCGACAGGCTCTTCGGCATGCTCCAGCACCCAGGTCAGATCGTGCGGGACATGCACGGCCCAAGCACCCGCCTCGAGCGCCGGCAGGATGTCGGATTTCAGCGAGTTGCCGACCATCATCGCCCGCCCTGCCCCGTCGCCGTGACGGGTGAAGATGCGGTCATAGGTGGCGGCCTTCTTGTCGCTGACGATCTCCACCGCATGGAAGAAATCGCCGAGGCCGGACTGGGCGAGCTTGCGCTCCTGGTCGAAGAGATCGCCCTTGGTGATGAGCACGAGCCGGTAGTCGCCGGACAGGGCCTCAAGCGTCTCATGGACATGCGGCAGCGTCTCGACCGGATGGGCGGCCATCTCTCGGCCAGCCGCGAGGATTTCCCCGATGACGGAGGCTGGAACCTGTCCCCTGGTGATCTCGATCGCCGTCTCGATCATCGAGAGCACGAAACCCTTGATGCCGAAGCCATAGAAGCCGAGGTTGCGCTTTTCCGCCTCGAGCAGGCGGCCGGAAATCTCGGCCGCCTCGCCATGTTCACCGAGCAGCGCGACGAAGCGATCCTCCGTCATCCGGAAGAATTGCTCGTTCTGCCAGAGCGTGTCGTCGGCATCGAAGCCGATAGTGGTCAGCTGTGGCATGGGCGAACGCCTTCTCACGACCGGGCGTCATTCCCGGGCGCCGCACCGCGGCGAGCCGGGAATCTCGTCGAAGAGATGCTCGGGTCAAGCCCGAGCATGACGGAAGCTGGCCTCAGCCATCCTTCGGCTTGATCGCGCCCAGTGCCGCCTGCGCGGCAGCGAGCCGCGCGATCGGCACGCGGAAGGGGGAGCAGGAGACATAGTCGAGGCCGACGCTCTCACAGAAGCCGATCGAGGCCGGGTCGCCGCCATGCTCGCCGCAAATGCCGAGCTTGATGCCGGGCCGCGTCTTGCGTCCGCGCTCGGCGGCGAGCTTTACCAACTCGCCGACGCCGTCCTGGTCGATGGTGACGAAGGGATCGGCGTCGAGCAGGCCCTTGGCGGTGTAGGCGCCGAGGAAGGAAGAGGCATCGTCGCGCGAGATGCCGAGCGTCGTCTGAGTCAGGTCGTTGGTGCCGAAGGAGAAGAATTCGGCACTCTCGGCGATCTCGGCGGCGCGAAGCGCGGCGCGCGGCAACTCGATCATGGTGCCGACCTGATAGTCGATCCTCGTGCCGCTCTCCTCGATCACCGCCCTGGCCATAGCGTCGATGCGCCCCTTGACCAGATCGAGCTCAGGCTTGCCCATGACGAGCGGCACCATCACCTCGGGGATCACCGGCTTGCCGGTCTCCCTGGCGGCGATGACGGCTGCCTCGAAGATGGCGCGGGCCTGCATCTCGGCGATTTCCGGGAAGGCGACAGCGAGGCGGCAGCCGCGGAAGCCGAGCATCGGGTTGAACTCGTGCAGTTCCGCGGCGCGCTGCTTCAGCGCATCGGGCGTGACGCCCAGCGCCGCGGCAACCTCGGCGATCTCCTTCTCGCCTTGCGGCAGGAATTCGTGCAGCGGCGGGTCGAGCAAGCGGATCGTGACCGGCAGCCCGCTCATGATGGTGAAGAGCTGGACGAAGTCCTGACGCTGCACCGGCAGGAGCTTGGCGAGCGCCGCGCGCCGGCCCTTGTCGTCCTGGGCGAGGATCATCTCGCGGACGGCCTGGATGCGGTCCCCTTCGAAGAACATGTGCTCGGTGCGACAGAGCCCGATGCCCTCTGCGCCGAACTCGCGGGCGGTCTTCGCGTCTTCCGGCGTCTCGGCATTGGCACGGACCTTGAGGCGGCGAACCTTGTCGGCCCAGCCCATCAGCGTCGCGAACTCGCCGGAGAGCTCCGGCTTCTGCATCTTGATCTCGCCGAGCAGCACCTGGCCGTTGCCGCCGTCGATGGTGAGGAAATCGCCCGCCTTCAGCGTGGTCGGGCCGACGGAGAGCGTGCCCTTGGCATAGTCGACGCGGATCTGGCCGGCGCCGGAGACGCAGGGTTTGCCCATGCCGCGCGCCACGACGGCCGCATGCGAGGTCATGCCGCCGCGCGTGGTCAGGATGCCCTCGGCGGCGTGCATGCCGTGGATGTCCTCGGGGCTCGTCTCCACACGCACGAGGATGACCTTCCTGCCTGCCTTCTTGGCGGCCTCGGCATCATCCGAATTGAAGACGATCTCGCCGGCGGCCGCGCCGGGCGAGGCCGGCAGGCCGGTGGTGAGCACGCGGCGCTCGGCCCTGGGGTCGATGGTCGGGTGCAGGAGCTGGTCAAGGGCGGAAGGCTCGACGCGGCCGACCGCCTCCTCCTGCGTGATGAGCCCCTCGGTGGCCAGGTCGACCGCGATGCGCAGGGCCGCCTTGGCGGTGCGCTTGCCGGAGCGGGTCTGCAGCATCCAGAGCTTGCCTTCCTGGATGGTGAACTCCATGTCCTGCATGTCGCGATAGTGCTTCTCGAGGATGCCGTAGATGCGGCAGAGTTCCGCATAGGCCTCCGGCATCGCCTTCTCCATCGAGGGCTTGTCGGAACCGGCCTCCTTCTTCGCCGTCTCGGTGATGTCCTGCGGCGTGCGGATGCCGGCAACGACGTCCTCGCCCTGGGCGTTGATCAGGAACTCGCCATAGAGCGCGTTCTCGCCGGTCGAGGGATTGCGGGTGAAGGCGACGCCGGTCGCGGAGGTGTCGCCCATATTGCCGAACACCATCGACTGGACATTGACGGCGGTGCCCCAGGAGGCCGGGATGCTGTTGAGCTCACGATACTTGATCGCGCGGGCGTTCATCCAGGAGGAGAAGACGGCGCCGACAGCGCCCCAGAGCTGCTTCTGCGGGTCCTGCGGGAAGTCGGCGCCGAGCGCCTTCTTCACGATGTCCTTGTACTTGCCGACCAGCACCTTCCAGTCGGCAGCCTTGAGGTCGGTGTCGAGGTGCAGGCCCTTGCGCTCCTTGTAGTCCTCCAGGGCCTCCTCGAAGAGGCCGTGGTCGATGTCGAGCACGACGTTGGAGTACATGGTGATGAAGCGGCGATAGCTGTCCCAGGCGAAACGCTCGTCATTGGCCGCCTTCGCCACGGCCTCGACCGTCTCGTCGTTCAGGCCGAGATTGAGCACGGTGTCCATCATGCCCGGCATCGAGGCGCGCGCGCCGGAGCGGACGGAGACGAGCAGCGGGTTGGCGGGATCGCCGAAGGTCTTGCCGGTGAGCTTGGCCATGCCGTCGAGCGCGACCTTGACCTGCCCGTCGAGATCGGCCGGGAAGCTCTTGCCGTTATCGTAATACGAGGTGCAGACCTCGGTGGTGATGGTAAAGCCAGGGGGAACCGGCAGGCCCAGATTGCTCATCTCGGCGAGGTTGGCGCCCTTGCCGCCGAGCAGGTTCTTCATCCCGGCCTCGCCTTCGGCCTTGCCGTCGCCGAAGGTGTAGACCCACTTCCCACCAGCCATCACTTCAACCTCTTCGTTTGCAGCCGGGCGCAGCAACGCCGCGGCGATGCGAAAGTTTCGTGTGCATGCCGTCGATGCCTTGGCGACACCGGCGGCGGGACGGGGCGGTCATGCCCAAAAGCACCTGAACAATCAATGAGCAGGTGCAACAAAATCCCGGGCAGCGCACAAACGCCGACGCGTCATTTCAGGCCTGCCCGCGCGCCGCGCGGCCAACGCAGCGGCCAGTTGACGATGCGTTCGGCAACCTCCTCCTCCGGGACGTCGTCCTCCGAGGCGAAGACGCGGCCGCGGACGGACACCCCTGCCGCCACCACCGTTTCGGGATCCCCGGAAACGAGAGGGTGCCACCAGGGCAGATCCTTGCCTTCCGCGACAAGGCGATAGGCACAGGTCGGCGGCAGCCAGGGGAGCGTGCGCACGTCGTGCGGGGTCAGCGTCACACAGTCGGGCACCTTGAGCGAACGGTTCGGATAGTCCTTGCAGCGGCAGGTTCCGGCGTCGAACAACCGGCAGCCGACATCGGTCGCGAAGATACGCCCCGTGTCTTCGTCCTCCAGCTTGACGAGGCAGCAGCGGCCGCAGCCGTCGCAGAGCGATTCCCACTGCTCCACCGACATCCCCTCGAGCGGGGTGGTGCGCCAGAACGGCTCGTCTTTCGGCTGCTTCAGCGTCATGACCGGCTTATGCGCCGCCGCGCGCCAAGATGGAAGAGCGCCGCTTCGACGGCAGCTTCTGTATCAGGGTGGGACAATAGCACTGGCTCGCTTCCTGCTCGCGGGAAAGGATTCTTTGCGCCCGTCCCTTATCTGGAGACGGCGCGTAACTATGTGTCCATTCTCGGGCGCAATGCTGTTGCCAACGCGATCATCGCACGGCAGCACTGTGTCGGGGGCCATTCGAGAAGCCTGGAACGGCCATGGAGTTCAGGAAGGCAGGCTGGAAGACGCGGCTGAAGCGCTATGCGCTCGCCGCCGACTCATGGCTCGATGCCAGCCTGTGGGGTGCGGGCCGCGGCGCCGGAGAAATCTACGAGCGCATTCGCAGCCAGGCCGACCGCCTGACGGTCACCGGATTCAAGCGCGTCGCGGCCGAGTTCGCCAGCGAAGGCCTGAACATCGGCATCGTCGGCGCCCTCATCCTGCTGATGCTCGCCCTGCCCGCCTTCCGCATCGGCAATGAGGAAGCACTCAAGAACCAGGTCCTCGCCGTCACTTTCCTCGACCGCTACGGCCAGCCGATCGGCCATCGCGGGGCGCGCCACGACGACTCCCTCAAGCTGGAGGAGATGCCCGACCATCTGCTCAAGGCCGTGCTGGCGACCGAGGACCGCCGCTTCTACGACCATTTCGGCATCGACTTGATCGGCACCTTCCGGGCGCTGCTGGTCAACACCCGGGCTTCGGGCGTGGTCCAGGGCGGCTCGTCATTGACCCAGCAGCTCGCCAAGAACCTCTTCCTCAACAACGAGCGCTCGCTCGACCGCAAGATCAAGGAAGCCTTCCTGGCGCTGTGGCTGGAGACCCGGCTGAGCAAGAACGAGATCCTCAAGCTCTATCTCGACCGCGCCTATATGGGCGGCGGCACCTTCGGCGCCGCGGCGGCGGCCGAATACTATTTCGGCAAGTCGGTGAAGGACGTTTCGCTGGCCGAGGCGGCGATGCTCGCCGGCCTGTTCAAGGCGCCGACGAAATATGCCCCGCATGTGAACCTGCCGGCCGCCCGCGCGCGTGCCAACGACGTGCTCAACGCCATGGTCGATGCCGGCTTCATGACCGCCGGCCAGGTCGACAGCGCCAAGCGCAATCCGGCGACACCGGTCGATCGCAAGCGCGATTCCAGCCCCGACTACTATCTCGACTGGGCCTTCGACGCGGTGAAAGAGCTGGTGGCCGAGGGCAAGCTCGGACCAGATCGCGTGCTGCTGGTGAAGACGCCGCATGATTCCGCGATCCAGGCACGCGCGGACGAAGCGATAGAGACGGTTCTGCGCCAGCATGGCCCGGCCTATCGCGTCAAGCAGGCCGCGACCGTCGTCATGGATCCGGACGGGGCGGTGCGCGCCATCGTCGGCGGCCGGGACTATGGCGCGAGCCAGTTCAACCGCGCGACCGCGAGCCAGCGACAGCCCGGCTCATCATTCAAGGCCTATGTCTACGCGGCGGCGCTGTCGTCGGGGCTCTACAAGCCCTCCACCATCGTCACCGACCGGCCGGTCTGCATCGGCAACTGGTGCCCGAACAATTACGGCCGCTCCTATGCCGGCTCGATACCGCTGACAGTCGCGCTGGCAAAGTCGATCAACACGATCCCCGTGCAGATGTCGATCGCCATCGGCCGTGCCACCGGCGAGACGCACGAGGCGCGCGCCGCCGCCATCGGCCGCAAGAAGATCGTCGAGACGGCGCATGCCATGGGCCTGACCACGCCGCTCACCGACACGGTCTCGCTGCCGATCGGCGCGGCCGAGGTCACCGTCATCGACCAGGCAGCGGGCTATGCCGTCTTCGCCAATGGCGGCAAACGGGCAAAGCCCTATGCCGCCATCGAGATCGCCAACTCGCAGGGGGAGGTCATCTACCGCCACGACCGGGACGAGCCGCCGCCCAAGCAGGTGCTGAGCGCGCAAGTGGCGCAGGACATGAACTTCATGCTCTCGAAAGTGCCGACCGAGGGGACCGGCCGCCGCGCTGCGCTCGACGGGGTCGTGACGGCCGGCAAGACCGGCACCACCAACGGCTACAAGGACGCCTGGTATGTCGGCTACTCCGGCAACCTCGTCGCGGCCGTCTGGTTCGGCAACGACAACTCGGCCGAGACCGCCAACATGACCGGCGGATCGCTGCCGGCGATGACCTTCAAGGAGATCATGCAGTTCGCCCATCAGGGGCTTGAGCTGAAGCCGATTCCGGGCGTGCCCACCACCGACCCCAAKGCTCTGGTCGTGGCCAAGGCCGGCGCAGCGGCGCCTGATGCGGGCCAGCAGCCCGGGCCCGGCGCCGGACACATGCCGCGGCAATCCTTCGAGGCGCTGTCGGCCGTCGGCTCACTGTTCAAGACGATCGAACGATCGCGCGTGGCCGGCAGGCCGGTGCAGGTCGGCATCCGCGAGGTTTCGGGGGCCGACACGCGGCTGCGCTAGATCACGCTGCGATTGTGTGAAAGCGTCCGATCGCAGGAAAGGTGATCGATTCTAAAAGCTTAGAGCATGCTTTAGGCGAAAGGCCGCGGCCAGCTTTTCGCAGCGTGCCGGAGGCGCGTACGGTTGACGGCCCGTGTTCACACGGGTCAATTCGCGTGAGGGGCATCACGCCAGCGGAAGGCAAGCGTGCGGATTTTCGATCTCGCCTATATCCTTGCGCTCGGAGCCGGGCTCGGCCTTGGCTCCGCGCATTGGGCCGTGGCCGGCCGGCCCGCCCTCGGCAAGGTCGAGGTTGGGGCCTGGATGGCCTGGCCCCGCAGCGGCGGGCGCGACATCGACCCTTACATGCGCGCCTATCTTGCCCGCGGCGTCCATCTGCCGCTGGGCTCGGGCGAAGGCCTCGAGCTCATCGCCGAGCGCGACGATGACGGACAACTGCTCGACGGGCGCTGCCGCTACTGGCTGTCCGGCGCCACGCCGACGACGCGCGGCTGGACGCTCGGCGTCACCGATACCGACGGGCTGCCGTTCAGACTGCCGCTGGAACGCACAAGCTTCACGGATTCCGAGATCGTCCGGACCGAGGACGGACAATTGTCCATCGCGGCGGCTGCAACGCCCGTGGCAGGCAACTGGCTTCCCCTGCCGGCGAGCGGGCGCTTCCAGTTCCGCTTGCGCCTCTACGACACTCCGATCTCCAGCCAGACGGGCGAGACGCGGGCGACCAACCTGCCCCGCATCGAACGCCTCGACTGCCGATGAGCGCGATCGAACACGACATGGCGATGCCCCCTGCTCCATCCGCGGCACAATGGAGAGCCCGGCTGCGCAGCGGCTTCGTGCGCCTTGTCATGACCACGCTGGCGGGGCTGATCCTCGCTGCCATCGTGCACATCGTCACCATCCTGGCCGTGCCCTCGCTGTCCTTGCACGATGCCGCCCACGCCTATCGCGAACTCGGCACCAACGGCCGTGCCGAACTCATCCCGGCGCCCGGCGATGCGCGCGGACTGCCGGCGCTGCGCGAAGCCGACCCTGATGTCGTCACCGCGATCTGCAGCTACGATCTCTCCAACGGGCCGATGCGCGTCGTCGCCAGGACCGGCGGCCTGCCGCTCGGCCTGACGCTGCACCGTCAGGGCGGCGGCGTGATCTACGCGATCACCGACCGGGCGGCGATCCGCGGCGTGCTCGAATTCCTGGTCATGACCGAAGCCCAGCGCGACGAACGCATCGCAGCCGACGAGGAAGGCGAAACCAGCCGGGAGCTGCGTATCGTCTCCGATACCGAGCAGGGGCTGATCGTGGTGCGCGTCCTCGTCCGCCTGCCGTCCGACAAGGCCGATGCCGAAGGGCTCGCGACGGGTGTCGAATGCGGGATGGCGAACTGAGCGAGACCCGCTAGCCCTTGTAGACCACGGGCCGCTTGCCCTCGCCGAAAGTGCCATTGAGCTGCATCTGGCAGAGCGGAGCGGATTCGGCCGCCAGCGCCATGATCGCGCGTTCGGCCCGGACCGCCTCACGCGAGGGCATCTCGACGACGAGATTGGTCAGCGCGTAGCGATAGCTCCTGATCCGGAAATCCAGGCGCTCGCAGACCCAGTAGATCAGTCCCTCATTCTCGATCACGCGCGCCATGGCCGGCTCCTGCTTGCCGGGAATGACATCCGGCGAGGACTCGGCGGCACGCATGCGGACGCGATCCATGGTGACGACGCGCATCGCATTGGCGCGGAACGGGCCAACCAGCAGGCGGTCGGCATTCGCGTCTTCCGCGAGGCGGTTATAGCGCGAGACCTGCGAGGCGAAGGACATCGAGGTCAGCCCGCGGAAATAATCCGAAACGTCGTTTGATTGCGCCGCGACCGGCAGGATGCGGCTATGCGCGAAGTTCGATATCTCGCCCTGGAAGGCGCTGTGCGGGCTGCCGGGCATGACGAAGCGCCAGGCGCGATCGCGAAGCTGCTCCTCATCGTCAGTCAGGCGGAAATAGGACGCAGCCTCACCGCGCCCGGCCGCCGACAGGAAGCCCGCCTCCGGAGCGATCAGCTGTGACCAGACGGTCGGGCGCGGGCGGCCGAGATCGCCGTCGGTCGCCGAGCACGCGGAAAGGGCAAGCCCTGACGACAGCGCCAGGGCGGCAACGCTTCGGGACCGGCGCCGGAGCGGCCGCGTTTCATCGGGTAGTCGTCGTCTCACGCGGGCTGCCTGTGATCCATCTTGCGCACCGCCTTGCGCGGGCGCCGCGCGGGGCGCGCCTTGGCCTGAAGCGGCGAGGTTTCGGCGGAGCGCTCATAGCGGACACCGGTGAAGAACAGGATTTCCGCCGTGCGTCGCGGAAACGGGCAGGACCGCGCCTGCGGGTAGCGGTAGAGCGCAAAGGGGATGATGACGGCCATGCAGCGCCTCCTATCCAGCGCCCGAGTTGCAATCGCGAGAGCCGTCCTGGTGCGCGAGGCCGCACCCGACGCAGGCCCTCAAGGACATCAGGCTCCAGCATGGTTAACGTGGCCTTAATGCCTCGGGGATAATTTGAGCGAACCCTTCGGATTCGCAGCCGAGCCAACCATGCCTGCCCGTATCTCCCAGGAACTCGCCGATCTTGCCCGCCTCGCCCGCGACGGCGACCTCGGCCTCAGCCAGGTCTCGCTGCGGGTGAAGGCCGACCTGCTGATGTCGACCCCGCAGCCGCCGCGGGAGGATATCGCTGCCTTCAACGAGATGGCGGTGATGCTGGTTCCGACCGTCGACGAGCCGACCGCGCTGATCCTGGCGCGCAAGCTCGCGGGTTGGCGGCATACCCCACTCGCGGTGCTGACAACGCTGGCCGCGCGCGGCGGCGCGGTCCTGATCGAGATGCTGCGTCACGGCATGCCGATTTCGCCTGCCGAGCTCGAACGGCTTGCCGAGACCGGCGACGCCGCGATCCGTAGCGCCCTCTCCGTCCGCAAGGACCTCACCAACACCGCGGTCCTGCTGCTGGTTTCCGAAGCCGAACGCGCCATCGATCTCGCCCTGATCGGCAATCGGGAGGCCCCGCTGCCCCGCGCCGCCGTCGACACGCTGATCGCCCGCTCGCGGGTCGACGCGGCCTATCAGCTCGGCCTGCTGGCACGCGAAGACCTGTCCAATCTCGAACTGGCTCCACTTTTCCTCCGCGCAGGGCCGGAGCGCCGCCTCGCCATTCTCGAATCGCTGATGGCGCGCGAGGCCCTGCATCCGAGCGAGCGGCGGCCGGCGGTCGCTAGCTCGACCTTTGCCGACTGGCTCATCCTGGCCGGCGAAGACCGCACGAGCGCATTCGCCGCGGTCGCCGGGCATCTCGGCGGCGGCGCGCCGTTCGCTGCTGCGATGGTAGAGGATGATTCACGTGATCTTGCGGCTCTTAGCCTCATCGCCAGCGGAGTGCGCGTCGAAGACGCTACGCGCTTCCTGATCCGCCTCGGCGACGAGACGGCGCATTCGGTCGAACGGATCTTCGCGCTGGTCGATCTGATGCGCCTGGTCAAGCCATCGATCGCGTTTCGGCTGGCGATGCAGATTGCCGGCGTACTGCCGGTGTCCGCTTCGCCGCGCAAAGGCCAGCACCAGCCGGCGATGGACCCGAGCGGAACGCCGGCCCGGCCCGGCGCTTCCCGCCCGGATGCTCAGCTCGGTCTCACCKAGGTTCTTGGCCGGATCGGCTCAAAGCGCGAGCGGGGCTGAGAGAAAGCGCTATCCGTCGGCCAGTTTGAGGCGCGGATCGCCGATCCGATTCTCGATCTCGACCAGCCAGAGATCGCTGTCGAAGCGCAGTTCCCTATCGACCCGATCCTCGACCGTGAGCGGATCGGCTTCGATCAGGAGTTGGAAGCGGCGCTCGCCATCGTCCTCGGCCAATGATTGGGGCGCCGGGCCGTAGAGGGCGGCCGTGCCGTCGAGGCGATCGAGCTTGACGAAGATCGCACCGGCCTCGCGCGCGCCCCGCCGCCGCAGCACCGCGAAAAGCCCGTCGAGACCGGCCTGGCGCAGATAGGCCGATACCCAGAATTCGCTGGTCAGGCGCGCCATCACCCGGCGCCGCCCGGCTCAGTTCTCGGCCGATCGACGCGGCGCGGCAGCGGAGCGGGACGCCGCGCCCTTGACGTCGGCCGGCGGGCGGAGATCGCCACCGTTGATGAGGTCGGCAATCGGGTCGCGGACCGACGCGGCCTTGGGTACCGACGTTGTCGCGGACTGCGCCGTGCGCGGCTGGCTGGCGACCGGGGCCGGCGGACGCGGCGCCGCCTCGCGGACCGGCTGCGCATTCGAAAGGTCGGCCGGCCGCGCTGGCGGCCGCGACGGCACCGCGGCCGGCGTCGGAAGCGGAGCCGGTGCAGCGTCCTGGATCGGCGCGGGGGCCGGCTCGGCGCGGCGTTCAGCCGCCGCGCGCGGCGGCGCCGCCGGTGCAGCCGAGAGCATCGGCGCCGGGTGGCGCGCCTTCTGGAACATCAGCGCATTGGCGACGATCGCACAGGAAACGATACCGAAGGCGAGAAGCAGGATCGCCCGGCCCGGCCGCCGCCCGACCGTGCGGCTGATCCGCCCGAGCCAGGACGATTTGCGGCGTGCCGGCTGCGCGCGCCGGACAGGGGCGGACAGGGAGGCGCTGGAATGGGCGCGGGCGGCCATGGTCACGGACATCGGTCAGCTCGGTTTTCAGGCAGTCAGACGGAGTGGTTCTTTGGTTTCGAGCCCCTTCCGCGGAGCCCGTGCGAAAGTGACGATTTTGGCCAGCGGCTCGACGGCTTCGGCGCAGCCGACCGGGAGCCGGATCGAGACCCGCGTGCCGACGCCGAGCGCGCTCTCGACCGTCATGCGCCCGCCATGGAGGCCGACCAGGCCACGTACGACCGAGAGGCCGAGGCCGGTGCCTTCATGGTTGCGGTCATAGGCGCCCCTGACCTGGAAGAAGGGATCGCCCAGCCGCGGCAGGTCCACGGCCGCGATGCCGATGCCGGTATCGGAAACGGAGAGGTCGATCATATCGCCGTCGCGGACGATAGCGAGCACGACGCGCCCGCCTGCCGGCGTGAACTTGATCGCATTGGACAGCAGGTTCAGCACGACCTGCTTCAGCGCACGCCGATCGCCCTCGATCGACGGAAGCGCCGGGCCGGCGACACGGTCGAGCGCAATGCCGCCGTTCTCGGCGCGCAGCGCCATCAGCGTGCAGCAGTCGCGGGCAAGCTCGGCGAGATCGAGCGGGTCCCGCTCGATCTCCATCGCGCCGCTCTCGATCTTCGAGATGTCGAGCAGGGTGTTGACGACTTCGAGCAGGTGGTGGCCGGAGGCATGGATGATCCGGGCGTATTCGAGCCGCTTGGCCGCATCGATCCAGCCGTTCTCCTCGGAGCCCAGCATCTCGGAAAAGCCGATGATGGCGTTCAGCGGCGTCCGCAGTTCATGACTGACCGTCGCCAGGAACTGCGCCTTGACGTCATTCGCACGCAAGGCCTCGGCGTGGCCGCGATCGCGCTCCTCGTCGGCGGCCCGGCGCTCCGTGACGTCGCGCATCACGCAGACCACGGCGGCACCGTCCTTCGCCTCGGCCTCCCCCGTGCGATAGGCCTGCATTTCCAGCCAGAGCGACACCGGCCGGCGATTATCCCCTTCCCGCGGGACGAAGAGCGTGCGGAAGCAGGCCGTGGCGGTGCCATCGCCATGGGCGGCATCGCTCAGCGCCTTCAGAAAGAGCGGACGGTCCGCGACATGGACGCGATCAAGCAGGCCGCGCCCGAGCAGTTCGCGCGGCTCGGCACCGGCGAGCGCACGCGCCGCGGCGTTGGCGAAGACGACGGCGCCGCCGGCGTCATGCCAGGTCACGAGATCACCGACGTGATCGAGGAGAAGCTGCGCCCGCGTATCCGCCGCACGGTGCGCGCGTTCCGCGACATCGCGCCGACGCAGCATGATCGCGGTCGCGATCAGCACCTGCGCCAGGGCCGCGATGACCAGCATCGACATTGCTTCGCTGGTCCAGACGGCAGGCCCGGCCAGGAGGCCGAGATGCTGCAGGCCGATGGCGGCCGCCAAGGCAGTAACAGCCATCCAGCCTGCCCTCAGGACGAAGTCACGCGAACCGAAAAACGCTGCCTCGACCGGAACGACGACGAGCCACAGCAGCAGCGGCGAGGACAGGCCGCCGGTCACGGCGGCGAGCGCAACGATGAAGAGAGACAGGGCCGCCGAAGAAATCAGATGCGCGATGTCGAGCCGGCCGGTGCGGGAGAGCAGCACGACGGCCAGGACGGGAAGGGCCGCAGCCACAACCATGACCGCCTCGAAAGCTCCGAGCGCTCCGCGCCAGGCCAGATAGGCTGGAGCGAGACTGAGTGCACCGCCTCCGACGAGCAAACGCGACAGAACGAAGCGCTCATGGCGCAAACGCTCAGCCGGGTTCGACCGCACCGATGCATGTACCAGTGCCGCCGCCTGTGTCCTCAGTGCAGTGATCGCCATACGGAACGCAACGCCTAAACTTTGCGGACCACCCGTCCGCGTCACGCATCTCGCCACGTGCGGTTTAAGCGGGACTTAAGGCGCAAAGTCCCGGAACTTCCGACCGAATCGTAAAACCGGAATTACCCATTGCTTTTCATGTACTTAGGTGAAAATCGCGCGTTTCCGTGATGGCGCTCGATGTTCGCGGCAGGGTGAATGGAACCTGAAGATCGCCTGTGGCATTCGACTCGCATTTGAACATCCGGAATGACGCGATTTTTCCGGATCGATGCCTAATCTCGCTTGCCCGGTGCCGAAGGAAGGCATCGGCGATGGAGATCGAGATGGCTCACTTCCTGCGCAAGGTCGCGATCATCGGGCTGATTGCGGTGAACTCTCCGGTTCACGGCAACAAGCCCGCCGAGACGACGCTGCCGCAGACCGTCCGCCACGCCGTCGAAACCGCCCAGGCGAGCGCCCGCAACGCCGCCGGCAGCCTCACCGCCGCGCGCGAGGCGGCGGAGATCCTCGCCGGTCTCGATCCTGTGATGCGCGAGCGCATCCTGAACGCGGCGATGACGACCGCGACGGCAAAGCCAACGACGCGCTAGCGGCGCAGGGAGAGACCGGGCTTTGCGCGCTTGACGCGGAACTCCCCTCGCGGGAAGAGGTCGCGCGCCCTATCTGAAGGGGGCAATCGCAGCCAGGCAGGTCATGACAGCAAGCCTCGACGAGATCGTCGCCAATTTCGAGCTGCTCGACGAGTGGGACGACCGCTATCGCTACCTGATCGAGTTGGGCAAAAGCCTCGAACCACTGTCCGAAGCCGCACACAACGACGCCAACAAGGTGCGCGGCTGCGCGAGTCAGGTCTGGCTCGAAGCGCGGCGCGAAGGCGGCCCCGGCCCGCAGACACGACTGCATTTCCGCGGCGACAGCGACGCCCATATCGTGCGCGGGCTGGTCGCACTGGCACTGACCATCTTCTCGGGGCGGCCAGCTTCCGAGGTCCTCGCAACCGATGCCTTCGCCATCTATGAGCGGCTCGGGCTCGCCGCCCACCTCACGCCGCAGCGCTCGAACGGCGTGCGCGCGATGATCGATCGGATCAAAGGCGACGCCCGCGCTGCCGCAGAAGGCTGAGCGGCCTCATCCGGCCGCTGCCGGGAAGAGCGTGGGACGTGCGTCCCCAGCGTGCCAATTTCTGAAAGCGGCCGGCCGCGCAGAACGGTCCAAGCCATAATGCGTCGCCAGCGTAGCCAACGCGATGCGGAGCACGACCTTGGCCGAGCGTGCCGGCCAGCGGCGCTCCCTCTCGACGAGATCGAGCCCCTTCAGAAAGCCGCAGACGTCGATGACGAGCCCCGACAGCTCCGGGCCCAGCTTGTCGCAGGCCAGCCTGACGCGCTGACGGGCGGCGAGCGAGGTATCGGACGCTCCCGCCATGTCGCGGGGGCCCGGACCGCGCTGTTCAGGCGTGAAAGCCGCCTCCCAGTTCATCGTCGTACGAGGCAGCATCTGCGCCATCGTGATATCGGCCCGGAAACGTTCGCCGGCAGCGAACTCCTCGTCGCTCATTTGCGGCTTTCCGTCTTTTCCGGGGCGGCGATAGAGCCAGAGCAGCGGACTCTCGCGCTCGTCGAGTACGGGCTGGGGCGGACCCGCCGTCGCCAACGGGGCCTCCTCCGTCAACGGGCAAGCCGCTGCTCCCCCGTAGAGAACGAGCCGCGCCGCCTTTCCCGTTCCGCTCCATGCGATCTCCCCATCGGCAATCAGCACGGTCACCGTCTCCGCCGAGACGTAGCCCGCGCCCAGGCTGGCGCCTCGCGCCTCCCGATAGAGCGCGAT
Organism: Allobosea sp. 05T438; assembly: GCF_056396025.1. Classification (NCBI taxonomy): domain Bacteria; kingdom Pseudomonadati; phylum Pseudomonadota; class Alphaproteobacteria; order Hyphomicrobiales; family Alloboseaceae; genus Allobosea; species Allobosea sp. 05T438. The sequence continues at coordinate 505,976 of NZ_JBFTKQ010000002.1, forward strand.
GCGGCCACATCCCAGCGGTGAGGCGACGGCATAGCCACCGGGCTGTGCGAGGTGCCGCAGCAAGCGATGCCGTTCTTTGCGATCCTGTCCGGCTGTCATCAGTGCGCCTCCCCTGCGCGGCGCTCCAACCTGCTCATCAAGGCAAGAAGCGCTGCTTCGAGAGCGTTGAGCCCGCATTCGAGACGCAGGTCGTCGCGGCGATCCTCAACCAGGGCACAAGCATGCCGGACCGTCGTCCGGTCGCGACCGAAACACGTGCCCACGCGCGTCAGGCTGAGACCGAAAGTGACATGGGCGAGATACATCGCCATCTGCCGCGCCAGGGCCACCTGCCGAGGGCCACGCGTGGCACCGCGCAGAGCGGTGAGAGGAACGCGTGCCATTCCGGCAACCGCAGCCTCAGCCAGCCGCGCCCCTGCCGCGGCGCGCAAGGAGGTCTCGCTCCCAACATAGATGTTCATGATATGTTCCTATTTTCAGGCAACACCTGCCGCTGGCGATCCATTGCCGAAATAGGACTATAATCTTAAATTCTGACTTGCAAGCCTTAGCGACAGCCTATCCCCGGCTCCTGCCACGGGCTGACAGGTATGAAAAAAGCCGCCGGGGAACCGGCGGCTTCCTATTTGCCAAGTCGGCTGGTCGGACCGGGACTCAGCGGCGCTTCCGGCGCTGCTGACCCAGGCCCATCTTCTTCGCGAGCTGCGAGCGTGCCTCGGCATAGTTCGGCGCAACCATCGGGTAGTCCGGCGGGAGGCCCCACTTCTCACGGTACTGCTCCGGCGACATGTTGTACTGCGTACGCAGATGCCGCTTCAGCGACTTGAACTTCTTTCCATCCTCGAGGCAGATCAGGTAATCGGCCGTGATCGACTTCTTTACCGGAATGGCCGGCTTCGGCGCCTCCGCCTGAACAACCGGGGCTGCTCCACCGATGACGCGATTCAACGCCGAATGAACTTCGCTGATCAGAGCAGGCAGCTCGGATGCAGGCACGGAATTGTTCGAAACATAAGCGGATACGATATCCGCGGTCAGTTCGATGAAATCCGACCCCTCGTGTTCGGTCATGGCGGTGTCACTCCTTATCGTTCTTGGTAGCGGTTTTCTGAGGATCGCCCGTTTTTCTCTGCCTAATTTCTGACCAAACTTTGCGATAGCGGATCAAGCACTACCGCGCCCAGAATCGGACAACGCGGACTGATCGAGATAAGCGTTTAGTCTATGCCGTCTATTCATGCAAGAGAACAATTCCCAACAATTGAAATTCTGGAAAGCTCTATAATTCAACCCTAGCGCGAGTGCTTTTCATTGCACCGCAAAATCAACCGCACGTTTCCGGAGGTATCTTGCCAGCGCGCGCGCCGCTCTCTACCTGTCGCGGCACTTATCGGAGAATTCCCATGCGCTCGGATCAGCATCGTCAGGTTCGCGGCACACCGCCGTCCCGCCGCGGTGGCCAGATGAAGGCGCCAAGCGCCGAGATCAGGACGAAAGAGACCGTCGCCCATGGCGTCGTACTACGCGACGACTATGATTGGTTGCGGGCGGCGAATTGGAAAGACGTCCTGCGGAATCCCGATGCATTGCCGGGCGATATCCGCAACTATCTCGAAGCAGAAAACGCCTATTGCAAGAAGCTGATGGCGCCGACACGCGCCCTACAACGCGACCTCGTCAAGGAAATGCGCGGGCGAATCAAGGAGGACGACTCCAGCGTGCCGCAACCGGACGGCCCGTTCCTCTATTATTCACGCTATCGCAAGCGCGCGGAGCATCCGCTGATCTGCCGGCGCCCACGCGGCCCGGCCGATGCGGGGAAAGCGACACGCGAGCAGATCATGCTCGACGCCGACGCATTGTCCGAAGGGAAGGACTTCTTTGACCTTGGCGATACTGCGCACAGCCCCGACCACAAGCTGCTTGCCTGGAGCGCCGATGAAGCCGGCTCGGAACTACATACGATCCGCGTCCGTGACCTGGAGAGCGGCGCGGATCTGCCGGACCAGATCGAGGATACAACCGGCGATATCGTATGGGCGAATGATTCACGCTCGTTCTTCTATGTCGCGCTCGATGCAGATCATCGTCCGTCGCGCGTGCTGCGCCATCGTTTGGGCACACCCGACAGCATGGATGAATTGCTGCACGACGAGGCGGATGCCGGCATGTTCGTCGACATCGACCGGACGCAATCGAGCCGATTCCTGCTGATCACCATCAGCGACCACGAGACATCCGAGACGCGCGTGGTCGACCTCGGCGAGGACGATGCCAGGCCTGTCCTGATCGCGCCGCGACTCACCGGACGGCAATACGCGCTGGAGCATCACGGCGACGACTTCCTGATCCTTACCAATGCCGACGGCGCCGAAGACTTCAAAATCGTCAGCGCACCCCTCTCCGAGCTCGCGCTCGAGAACTGGCGTGATCTGGTGCCGCACAAGCCGGGGCGGCTGATCCTCAGCCATGTCTGCCTGAAGGGACGGCTGATCCGGCTGGAACGCGAAGACGGACTGCCCCGCATCATCATCCGCGATCTCGCCGGCGGCGCAGAGAACAGCATCGCCTTCGAAGAAGAGGCCTACGGTCTCGGCATGGACCCCGGCTACGAATTCGACACGGATACGCTGCGGTTCATCTACGCATCGATGGCTCGGCCGGCAGAGACCTACGACTACAACCTCGCCACCGGCGAGCGAACCTTGCTGAAGCGGCAGGAGATCCCTTCGGGCCATGACCCAGCCGCCTACAAGGTGCGCCGCATCTTCGCGACGGCGAAGGACGGCGAGCGCGTGCCGATCTCGATCCTGCATCGCGTCGACACGCCGCTCGACGGCTCGGCGCCATGCCTGCTCTATGGCTATGGATCGTATGGCTCGGCGATGTCGGCGTCGTTCCGGACACGGCCGCTCAGTCTGGTCGATCGCGGCTTCGTCTACGCGATCGCCCATGTTCGCGGCGGCACGGACAAGGGTTGGCGCTGGTATCTCGACGGCAAGCGCGAGAACAAGCGCAACACCTTCACCGACTTCATCGCTGCGGCCGAGGCGCTGGCAGAGGCCGGCTTCACCAGCCGCGGCCGCATCGTCGCCGAAGGCGGCAGCGCGGGCGGCATGCTGATGGGCGCGATCGCCAACATGGCGCCCGAGCTCTTCGCCGGCATCGTCGCAGAGGTGCCCTTCGTCGACGTGCTCAACACGATCCTGGACGACACGCTGCCGCTGACGCCGCCGGAATGGCCCGAATGGGGCGACCCGATCCGCGACGCGAAGGCGTTCGAGACGATCCGCAGCTATTCGCCCTACGACAATGTCACGGCGCAAGCATATCCGCCGATCCTCGCCATGGGCGGGTTGACCGATCCGCGCGTGACCTATTGGGAACCCGCGAAATGGGTGGCGAGGCTGCGCGCCACGATGACCGGCGGCGGGCCGATCATGCTTCACACCAACATGGAGGCCGGCCATGGCGGCGCCGCCGGCCGCTTCGACTCCCTGAAGGAGACGGCGCTGGCCTATGCCTTCGCAATCCAGACGGTTGGCGAAGGCTGGCCGGACGCCGGGGACGCCTGATCACACGCCCAAGCGGCTCTTCTCGCTGGCGAGATAGACCTTGAGCTCGTCCATCGAGGCGAAGCTATACTCGCCATCGGGGGTGCGGGCCCGGATCGAGCCGTCGGCATAGATGGTGAAATGGGCGTCGCCGACCTGATAGGCGCCGACGACGCCTTCATCGGAAGCCGCCCGCTCCGGCGAAGGTGCCTGATCGTCTTCGACCTTGCCCTCGACGGCCGGAGCGTGCGTGGCGGGCGCAGCCTGTGCGTCCTCATCCGGCACGGCATCGTCCAGGGCAGCTTCAGCCTGCGCCTCGATATCGGGTTCCACCGCTGCCGGCTCGGCAGGAGCGGCAAACTCAAGCGCCTCCGTGCGCGGCGGCCATGGCGGCGAAGCGGCCTCGGCAGCGGCTTCCTCCGCCGGTTCCGGGTTCTCGAACCATGGTTCCTTGCGGGGAGAGGCCTTGTCCATCCAGGCTTCCGCCTCGGCGAAGGGATCGGTCTCCGGCTCGAGCGTGGGCTCGATCCGCGTGCCGGCCTGGACAGGTTCGTTCAGGTGACCGGCCAGGCTCTCGCGCAGCGCGCTGAACTCGTCGAGATCGGCATCACGTCCGGCAGGCTTGCTTTCATCCTGCCCAGCCGCGAACGGATTCTCGTGCTCCTGCGAAGGTTCGGAAGCAGCAGGGGCCGGCTCGACCGCATGCGCCAGGGCTTCGTCCTCCCCCATCGACTGGATCTTCGCGGCGACGATTTCCGCCGGCTCATGGCTCTCCGTCTCGATCGCGATCGGAGCGTCCTTCGGCTCTTCGGGTTCCCCGAACGCCATCTCCTCGAACATGTCCGGCAGCGGTTCGGCAGGCTCTCGGGACGTTGTGTCCCCTTCGCCATCCTGCTGGGGCTCCGTCTCTTCGAGACGCTTTGCCACCAATGCTCCGAACAGATCCCGATCCGGGGGCGACGCGCGCTCGGCAGCAGGCGCCGCCGTTTCCCGCGCCGGCGCCGCAAACGCATCGACCACCGCGCCGACAGCGACGGCACCAGCCGCAGCGCCAACCGCCGCTGGCGCTATCGCCGACTGTTGCGCGAGGCGCTCCTCGCGTGCAGCCTCCCATGGCGCACGAACCGGCTCCGCGGCAGCCGGCGCCGGCTGCACGTCCGCCCGCATCTGCACGCCTTCCGCCAGCGACCGCTTGAGCGCCGCAATCTCGCGCAGCACCCAGGCAAGCGACAGAAGGATCAGGCCGGCGCTGCTTGCGATCGAGCCGATGATGACCTGGGTGAAACCGCGCTCGAGGACCAGATAGGGCCAGCCGTCATAGACGGCGTAGGCACCGCCGCCGAAGAGAACGAGGCCCAGAACGGTAAAAATCGCGATCAATTTCGCATCCTTGGCATGAGCCGCGCCGACGCTGAAGTGAAGCAAAGGCGTGCGACTATCTAACGTATTGAATAAGGGAGAGTTTCCAATCCGGACCGCTTAGGCGGAGGAAATTGGCGTGATTGTGGCCGCCTGTCGAGAAGACATGCGCATTTCGCGGTGGGAGCGGTTGTCGGCCGGCGCCGGGAGGCTTAACTATCGCGTGGAATGGCAGGGCCTCCCTGCCCCCGTCCATTGACGGCAAGCCATTCTCATTCAAGCGATTTTCATAGCCCAAGGAGAGGCCTCATGTCTTTTACTCTTCCTGATCTGCCCTACGCTCATGATGCTCTCCAGCCCTTCATGTCGAAGGAGACGCTCGAGTATCATCACGACAAGCACCACCTCGCTTACGTGACCAACGGCAACAACGCGATCAAGGGCACGGAATTCGAGGGCAAGTCGCTCGAGGAGATCGTCAAGGGCTCCTACGGCAAGAACCCGGCCGTCTTCAACAACGCCGGCCAGCACTACAACCACCTCCATTTCTGGAAGTGGATGAAGCCGAATGGCGGCGGCAAGCTCCCGGGCGCGCTCGAGAAGGCGATCGTCGACTCCTTCGGTTCGGTCGACAAGTTCAAGGAAGACTTCGTCGCGGCCGGCATCGGCCAGTTCGGCTCGGGCTGGGCCTGGCTAGAGGTCAAGGGCGGCAAGCTCGCCGTGAGCAAGACCCCGAACGGCGAAAGCCCGCTCGTCCATGGCGCCACGCCGATCCTCGGCGTCGACGTCTGGGAGCACTCCTATTACATCGACTATCGCAACCGTCGCCCTGACTACCTGAAGGCCTTCCTCGAGAGCCTGGTGAACTGGGAGTATGTTGCGGAGCTCTACGACGCCGCCAAGGCCTGAGCCTGTCGGCACGCTCAAATGCAGACGGGGCCTCACGGCCCCGTTTTTTTTATCGCAGGTCCGGCAGCCGTTCAGGATGCGACATTGCGCAGGAACTGGTCGACCGTTGAATCGAGGCGCTGTGCCTGAGTGGAAACCTCGCTGGCGGCGCTGCGTACCTGCTCAGCCGAGCGCCCGGTTTCCTCGACGCTGTCGGCCAGCACGCTAAGATCGCTCGAAACCGAGAGCGAAGACGAGCTCGCCATCGCCACACCGCTGGCGATCTCGCCGGTAGCGATCGCCTGCTGCTCGATCGAGGTCGCGACCGAATTCGCGAACTTCTCGATCGCATTCATACGCTCGGCGATGTTCTGGATCGCACCGACGACCTGGCCGGTGGCGCCCTGGATGGCGGCGACCTGAGCAACGATACGGTCGGTCGCGTCCGCTGTCTGTGCAGCAAGCGACTTCACCTCGGAGGCGACGACAGCAAATCCCCGCCCTGCCTCACCGGCGCGCGCGGCTTCGATGGTGGCATTGAGCGCCAGCAGATTGGTCTGCGAGGCGATGTCACGGATCAGGTTGACGACCTCGCCGATCGCACGCGCCGTCTCGTCGAGTTCACGCACGGAGCCCGCCGTATCGCGCGAGGCCGAAGCCGCCTCGACGATCTCGGTACGAACACGCCGCACCTGAAATTCGACTTCCCGGATGGCCGCGCCCATCTCCTCGGCGGCTTGGGCGGCGTTCTCGACGTTGCCGGAAGCGCCGTGGGCATTGTCGGCAGCCCGTGCGGCACGCTGAGAGGATTCCGCCGCGACGCGCGCGAGACCGTCCGACGCCTCGCGCATCCGCTCCGCATTGTTCTTGAAAGCTTCGAGCGCGAGCCCGACCTCGCTGCGGAACGAGGTGATCGCCATGTCGACGCCCTGCTGGCGCGCGCGCTGCTCATCCTCCGACGCGCTCTGGTTCTGCTGCAGCGTCGCACGCTCAGCGAGACGAACCTTGAGCACGCCGAGCGCGCGGGCGATCGCACCGATCTCGTCGCGTCGCTCCAGCGCATCGATCGGCGTGTCGAGCTTGCCGTCAGAAATGCTGACGATGGATTTCGTCATGTTGCGCAGGGGGCGCATCGCCCGCGACAGCGAGAACCAGAGCAGCGGCCCGAGCACGACCAGGATGAGCAGGCCGAGCCCGATGGTGACGAGTTGCTCCCAGGCAGCACGCGCCACGAGCCGAGTCTTGTCGAAGCGCAACGCCACATAGCCGATCAGCTTGCGCTGGCTGCCAACGCGCACGGCATGAATCTTGGTCACGAAGACATCGTCCTCGATCGCGATCTCGTCGCGGCCCTGCAAGGCCTTCCAGGGCTCCTCGCCGACGATACCGGTCAACCACCGAGGTGTCAGCGAGAGACGCGCCTCCTCGGTGCGGCCGGCCGATGCCAGGGCGGAAAGATCATCCCCGACCACGCCGGCATCGAAATCGGGATCACGCTGCAACGAGGTCAGGATGTAGCCGAGGGTATTGGTGTCCCGCGACAGGATGAGCGACGGCGCCGCATTGACCACCATCAGGGTGAGCGCCGTGACCTTCTGATCGAGATCGGCACGTGTGCGGGCATCATTGTAACGCGCGATCGCCATGACGACGAGGACGACTGTCACTGCAACAATCGCCACGGCGGCGGCGGCGATCTGTCGGCTGAGCGAACCAAGGTCCCGCCCGACCGGCTGCGCCAACTCGCCCGCAACCGAGGCGCGTCTGAACCACGTCATCGCCCCGAACATCCTCGAAATCCGGCGCCAGCAGCTGCTAAGCGGCCCGCCAATCCAACCCCTGCGGCGACATTCGCCGATCCCGGTAAACAAATCGCTTGCGTATCGGGCCCGGCGTGCCTCAGCCCGCCAGTTGGTGGAAGCGTCGCAGCGGCATGTCGGGCGGCGGCTCGAAGGCGGCCAAGGCCGCATGCTCGATGGGGCGCGTCGCGGTGACCGGGTCGAGCCCCGCCAGTTCGGCATCGATGCACCCAGGATGGCACATGACGAGATGCAGCTTGCCGGGAGCGATCAGGAAGCGGGCGAGATCAGCGCCGAAATCGCGATGCGGGTCGAACGGTGCCACTCCCGCGAAGCCGGAGTTGACGCGCAACTCGCGCCTGAGCGCCGCGCTACGGAAACCCGCCGCAAGCCCGGCGATGACGAGCGCCTTGCCCACCGCCACGCCGCGAGCACGAATTGCCGCGATCCGATCGGCCGGGTCGCGCACGTAGAGCGAGCCGGCGGGATAGCGCCGGGCGAGCAAGTCGAGCAGCGCCCGCCGCACGCCCGGCAAGACATGCACATGCTGGTGACCATCGACGAAGTCCGGCGGGCGGCCCATCGCATCCTCGAAAGCGTCGAGCTGTCTCGCGATCTCGTCGGCGATCTCGGCTCTGACCACGCCCGAGACCGCAGCGGCACGCGCGACGTCCTTCAACCCCGGCAGGGCACCGTGGGGGGCAAGGCGCGGCATGGTGCCAATCGGGGCCGCGCAGGTCAGGTTCAGATGGAGGCCAAGATCGGCCGTGCCGGAGAAAGCGGCGAGCTCCGGCGCCAGCCGCCGCCAGTGCGGTCGGTTGGTCATGGCGCCGGTGGCGGTCAGCCTGCCGCGCGCCAACAGATCCAGAATCCCCCGGCTGACGCCCTCGGTCATGGCGAAATCATCGGCGCAGAGGATGAAGCCTTTCGCCATGCCGTTTGTTGTCCCTCGTTCAGCCGGATCGCGGTATAGCGCGCCGAGCTTGTCGGCCGGCAAGCTTTAAGGTTCTGTGCGTCGCGCGTCACCTTGTCGAGGAGGCGCGTGGAAAGGTTGTTCGTGTCGGATTCCGCATCCCAGCCGGTTCAGCGCGCGCCCCGGGCGGCCCGCTGGCCGGAGCTTTCGATCGTCGTGCCCGTGCACAACGAGGCCGAGAACCTGCTGCTGCTGGTCGGACGGCTGCGCAGCGTGCTCGAGGGTCAGGTTTCCTCCTGGGAAATCGTCTTCGTCGACGACGGCAGCCGGGACGACACGCTGTCGGTGATCCGAGGCCTGAACGCCGCCGACCCTCGAATCAGCGCCGTCTCCTTCAGCCGCAACTTCGGCAAGGAGATCGCCATCGCCGCCGGGCTCGACCATGCGATAGGTGATGCCGTGGTCATCATGGATGCCGATCTCCAGCATCCGCCGGAAGTCATTCCGGCCTTTCTGGAGAAATGGCACGAGGGCTATCTCAACATCTACGGCCAGCGCGTCGACCGCGAGGATGAAACCCCGCTGAAGCGCAACTTCGCCAAGGCCTTCTACCGAATCTTTTCCTATTTCGGCGAAACCGATCTGCCGGAGGGCGCCGGCGATTTCCGGCTGCTCGACCGCAAGGCCGTCGATGCGCTGCGGGCGCTGCCGGAGCGCGCGCGCTTCTCGAAGGGGCTCTATGCCTGGGTCGGCTTCCGTTCGATCGGCGTGCCCTTCCATGTCGCCGAGCGCGAGCACGGCCAATCCAAATTCAAATATCGCAAGCTGTTCTCCTTCGCCTTCGACGGGCTGTCCTCCTTCTCCACCGTCCCGCTCAAGATCGCGACCTGGTCGGGCGCCATCATCGCTGTGATCGCAGCTCTGAGCGCCGTCTACTTCCTCTTGCGCACGCTGCTGTTCGGCACCGACCTGCCCGGCTTCCCGTCGCTGATCGTCTCGATCATGTTCTTCTCCGGTATCCAGCTGCTTTCGCTCGGCATGATCGGCGAATATGTCGGGCGCATCTTCGCCGAGGTGAAGCGCCGGCCGCTCTACCTGATCGGCGAACGCGTCGGCTTCGACGCGCGCACCGTCGACCACCCGCGCGGCGACGCGCTGCCGCCGTTGATCCGTTGAAGAACATGGCAGGGCGTCATTCTCGGGCTTGACCCGAGAATCTCGTTCAGGAAGAGGCTCAGGCGCCTCGCCGTCCCGAGATGCTCGGGTCAAGCCCGAGCATGACGAGGTTGCAAATGCTCAGAAACATCCTGTCGGTCGGCGGCTATACGCTGATCTCGCGCCTCACCGGCTTCGCTCGCGACGTCATGCTCGCGGCGGTGCTCGGCGCCGGCGCGATGATGGACGCCTTCTCGGTGGCGCTGCGCCTGCCCAACCATTTCCGCGCCATCTTCGGCGAGGGCGCCTTCAACCAGGCCTATGTGCCGACCTACGCCCATGTCGCCGAGCGGCAGGGCCAGGAGGCGGCGAATCTCTTCGCGGACCGGCTCTTCACCGTTCTCCTCGTCGTGCAGATCGTGCTGCTGGTGCTGGCACTGCCGCTGATGCCCTGGCTGGTGACGCTGCTGGCGCCGGGCTTCGTCAACGACCCCGCCGTCTTCGATCTCGCCGTCGCCCTGACGCGGATCACCTTCCCCTATCTGCTGTTCGTGACCATGGTCACGTTCCTGGGCGCAACGCTGAATGCGGTCGACCGCTTCGCCGCCTTCGCGGCCGCGCCGATCCTGTTCAACCTCTTCATCATGGCGGCGCTGGCCGTGCCCTTCCTGTTCCCGAGCGCGGCCTATGCCGCGGCCTGGGGCGTCGCCGTCTCGGGCGTGGCGCAGTGGATCCTGCTCTATGTCGCGGCCAAGCGTGCCAAAGTCTCCAGCACGATCGTGCGGCCGCATATGGATGCCGGCGTCCGGCGCTTCCTCAAGACCTTCGGCCCGGCGGTGATCGGCTCGGCCGGGCAGCAGATCGCGATCTTCGCCGACACGATCATCGCCTCGCTCTTGCCGCGCGGCGGCTATGCGGCGCTCTACTATGCGGAGCGGCTCTACCAGCTACCGCTCGGGCTGATCGCCATCGCGGTCGGCACCGTCGCGCTCTCCGCCATGAGCCGCGCGGTCGCGCGCGGCGACGAGGCTGCCGCCAACCGGGCGCAGAACCGCGCGATCGCGATCTCGCTCGTCGCCAGCGCCCCCTTCGTCGCGGCCTTCGTCGCAGTGCCCGAGTTGATGGTAGCGGGGCTCTTCCAGCGCGGCGCCTTCGATGCCCATGCGAGCGCCGCCGCCGGCGCCGTGCTTTTCGCCTATGCGCTGGGCCTGCCGGCGATCGTGATGATCCGCACGCAGGTCTCCGCCTTCCAGTCGCGCGGCGACACGACGACGCCGATGCTGGTGGCGCTCGCCGCCATCGCCTGCAATCTCGCGCTCAAGCTCGTGCTCTGGCGCGACTGGGGTGCACCCGGCCTGGCGCTGGCGACCGCAGCCGGCGCCTGGGTCAATCTGCTGGCGCTGTTCGTGCTGGCGCGCCGGCGCGGCTGGACAGTGCCCGACCGACGCCTCCCCGGTTTCGCGGCAATTGTCTGCGGCGCCGCCGCCCTCTGCGGCCTGCTGGCATGGTGGGGGGCGCCGCTCGTGATCAAGCTCACCGCATCCCTGTCCTTCGAGCCGCTGCTGGTCGCGGTGCTGCTGATCTCTACCGCCACGGCTCTGCTCTACGCGCTCATCGCAGGCGGCGGGCTGAAGGCAGCGGGGCTGCTGAAGCTGCTGCGCTGACGGTCAGACGAGAAAGCGGCTGGCGCGGCCGAACAGCGTCGCGGCCTCCGCCACCATGCGCTCGACGATCTCGCCGGCGCCGGGAATGTCGGAGATCAGCCCCGCCGCTTCACCGAAAATGACAGCCGCCCTGTCGGGATCGCCGGCCATGAAGGCCTCGCGATAGACGGGCGCCTCCGTCTCGATGGCGGCCTTCAGCTCTGTATCGCGCCCGGCCCATCTGGCGATGAAGGCGTTGTTGGAGACGCGGATATCGAAGGGCTTCGGCCAATCGAGCCGGCGTGCGATGTCGGGCAATGAGGAGCGCACGGTCTCGTCACCGGTCGCCGCCACAGCCGCTGCATGGTGGCGTTCGTGGACCACCGCCTCCCGGCTTGCCCAGAAGCGCGTACCGACCAGCACGCCATCGGCGCCGAGCATCAGCGCGGCAGCGAGGCCGCGGCCATCCGCGATCCCGCCCGCGGCGAGAAGAAGCGTATCGGGGCTTTCGCGGGCGATGAGATCCGCCGCCTCCGGCACGAAAGGCAATGTCGCGCGGCTGGCGCCATGTCCGCCGGCCTCGGCACCCTGCGCAACGATGATCGCGGCGCCGGCCTCCAGCGCCTGCCGGACATGATCGAGCGATTGGCATTGGCAGATCAGCGGCACATCCGCCGCCGCGATCTCGATCGCAAAGGGGCGTGGGTCGCCGAAGGAGAGCATCAGCACGGCGGGCCTGTGAGCCAGCGCCTGCGTCAGCAGCTCCGGTTTCCGCGCCATCGACCAGGTGATGAAGCCGCAGCCGACCTGCGTATTGCCGGCTGCGGAGAATTGCTGCTCGATCCAGGCGCCATCGCCATAGCCGCCGCCGATGAGGCCGAGGCCTCCGGCGTTGCTCACCGCAGCTGCCAACGCCCCGCCGCCGGCCAGCGCCATCGGCGCCGACAGGATGGGATGGGCGATGCCGAGCCGCTCGGTGAGCCGCGTCGCGAGGCGCGCCGTCACGAGGCGAGCCGCCGCCTTAGGCGGCCTTTGCCTTGCTGTGGGCGAAGTCCATGTAGAGCTCGCGGGCACGGCGGAACAGCGGGCCGGGTTGGAGCGTGCGGTTGTCGATGCGCGTCACCGGCATGCACTTCGAATAGTTGCCCGACATGAAGATCTCGTCGGCCTGCTCGAAATCCTCGTAGCGCAGGCTGCACTCCTCGACCGGCACGCCGCTCTCGCGCATCAGCTTGATCACGCGCTGGCGGGTGATGCCGTTCAGGAAGGTGCCGTTCGGCACGGGGGTCTTCACCACGCCGTCCTTGGCGAGGAAGATGTTCGAGGTCGCGGTCTCCGCGACATGGCCGAGCATGTCGAGCACCAGCGCGTTGTCGAAGCCGGCGGCCTTCGCCGCCTTCAGCACCCGGGCGTTGTTGGGGTAGAGGCACCCCGCCTTCGAGTCGGTCGGCGCGGTCTCGTAGCTCGGGCGGCGATAGATGCCCTTGGTCACCGAGAAGCCGGCGGTCGGCTGCGGCATCGCTGCCTCGAACAGGCAGAGCGCGAACTGGGTCGACTCGGGATCGGGCATGATGGTGGACGGGCCGTCGGCCTCGGCCCAGTACATCGGCTTGACGTAGAGCGCGGTGCCGGGAGCGAATTTCTTGGCGCCCTCGTACATCTTCTCGACGATGAAGTCCGGCGTGACCGTGGGGTTCAGGCCGAGCGCCAGCGCCGAGCGGTTCACGCGGGCGGCGTGCAGGTCGATGTCGGGCGCGACGCCGTCGAAATAGCGACCGCCGTCGAAGACCGAGGAGCTCTGCCACAGCACATGGCTACGCGGACCGACGAGGCCGGGGTTGCCCTCATGCCAGGCGCCATCGAACCACGTCCACGTCTGAGAATACCATGCCATGACGGCGCTCCATTTTAGCCGGTTTTGCTGTGACGCACCGTCCTCCCACCGCCCTTCGTCGTCAACATGCGCCGGCGCATATCGGGATGACGTGATGTGATGGAAGCAATCGGCGGGAGTGATGGATCAGAAGCCGAACGCGCGCAGGGCGGAGATCGCGGCCATGCCGGTCAGCAGCGCCAGCAACTCGCTGCGTCGCAGGATCATGGTGCCGATCGCGACCAGCAGGGCGACGGCGGCGCCCGCCCCCAGCCGCTCGATCAGAGGCAGCACGGTCGCGACCACGATCGAGCCGGGCAGCGCGGCCAGCCCGCGCCGGACATGCGGCGTCAGCGGGATGAAGCTCATCAGCACGACGCCGGCGATGCGGCAGAGATAGGTCGCGATCGCCATCGCGCCGATGGCGAGGACGGCGCCCCAGCTTCCCGGATCAGGCAGCGTCATCGCGGAACGCTCCCGTGACGGCGCCGGCGAGCGAACCGACGATGATGAAGGCATAGCCGTCGACGAGCTTGGCCGTGACCAGCGCGACGAGGCCGGCGACGACCCAGGGCACCATGCCGCGCCGGCCGCGCCAGAGGGGCACGATCATCGCGGCGAAAAAGATCGGCATCACGAGATCGATGCCGTAGCGGCGCGGATCGCTCACCAACGCGCCGAGCATGTAGCCGCCGCCCGTCGCCACGACCCAGACCAGCCAGAGCGCGAGCCCAGCCCCGACGAGTACGCCGAGGTCGCGCCCGCCCTCGGCCTGGTAGCGCGTGCCGATCAGCCAGTTCGCGTCGGTGAAGAAGAAGAGGTTAAAGGCATTGAGCGTCTTGGGGTACTTCGCGAACCAGGGCTGGAGGGAAGCACCCTGCAGCACCATGCGCGCGTTGACCGTCGCCGTGACGACGGCGACGCCGACGATGGCGCCCCAGCTCCATTCGGGGCGCCAGAGTTCCAGCGACACCAGCTGCGCGACGCCGGCATAGACGAACGCGCTCATCGACAAGGTCTCGAGAAGGGAGAGCCCCTTCGCCGCCGCCGCCGCTCCAAAGGCAACGGCAAAGACGACGATGCCCGGCATCAGCACGGAAACCTTGCGCACACCCAGCCTCATGCCGGCGCCGGTGATCGGCGCCTCTGGGGCTGTCCGCTCTGTGTTCTGATCTGAAAGCATCGTCTTCCAGAAGGAGAAACGCCCGCCACCCGTCAACGCGCATCACAGGCACAGCTGCATGAATGGCGCGCAGAGCGCGACAGCATGCGGCAGCACCGGTAGAGTCCGGCCATGCTCTGGCTCGATTCCGCCGACAGCGCGGCCCCTGCCCTCCCGGCCGTCTGGCTGATCCCGACGGGTGCAAGCCCGCGCAACCTCGCGGAGCGCTCCGAGCTGAGGCGTAGCGTGGCGCGGCGCCTGCTGGCGCGGCAGCTCGGCTGCGCGCGAGAGGATGTCGTCATGGCGCATGACCCGGCCGGGCGACCGCTGCTCGTCCGGCCCGAGGGGTCGGGGCTTCAGCTTTCGCTCGCGACGCGGGCCGGCGTCGTCGCCGTCGGCATGGCAGCACGACCCATCGGCGTCGATCTGGAGCGCATCGAGACGGAGGGCACCGCCCCTCTCGACCTGCTGCATCCGGACGAACGCGGGTTCCTCGCCACGGCGGCCAGCGCCCTTCGCCCGCTCCTCTTCGCGCGAATCTGGGCGGCGAAGGAGGCCTATGTGAAGGCGCTTGGCGTCGGCTTCCGACGAGCGCCGGAGAGCTTTGCGGTATCGCTCCTGTCGGAGAGCGCCTTTCGCGTAACCGACCCATCGCTCCGGGCCGAAGCGGGCGGGCATCTGCGCATCATGAAAAACGGCGGCCAGGAAATCCTGGCCGCCGCGGCGATCGTTCTGGATGAAGGCTAACGTTCAGCCTGGCTGGTCGACCGGCTTGCGCTTCAGCGCGTAGGCGACGGCGCAGACGAAGAGCGCGCCGATGACTGCCGCCGCATAGTGCGGCAGGTTTGCCGGGCCGATGCCGATCGGGCTGACATCCGTCGGAACCGGCTTGACCCAATCCGGCCAGTTCACTTGCAGCCACTGCAGCACGGCAATGTCGCCAAGGATCATCTCGGCAGCGATCCAGCCCAGGAGCGCAGCACCGAGCCAGATCAAGATCGGGAAGCGCTCGATGATCGAGGTGAGCAGTTGCGCGCCCATGATGATCAGCGGGATCGAGAGCAGCAGACCGAAGATGAAGAGCTCGGCATGCCCACGCGACGCCGCCGCAATGGCGATGACGTTGTCGAGGCTCATCACGGCGTCCGCGATGGCGATGGTGCGCACCGCCTTCCAGAGGCTTTCACTCGCCTCGATATTGCCGTGGGATTCTTCCTCTCCGACCGCGAGCTTGATCGCGATCCAGAACAGCAGGATGCCGCCAATCACCTTCAGATAGGGCACGCCGAGCAGATAGGTCACGACCAGCGCGAAGATGATGCGCAGGCCGACGGCCGCGCCGGCGCCGAGCCAGATGCCGATCTTCCTGCGGTTCTCCGGCAACGAACGGCAAGCGAGAGCGATCACGACCGCATTGTCGCCGGAGAGCAGCAGGTCGATCCAGATGATCTGCAGCAACGATATCCAGAAGGTGGAGGAGGAAAAATCCATCACTCGGTCTGCCCCTTTTCTTCAGTGAGCCGGATCGGGCCGGCGCGATTTGATGAAGTAGCCGAGACCGACCACGAGCAGAGCGCCCAGGATCGCGGCCGGATATTCGAGCTTGTGCAGCAGTTCCGCGCCGAACCGGTCGACCAGCCACGGATCGCTTTCGAACATCTCGCCCGCGACCCAGCCCAGGAGCGCCGCGCCGGCCCAGACGAGGATCGGGAAGCGGCTCAGGAGATTGGTGATGAGCGAGGCGCCAAGCACGATCAGCGGGATCGAGATGATCAGGCCGGCGACCAGCAACGGGATCGAATCCTTGGCGACGGCGGCGATGGCCAGCACATTGTCGAGGCTCATGACGATGTCGGCGATGGCGACCGTCTGCACGGCCTTCCACAGCTTGCTGCTGGCGGCGACGGAGTTCTCGTCCTGCCCCTCGTCCTCGACGATCAGCTTCACCGCGATCCAGATCAGCAGCGCAGCGCCGACGATGCGCAGGAAGGGCGCATTGAGCAGCGAGGCGATCAGCACCGTGAAGACCACGCGCAGCACGACGGCGACGCCGGCGCCGAGTGCGATGCCCTTGGTGCGCTGTGCCGGCGCCAACGCGCGGCAGGCGAGCGCGATCACGACCGCATTGTCGCCCGAGAGCACGATGTTGAGGGCGATGATCTCTGCAAGCTTGCCCCACATCCGGGGGTCGACGATGGAAATCGACGAAATATCCATGAGCTCAAATCCGTTCTCAGCCTCATGACCCCGGTCGAAGCGGCCGGGGCTCGTCTTGTTGCAATCTGACGTCCCTGTTCGTCGCCGATCAGAGAGCCTGTTCGACCGCCTTGCCCGCCGCTTCCGTTCCGAGCGAGCCACCGAGATCGCGGGTACGCGTCCGGGCATCGCCCAGCGCCCGCTCGACAGCCGCCTCGATGCCCTTGGCAGCCTCGTGCTCGCCGAGATGATCGAGCATCATGGCGCCGGACCAGATCATGCCGACCGGATTGGCTATGCCTTGGCCTGCGATATCCGGCGCCGAGCCGTGAACCGGCTCGAACAGCGAGGGATGATCGCCCGTCGGGTTGATATTGCCGGAAGGCGCGATGCCGATCGTGCCGGTGCAAGCCGGGCCGAGGTCCGAGAGGATGTCGCCGAAGAGATTGGAGGCGACGACCACGTCGAAACGGTCCGGATTCAGCACGAAATGCGCGGTCAGGATGTCGATATGATACTGGTCGACCGCCACATCCGGGAACTTCTTGGCCATCTCCTTCACCCGTTCGTCCCAATAGGGCATGGTGATCGAGATGCCGTTCGACTTGGTGGCCGAGGTCAGCTTCTTGCGCGGCCGGCGCTGCGCCAGTTCGAAGGCGTATTTCAGCACGCGGTCGACGCCGACGCGGCTCATCACCGTCTCCTGGATGACGATCTCTCGCTCGGTGCCGGCATACATGCGCCCGCCGACCGAGGAATACTCGCCCTCGGTGTTCTCGCGCACGACGAAGAAGTCGATCTCGCCCGGCTTGCGGTTGGCCAGCGGGCCGGGAACGCCCGGCATCAGCCGCACGGGGCGCAGGTTGACGTATTGATCGAACTCGCGCCGGAACAGCAGCAGCGAGCCCCAGAGCGAGATGTGGTCGGGCACCTGCTGGGGCATGCCGACCGCGCCGAAATAGATCGCGTCGTGGCCGCCGATCTTCTCCTTCCAGTCGTCCGGCAGCATCTTGCCGTGCTTCGCGTAGTAATCGCAGGAAGAGAAATCGAACTCGTCGAGACGCAGTTCGAACCCGAACTTCTTGGAAGCGGCCTCCAGCACGCGCAGTCCCTCGGGCATGACTTCCTTGCCGATGCCGTCGCCGGGGATGACGGCGATACGATAGACGCGATTGGTCCCGCTCATGATGTTGCTCCGAAGAAGGCGTTGAATTCCGCGGCAACGAGGTCGGGGACCTCTTCCGCGAGGTAGTGCCCGCCCGGGAGGGCGTGGCCACGCACATCCTGCGCACGCTCACGCCACAAGGCCAGAGGGTCGAAGCACTTGCCGATAATGCCGTTGGCGCCCCAGAGCGCGAGCAGCGGCTGCGTCAGCTTGCGGCCGCCATCTTCGTCGTCATGGCGGATGTCTATGGTCGCGGCAGCGCGATAGTCCTCGCAAGAGCCGTGAATCGTCGCCGGATCGGCGAAGCAGCGCAGGTAATGAGCGAGCGCCTCCGGCGCAAAGGGCGTCATCCCGGCCGAACCCGAGCCACATTTCTTGCGCCAGTAAGCCTCCGGGTCGGCCCCGATCATCCGCTCCGGAAAGGGGGCGGGCTGGATCAGGAAGAACCAGTGCCAATAGGCGCGGGCGAAGGCGTCCGTCGTGTGGGCGTACATCTCGCGCGTCGGCGCGATGTCGAGCGTAGCGAGGCGGATGACACGCTCGGCATGGTCGAGCGCGAGGCGATGCGTGACCCGCGCCCCGCGATCATGGGCGCCGACGAAGAAGCTGTGATGGCCGAGCGCGGTCATCACCTCCGCCATGTCCTGCGCCATGGCGCGCTTGGAATAAGGCGCGTGCTCGGCGTCGGTCGCCGGCTTCTCGCTGTCGCCATAGCCACGCAGGTCGGCGCAGACCAGCGTGAAGCGGTCCTTCAGCCGCTCGGCCACCTTGTGCCAGAGCGCATGGGTCTGCGGGTAGCCGTGCAGCAGCAGGAGCGGCGGCCCCTCTCCGCCCGTGCGGACACGGATACGCGCGCCCGACGTCTCGACGTCGAGCAGACGAAAACCGGGAAACAGATTGTCCGCAACGGGACGTTCGGTGAGTGTCATCAGATCGCGGCGATGCAAGAATGCGCCAGCCGATACCCTGAAAGCTCAGGGATTTCTTCTGCGGATTATTACATAATCCTGATCAATGGTGGCCGGGGCCGTCATTCCCGGGCGGAGCGAAGCGCAGACTCGAGAATCCCGATCAGGAGATGCTCGGGTCAAGCCCGAGCATGACGCAGGCGTGGTGTCGCTCTCAGCCGCGCAGAGTTGCGCCGTAGCGCTTGCCCATCTCTGCGACGATCTTCGAGCCGACGGCCTCGATCTCGGCCTCGGTCAGGGTCTTCTCGGTCGGCTGCAGCGTCACCGCAAGCGCGACCGACTTCTTGCCGGCCTCGACACCCGGGCCCTCATAGAGATCGAAGACGCCGACATTCGCGATCAGGACCCGGTCCGCGCCCTGCGCCGTCCTGGCCATGTCACCGGCCGCCACTGCCTTGTCGACGATGAAGGCGAAGTCGCGCGTCACCGGCTGGAAATCGGAGAGGGCGAGCTTCGGCTTGACCTTGGTCGGCTTGGACTTGGGCAGCGGCAGCGCATCGAGATGGATCTCGAAGGCGACCAGCGGCCCCTTGACGTCGAGTGCCTTGAGGATGCGAGGGTGGACCTCGCCGAAGGCACCGACGATGCCCTTCGGGCCGAACTGCAGCGTGGCCGAGCGACCGGGATGGGCCCAGCTAGGGCCGCCCGGAACGATCTGCAAGCCGCCGGTCGGGACGCCGAGGCCGGAGAGCAGGCCGAGCACATCGGCCTTGGCGTCGAAGACGTCGACATTCTTGGCGCCGCCGTCCCAATGACGGCCAACGCCGTCGAGGCGGGCGGTGCCGCGACGCAAGCCGGTCGCGGCGATGAGTTGTCCTTCCGGCTCGTCGCTCTTGAAGACCTGGCCGACCTCGAACAGAGCGACGTCGGGGAGACCGCGGTCGGCATTGGCCTGCGCCGCCCGGATCAGGCCCGGCAGCAGAGACGGGCGCATGTCGGAGAGATCGGCGGCGATCGGGTTGGCGAGCGCGAGCTTGGGCGAGCCGCCACCGAAGAGCTTGGCCTGGTCATGCGAGATGAAGGACCAAGTCACGGCTTCGACGAGGCCACGCGCCGCCAGGGTGCGCTTGGCGATGCGCGTGCGCTTCTGGAGCACGGTGAGGACCGGCTTGACGACCTCCCCCTTGATGCGCGGCAGCGGCGTCGAGGCGACGCGGTCGAGGCCGGCGATGCGCACGATCTCCTCGACGAGATCGGCCTTGCCGCCGACATCGCCGCGCCAGGACGGCGGCGCGACCTTGACCCGGTCGCCCGCGCCCGAGACGTGGAAGCCGAGCGAGGTCAGCGCGAGCTTCATCTCGTCCTGCGGCAGGTCGAGCCCGGTCAGGCGCTTGACCTCGGACCAGGGGAAATCGATCGTGGCCGGGCTGCCAGGCAATTCGCCGACGAACTCCATCTCGGAGGCCTCGCCACCGCAGAGCTCGATGACCATCGCCGTGGCGAGATCGAGGCCCGGACGGGCGAAATCGGGGTCGACGCCACGCTCGAAGCGATAGCGCGCATCCGAGTTGATACCGAGTGCGCGGCCAGAGCGGGCGATGTTGAGCGGGTCCCAGAGCGCGCTCTCGATCAGCACGTCGGTCGTCGTTTCGCTGCTGCCCGAAGCCTCGCCACCCATGATGCCGGCGAGCGACTCGACGCCGTGCTCGTCGGCGATCACGACCTGCTCGTCGGTGAGCGTATAGGTCTTGCCGTCGAGGGCGAGGATGGTCTCGCCCGCCCTGGCGCGGCGGACGGTGAGATTGCCCGTCACCTTGGCCGCATCGAAGACGTGGAGCGGCCGGTTGCGGTCGAGCGTCATGAAATTGGTGATGTCGACCAGCGCGTTGATGGGGCGCAGGCCCACTGCGCGCAGACGCGCCTGCAGCCAATCCGGCGACGGGCCGTTCTTCACGCCCCTCACGAGACGCAGCGCGAAGGCCGGGCAGAGCTTGCGGTCCTCGTCAGTCAAGTCGAGCGTAACCTTGACCGGGCACGGGAAGGAGCCGCGCACCGGCTGGATCGGCTGCGATTTGAGCTTGCCTATGCCGGCGGCCGCCAGGTCGCGAGCGATACCGGCGACGCCCAGCGCATCGGCGCGGTTCGGTGTCACGGCGATCTCGATCACGGCGTCGTCGAGCCCGGCATAGGTCGCATAGGGCTGGCCGACCGGCGCGTCAGCGGGCAATTCGATGATGCCGTCATGGTCGTCCGAGAGCTCGAGCTCGGCTTCCGAGACCAGCATGCCGTTCGATTCGATGCCGCGGATCACGCCCTTGCCCAGCGTGACCTTCTTGCCGGGGATGTAGCTGCCCGGCGGCGAGAACACGCCCTTCATGCCGGTGCGGGCGTTCGGCGCACCGCAGACGACCTGGACGGGCTCACCGGTACCGGTGTCGACCATGCAGACGCGCAGGCGATCCGCGTTCGGGTGCTGCTTCGCCTCGATGACATAGGCGATGGTAAAGGCCGACAGCGCGGCGGCGCGATCCTCGATCGCCTCGACCTCGAGGCCGATACGGGTGAGGGTTTCGGCGATCTCGGCGACTGAGGCGTCGGTGGCGAGGTGCTCTTTGAGCCAGGAAATCGTGAATTTCATCGCGCTATCGGGTCAGTATCTTCGGATCAGTCGGAAATCTTCGCGTTCGCCGCCGAAAGCTTCGGGGCCGTATCGTTGAGCTCATTGGTGCCGTCAGCGCGGATCTTCATCGCGTTGCCGCGCCAGCTCACCTCGCCACCGACGAAGGCATAGGCCCAGACGCCGGGGAAGGAGATATCGCGCACGAGCATGGCGATGGGCGCGCGCCAGTTCAGGAACCAGCCGACGCTCGCCGACAGAATGATGTCGCCGGCATACCAGAGCAACAGCACCAGCAGCGGCGGCGCCCAGAAGGGCAGGCCAACAGCCGAGGCACCAACAGCCGCCAGCACGGCCGCCAGGAACGGTGTGGAGAGGATCTCCAGCATGAAGAACGGCAGGAAGGTGACACGCCTAAGCCGCGCCCAGCGGAATTGACGCTGCACCGCATCCGCCAGACGGCGCGGCCCCAACGGCTGCTCGAAGGGCTGGCCGACGAGATGGACATGCCTGCCGGCCCCGCGCACGAGCTTGGTGGCGGCGGCATCCTCCGCGATCTCCTGCCCGAGCGCGGCAATCCCGCCATTCGCATCCAGGAAAGGCTTGTTCCAGAGCATCGACTTGCCCTGCGCGAAGCCGAGCCCCAGCGCCTCGCCGACATATTGCCAGCGCGCCTGGAAGGCATTGAGGAAGGCGCATTCGACCTCGGCGCCGAAGCTCTGCGGCCGCGAGCCGGCCGGCGTCGAGCAGACCAGGCCGGTATCAGGCTGCCAGGCTGCGAGCATGCGCTGGATATAGTTCTTCGGCATCAGCACGTTGGAATCGGCGAGGATGACCCAATCGGTCGTCGCCTCTTCCCAGCCCCGGACGCAGTTGTTGAGCTTGGGATTGGCGCTGACGGCGACGTCGCCGACGATGAGCCGGACCTTCTCCGTGCCATGGGTTCCGATCAGCTCCTCGATCAGCGGGATGATCGGGTCGTGGGCATCGGCGACGCAGAAGATCGTGCTGTAGCGGGGATAATCGAGCTCAAGGCCCGAGACCGCGGTCTCGCGGCTGAAAGCCTCGATGCCGCGCACCGGCCTGATGATCGTGACCGGCGGCAATCTGTCGAGCAGGGCGGAGCGCTGCATGGGCCGGCGCAGCCGCCAGAGCGCGATGGCCTGGCTGACCAGGTTCATCGCAACCAGCAGCACGGCGATCGCCGCCGCCCAGCCCGCAGGCGTCATCGCGCCCTCCCCCGCCCGGTCCGTGCCGTCATGAGGAGAGGCCACCCGTCAGCGTCGGCAGGTCGAGCGGGCGGAAGCCGTAATGGGCGAGCCAGCGCACATCCGCCTCGAAGAAGGGGCGCAGGTCCGGCATGCCGTATTTGAGCATGGCGATGCGGTCGATGCCCATGCCCCAGGCGAAGCCCTGATAGACCTCCGGGTCGAGCCCGCAATTGCGCAGCACGTTCGGATGGACCATCCCGCAGCCGAGGATTTCCAGCCAGTCGTCACCCTCGCCGAAGCGGATCTCCCCGCCCTTGCGCGAACACTGGATATCGACCTCCATCGAGGGTTCGGTGAAGGGGAAGAAGGACGGGCGGAAGCGCATCTTCACGTCGTCTATCTCGAAGAACGACTTGCAGAACTCTTCGAGGATCCACTTCAGATGGCCGAGATGAGCCGACTTGTCGATGACGAGCCCTTCGACCTGATGGAACATCGGCGTGTGGGTCTGGTCGGAGTCGTTGCGATAGGTCCGGCCCGGGCAGATCACGCGGATCGGCGGCTGCTGGGCCAGCATGGTGCGGACCTGCACCGGCGAGGTGTGGGTGCGCAGCAGCTTGCGCTCGCCGTTCGCGTCCGGCGCGAAGAAGAAGGTGTCGTGCATCTCGCGGGCGGGATGGCCGACCGGGAAGTTCAGCTTGGTGAAGTTGAGATCGTCGGTCTCGACATCCGGCCCTTCGGCGATGGCAAAGCCCATGTCGCCGAAGATGGCGGTGATCTCGTCGATGACCTGGCTGATCGGATGGATGCGGCCGCGCGCCTCCGGGCCGTCCTGAACCGGCAGCGACACGTCGACGCGCTCGGAAGCGAGTCTGGCTTCGAGAGCAGCCTCGCCCAGCGCCTCCTTGCGGGCGGCGATCGCTCCCTGCACGCGATCGCGCAGGCCGTTGATCTGCGGGCCCTTTTCCTTGCGCTCATCGGGCGTCATCGCGCCCAGCGTCTTCAGCAGCGCCGAGATCGAGCCCGACTTGCCGAGTGCAGCAATCCGCACGTCCTCGACGGCGGCTTCGTCGGCGGCGGTGTCGATCGCAACGAGCACGTCGCGTTCCAGGGTGGCGATATCGGTCATGAACAGGTCGCAAGCGTTTGAAGGCGTGGGAACGGGCGCGTTCTAGCGGGAACGGCCGGCTTATGCCAGAGCGAAGCGACGCTTTGCCGAACAACCCGGCGCAGCCGATGCCGATGCAGGAGGATGCCTTGCCCGACAACACCCATCAGAAGGAATCGCCGTCCTACCGGCTCGCCGCACTCGACCCGGATTTCATCCTCGGCGATTCGACCCGCGGCGTGCGCTTCATGCTGGAATACCAGAAGGCCGAGGATCATCTGCGGGCGCGCGGCGTCGTCTCGACCATCGTCGTCTTCGGCTCGGCACGCGTGCGCGAGGGCAATCCCTGGTACGAGGCGGCAAGGCAATTCGGCCGCATCGCCTCCGAGCGCGGTGGCGCGCTGCTGGACGGCGAGGCCGGACGCCATCACGTCATCGCCACGGGCGGCGGGCCCGGCATCATGGAAGCGGCCAATCGCGGGGCCACCGAAGCCGGCGCGATCTCGATCGGCTTCAACATCACTCTGCCGCACGAGCAGGAGCCGAATGCCTGGTCGACGCCCGACCTGACCTTCCTCTTCCATTATTTCGCGATGCGTAAGATGCATCTGGCGATGCGCGCCGCGGCCCTCGTCGTCTTCCCCGGCGGCTTCGGCACACTCGACGAGTTGTTCGAGATCATGACGCTGGTGCAGACCGGCAAGATGGGGCCGGTGCCGATCGTGCTCTACGATTCCGGGTACTGGAAGGGCCTGCTCAACCTCGACCGGATGGAAGCGGCCGGCTTCATCCGCCCGGCGGATCTGAAGCTGTTCGCTTATGCCGATACGCCGGAAGAGGCCTATGACCGGATCGTCGCGGGCGCCGGCGACGGCTGGAACCCGCCCGGCAACGGCAGCGTGCAGACGTGACGCGGCCTGTGCCTCTTTCGACCAGAGATTCTCGGGTCCGCGCTGGCGCGGCCCGAGAATGACGGGGGAAGGCGGCCCATAGAAAAAGGCCGGCGTCACCGCCGGCCTTTCCCAATTCAGCGATATCAAACCGCTCAGGCGGCCTGGGCCTGCGCGCCGAGCGCGCCCTTGACCGTCTCGACCACGGCGGCGAACGAAGCCGCATCGTCGATGGCCATCGCGGACAGGGTCTTGCGGTCGAGCTCGATGCCGGCCTTGATCAGGCCGCCGATGAAGACCGAATAGGTCAGGCCGTGCTCACGCACCGCAGCGTTGAGACGCTGGATCCAGAGAGCGCGGAACGAGCGCTTCTTGTTCTTGCGGTCGCGATAGGCGTACTGCATCGACCGATCGACGGCCGCCTTGGCGGCGCGGATCGTGTTCTTGCGGCGGCCATAGAAGCCCTTGGCGGCCTTCAGTGTCTTCTTGTGCTTGGCGTGGGACGTTACGCCCCGTTTCACGCGAGCCATGTCATGATCTCCGGAATGTCAGGGGGCGTCAGCCGTTGGGGAGGAAGAACTTCTTCACGTTGGCCGCATCGCCCTCGAACAGGACGGTGGTGCCGCGGTGATTGCGGAGCTGCTTGTTGGTCCGCTTGATCATCCCGTGACGCTTGCCGGCCTGGGCGTACATCACCTTGCCGGTTCCGGTGATCTTGAACCGCTTCTTCGCGGCCGATTTAGTCTTGATCTTGGGCATTTCAGCTCCTCAATGGTCGCGGCGCTGCGCTTTTTTGAACGCGTTGCCAATGTCTTGCTTTCAGGAAGCAAAGCACGACCGCCACGGCAGCCCTTATCAGCCGGGCGATCGAAGGCCGGCCCTATCGCAGAAAAGTGCCGTTCTGGCAAGTGCGAAGCCGGCAATGCCATGTGAGGCTGCCCGTAAAAGCAGCAGCAATCCACGCGCTTCCTTCAGACGCCTGTCACAACGTAAGGTCAACAGGCGCGTTCTGCATCTGGAGAATCCCCCCGTGAAGAAGCTTCTGCTCAGCCTCGCCGCAGGCCTCGCCCTGACGGCTGCCGCCTCGGCCCCAGCGCTTGCCCAGTCGACCCTCGATAAGATCAAGGCACGCGGCAACATCATCTGCGGCACCAGCGAAGGCGTGCCCGGCTTCTCCCTGCAAGACAAGAACGGCATTTGGCGGGGCTTCGACACCGATGTCTGCCGGGCGCTGGCCGCCGCGATCTTCAACGACCCGGACAAGGCGAGCTATCTCTCGCTGTCCAGCAAGAACCGCCTCGTCGCGCTGCAGTCCGGCGAGATCGACGTGCTCGCCCGCACCACAACCTGGTCGCTCGGCCGCGACATCGGCCAGGGCGTCACCTTCACCGCCATCAACTATTATGACGGCCAGGGCTTCATCGTCCGCAAGAAGCTCGGCGTGAACACGGTCAAGGACCTCAACGGCGCTTCGGTCTGCGTCGCGCAGGGCACGACCACCGAGCTCAACCTCGCCGATTACGGCCGCACCAACGGCATCAAGTTCGAGACCGTCGCCTTCGCAACGCTGGAGGATACGGTGCAGGCCTATGAGGCCGGCCGCTGCGACGCCTACACCACCGATCTCTCGGCGCTGGCCGGCACGCGCGGCAGGCTGAAGAATCCCGACGAGCACATGCTGCTGCAGGAGGTCATCTCCAAGGAGCCACTCGGCCCCTGGGTCCGCAAGAACGATCCGGCCTGGTTCGATCTCGTGCGCTGGACCGTGATCGCGACGATCAATGCCGAGGAGCTCGGCGTGACCCAGGCCAATGTCGAAGAGCTGGCGAAGACCTCGCAGAACCCCGAAGTCCGCCGCATGCTCGGCGCCGAAGGCAAGTTCGGCGAAGGTCTCGGCCTGACCAACGACTGGGTGGTGCGCATCATCAAGGCCGTCGGCAACTACGGCGAGAGCTTCGAGCGCCATTTCGGTCCGAAGACCAGCAACCCGCTGCCGCGCGGCGTCAACAAGCTGTGGACGCAGGGCGGCCTGCAATATGGCCCGCCGATCCGCTGACGTGCCGAAATGCGGGCCGGCCGATCAGGCCGGCTCGCAAACCACCGTCTCCTTCCGCTCGCCCAGCAGCCGGCTGTAGCCGAGGAGCGTGACGATCAGCGCTACGGCGCCGGCCGCGACCGAGATCCAGAAGCCGCTGCGCGCCCCGAAAGCATCGATCAGAGTGCCGGCGGCAGAGGCGCCGAAGGCCATGCCGATGCCGATGCCGGTGATGCCCCAGGTCATGCCCTCGGTGAGCTGGCGCGGCGGCACCAGCCGCTCGATCAGCCCCATGGCGATGATGATCGTTGGCGAGACGGCCGCGCCTGCCATGAAGAAGACCAGCGCCAGCGAAGCCAGGCCGGTCACTGCCAGCAACGGCAGCGTCGTGGCCGCCGCGAGCGCGATCGCCGCGACGAACTGCGTCGCGAGCGAGGCCCTCAACCGCAGCGTGCCGAAGACGAGACCGACGATCAGCGAGCCCGCGGCATAGGTGGCGAGGACGACGCTCGCCATCGCCTTCTGCCCCTGCGCCTCGGCGAAGGCGACGGCGGTGATCTCGGCCGTGCCGAAGATCGCGCCGACGGCAATCATCGCCAGCACGACGACCTGAACCCCGCCGAGCCGGATGACGGACGCATCCATTCCCGCCGAGCGGGCTCGGACAGGCGGTTCGGTGCGGCGCTGGGCGCAGAGCAGCGGCACGCCGACCACCAGGAAGATCATGGCGGCAAGCGGCCCCGCCTCGGGGAACAGGGCGACACTCAGCCCGATCGCCACGATCGGCCCGACGATGAAGATGACCTCGTCGACCACCGATTCGAAGGCGAAGGCCGTGCGCAGTTGCGGCGTGTCGCGGTAGAATTCCGTCCAGCGCGCCCGCACCATCGCGCCGATGCTCGGCATCAAGCCGGCGAGCAGCGCGAAGAGGAAGAGCAGCCAGCTCGGGGCGCCCGCCCAGGTCGAGATCATGAGGCCGCTCAGCGCCAGGGCTCCTGCCCCGGCGGCCGGCATCAGCACCCGGCGCTGGCCATAGCGATCGACGAGACGCGAGACCTGCGGCGTGATCAGCGCGCTGGCCAGCGCGAACACGGCGGCGACAGCGCCGGCAAGGGCGTATTCGCCGCGTCGCTCCGACAGCATGGTGACGATACCGAGGCCGACCATCGAGGCCGGCAGACGTGCGACGAAGCCAGCGGAGGAAAAAGCGAGCGCGCCGGGCACCCGGAAGATCTCGCGGTAAGGGTTAGGCATGGCTTGTCCCGAAGGAAGCGGACATATGCCGCATATACAGATGGATAATTGCATACGCCGCGTATGTCAATTAACATACGAGATGTATGTGAAAGGGATGTGATGGCCCGCAGACTTCGCGCCGACATGATCGCGGAAACCCGCGCCAGCCTGATCGCCGCCGCGCGCGAGGCGTTCGGCTCGGTCGGCTATGCGGCCGCATCGATGGACGACCTCACCGCGGCAGCGGGCCTCACCCGCGGCGCGCTCTACCATCATTTCGGCGACAAGAAGGGCCTCTTCGCCGCGGTGCTCGACCAGATCGACGCGGAGATGACGGTCAGGCTGCGCGCCGTCTCGGCCAAGGCGGAGGATCGCTGGACCGGCTTCCGCGACGAATGCGCAGCCTATCTCGCCATGGCGCTGGAACCGGAGATCCAGCGCATCGTCCTGCGCGACGGGCCGGCCGTGCTCGGCGATCCCTGGAACTGGCCGATCCAGAACGACTGCATCCACATGATGACCAGAGGACTGGGAGAGCTCGTCGCGGAAGGCGTGCTGGCGCCGCTCGATCCGGAGGCCGTGGCGCGACTGATCGTCGGCGCGACCCAGCATGCGGCGCAATGGATCGCGCATGCGCCGGAACCCGAAGCCGCCCTTCAGGCTGCGACCGACGCCTTCGACGCGATGCTCGGCGGGCTCCTGCGCTAGTTCTTTGCTTTTAGTGCATTTTCTTCACGCGAACCGGCACACACTTCGCTCGAGAGTGCTCCGACCGGAATGAAAAAGGGCGCCGGAGGCGCCCCATTTCTCGACCCGAACGAGATCGTGAGATCGTTCGCGTTAGCGCGGTGCGAGCACCATCACCATCTGGCGGCCTTCGAGCTGCCAGTCGCTTTCGACCTTCGCGATCTCGGCGGTATCGACCTTGACGCGCTCGAGCACCTTCACGCCGAGGTCCTGATGCGCCATCTCGCGGCCGCGGAAGCGCAGGGTGACCTTCACCTTGTCGCCTTCCTCGAAGAAGCCGTGCATGGCCTTCATCTTCACGTCGTAGTCGTGCTTGTCGATGCCAGGGCGCAGCTTGATTTCCTTGATCTCGATGGTGCGCTGCTTCTTGCGCGCCTCCGAGGCCTTCTTCTGCTCGAGAAAGCGGAAGCGACCGTAATCGAGGATCTTGCAGACCGGCGGGACGGAGTTCGGGGCGATCTCGACGAGGTCGAGACCGGCATCCTCGGCGAGCTTCAACGCATCGAAGAACGAAACCACGCCACGATTGGCGCCGGTATCGTCGATGAGCTGGACTTCGCGAACTCCGCGGATGTCGCGGTTCGAGCGGGGACCTTCTTTGGTCGGGGCCGGGGCAGCACGGTAAGGGCGACGAATGGGGTATTCTCCTGTATTTGGCGCAGTTCGCGCCGTTGATTCAGACACATTGCATAATGATGCGCGTTGTCAATGCATGACGCCGCTGCGGCAGGCATTCGCCCGCGCCTTGACACCTCAGCGTTCCAGCAGCGCGCAGTAGACGTCGAGGGTCTCGGTGACCATCGCTTCCAGCGAAAAGTGCTTCTCCACATGCTCGCGCGCTCTCCTCGCCAGCGCATCGCGCGCGGAAGGCCGGAGCGACAACGCCTCGGCGAGACCGGCCGCCAAAGCGGTCGCGTCGCCCGGCGGGACGCGCCAGCCGGTGCGCTCGCCGGGAGTGACCTGCGGCGGCGCGAGCACCGTTTCGGGCACGGCGCCGAGATCGGAGACCACGACGGGCGCGCCCATCGCCTGCGCCTCCACCGCGACGCGGCCGAAGGCTTCGGGCTCGGTCGAGGGCACGGCAACGACCGCGGCCGAAAGCATCGCCGCCGGCATATCCGTGCAGTGGCCGACGCGCCGGACACGGCCTTCCAGCCCCGCCTTGGCAATAAGCCCGTCGAGTTCCTTCACATAGCCGTCGCGCCCTTGGGCGTCGCCGGCGAGGATGAAGGCGGTATCGGTATCACCACCGTCCCGCATCAGGCGTGCAGCCTCGATCAGGACGCGCTGGCCCTTCCAGCCGGTCAGTCGGCCAGGCAGCAGAACGATGCGCTGATGCGGCTCGACCCCCCAGGCCTTGCGCAACGCCTGGATCCGCTCCGCCCCGACGGCTGCCGGTGCAAAAGCCGAGAAATTGGTGCCGCGGTTGACCACCCTGATCCGGTCCCGCGCCATCGGATGCTTCGCGAGAATCAGCTCGGCCGTGTAGCCGGAATTGGCGATGACGACATCACCGCGCGCCATCACCGAATTGTAGAGCGTCTTCACCGCGGAGCGGCTGTTGTAGGATCCGTGATAGGTGGTGACGAAGGGCAGCTTCAGCAGCCGCGCCGCGCCGAGCGCGACCCAGGCCGGCGCGCGCGAGCGGGCATGGATCAATTCCACCCCCTCCTGCCGGCAGAGCAGCACGAGCTTGCGGATATTGAGCGCCATCGCGACCGGGTTCTTCGACGCCGCCGGGAAAGGCAGCCAAACCCCGCCCTTGGCCTGAAGCTCGGCGACGAGGCGCCCGCCCTCGGTCGCGACCAGCGCGCGGGCGCCCGCATCGGTCAGTCCCTTGGCGATGTCGACCGCGGTCCGCTCGGCACCGCCCGCCTCGAGCTCCGGAATGATCTGCAGGATCGTCCGCCCCGCCAGCGGATGCGTTTCGGTAGAAGGCAGCGAAAGATGGGCACCCGGTTTGAAGGACATGCTCTCTTGGTCTGGACTTTCATTCGTTTGGGCGAATATGCCCCTATCGGAGAGCCGCCGCAGCCTTTAATCGCCGCGGCCGCGCGATTCGTCACAGGAGATTTGCCTTGGAGCGCCAGCCGCCGCAATGGCTCAAGGTCGGAGATGGGCCCGCCGGACGCCGCCTCGCCTATCTGATCCAGGACGGCACGGGAACCCCCGTGGTCTGGCTCGGCGGCTTCCGCTCCGACATGCGCGCGACCAAGGCCGAGGCGCTTGCAGACTGGACCCGAGACGCGGGGCGAACCTATCTGCGCTTCGACTATGGCGGGCATGGCGAGAGCGAAGGCGACTTCGCCAGCTTCACCCTGTCGGACTGGCTGGCGGACGCGCTTGCGGTCATCCAGACCCAATGCCGGC
Source organism: Allobosea sp. 05T438 (assembly GCF_056396025.1). NCBI lineage: Bacteria > Pseudomonadati > Pseudomonadota > Alphaproteobacteria > Hyphomicrobiales > Alloboseaceae > Allobosea > Allobosea sp. 05T438. The sequence goes on from NZ_JBFTKQ010000002.1 coordinate 536,805, forward strand.
AGAGTCCGATCCTCGTGGGATCCTCGATGGGCGGCTGGATCGCGCTGCTCGCTGCGCGCCGCCTGTTCGGCACGCCGCTGCAGCCGGCCGGCCTCGTGCTGATCGCGCCCGCCGTCGATTTCTCCGAGGAGCTGATGTGGGCGCAGATGCCCGATGCCATCCGCCGGACGATTCTCGAAGAGGGCGTCTGGCAGCGCCCCTCCGAATATTCACCCGATCCGACTCCGATCACCCGCGCCCTGATCGAGGACGGGCGCCAGCATCTGATGTTCGGCGGCGAGATCAAGGCCGGCTGCCCCGTCCACATCCTGCAGGGCATGCGCGATCCCGACGTGCCCTGGCGCCAGGCGCTGAAGCTCGTCGAACATCTCAGCGGCGATCCAGTCGTCCTGACGCTGATCAAGGACGGCGATCATCGCCTGTCCACGCCGGAGGATATTGTGAGGCTGCAATCGGCGGTCGCCGGGATGGCGACCGCGCCCTGAGCGGCTGGAAGCCTGGTCAGCGTCAGTGGACGCTGACCATCTTCAGATCATGCTCCCAGGCATTGGCCGTGGCGGCCTCGCGCGAATCCGTGACGAGGATCGGCGCGCCGTCGGCCGAGAGCAGAGTGAAGAGCTGCAAGCCGGACTCGATCTTCGGAGCCTGCGGAAAGATCCGCATCAACTCGTCAGAGGTCATCGGCTTGACGTAAGCGACCTCGCCGGTGCCGAGCGCGGCGAATTCCGCAGGGGTCAGCGGGTCGGCCTGGATAAGGATTCTGTCCTGTTTCATCGCGCCCTCCTTCAGAGCAGTGCGAATGCGGTTCTGATACTGCGCCTTCAATTATGAACAGATGCGAAAACCGCGGCCGCATCCTTCGAAGCTGGACGGGGACCCGTCCTCTACTTTCGGCTCATGATATCGATACGCCGGATGAGCCGTTCCGGTTCCGGCCTGACGAGATCAATCGCAAGCAAGCCGTTCGACAGATCGGCGCCGAGAACCTGCATGCCGTCGGCCAGCAGGAAGCTCCGCTGGAACTGACGGGCGGCGATGCCGCGGTGCAGGAATTGCCGATTCTTGTCGTCGCCCTGGCGGCCCCGGATCGTCAGCTGGTTCTCCTCCAGCGTGATCTCGAGCTGCTCGCGCGAGAAGCCCGCCACGGCCAGCGTGATGCGCAGACAATCGGGCTCGTCCTCCGTTCGGGGCAGCCGCTCGATATTGTAGGGCGGGTAACCCTCGCTCGCGCCCTTGGCCACGCGATCGAGCGCACGCTCGATATCGTCGAAGCCGAGCAGGAACGGGTGTGACAGGCTAGGCGTACGCGTCATCTCTTCCAGGCCCTCGAAAGGCGCCTCACGAACATCGGGACCCGCCGCCGGCAGCATCCCGCGGGCGAAAGGCGAACCCTTTCGCTTGCGCAGGATATGGCGAAGCCATGGCCGCGCTTCAAGAGGACCGCGGACTCGGCCGCAGCCGACCGCGCCGCATGACGATGAGGGAAAAACTTGAAGGATGGTACAGCCACCCCGGCTTGAACGGGGGACCTCTAGATCCACAATCTAGCGCTCTAACCAACTGAGCTATGGCTGCCCGTACCCGGGGCGTGGAACCCGGCCGCCGCAGCGGGGATCACCAGCGGCGCGGACCCTAGAGCCGACGTGCCGCTTTTGCAACCGCGGAATTCGATTTCCACCGCAGGAATTTCGGCGCACCCACAAGCGCGCCGATCCTGTCCCCGCACCTAGTCCTTGCGCAGCGCCGTATTGGCGACGCGCGCGAGCTCCTTCAGGTGCTCCGCATAGGATTCGTAGCTGCGGCGAACCGCCTTGGCCTGAAGCGTGATGGCCTCCGAGGCGCTGTTGCTGCGCGCCAGCTTCTGCGCATCCTGCAACGTCGCCTCAAGCTCGGCGCAGGCATGGTCGAGCATGTGGGCCTGCAGAGCGCCGAAGGCCCGCGCCATCGTCAGCGCCTGGCTCATGATGGTCGAAGACGCGACGGCTGCAGCCTCGGGCGGACGCGGCAGCGGCAGCGAATCGAGCGAAACCGGCTGGATCAGCTTGGCTGCCACGGGCGCGGAGACCGGATCGGCCGGCTTGACGACCGGGGTAGACGGCGCGGCTTCGGCCGACCGTGCGGGTTCCCGAGCCGGCTTCAACGCGGCCGGCGCGGCGTTGACGCGCGGGGCGGTCTCTTGCGAGGCAGCCTTCGGAGCAACGGAAGCTTTGGCTACTGCGGTCTTCAGCGGCGCCCCAGGGGCCGTGGCTGGAATTTTGGACGCAACGATCTTCGCGGGCGGCTGTTGGGCAGGAGCCGCCTTCACCACAGCCGCAGATGCCGGCGCCATGTCGGCCGGATTCGCCTTGGCCGCAGCAACCGTATCGTTCCGCACCGGCGCCGGAATGGCGGATGAAACCGGCTTTTCGGTCACCAACGGCTTCTGGGCAACCGGAGGAGCGGCTGCGGTCGGCAAAGCGGGCTTCGCAGCCGATTCGGGGGCGAAAGTGACGTGAGGGGGCACCGCAGCGCTGGTCGCGGGGCGGGCCTCGGCACTCGTCGACGGCGGCGTTGCAGCTTGCGGCTCGGCGGATACGGACGGCAGCGCCCTCACCGGAGGCAGGCTGACGGGGACCTTGGACTTCGTCCTGGTGGGAGCAGGCTTGACCATGACGGCTCTCCTTCAGCGGCAAACAGCGGAGACCGGGCGCAAGGCCCGGCCCGATAGGACGATGCCGGCGCGTCGCGCGCCGGCAGTCAGGTTTCAGCGGCCCTTCGTGGCCTTGCTGACGGTCTCGGCAGCCTTGGCCGCAGCTTCCTGCGCGGCAGCGCCGACATCCTTGAGCTGGTCCTGGAGCGCCGCCATCTGCGACTTCAGGAACTCCGACTGATGCTGCATGACCTCGGTGAGATCCTTTGACTTCACCAGCTTCTGGGCGAAGTCGAAGGCGGCGGCGACATTGTTCTCTGCATAGGCGATGGCCTTGCGGGTCGCATCATGGGTGTTGGCGCGGGCGCTCTCGGCGGAGCCATGGGCGCTGTCCACAGCCTTCTGAGCCGCGCCAATGAAACCGTCGAAGGCCTTGCGAGCCTGCTCGACACTACGCTCGGCGAATTCGCGCATCTCGGTCGGCACTTCATAAGGCAGTTTGCCGTTCATGGGATCCTCCTGTCGTCCTACAGCCAATCCTACGTCATTGTGCACTGCAATATCATTGTTGCACCGCAATGACAACAACGTGACAGTTGCGACACTGCGCATGTTAACGCTGTTTCGAGGAGAAGCGGGAGAGCGATCTTTGGTTCCATGGATTCGCCGCCGTTTGGGAGCTATTAAGCATTCATTAGGTATAACAGGCGCGGATCGAACGAGCGGGCAGGCATGAGCGAATCCGGAGAGGACTGGACGCGACGGGGCGTGGCGGCGGCTGAAGACGCCGCCCTTGCGTCCTTTGCCGCGGGCGGCGCCCTGCTGCTCTGGGACGCGGCCGTTGGGCGCCCCGGCTTCGCGAACGACGCCGGCTGGGCACTGCTCGGTGGCAAGGCGGCCGATGCCATTCCGAATCAGGCGCGGCGGCGGCTCGATGCGCTCGCCGGCGGCCTTGCCTCCGCGGCCGGCATCCGCCTCGAACGATTGCGCCTGACGTCCGGCTTCGCGGCCATCCCCGTCACCTGCGGCTGCAAGCTCCTGCCCTGCCCGGACGGGCAGACTGTCCTGGCGATCGCCATCCCCGCTGCCGAGCTGCGCCGCCTTGGCATCACGATACCTCCGAAGGCCGAGCCGACGCCGGCCATAGCGGCGACGGCCACGCCGTCGGCGGAGACCGATTCGCCCACCTCGCCACGCCCGTCGACGATCCGCTTCCTCTGGCAGAGCGACGGCGAGACCCGGCTGACCAAGCTGTCCGACCAGATCGCCGCCCTGACGGGCGCCGACGCAGCAGCCAGGCTGATCGGCCAGCGCTGGCACGATCTCCTCGGCTCCACCATTCTCGACCGTGACGGCGGACTGATCGAGCGGCTCGGCACCGCCACGACCTGGAGCAGCCACAACCTGCTCTGGCAGACAGATACGCCCGGTGAAGGCGCGCGCGTCGAGCTGTCGGGCGTGCCGATCCTCGATGCGGCGCGCGCGCTCGCCGGCTTCCGCGGCTTCGGCATCGCCCGCCTGAACGAGCGCGAGCCGTTCCTTGCGTCCAGTGTCGCGCCTGAACAGGCCGCGGCGGACGCGCCTGTTGCGCCAGTGGAAGCCACCCTAGCGGACGAGGACGCGAATCAGCAGGAAGAAGCTGCCAAGGCGACGCATGCCATTGCCGACGTAGAGGCGGGATGGTCCCAAGCCGACGAGGCAGACGAGCCGTCAGAGGAGCGCGCGGCAGAGCGCGAAGTGGCGCCCGAAGCGGAAAACCTCCCTGACGAGAGCGTCGAGATTCCGCTCTCGGAGCTGGGAGGGCGCGACGAATCCGAAGCGTCCCCCGCAGATCAAGCGGACGACGAGCGGTCTGCTCAGCGGACGAAGGCGCCCTCCGACAACATCGTTCCATTGCGCAATGGCGGCACGCTGACGACGCTGCGCCCCATTCTCGAGCCGTCGAAGCCGCATCTGAGCTCGGCCGAGCGCAATGCCTTCCGCGAGATCGCCAAGGCGCTCGGTGCGCGCCTCGCCGGCGACGAAGAGCCCAGCGGCCCGCGCCTGCCGCCGGTCGCGCCGCTCCAGGTCAAGGAACAGGAAGAGGCCGCCGCCGTCACTGAGAAGCCGGCAGCGGAGGCCGAAACGGTCACGGCCCCGGCGCGGCAGCGGAACTCCCATGCCGACGTGCTCGACCGGCTGCCCATCGCGGTCCTGGTCAACCGCGGCGACGAGGCGCTCTATGCCAACCGCACCCTGCTCGCGCTGCTTGATTTCGCCGACCTCGCCGACCTGAAGGCCGGCGGCAATGTCAGCCGGCTGATCAAGGAGGCGTCGCGGGCCGATGGCGGCGCGATGACGCTGATCGACCGCCTCGGTCATCTGGTCAGTGTCGATGCCGTGCTCTCCAGCGTGAGCTGGCAGGACGAGCCGGCGACGCTGATGGCCTTCCGCCATCCGAACGGCGGCGGTGGCGAAGTACCGGTGCTGACGCCGGAAGAGGCGGAGGAAGCCGAACTCGCTGCGGAATTCGCCGCCGAGGAGGCGGAATCGGCCGCCCGCGTGGAAGCGCTCAGGCTCGACGCCGAAGCGCGCGACGGCCGCATCGCCGAGCTCACAGCCATGCTCGACACGGCGACCGACGGCGTCGTTACCGTCGATGATCGCGGGCGCATCCTGTCGCTCAACAAGGCTGCCGAAGCGCTGTTCGGCTACGACCAGCGCGAGGTCACCGGCGAGCTGTTCACGCTGCTCTTCGCCAGCGAGAGCCATGCGCCAGCACTCGATTACCTCGAGGGGCTGAAGGGCGGCGGCGTCGCCTCGGTGCTGAACGACGGGCGCGAGGTGCAGGGCCGGGTGCGCCAGGGCGGCAAGATCCCGCTGTTCATGACCATGGGCCAGATCGCGCATGGCACCGAGCCGCGCTTCTGCGCGGTGCTGCGCGACATCACCGCCTGGAAGAAGACCGAGGGCGAGCTCGTCGATGCCCGCAAGGCAGCCGAGATGGCGAGTGCGCAGAAATCGGATGTGCTCGCCAAGATCAGCCACGAGATCCGCACGCCGCTCAACGCCATCATCGGCTTCGCCGAGGTGATGGCCGAGGAGCGCTTCGGACCCATCGCCAATGAGCGCTACAAGGAATATCTGCGCGACATCCATCAGTCGGGCGGCTACGTCATCAGCCTCGTCAACGACCTGCTCGACCTCGCCAAGATCGAGGCCGGCAAGCTCGATCTCGACTTCGCCAGCGTCAACCTGAACGAGATCGCGCTGTCGACCGTGGCGCTGCTGCAGCCCGAGGCACAGCGCGGGCGCGTCGTACTGCGCTCCGGCCTGTCGCCGAAGCTGCCGCCAGTGGTCGCCGACGAGCGCTCGATCCGCCAGATCGCGATCAACCTGCTGTCGAACGCGGTGAAGTTCACCGATGCCGGCGGGCAGGTCATCATCTCGACCGCGCTCGGCGATCAGGGCGAGGCGATCCTGCGGGTGCGCGACACCGGCATCGGCATGGATGACGACGAGCTGAAGCTCGCGCTCGAGCCCTTCCGGCAGGTGCCGACGACGCGACGCGCCGGCGGCACCGGCCTCGGCCTGCCGCTGACCAAGGCGCTGGTCGAGGCCAACCGCGCCGCGATGTCGATCACCAGCGTCAAGAAGGAGGGTACGCTGGTCGAGATCACCTTCCCGCCGCAGCGCGTTCTGGCCAGCTGATCTTACGTTTCAAACGCTCGTCATGCTCGGGCTCGCCCCGAGCATCTCGTAACCGGTAGGTGCAGGAACCTCTTCCTACCTGAGATTCTCGGGTCGGAGCTGCGCTCCGCCCGAGAATGACGGGCCTCTTCGGTTAGAGCAGCGTCCCGGTCAGGATCGCCGCAGCGACACCGAAGTAGATGATCAGACCGGTGACATCGACCAGCGTGGCTACGAAAGGTGCCGAGGCGCTGGCGGGATCGAAACCGAGCCGCTTCAGCGCGAAGGGCAGCATCGAGCCGGCGAGCGAGCCGAAGGTGACGATACCGACCAGCGCGCCGCCCACCGTCGCGGCGACCAGCATCCAGTGCGGTCCGTAGTCGTAGAGACCGAGCCACTGCCACACCATGATCCGCACCACGCCGATCACGCCGAGAATGGCGCCGAGCGTGAGGCCGGTCGGCAATTCGCGCAGTGCGATCCGCCACCAATCCTTCAGCGTGACCTCGCGCAGCGCCAGCGCCCGGATGATCAGCGAGGTCGCCTGCGAACCGGAATTGCCGCCCGAGCTCATGATCAGCGGGATGAACAGCGTCAGCACGATCGCCTTCTCGAGCTCGCCCTCGAAGTATTGCATGACCGAGGCGGTCAGCATCTCGCCGACCAGCAGGATCGAGAGCCAACCGGCGCGCTTGCGGATCATCGAGAGGAAGCCGATCTCGTTGTACGGCTCGTCGAGCGCCTCCATGCCGCCGAGCTTCTGCACGTCCTCGGTCGTCTCGGCGATCATGGCGTCGATCACGTCGTCGAAGGTGACGATGCCGATGATGTGCTCGTCGGCGTCGACGACGGGAACGGAGAGCAGGTCGTATTTCGTGATGAGCCGTGCCACGTCCTCGCGATCGACCTCGGGGGCAACGGTAATCGGCTTGTGCGCCGGAACGACCGACTCGACCGGCGCCTCGGGATCGCCGGCGATCAGGCGCCGCAGCGAGACGGCGCGGACCAGCTTGCGCGTCACGGAATCGAGCACGTAGATCGCATAGACCGTCTCGCGCGAGCGCTCGACGCGGCGGATATGGTCGAGCGTCTGCTGCACCGACCAGTTGTTCGGCACGCTCACGAACTCGGTCGTCATGATCGAGCCGGCGCTGTGCTCGGGATAGGCCAGCAGCTTCTTGAGATCGGAGCGGGTCTGGCGGTCGATGCGACCGCTCAAACGCTGACGTGTCTCCTCGTCGAACTCCTGGAAGACGTCGGCCGCTCGGTCCGCCGACATGGCCGACAGCAGCGCGCCGGCGCGCCCATCCGGCAGCAGCGCCAGCGCCTCGGCGGCAGCGGTGAACTCGGGCTGATCGAGCGCCTCGACGGCACGGTCGAAAGGCAGCTCCGCCAGGACATGGGCGATCGTCGCCTCGTCCTGTTCGTTCAGCGTCTCGACGATGTCGGCGACGTGCTCTTGCGCCAGCGTCTGGGCCAGCGTCACGGCGAGGAGGTCCGTCGTGGCGACAGTATCATTCATGGCTCTGTTCCTTGCGATCGGGCCGTCATGGCCGGATCGCAGGCGAGCCGGACAACCCGGTCAGGCGCGCGAGGCGGCTGCAGACGGCTTCGACTGTCGGCTGGGACTGTCGCTGGGCATCGGGTTGAGGTTTCCTGTGAGCAGCCGGCCACGCGGGCCGGGAGCAGGAGGGCCAATGCACCCGCAAAGCGCCCGCGTCAAACGGTTTTTTGCATGCGGCAATCGGGGGCTGCCGCATTGGCGCAGCGCGATCCCGCGCCTAATGTCGCAGCGACGGAATCGGCGCCTTCGCCGGCTCAAGTCGCCAGCTCGCCATCTCTCACCGGAATCCCGCCGATGTCCCTGACGATCTACGGTTGCTATCGTTCGCGCGCCACGCGCGTCATCTGGCTCGCCAACGAGCTCGGTCTGCCGTTCACGCACGTGCCGGTGATCCAGGCCTATCGCGTGCCGGATCAGAACGCTCCCGGCGTGCCGCTGCATACCCGCAGCGCCGAGTTCCTGAAGATCAACCCGAATGGCCACATCCCCAGCATCGACGATGACGGCTTCAAGCTGCACGAATCGCTGGCCATCAACCTCTATCTCGCGCGCAAGCATGGCGGGCCCCTGGCACCGCAGAACGCGCAGGAGGAAGGCCTCGCGGTGATGTGGTCGCTCTGGGCGGCGACGGAGTGCGAGACCCACGCGCTCAACCTGCAGTTCCATCTCGCCGCCTATCCGCCGGAGAAGCGCAAGCCGGAGCTGGTCGAGGCGGCGCTTACAGCCCTGCCCGGCCCCTTTGCGGTGCTCGACAAGACGCTGGCCGAGGGCAACGGCTATGTGATGGGCGGCCGCTTCACCGTCGCCGACATCAACGTCGCCGAGATCATCCGATATGCGAAGCCCGCGACGCAGCTCTTCGACGCCGCTCCGCGGGTCAAGGCCTGGCTCGATGCCTGTCAGGCGCGACCGGCCTTCCAGGCGATGTGGCAGGCGCGCGACGCCGAAGCCGCCTGAAACAGAAAACGGGTGGAGAACGAGCCGGGGCGAGCCTATCGCTCCGGCTCGTTCCTTTTCAGCAGGCTCGCCATGTCCTCCTCCCCCACCTCGCAGCCTGCCATGGATCTCAGCGACTGGCTGCTGCTCCTGCTGCTCTCGCTGCTGTGGGGAGGCGCCTTCTTCTTCGGCAAGATCGCCGTCGCCGAATGGCCGCCGCTGGCTGTCGTCCTCGCGCGCGTCGGCATGGCCGCAGCGGCTCTGCTCCTTGTCGTCAGGCTATCGGGATTGTCCATGCGCGTCGGCGGTCGGATGTGGCTCGCTTTGTTCGGCATGGGTCTGCTCAACAACCTGATCCCGTTCGGACTGATCTTCTGGGGCCAGACGCAGATCGCCAGCGGCCTCGCCTCGATCCTCAATGCCACGACCCCGCTCTTCGGCGTGGTCGTCGCCCATCTCTTCAGCCAGGACGAGAAGGCGACGGGGCTCAGGCTCGCCGGGGTCGGCGCCGGCATGGTCGGCGTTGCGATCCTGATGGGCCCTGATGCCGTCGGCGGCCTGTCGGGAGCGCTCCTGCCGCAACTCGCCTGCCTCGCGGCCGCCCTGTCCTATGCTTTCGCAGGCCTTTTCGGCCGGCGCTTCCGCGGCCTGCCGCCCCTCGTCACGGCGGCCGGGCAGGTCAGTGCCACGACGCTGATGGCCATCCCGCTCGTGCTTGCCTTCGACCCGCCCTGGCAGCTGCCCACCCCAAGCACCCGGGTCGTGCTCTCGCTTGTCGGACTCGCACTGCTTTCGACAGCTCTCGCCTATGTCATCTTCTTCCGGATCATGCGCCGCGCCGGCGGCACCAACGTCATGCTGGTGACGTTCCTGATCCCGGTCAGTGCGATTCTGCTCGGTTCGCTTTTCCTCGGCGAGGCACTGCAGCCGCGGCATTTCCTGGGGATGGCCGCTATCTTCGCCGGGCTTGCCCTGATCGATGGAAGGCTGTTTCGGAAGGCACGGACACGGCCGGCATGAGCCGAAGAGTTTATTGCCAAAAAATTATGAATTGCAGTAGGGTCGACTTGTCGGCTGGAGGCGCTAAGGGCACGTGCCACTGACAGAGATATCGCGGGAAGCGATACTGGGGAACAGGGGACGGCCATGGACGTGCGGCAACTGCGATGTTTCATCGCGGTGGCGGAGGAGCTGCATTTTGGCCGCGCGGCCGAGCGGCTCGGCGTCGCGCCTCCCGCCCTGTCACGCCAGATCAGTGCGCTCGAAGACGAGCTCGGCGTCAGCCTGCTGACGCGAACCACCCGCCAGGTCGCGATGACCCGCGCCGGGTTGATCATGCTCGAGGAAGCCAAAAGCATTCTCGTCAAGATGGAGCATGCATCCCGGGCCGTGCGCGAGGCCTCTCTTGCCTCGGGCAAGGTGCTGCGCGTCGGGGCGATCGACGCAGCCTCGTCCAGCTTCGTCCCTGAAGCGCTGGTAGCCTTCCGCGCCCGCTTCCCCGGCATCGAGATCAAGTTCGTCGAAGCGATGACGGCTGCGCTGGTGCAAATGCTCGAGTCCGGCAAGCTCGACCTCGCCCTCACCCGCCCACCGCGCAAGCCGACGGACTGCGCCTTCGAGATCCTGCGGGTGGAACGCCCGCTCGTGGTGCTCAACGAGGCCCATCCACTCGCCGCCCGCGAGCACCTGACGATGCTCGATCTCGTCGGCGAGCCCTTCGTCGTGCCGTCCAAGCGCATCCGCCCCTACGCCTACGATCTCGTCATGGCCTATTTCGAGAGCGTCGGCGCGGTGCCCAACGTCACCATCGAGGCAACCGAGAAGCCGGCGATGATGTCCGCAGTCGCGGCCGGGCTCGGCATGGCGCTGGCGCCGGACTGGGTCTCGCGCCTCTCCTTCCCCGGGGTGACGATGCGGCGGCTACGCGGCGCGCTGCTCGACCCGCCACCGCCAGGCGCGCTGGTCGGCGTGGCCTGGCGTCCCCAGCAGAAACTGCCGGCGCGCGACGATTTCCTGGCGATCCTGCGCGAAAGCGTGACCTTGCTCGACGAGCGCCACAGCGTTCCCCTCTCCCCTTCCCCCAAAACGCAGAAACGGACCGCCCGCCCCGGGTCGCCAGTCGGAGGAGCCTGATGAGTCTCAATCAGATAGAACGGGCGCAGGGTTTGCGCATACGATCGACGCAGGATCTGGCCGGCGGCCTGTTCATGGTGGTGCTGGCGATCGGCGCCTGCATCTTCTCCTGGGATCTTCCGGTCGGAACGCTGCGCCAGCTCGGCCCGGGCATGCTGCCGAAGGCCTTCGCGGTGATCTGCGGTGCGCTCGGCATCATGCTCGCGCTCGCCTCGCTGCGCTACAACGGCGAGAGCCTCTCGGGCTGGTCTTGGAAGGGCATCTTCTTCGCACTCGGCGGCGCCTGCCTGTTCGCGCTGACCATCCGCGGCTTCGAATTCGGCCCGATCCAGGTTCCGGCGCTCGGCCTGCTCGTCGCCGGGCCGCTGCTCATCTTCATCTCGGGGCTGGCCGCGGATGACCGCAAGCTCAAGGAACTGCTGATCTTCGCGATCGCGATGTCGGCGGCCTGCATTCTTCTCTTCAAATACGCGCTGAGCCTGCCGATCCCGCTCGCGCCCTGGCTCCTGGGTATCTGAGCGATGATGGAGACGTTCTCCCACCTTGCACTCGGCTTCGGCGTCGCGCTCACGCTCAAGAACATCGCGCTTTGCTTCGCCGGCTGTCTTGTCGGCACGCTGATCGGCGTGCTGCCCGGCGTCGGCCCGATCGCGACGATCTCGATCCTGCTGCCGATCACCTTCGGTCTCGACCCGACCGGCGCGCTGATCATGCTGGCCGGCATCTACTACGGCGCCCAGTATGGCGGCTCGACCACCGCGATCCTGGTCAACATCCCCGGCGAGGCAACCTCGGTCGTCACCACGCTCGACGGCCACCAGATGGCCAAGCAAGGGCGCGCGGGCGTGGCGCTGGGCACGGCCGCGATCGGCTCCTTCGTCGCCGGCTGCGTCGCCACCGTCATCATTGCGGCACTCGGTGCGCCGCTCACCAAGATGGCGCTGCTGTTCGGCCCCGCCGAGTATTTCTCGCTGATGGTGATGGGCCTGTGCTTCGCAGTGGTGCTGGCGCGCGGCTCGATCCTCAAGGCCTTCTGCATGATCATGCTGGGGCTGCTGTTCTCGACCGTCGGCACGGATCTCGAAACGGGTCAGGAACGGCTCACCTTCGGCATTCCCGCGCTTGCGGACGGTATCGACTTCTCGGTTCTGGCGATGGGTGTGTTCGGATTCGCCGAGGTGCTGCGCAACCTCGAGAGCCCGGAAGCCCGCGACGTGGTGAAGGGCAAGATCGGCCGGCTGCTGCCCGGTTGGGAGGACATCAAGCAGTCGGCAGCGCCGGTGCTGCGCGGCACCTTCATCGGCAGCATCCTCGGCATCCTGCCCGGCAACGGCGCGGTGCTCGGCCCCTTCGCCAGCTACACCATCGAGAAGAAGATCGCCAAGGACCCGTCGCGCTTCGGCAAGGGCGCTATCGAGGGCGTGGCAGGACCGGAATCCGCCAACAACGCCGGCGCCCAGACCGCCTTCATTCCGCTGCTGACGCTCGGCATCCCGCCGAACGCGGTGATGGCGCTGATGGTCGGCGCGATGACCATCCACGGCATCATTCCCGGCCCGCAGGTGATGACCCGAAACCCGGACCTGTTCTGGGGCATGATCGCCTCGATGTGGATCGGCAACCTGATGCTGCTCATCATCAACCTGCCGCTCGTCGGCATGTGGGTGAAGCTGCTCCAGGTGCCCTACCGGCTGATGTTCCCGGCGATCCTGATCTTCTGCTGCATCGGCATCTACTCGGTGAACAACCAGCCGCTCGACGTCGCCTTCACGGCGCTGTTCGGACTGTTCGGCTATCTGCTGATCAAACTCGGCTTCGAGCCGGCACCGATGCTGCTGGGCTTCGTGCTCGGCAAGCTGATGGAGGAGAAGCTCCGGCAGGCGCTGATCATCTCGCGCGGCTCGTTCTACACCTTCATCGACTATCAGAACCGGCCGATCTCGCTCGGCCTGCTGATCGTCGCCGTCCTCGTGCTCGCGATCGCCCTGCTGCCCTCGATCTCGAAGAAGCGCGACGAAGTCTTCACCGAATGACGGGGTTGCCGCCACGGCGGCAATCCCTCCAATTTCGTTTCAAGCAATCTCTGGGAGGAATGCTGATGAAGAAGTTCGTTCTCGGCCTCGCCGCAGCTGCGGCGTTGGCCTTAACCGGTGGCGCACAGGCGCAGAGCTATCCGACGAAACCGATCACCATGATCGTACCCTTCGCGGCCGGCGGGCCGACCGACATCATCGCCCGCATCGTCGCCGATCACATGTCGAAGACTCTCGGCCAGCAGATCGTGATCGAGAACGTCGCGGGCGCCGGCGGCACCACCGGCATCGCGCGCGCCGTCACGGCCGCGCCCGACGGCTACACCATCGCGATGGGCCATCTCGGCACCTTCTCGGCGGCCCCCGCCACCTATCCCGGCCTGAAATACGACCCGATAAACGGCATGCAGACGATCGGTCTGGCCGGCGGGACGCCGATCCTGATCGTGGCGCGCAAGAATTTCGAGCCGAAAGACCTCAAGGAATTCGCTGCCTATGTGAAGGCGAACCCGGACAAGGTGAACGAAGCCCATGCCGGCCTCGGCTCGGTCTCCTGGACCACCTGCACCCTCCTCAAGGGCATCCTCGGCACGCCGAAGATCAACGCCGTCGCCTATCGCGGCACCGGGCCTGCGCTGAACGATCTCGTTTCCGGTCAGGTCGACTTCATGTGTGACCAGATCGTCTCCGTCGCCGAGCAGGTCCGCGCCAACTCGATCAAGGCCTATGCCGTCGCCTCGGCGCAGCGCTCGCCGGCCCTGCCCGACGTGCCGACCACGAAGGAAGCCGGCCTGCCGGACTACCAGATCGAGGCATGGAACGGCATCGCCGGCCCGAAGAGCATGCCGAAGGAGGCCGTCGACAAGCTGGTCGACGCGCTGAACAAGGCGCTCAACGACGAAGGCACCAAGAAGCGCCTGCTCGACCTCGGCACCGTTCTGCCGACGGCTGAGGAGCGCACCCCGGCAGGCTTCGCTGCTCTGATCAAGCGCGATGCCGACAAGCTGACGCCTGCGCTTTCGGCAGCCCCGAAGCAGTGAGATCAGGCCAATTCCATCGTGTTCGCGGCGGGCCTCGTGCCCGCCGTTTTCATTTCCAGCGAACATCCGCGCCCGGCGAGCGCCCCTCCGCCCCTCCGCAATGAACTGACAAGTCGTTGTTGCGCCTCATCTTCTCGACGCCGATTGCAAACGTTAACATCTCGTGACCCCGTTTTTGGGGAACTGTTTCGGCTTGCTGCGGTTTTCCTTCCCGAAGTTCACTTCGAAAGGAGAACGTCATGCTCAAGAAGCTCGCTCTTGTTACCGTATTGACCATTACTCCGGCGATTGCCTTCGCCCAGACCCAGCCTTCGGGCGGTGCGGTCGGCGGTGCGACCAGCGGTGCAGCTGCCGGCGCCGTCGGCGGCGCCGTGGTCGGCGGCCCTGTCGGTGCGGTTGTCGGCGGCGTCGGCGGCGCCGTGGTCGGCGCGATCGTCGGCGATGCTGCGGAGCCGCGCTTCCGCACCTATGTCGTCGAGCAGCGCGTCCCGTCCTATGCCTATGCCGAGCCGGTCGCGGTCGGCACGGTCCTGCCAGCGCAGGGCGTCGTCTATCACCGCGTACCGGCCGAGTACGGACCGTCCGCCTCGCGCTACAACTACACGGTGGTGAACGATCGCACGCTCATCGTCGAGCCGCAGACGCGCCGCGTGGTCCAGATCATCGAGTGACGCTCGTCTCTCGGCACGGAACGGCCCGCCCCGGCAACGGGGCGGGCCATTCTCGCTTTTGTGATCGTCGAGGCACGGAACTGCCGCAGAAGGCGCGCATTCTCGTACCGGGGCTAGGCAGATATCGGAGGTCGATCATGATCAAGCGGATTCTACTGGCTGCGGCTTTTGCAGCCATTCCCGCAACCGTTTTCGCACAGAGCATGGGGCCTATCATCCGCGACCCCGCCAGCGGCGGCTTCACTCATGACCCGGCCCTCGTCGGCACCGAGACGAATATGATGCCGTTCGACGTATTCGCTCCGCCCCTCAGGCGGGATCCCGCCGGCGGTACGATGATCAACGACGACGCAGGGTTCCGGACGTATGTGATGGGACAGCATATGCGGTCGTATCGCTATGCAGAACCGATCGGGGTCGGCACTGTGCTACCGGCGCGGGGCGTGGTCTATCACAACGTGCCGGCGGCATATGGCGCGCCCGGCTATCGCTATACGATCGTGAACGGCGAAGCCGTCGTCGTCGAGCCGCGCACCCGCCGCGTGGTCGAAATCATCGAATGACGCTCGATCGCCGCGCGCCCCGTCGGACGCGATGGCGGCGATCCATCTATTTGTTGTCGCATCGGATTTTCCGAAAGGGGATGCTGCTTTTCGGGCCGATGCCATAGGCGGTAAAGGCCCGTGCCAGTGACGGCATGGGCCTTTTCGGTGCTCAGCGCGTGCCGAACATGCGATCGCCCGCATCCCCGAGACCCGGCATGATGTAGCCGTGCTCGTTGAGGCGTTCGTCGATGGCGGCGGTCCAGATGCGGACATCGG
Organism: Allobosea sp. 05T438; assembly: GCF_056396025.1. NCBI lineage: Bacteria > Pseudomonadati > Pseudomonadota > Alphaproteobacteria > Hyphomicrobiales > Alloboseaceae > Allobosea > Allobosea sp. 05T438. The sequence goes on from NZ_JBFTKQ010000002.1 coordinate 552,301, forward strand.
GATGCGCGCTGCGCAGGTGAGCGATGCCCTCCGGCGCCGCCAGCAGGCAGACGAAGCGCAGATCCCTGGCCCCCCGCTCCTTGAGACGCTCGACCGCAGCCACGGCGGAATTGGCGGTGGCCAGCATCGGGTCCATCACCACGATCATGCGGTCGGCGATGTCCGACGGTGCCTTGAAATAGTACTCGACCGCCTGGAGCGTATCGGGATCGCGGTAGAGGCCGATATGGGCGACGCGCGCGGCCGGCACCAACTCCAGCATGCCGTCGAGGAAGCCGACGCCCGCCCGCAGGATCGGCGCGAAGACCAGCTTCTTGCCGGCGATGACCGGCTGCATCGAGGTCGTCAGCGGCGTCTCGATCTCGATCATCTGTGTCGGCAGATCGCGTGTCACCTCATAGCAGAGCAGCATGCCGATCTCGTTGAGAAGCTGGCGGAAGCTCTTGGTGGAGCGGTCCTTCTGGCGCATCAGCGTCAGCTTGTGCTGGACCAGCGGGTGATCGACGACAGTGACGCCGTCCTGGCTCGAAGTCATACGCCGGCTACCCCTTTATCTCTCGCATCTTTGCTCACCGTCAAAATACCGTGCCATCGCTGACAATGGTCAAGGGCGGACCGCCATCCACACGCTTTTCACGCGCGATCCGCCGGCCCGCGGCCCAGGTCCCGCCTTCGAGCACCTTGGCAAGCGGCAAATCCTCGCGCGAGCGGCCGAGGCGCTTGCGGATCAAGAGGCCGATCTCGTCGAGCAACGCCACCGTCAGCGCCCGCCATTCGACGACCAGCGGCGATGCGACCTCATGCGACTTCGTTCGATCCGCCTCGTCCCTCAGCGCGATCACGCCGCTGTCGAGGAAGAGCCCGCCATTGCGATACTCGGGCAGGCCGGTGAGATCGTCGATGTCGATGACGGCAATGCCGGCCCATTGCAGCGGCTCGATCAACGAGTAGGTCAGCCATTGCGACAATTTGTGGAAAGGTACGAGCCCTTCCGTCACCTCGCCGGGCGCGATCAGGGGGTGACGCCAGGTATCGCCGAGCGCGACGCCGGCGAGCGTCAGGCGCGAAGGCCAGATGCCACCGAAGGTCGCGAGCACCTCGCCTAGCATATGCGCGGCTCGCAGCGTGCCGGTGTCGGCGGCGGCTTCGAAACGATCGAAGAGTTCGCCGGGGCGCGACAAGCCCTGCTTTTCCATCTCCTCGCCGAGGCGGTTAAGCAGGGCGGCACGCCCTTCGAGCGCGAGCAGCGGATTGTCCGGCCCCGCCTGGAAGCCGCGCGCCAGCGTCGCCGCATCGAGGTGCTTCAGCCCGGCCGCATCGGCGCGCAGCGGATCGGCCGGATCGCTGGAGAACAGGCCGGCGGCGAACATGTCGAGCGAAGCGAGCGCCAGACCCTCGGAACGGCCGATGTCGCGGCCCGTCGCGGCGTCGCGATAGCGCCAGTCCTGGCCGGCACCGGCATCGAGCAGGACGCTGACCACGGCAAGATCATAGGCGGCGCGGCCACGGGCAGCCGGGTCCGGGAAGCCCCTCGCCTGATCGAGCCGCTGCCAACGATCATCGCCTGCGACCACAAAATGGCGCCAGCGCGCATGGAAGGGGATCTCGAGCGTGGGATAATTCGCGCGGATGGTCTCAAGCACATAGTCCGCGCAGGCTTCCAGCCGCTCGGGCTGGACGCTGAAATGGAAAAGCTTGCCGGCGAGTCCCAGCTCGAGCATCTCCCGCGCACGCTCACGCACGGCGGCAGGTTTCAACAGGGCGCGGAACGCCTCGGGATCGCGGTCAGGCATCGTCAACTCGGGGGACGTGAGCGGGGCGGGATCAGAACTTGTCGAGGTCACGGCCGACGGTGGCCTTGAGCGCATTGTCTCCGGGCGTGCCTTCCGGCGAATAATAGCCGGCGGCCTTCTTGGCCTCGATCTCGACCGAGGCGTCGGGTGGAATCAATTCGGGCGGGATGGCGACGCGCTCGCCGATGGTGATGCCGCTCTCGACCATGGCGTCGTATTTCATGTTCGACATCGACATCAGCCGGTCGATATGGGTGACGCCGAGCCAATGCAGCACATCCGGCATGAGCTGCTGGAAACGGGCATCCTGTACGCCGGCGACGCATTCGGTGCGCTCGAAATAGGTCGCGGCGGAATCGCCGCCCTCCTGGCGCTTGCGGGCGTTGTAGACGAGAAACTTCGTGACTTCGCCGAGCGCCCGGCCCTCCTTGCGGTTGTAGACGATCAGCCCGACGCCGCCGCTCTGCGCCTCCCGCACGCATTCCTCGATGCCGTGGATGAGGTAGGGCCGGCAGGTGCAGATGTCCGAACCGAAGACGTCCGAACCGTTGCACTCGTCATGGACGCGGCAGGCGATGCGTGTTTTGCGGTCGGCAAGGCCGGAGACCTCGCCCATGACATAGGCGGTGATCGAGCCGATCGGCGGCAGAAAGACCTTGAGGTCCGGCCGCGTCACCAGTTCGGGATACATGCCGCCCGTCTGCTCGAAGAGCGTGCGGCGCAATTCGTTCTCGGTCGTGCCGAAGCGCTCGGCGATGCCGGGCAGGTACCAGACCGGGTCGACCGCGATCTTGGTGACGGAGATGTCGCCGGAGGGATGCAGGATGTTCCCGTCCGCCGCCAGCCGGTGCGCGGCCATGGCCGCGAGAATCTCGGGCAGGTTGAGCCTGGCCTTGGTGATGGCGATCGAGGGGCGGATGTCGATCCCCTCGCCGATCAACTTGCCGAAATCCTGCGCCACCGTATGGCCGAAAGGATCGAGCGAGACGATCTTCCTGGGATCGGCCCATTGCGGCTGCGGCGCGATCTCGGCCGTTGGGTAGGTGTTGGTGAGGTCCGGGCGCTGCGAGGGGTTCATCGCGCGGGCCGAGATCGCCAGCGCACGGTAGACCGAATAGGAGCCGCCATGAGCGCCGATGACGTTGCGGTCGCCCGGGTTGGTGGTCGAGGCGATGATCGGGCCGCGTTCGGCGGCGGTGGCTGCGCCCCATCGGATCGGAAAGCGAACGGCGGCGCTGCCGGGCTCGGGATGGGAGGTCAGCCTGATGTGGCCGGTACGGTTCGGCGCGTTCATGGTCTTGCCCTGAAACAGGAAAGGGCCCCGAGACGGGAGCGTCCGGGGCCCTCTGGACCTATTCAAGTCTGTACCAGCGCGCGGGCGCCGTCAATCGCCTTAGAAAACAGCGAGATAGCGCAACAGCGAGATGATGCCGATCACGATCACGATGATCTGCACGACGTTCTTGATCTGCCCGTCAAGCGGAAGCATCCGCACGAGATAGAGCACGAGGCCGATGACGAGAACGGTGATCAGCAGCGAAATCAGAATGGACATGCTTGCAGCCCTTTATCTCGGCCGGTGGCCGGCCCCCCGGAGCCCTGCCGCGACGCATTCGCGACCTGTCAGCCCCGCCGACAGAACGTCGCAGGGTGGGAATAGGTTCCGGTTCGGGGTTTGCCGGCGAAGGGCCGGGCGGGCTCGCCAGGGTAGCGCCCACCGTCATGGTCGGGCTTGTCCCGACCATCCAGGTCTTCCTCCGTCGAAACCGTCAAGACGTGGATGCTCGCCACAAGGGCGAGCATGACGCGCGCCCGTCATTCTCGGGCGGAGCACAGCGTAGACCCGAGAATCTCAGGATCAGAAGGCGCTGGTTTCCGAGATGCTCGGGTCAAGCCCGAGCATGACGGCGGGCGTCAGCCCGCGATGCGATCGAAATCCGCGACCGCGCGGGTCGCCTGGCGGAGCTGGTTGAGCAGCTTCAGGCGGTTGGCGCGCTGGGCCGGATCGGGATCGTTGACCGTGACCTTGTCGAAGAAGGCATCGACGGCCGGGCGCAATTCGGCGAGCGCCGCCATGGCGCCCTCATAGTCCTCGGCGGCGACGGCGGCCTCGGCCTTCGGCGTCGCCTGCGCCAGCGCTACGGCGAGCGCCTTCTCCTCGATGAGGCCGGCGGCAGCGATGAGGTGCAGGTCCGGCGCGCCAGCAAAGGCGCCCTCCCCGTCCTTCTTCTCCTCGGCCTTGAGGATGTTGGCGGCGCGCTTGTAACCCGCAAGCAGATTCTTGCCGTCCTCGGTGTCGAGGAAGCGGCCGAGTGCATCGGCCGTCCGAATGATGATCGAAATTACTCTGACATTCGTCATGCCGGGAGTCATCGTCTCGCGCCGAATGCCCTGCCGCGAGACCGCATCAACCACGTCATGCGGAATGCCCCGATCGCGAAGCATGACCTTTAAACGTTCAACGATGAAGTCGATCAGATCGAAAGCAGCAACAGGTCCATCGACAGAAGGCCACTTGTCGAACAATCGTGTCAGAATCAGTTCAAGCTGAAGGCGATTGAGATTGTTCTCATCGCAAATTCGGCAAATACCCAACGCCGCTCGGCGTAATGCATAAGGGTCCTTGCTGCCGGTCGGCTTCTCGTCGATGGCCCAGAACCCGACGAGCGTATCGAGCTTGTCGGCGAGCGCCACGGCGACCGAAACCGGATCGGTCGGCACACGGTCCGACGGCCCGAGCGGCTTGTAATGCTCCTCGACCGCGGCGGCGACGAACGCATCCTCGCCCTGCAGCTCGGCATATTTCCGGCCCATCAGGCCCTGCAGCTCGGGGAACTCGCCGACCATCTCGGTCGGCAAATCGGCCTTGGCAAGCTTGGCGGCGCGCTCGGCCTTGTCGGGATCGGCATCGACGATCGGCGCCAACTCCCTCGCCAGCGCAGCGATACGCTGGACGCGCTCGCCTTGCGTACCGAGCTTGGCGTGGAAGACGACGCCGAGCTTGTCGAGCTTGGCCATGCGCTGGTCGAGCGGCTTGGTGAGATCGAGGCCGAGCTTTGCAGCGCTCTCTTCGAACGTGCCAAGGTCCGGCAGCGAACCACGGTCCGTCTGCCAGAAATAGGCGGCGTCCGAGAGACGCGCGCGCACGACGCGGCCGTTGCCGGCGGTGATTGCCGCGCCGCCGTCGCTGGCGAGGAGGTTCGAGACCAGGATGAAGCGGTTGGCGAGCGCGCCCGTCGCGGGATCGCGAAGCACGAAGCATTTCTGGTTGGCGCGGATGGTGGCGCGGATCGCCTCGCCGGGGATGTCGAGGAAGCGTTCCTCGAAGGAGCCCATCAGCACGACCGGCCATTCGACGAGGCCGGCGACCTCCTCCAGCAAGCCCTCGTCCTCGACGAGGTCGAGCCCCTGCGCGAAGGCGAGGTTGCGGGCGTCGGTGAGGATGATTTCCTTGCGCCGGTCAGCGTCGAGCACGACCTTCGCCTTCTCCAGCGAGGTCACATAGTCGTCGAGCCGCTTCACCGTGATCGATCCGGGCGCATGGAAGCGGTGGCCATAGGTGACGTTGCCCGAGACGATGCCGTCGACCTCGAAGGGCACGATTTCCGGGTCCTCGGTCTCGGCGCCGAAGGTGCAGAGGATCGAGTGCAGCGGACGCACCCAGCGCAGGCTGGCGCCGGCCGCCGAGGCCTTGCCCCAGCGCATCGATTTCGGCCAGGGGAAGGAGCGGATCACGGCCGGCACGATCTCGGCGATCGCCTGAACGGTCTCCTGCCCGGGCTTCTCGATGATGGCGACGTAGCTGTCGCCCTTCTTCGGATCGCTGACGATGGTTGCCTGATCGAGCGAGGTCAGCCCTGCCGCCTTGAGGAAGCCCTGCACGGCGGCATCGGGCGCGCCGACGCGCGGACCTTTTCGTTCCTCGCGCACGTCGCGGCCGCGCACGGGCAGGCCGGCGATGTGCAGCGTGAGGCGGCGCGGCGTCGCGAAGGCCTTGGCGCCCTCATAGACGAGACCGCGCTCGACCAGCGCGTCGGTGACGAGCTTCTTGAGGTCCTCGCCGGCCTTGCGCTGCATGCGCGCGGGAATTTCTTCCGAGAACAGTTCGAGCAGAAGATCGGGCATCACGCAGCTCCCCCGCCGGCGGTCTTCAGCCAGGCCGCGCCGCAGGCCTTGGCGAGTTCACGCACGCGCAGGATGTAGCTCTGCCGCTCGGTGACCGAGATCACGCCGCGCGCGTCGAGCAGGTTGAAGATGTGGCTCGCCTTGATGCACTGGTCATAGGCCGGCAGGGCGAGCTGGTGGCGAGGCTGGTTGGCGCCGGAACCCGGCTCGCCGGCGGCGAGCAGCGCCTTGCACTCGGCCTCCGCATCCGAGAAATGCCGAAACAGCATCTCGGTATTGGCGTGCTCGAAATTGTGCCGCGAATATTCCTGCTCGGCCTGCAGGAAGACGTCGCCATAGGAGATGCGGTCCTCGCCATCGAGGCCATTGAAGTTGAGGTCGTAGACGTTCTCGACGCCCTGAACATACATCGCCAGCCGCTCGAGCCCGTAGGTCAGTTCGCCCGCGACCGGCGCGCATTCGACGCCCGCGACCTGTTGAAAGTAAGTGAACTGGCTGACTTCCATGCCGTCGCACCAGCATTCCCAGCCGAGGCCCCAGGCGCCGAGCGTCGGGCTCTCCCAGTCGTCCTCGACGAAGCGCACGTCATGCAGGCCGAGATCGACGCCGATCGCCCTGAGCGAGTCGAGATAGAGCTGCTGCAGGTCCGGCGGCGACGGCTTCAGGATGACCTGGAACTGGTAGTAATGCTGCAGGCGGTTGGGGTTCTCGCCGTAACGACCATCCTTGGGGCGGCGCGAGGGCTGGACATAGGCCGCCTTCCATGGCTTCGGCCCGAGCGCGCGCAGCGTCGTCGCCGGATGGAAGGTGCCGGCGCCAACCTCCATGTCGTAGGGCTGGAGCACCACGCAACCTCGCTCGGCCCAGAAGCGCTGCAGCGTCAGCAACAGCCCCTGGAAGGAGCGGGTCGGGTCCATCGCCGGGGAGGAAGCCGGGATGGTGGAAAGCGAGTGTGGCGCGGGGGCGGACAAATGCCTGCAACCTTCCAATAACAAAGGAATGGCGGTGATTAGGGTTCGGGCCAGCCATGGTCAAGCGCGGGCCGGAACCGGAACCGGACAGATTTCGTTCATACCCGGTCTGCTAACCACGAGACGACCGCATGGTTCGCAATGTTCGGGGGCGAGCATTTGATGGCGGGCCAGCGGCTGGATTAACAAAGGAGTACGCCCATGTTGACAACCCGCATCATTGCCGCCGCCTTCGGCGCAGCAACCTTGCTCGGTGCCGCCATGAGCAGCGCCCCGGCCTCCGCAGCCCCGATTTCGGCCGGTTCGGCCCTGGGTGCGGGCGCCGAGACCGGTCTCGTCCAGCAGGCCTGGCACCGGGGTCGCCCGCATTACGGCCCGGGCCGCCCGCATGCTCGTCGCTGCTGGACCGAAACCCGCCGCGTCTGGAACGGCCACCGCTGGATCGTGCGCCAGCACCGCATCTGCCGCTAAGCCGGCCACCCGCCTCGATGAAGGCAAGCTGAACGGCGCGGTTTCGCGCCGTTCAGGTGAAACGGCCCAAGTTCCTTTCAGGGACGACAAGTCGTCCATCGGCACGGCCGATGGCTATCGATGGAGAACACGATGTTCCGGACAACGCTTCTCGCGGCTGCCGTGACAGGCGCGCTTGGCGGCTTCGCCATGATGGCCGCCCCGGTCTCGGCCGCTCCGATCGCAGCTCCGGCCGGGCAGACTGCGCAAGCCGGCCAGGGCCTGATCGAGCAGGCTCAATACTACTATCGCGGCCCGCGCCGCTATTATGGCCCGCGCCCCTACTACCGTCCGCGCTGTTTCTGGTCGGAACGCCGCGTGTGGAACGGCTGGCGCTGGGTGATCCGCCCTGTACGGGTCTGCCGCTGAGGCTGACGCATTGCGGCCATGATTGGCCGCTCAATGAAGGCTGGCTGAACGGCGCGGTTTCGCGCCGTTCAGGTTAAGGGGGATAGTTTCCCCTCCCATGGACGGCGTTGGTCACCGCAAGCCATGACCGCCGACGCCATCGCAGGAGGATATCATGTTCAAGACGATGCTTCTCTCCGCCGTGACGGTCGGCACGCTGGGCGTTGCAGCCCTGAGCGCCGCCCCGGCCTCCGCCGCGCCGGTCGCGGCTGCGCCGCTGGTCGATGCTGCCGGCGGCATGGTGCAGCAGGCCCAGTACTATTACGGCCCGCGCCGCTATTACGGCCCGCCGCGCCCATATTACGGCCCGCGCTACTACGGCCCGCGCCGCTACTATGGTCCGCGCTACTACGCCCCGCCGCCGCCTCCGCCGCTCTTCGCGCCGCCGCCGCGCTACTACTGGTAAGCCGCCAGGTTACCGCTATCGCATCGGATTCTTCCGAAAAGTGGATTCCACTTTTCGGTCCGATGCTACAGGCGCGCCTGCCCGCGATGCACGGCCTCGCTCTCCGCCGTGAAGCGGCCGTCGAGCCCATTGATCACGAAGGCCGGCAACAGCTCTGCCGGCCTTCTGCTGTTCAGCACCGCCGTGACGACAACCCGAATCGCCGGCCTGTCGGCGACGCCATGGACGGGCCGGATCGTGACAGCGCCGAAGCCTGAGCCCAGGCCCGCAAGCAGATCCGGCAGCGCCTCGGCCCGATGGATGATCGCGAGCAGGCCGCCGGGCTTCAGTGCCCGCCGCGCGGCACGCAGCCAGGGCTCGAGATCGCCCTCCGCCACATGAGCCGCCCGGCGGTTGGGCGTCGGCGAGGCGCGCGTTCCACCCTGCGGATAGAAGGGCGGGTTCATCGCGACCGCATCGAAGGAAGCCGGCTTCAGGCCCGCCGATTCCAGTTCCGCCGCCGGCGCGGTGACATCGGCCGCGATGACAATCCCGCGACCGGCCATGCCGTTCAGCGCGATGTTCTGCCTCGCCAAGGTCGCCAGTTCGGGATCGCGCTCCAGCAATGTGACGCGCAAGGCAGGGCGCAACAGCGCAGCGGCGAGCCCCACCGTCCCTACGCCCGCACCGATATCGAGGAGCGTTGCGCGATCGAGCTCGGGCAGCGCCGCCGCGAGCAGGATGGCGTCGGTGCCGGCGCGGTGGCCCTTGCGCGGCTGGTAGAGGCGAAGCCGGCCGTCGAGCAGCCGATCCTCGACGATTTCGCCCAACGCAAGCGGTGTTTTCACCTCACTCATCGCGCAGCTCGGCTCCGTAACCGGCTTCGATCAGAAGAGCCCGCGCCCGGCGCTTGTCCGCCGCGCGCACGAGGAGCCGGCGTGGAAAGGCGCCGGTCATGCCCTCCAGGGCGCTCATATGCTGGTCCGCGATCAGGCAATCCAGCCCGGCTGATCCCAGCAGGGCCTCGACGGCGCCGAGCAGGATGAGGTCGTTGGTGCGCATGAGTTCGTGCATCGCCCCATGGAGCCCGACCCGCCCCCTTCGCGCAAGCTGCGGCGTCGCGACGGTTTGCAGGGGGCTGGCGTCCCATGCAACGGTTGTGGCATGGCTGCGGGGCGTCGCCCTGGCGCGAGAATCTGATCCGGAGTGCTTCAGTGGGTGTCGTCGTCTCCCTCGAGGAACGGGAATCGAATCAGGCGAGCATCGAGCCGCTAGTCGCGCTGGCGCGCGCCGACATGGAGCGGGTCAATGCGATGATCCTGTCGCGCACCGGCTCAGAGGTCACGATGATCCCGGAGGTCGCGAACCATCTGATCTCCTCGGGCGGCAAGCGCCTGCGGCCGATGCTGACGCTCGCCATGGCCGATCTCTGCGGCTACCGGGGCGAAGGCCACGTCAAGCTCGCGGCGTCCGTCGAGTTCATGCACACCGCGACATTGCTGCATGACGACGTCGTCGACGAGAGCGACATGCGCCGCGGCAAGCTCGCCGCGCGCATGCTCTGGGGCAACGAGGCGAGCGTGCTCGTCGGCGATTTCCTGCTCGGCCAGGCCTTCAAGATGATGGTCGAGGTCGGCTCTCTCAGGGCGCTCGACATTCTCTCCACGGCCGCGGCGGTGATCGCCGAGGGCGAGGTTCTGCAGCTCTCCGTCGCCAAGAACACCGAGACGACAGAGGACGAGTATCTCTCGGTCATCCGCGGCAAGACGGCGGAGCTCTTCGCCGCCGCCTGCGAGGTCGGCCCGGTGATCGCCAATTCCTCAAAGGCGGACGCCGCCGCCTGCCGAAGCTACGGGCTCAATCTCGGCATCGCCTTCCAGCTCATCGACGACGCGCTGGACTATGGCGGCGTCGCGGCGAAGCTCGGCAAGAACACCGGCGACGATTTCCGCGAGGGCAAAATCACCCTGCCCGTCGTGCTCTCCTTCCGCCGCGGCGACGAGGCGGAGCGCGCCTTCTGGAAGCGCACCCTTCAGGACGGCGAAATTCGCGACGGCGATCTGGAAGAAGCGCAAGCGATCATGCGTCGGCACAAGGCGCTGGACGACACCATCGCGCGCGCCGAACACTATGCCCGCATGGCCAAGGATGCGCTCGGCCTGTTCCCGGCCTCGCCGATGAAGCAGGCGCTCAACGCCGCCGTCGATTTCTGCGTGGCGCGGGCACACTGAAGCCGCGCCGGCGCGGCTCAACGCAGCAGCGTCGGCTTCACCCACCAGTCCGGACGAGCCTTCGCCAGCGCGCGGGCAGCCTCGGCGCTGGCCGAGCAATCGTCGAACAGCGCAAAGCAGGTCGCGCCCGACCCGGACATGCGCGCAAGCCGGCAGCCCGACAAGCCGGCCAGCCGCTCCACCACCTCGTCGATCGCCGGTGCGACACGCCGGGCCGCCTCCGCCAGATCGTTCTGGGAGGCGGCGAGCGCCTCGAAGAACTCGCCTCTCGGCACCGAATCAGGCGCGGTACGCGAGACCGTCATTTTTTGCCCCGGCTCCAGCCCCAGGGTGCGAAAGACCGCGACCGTCTCGACTGCCACGCCTGGATTGGCCAGCACGGCGAAAAGCGGCGGCAGGTGCAGCACCGGCCCGAGCCGCTCGCCGACGCCGGCCATCAGCCGCGCCCGCGAATCAAGGCAGACCGGCACGTCGGCGCCGACTTTCGCGGCGACGCCCAGCAGAGCCTGATCGGTTTGAGCAATGCCGTTCAGGCGTGCGACCAGACGCAACGCCGCGGCCGCGTCAGCCGAACCGCCACCGATTCCCGAAGCGACGGGCAGTCGCTTGACGAGATGGAAGCGCCCCAGACGCAGGCCGGGACGGACTATCGCGAGCGCCCGCGCAGCACGCAGGACGAGGTTGTCGTCCTCGGCAGACAGCCCCGCCGCGCGCGGACCGGCGAGGGACAGAGAGAGCGGCGCATCCGGCTCCAGCGTCAGCTCATCCCCGACCCCGGCGAAGGCCACCAGGCTTTCGAGCTCGTGATAGCCGTCCTCGCGCCGGCCCAGGACCCGCAGGTCGAGATTGACCTTGGCGCGCGCGCGCGTCGTCAGCGGTAGAGCCACGGCCGCTCCCGGTTCAGCCCCGCGCGGTGATCAGCGTCAGCCGCCGTCCTTCTTGGCCTCGTCGACCACATTGGCCGAAGGATCTTCCAGCCCGCGCTCGATCTTCCGCTGGATCTTCTCGAGATCCTCGGGCTCGGGCTTGAGATCGCGGGCATGGTTCCACTGATACTTCGCCTCGAGCTGGCGGCCCGTGCGCCAATAGACATCGCCGAGATGGTCGTTGATCACCGGGTCCGAGGGGCGCAGCTCAGCCGCGCGCTCGATCTCGCGAGCGGCATCCTCGTAACGGCCGAGCCGGTAATAGGCCCAGCCGAGCGAGTCGATGATGTAACCGTCGCGTGGGCGCAACTCGACGGCGCGGCGCAGCATGCTGAGCCCCTCGTCGAGCTTGAGGTGCTTGTCGACCAGCGAATAGCCGAGATAGTTCAGCACCAGCGCGCGCTCGCGGCCGAGCGGATCGGGCAGCAATTCCAGCGCCTTGCGCAGATCGGCCTCGGCCTCCGGCCACCGGTTGATACGTTCCCGGGCGATGCCGCGGAAATAGTAGAGATCCCAGTTGGCGCGGCCGGGCGAGGCGAGCTTGTCGATGGCCTTGTCGTAGGCGGCGGCCGCCTCGGCGAACTGCTTGCGCGAGCGATAGATATTGCCCAGCGCGGCGAGCGCGTCGACATCATCAGGCCGTTCCGCGATGACCTTCTGCAGATGCTTCACGGCCTCGTCGGGCTTGCCAAGGTTCTCCAGCGCGAGGCCCGCCTGGATCTCGGCGTTCGAGCGCAGCGGCGAGGAGGCCGGCATCTTGTCATAGACCGCGACCGCATCCTCGGGCTGGCGAGCCCGCTCGAGGATGTCGCCCAGCGTCAGGATGGCGAGGTCATGACCGGGATCCAGATAGATCGCCATGCGCAGGTAGAGGAGAGCAGCGGCCTCGTCGCCCTGGCGATTGCCGGCGCTGGCGAGCCCGTAGAGCACCTCGGCCGCGCCCTGCTGCGGCGTCTGGATCTGGCGCGGCGGCGCCTCCTTCTTCGACACCAGCGACATGCCTTCGCGGATGATCGGGTGGTTGGGCAGCAGCCGGTCGAAATCGGCATAGGTCGCAGCCGCGCCGGCATAATCGCCGCTGCGGGCCTGGAAGCGCGCCCAGAGATCAACGAGGCGCAACGTGGTCTTCTCGGCGTCGTAGGCGGCCTTCAGCCGCTTTTCGGCCTCCGCCTTGCGCCCGGCGGCGTCGAGAATCAGGCCGGCATGATAGTCGCGGAAGAGGTTGTAGGAGGGCTCGCCCTTCAGACGCTCCAGTGTCTCGATGGCGCGTTTGGAGTTGCCGGATCCAAGATAGGACCAGGCGGAAAGCAGCGTGGCCGTGATGTCGGCCGCCCGGCCGCGACCGCCGCGCTGGAGATGATTGCGGGCGGTCTGGTAGCTCTTCTGCTTGATCGAGCGGATGCCGATGACAAGCTGCGCCAGGCCATTGCTCGGATCCTGCTGGATCAGCTTGTCGGCGGCGCGGAAGGCGTCAGGCATGGCGCCGTCGGCGAGAAAGGCGACGAAAGCGCGCTCCAGCAACTCGCTGTTGCGCGGGTCTTCCCGCACGGCTTCGCGCAGATAAACCGAGGCCGCGCCGAGATCGCGCGAGGCGCCCGCCACGATGGCGGCGAGATAATTCCCTTCGAGGCTGTCGGCCGGCTCCAGCGAATCAGACGAACGCGGCGCGGTCGCTCCCTGGGCCGCGGCGGCCACCGGTAGAACCATCAACAACGACAAGGCAGCAGCCGTACCGGAGGCACGCACCTTCTTCAGAAATGTCACGACTGCTCTTCTCCCTCGGTCCGCCGCCCAATGCTCCGGGCGCTCATTCGGCGGACCGTGATGGCTCGCGTAGGCCGCCAAGATGGCGGTTTCCGGGCGAGCCGGCAAGCGGGGCTCAGCGCGAATGCGGCGGCTTCGTAGCGGCGGCGCAACAGTCCCAACGAACCCGTTTTCCCCGCAGGGTTCAGCGAGAAAACATTGGTCATCGGCAAAGGATATCGATTCTATATTTCGTCTGCTCGCAGTGCACGCAGCAACATTATTGGGATCGTTCCAATGAAGAAGATTGTTCTGAGCTTTGCCGCAGTCACTCTTCTCGCCGGCTTCGCCAAGGACGAGCCGAAGCCGACGGCTCCGGTCGTGCGCAATGGCTGACAGCCTTTTCCAAAAGACTAAAGGGCGCGCCTCCCGGCGCGCCTTTTTTCGTAGGATTGGCTGAGTCAGCCGATCACATATTCGCGTAGCCGGGCCCGCCGCCGCCTTCCGGCACCGTCCAGGTGATGTTCTGGGCCGGGTCCTTGATGTCGCAGGTCTTGCAGTGGACGCAGTTCTGCGCGTTGATCACGAAGCGCGGATTGCTCTTCGTCTCGGCATTCTCGTAGACGACCTCGTATACGCCCGCCGGGCAGTAGAGCCGCGCCGGCTCGCCGTAAACAGGCAGGTTCTTCCCGATCGGGATCGAGGGGTCGGTGAGCTTCAGATGCGCCGGCTGATCCTCCTCGTGAGTGGTCGAGGAGAGGAAGACCGAGGACAGCTTGTCGAAGGAGATCTTGCCGTCCGGCTTCGGATAGGTGATCGGCTCGACCTCGGCGAGCGGCTTCAGCGTCGCGTAGTCCGGCTTACCGTGCTTCAGCGTGCCGAAGGGCGACCAGCCGAAGAGCTGGTTCAGCCACATGTCGATGCCGCCGAGCCCGATGCCGACCAGCGTGCCGAACTTCGACCAGAGCGGCTTGACGTTGCGGACGAGCCTCAGGTCCTTGCCGATGGCGCTGTCGCGCCAGCTCGTCTCGATCTCGACGACCTCGTCATGGCTGCGGCCGGCCTGCAGCGCCGGGACAAGCTTCTCCGCAGCAAGCATGCCGGAGAGCACGGCGTTGTGGCTGCCCTTGATGCGGGGAACGTTGACGAAGCCCGCCGCGCAGCCGATCAGCGCGCCGCCCGGGAAGGTCAGCTTCGGCACCGACTGGAAGCCGCCCTCGGTGATGGCGCGCGAGCCATAGGCGATGCGCTTGCCGCCCTCGAAGGTGTCGCGGATCAGCGGGTGGGTCTTGAAGCGCTGGAATTCGTCGAAGGGCGAGAGCGTCGGATTCTGATAGTTCAAATGCACGACGAAGCCGACGGAAACCAGATTGTCGTCGAAATGGTAGAGGAAAGAGCCACCGCCGGTGCTGTTGTCGAGCGGCCAGCCGAAGGAGTGCTGGACGCGGCCCTTGTGGAACTTCTCCGGCTTGACCTGCCAGAGCTCCTTGAGGCCGATGCCGTATTTCTGCGGCTCGCGGCCGGCGTCCAAATCGAACTTCTTGATCGCGATCTTTGAAAGCGAGCCGCGTGCGCCCTCGCCCAGCAACGTATAGCGGCCGCGCAATTCCATGCCGCGGGTGAAGCGCTCGGAGACTGTGCCGTCCTTGGCGATGCCCATGTCACCGGTGGCGATGCCGGCGACCGAGCCGTCCTCGTTGTAGAGCAGTTCCGCGGCAGCGAAGCCCGGATAGATCTCGACGCCCAGCGCCTCGGCGCGGGCGGCCAGGAACTTCGCCACCAGCCCGAGCGAGCCGACGAAGTTGCCGTGATTGTTCATCAGCGAGGGCATGCCGAAATTCGGCAGGCGGATGCCGTTCGGCTGGGTGAGGAAATAGAAGACGTCTTCCTTGACCTCTGTGGTCAGGGGGCGGTCGGGATCGTCGCGCCAATCCGGCACGAGGCGGTCGAGGCCGATCGGATCGATGACGGCGCCGGAGAGAATGTGAGCGCCGACCTCGGCTCCCTTCTCGACCACGACGACCGAGATGTTCTCGTCGAGCTGCTTCAGCCGGATCGCAGCCGCCAGACCCGCAGGGCCCGCGCCGACGATGACKACGTCATAGTCCATGCTCTCGCGCGGTTCGCTCTGCGCTTCCTTGAGATCCATCCTGCCCTCCGCCTTGGCAACCCGCATCGCGCGATTAGTTTATATATGAACTGTTTCGCCGACTCGTTCAACGCTCGGCTTCCATCCAGTCTGGAACCCCTCTATCCAAGCGCCCGTTCCATTTTGCAACTGCGTTGGCTCGCGAAGCGGCTTTGCAGCGTATAGGATGCGCGGATGAGCCTGTCCGATACAGTCGGCCCCGACGCGCCAGACCCTTACGAGCTTTTGAGCTGGTACGCCGAGATGGGCGTGACCGAGGCGCTCGACGAGACGCCGCGCAATCATTTTGCCGAACCGACACTCTCCGCCGGCGCCGGCCAGCCGCGCCTGCGCCCCCTGCCGGGCCGACCGGCCGCCCCTGCCCGGCCGATCGCGGCGGCAGCCACCGCGCCTGACGACGCGACAGTCAGCGCTCGTGCGCTCGCCCGCGAGGCACGCACGCTCGACGAGTTGAAGGAAGCGCTCGCCAAGTTCGAAGGCTGCGCCCTGAAGGCGACGGCCAAGAACCTCGTCTTCGCAGACGGCAACCCGGAAGGCCGGGTGATGATGGTCGGCGAAGCCCCCGGCGCCGACGAGGATCGGCTCGGCTTCCCCTTCGTCGGCCGTTCCGGCCAATTGCTCGACCGGATGCTGGCGGCGATCGGGCTCAGCCGCCAGAACGACGTCTACATCGCCAACCTCCTGCCCTGGCGGCCGCCGGGCAACCGCACGCCGACGCCGCAGGAGGTCGCGATCTGCCTGCCCTTCATCCAGCGCCAGATCGAGCTCGCCGACCCCGACATCCTGGTCTGCGTCGGCGGCCCCTCCGCGCAGGGGCTGCTCGGCTTCAGCGGCATCCTGCGCTCGCGCGGACAATGGGTGGAGTACGACACCGGCTCCCGGCGCATCCGCGCCATCGCGACGCTGCACCCGGCCTATCTGCTGCGGCAGCCGCTGCAGAAGCGCCTCGCCTGGCGCGATCTGCGCGCCCTCAAGGCCGCGCTTGCGGCAGGCTCCTAGAACCGAAGCCAGGCCTCCAGATGGCGGTGGTGGGCGGGCAAGCGGAAATCTCGTCTCGGTTCTGCTTCGAACCGTCAGTGATCAGCAGCGGCCCCCGAGCCCATAGTCCTGCCGCGGCTGCTGGTTTGCCGGTGGGGCGAGATCCTCAGCGGCCATCCCTAAACATCGCGCGTGTTCTGGATGACCTCGCACAGACTGGCGGACGGCCCTGTCCGAGCCGCCCGCCGCGATGAGCCTCACTTCCTGCAGTCTGCCATGGCCATCCTTACTTGGCCATCGCCGCTTGGGCGGCCTGGATTTTCGCCTTCACGGCATCAAGATTGAAGCTTGCGCCCTTCTGCATCGGCGGGAACTCGATCGCCGTCATGGCCAGCTTCTCGACCTGGTCCTGCACGAATACGAAGCGCCAGAATTCGTATTTGAACCACTGGAAGTATTCCTGCGATCCGGACTTGGTACCGTTTTCCGGCCAGCCCGTGCGCTCGAACGGATCGAGGCGAAGGTTGGTCAGATAGGGCACGTCCGCCTTGGTCTTGTCGCCGAGCCAGCCGTCGGGCTGGTCGATGAAACGATACTTGTAGTCGCCGATACGCACCGCTCCGAGCTCGCTTTCCCCGAAGTACCAGATCTCGTTTCGGTTCGACGGGCCCTTGCCGGTGATCAGATCCATCTGATTGTAGCCGTCCAGATAGACCTTGTAGGTGCGGTCACCGATTTGCTTACCCTTTTTCAGCTCCTCGGCGATGTTCGGGTTGCCGGCCGCGGCCAGCAATGTCGGGAACCAGTCGAGCCCGGAGACGATGCCGTTCTCGACCTTGCCCGCCGGCACCTTGCCTGGCCAACGGATCATCGCCGGTGCACGGAACCCGCCTTCCATGATCGTGCCCTTGCTCTGCGCAAATGGCGTCTGTCCACCGTCCGGCCAGGTGAACGCCTCGGTGCCGTTGTCGGTGGTGAAGATGACGATGGTGTTGTCATCCACGCCCATGTCCTTGAGCTTCTTCATCACCAGGCCGACGTCGTCGTCGAGCTGAGCCATACCGGCTTCGTGAATGCTCCAGCCGTTGGTCGAGTTCCGCATCGCCTCGTATTTGGGCGACAGGTGCGTGACGATGTGCATGCGCGTCGGATTGAGCCAGAGGAAGAACGGCTTGTTGTCCGCCTTGGCCTTGTCGAGGAACCTGAAGGAAAGGTCGCGGATTTCGTCATCCACGGTTTCCATGCGCTTCGGGCACAGTTCGCCCGCGTCCGCGATCGACTGCTTGCCGACCTTGCCCCAACGCGGATCGACCGTCGGGTCGTCGTTGGTCGTCGCGAACGTGTGAAGCATGTTGCGAGGGCCGACCTGCGACCTGAGGTTCTGCGGGTAGTTCGGATGGCAGGGGTCTTCCATCGCATCGAGGTGATAGAGATAGCCGAAGAACTCGTCGAAGCCGTGCACCGTCGGCAGAAATTCGTTCTTGTCGCCAAGGTGGTTCTTGCCGAACTGGCCGGTGGCGTAGCCCATGCCCTTAAGCGCGGTGGCGATCGTCACGGCTTGGGCAGGCAAGCCGATGGGTGCTCCCGCTTGTCCCACCGTGGTCATCCCGGTGCGGATCGGCAGCTCGCCGGTGATGAAGTTGGCGCGTCCGGCCGTGCAGCTCGCCTCGGCATAGTAGTCGGTGAACAGCATGCCCTCGGCAGCAAGCTTGTCGAGATTCGGCGTGCGGCCCGCCATCATGCCGCGGTGGTATGCGCCGATGTTCCAGATGCCGATGTCGTCGCCCATGATGACGACGATGTTGGGCCGTTGCTGCTGCGCGGGCGGCTGAGCAGGCGCTTGCGCGATTGCCGGGCCGGCCAAGGCCAGCGATATCAGCGCTGCCGTGCCGAGCAGCGCGGCGCTGGATCGCGCGCGCCAACCGTTCAATGCTTGTTGCAGGCCTTCTCGAGTGGTCGTCGGTATTCCGTTCGGTTCACAACTAGACACCATGTGACCCTCCAATACTTGGCAGACCCCATTCCCCAAAGACATGCGCGAGCGACTTCTCGCCGAATGCGGCGAGACCGATTTCGTCGTACGAAATTAATCGGTTAGCTAACGCAAGCAGTATTGGCCTGCGGACCCGTCGGAAGGCTTCAACATTTCAGGCATAAAAAATTGAACGGATGCTTCAGACCACCTTTGATGCTATCCCAGCTCGCACGCTCGTGGCCAGCATAATCTCAGGAAATCTCGATGCAGAACGGAATTGAAAGATGCGAGATGACGGCCGCCGAGTCGCACTTGCAGTCGCGGCGCCCGGACCGGGCCTGCCAAACCAGCGATCACCAAGCGTCCTGAGCGGGATCAGAGGCCGTTAGCGACGATGGGCAGGCCGGAATGGCGCGGAGAGCATTGGAAACCGGCCATCTCCAGGCGACCGCTTTACCTTAAGGCATCCCCGGTGTGAATGCCTCAAGACCGCAACCACCGCCGCGTCATCGGGAACGAAAGCGAAGCAACCCGGAAGGGCTCGCGCCGTAGCCCCTGGATTGCTTCGCGTTGACGCTGCTCGCAATGCCGGTGGCCTCCGCCGGGAATCACGGGACGGTCGATCAACTTGAAGCGATTGCCCAACCGCCAGCGCTTGAGAAAATGGCCATTTCCGACAATTTGCGATATAATATTGTTTGATTTTGCAGCGGCCTGCGCAGCGGACCGTCGATGCTTGGAGGCTGACCATGGCAGCCATCGATTTTGGCGTCGGCACGTTGTCCGAAGAAGAGCATGGCAGGCAACTTCGACGTGCCATCGTCGCAAGCACGATCGGGACCGCGATCGAATGGTATGATTTCTTCCTCTACAGCACGGTGACCGGCCTGGTCTTCGCCCGGCTGTTCTTCCCGCGATCGGAGCCGCTCGTCGGCACGCTGGAGGCCTTCGCCATCTATGCGGTCGGTTTTCTCGCCCGGCCAGTCGGCGCGGCGATCTTCGGCCATTATGGCGATCGCGTCGGCCGCAAATCGACGCTCATCGCCACGCTCATGCTGATGGGAATCGCGACCTTCCTCGTCGGACTCGTCCCGACCTACGAGAGCATCGGCATCTGGGGCGCAATCATCCTGACGGTGTTGCGCTTCGTCCAGGGCGTCGGGGTCGGCGGCGAATGGGGCGGTTCCGTACTGCTCTCGATGGAATGGGCGCGGACATCCAACCATCGCGGCTTCATCGCGTCCTGGCCGCAGTTCGGCGTGCCTTGCGGCCTCTTCCTCGCCAATCTCGCGGTCCTCGCCTTCAGCTGGCTCTCCGGCGATCAATTCCTGACCTGGGGCTGGCGGGTTCCATTCCTGCTGAGCCTCGTGCTCGTCGCGATCGGCCTCTGGATCCGGCTCGGCATCATGGAAACGCCGATATTCCGCAGGCTCGTCGCCGAAAACAAGGTCGAGCGCGCGCCGATGCTGGAGGTGGTTCGGCGCCAGCCCAGGGAGATTCTGCTCTGCGCGCTCCTGCGCATGGCGGAGCAGGCGCCCTTCTACATCTTCACCGCCTTCGTCTTCGCCTATGGCGTCGGGACACTGAAGGTCTCGCGCGACTTTCTGCTCATCGCCGTGCTGGCGGGCTCGATCCTGTCGTTCGTTTCGATCCCACTCTTCGGTCACATCTCCGATCTGATCGGACGCAGGCGCATGTATATGATCGGCGCCGCAGCTACCGGCGCCTTCGGCTTCATCTATTTCGGGATGCTGAATACCGGCTCGGCGGCGATGATCTTCCTCGCCATCGTCATCTCGCTCGTGCCGCATGACATGATGTATGGACCGCAGGCGGCGCTGATCGCGGAATCCTTCACCGGGCGCCTGCGCTATAGCGGCGCCTCGCTCGGCTACCAGCTCGCCTCGGTGATCGCCGGCGGCCCGGCTCCGCTCATCGCCGCCTGGCTGTACGCCAAGTATGGGACGGCCTATGCGATCTCGTTCTACATCCTCGCCTGCGCCGTGCTCAGCCTGATCGCGACGGCGCTGATGACGGACTACACCGGCAAGGATATCGAGGGCGAATACGAGTAGCGCGAGGTCCCGCAGGGGCGAGAGGGGCATTCCGTTTCGAGCAAGCGGGCGCGGAGCTTGGCGCCCATCCATCACCGGCGGAGGCTGTGGATTTTCTGCCCCTGCGACAACGCGGCCCGGCGCCTGCGACATTGCCGCGCCTCGCCGGGGTTCGAATTTGACTAATCTGGGCAAGAGCGACGATGCTGCCTCAGAAGAGTCGTTTCGAGCCGCCCCAAGGCGGCAGCCGGCCGGAGCCTTGCGATGGAACTCGACGCTTTTCTGCTTTCGCGCATTCAATTCGCCTTCACCGTTTCCTTCCACATCGTTTTTCCCGCCTTCACCATCGGGCTTTCCGCCTATATCGCGACGCTGCTCGGCCTCTGGCTGAAGACGGGCGATCAGAAGTTCCACCTGCTCGCCCGGTTCTGGACCAAGATCTTCGCGGTCTCCTTCGCGATGGGCGTGGTCTCGGGCATCGTGCTGTCCTACCAGTTCGGCACCAACTGGAGCCGGTTCTCGACCGCGGTCGGCAATGTCGTGGGGCCGCTGATCGGCTACGAGGTGCTCTCGGCCTTCTTCCTGGAAGCCTCCTTCCTCGGCGTGATGCTGTTCGGCTGGAAGCGGGTGCCGCCCTGGCTGCACTTCACCTCGGCGCTGATCGTCGCGGGCGGCACGGCACTCTCGGGCTTCTGGATCCTCTCGGCCAATAGCTGGATGCAGTATCCGGCTGGACACGAGGTGCGCGACGGCATCGCCTATCCGGTCGACTGGGTGAAGATCGTCTTCAATCCGACATTCCCGCTGCGCTTCGCCCATATGATGACCGCGGCCTATCTGACGACCGCCTTCGTCGTGCTGGCGACCGGCGCACGTCATCTGCTCGCCGGGCACCGCACCGAATCGGCCAAGACGATGGTGCGGATGGCGATCCTGATGATCGCGCTGACCGCGCCGCTGCAGGCGGTGATCGGCGATTTCCACGGCCGCGACACCGCGACCTACCAGCCGGCGAAGCTGGCCGCGATCGAGGCGCACTGGGATTCCTCGAAGCCCGGCGCTCTCGTGCTCTTCGCCTGGCCCGACGAGAAGGCCGAACTCAACCGGTTCGAGATCTCGATCCCCGGCGTCGCCAGCCTCGTCACCCATGGCAGCATGAACGCGCTCTTCCCGAGCCTGAAGGATTTCGCCGTGCAGGACCGGCCGCCGGTCCTGATCCCCTTCTTCGCCTTCCGCTCGATGGTGGGCATCGGCATGCTGATGATCCTGTTCGGCTGGATCGGCGCCTGGCTCTGGCGCAAGGGCACGGTGTTCGAATCGCGGCGCTGGCTCTGGATCGCGCAGTATTCCTGGCCCGCCGGCTTCCTCGCCATCCTGTCGGGCTGGTTCGTCACCGAGGTCGGCCGCCAGCCCTGGCTGGCGACGGGCATCATCCGCTCGGCCGATGCCGTCTCGCCGGTCACGGCGACGCAGGTCGCGATCTCGCTCATCCTGTTCGTCTGCGTCTATTCGGTGGTGTTCACGGCCGGCATCCTCCTGATCAACCGCCTGATCGACAAGGGACCGGACGAAATCGGCGGCGCGGATGCTCCCGAGCAGCCCTCGAAACGCACGCTCAAGGCCGTGCAGGTGGAGGCCGCCACGATTTTCGGCGACGGCCGCCCCAGCGACGACAAGATCCAGCCGGCGATCTGAGGAGCCACGACGATGGAATGGTATCTTCCGGTCATCTGGGCCGTGCTGATCGGCACCGCCGTGATGCTCTACGTCGTGCTCGACGGCTTCGACCTCGGCATCGCCATCCTGTTCCCGACGACGAAGGACGAAGGCGAGCGCGACCAGATGATGAACTCGGTCGCCCCGTTCTGGGACGGCAACGAGACCTGGCTGGTACTGGGCGGCGGCGGCCTCTGGGTCGCCTTCCCGCAGGCCTATGCCATCATCATGCCGGCCTTCTACATCCCGATCACGCTGATGCTGCTGGCGCTGATCTTCCGCGGCGTCGCCTTCGAATTCCGCTGGGTCGCCAAGCCGCACCATCGGCGCTGGGACTTTGCCTTCTGGCTGGGCTCGACCGTCGCCGCCTTCTCGCAGGGCCTTGTGCTCGGCGGGCTGATTCAGGGCGTCACCGTCAAGAACGGCCAGTTCGCCGGCGGCCCGCTCGACTGGCTGACGCCCTTCACGGTGATGTGCGGCGCCGGTGTGATCGTCGGCTACGCCCTGCTCGGCGCGACCTGGCTGCTCTACAAGACCGACGGCCCGGTCGCCGAACGGGCGCGGCGGCAGGCGAAGACATTGCTGCTGGGATTGCTGGCCTTCGCGGTGCTGGTCTCCCTGTGGACGCCCTATGCGCATCCGCGCATCGCCGAGCGCTGGTTCACCCCGGCCAATCTCGTCTGGCTCTGGCCCTTCCCTGTGCTGACGGCGCTCTGCGGATACCTGGCCTGGCGGCGGCTCCATGGCGCGCATGAGTTCACGCCCTTCGCGCTGACGGTCGCGATTTTCCTGCTCTGCTTCCTGGGGCTGTCGATCTCGAACTTCCCCTATCTGGTTCCGCCCGGCGTCACGATCTGGGATGCGGCGGCGGCGCCCTCCTCCCATATCTTCGTGCTGATCGGCGTCTCGTTCCTGCTGCCGATGATCCTGTTCTACACCGCCTTCGTGTACTGGACCTTCCGCGGCAAGGTCAGGGCCGACAGCGGCTATCACTAGGCAAGCCGGAGGCCGTCAGGCTTCGTTCAGCCGGAACCTGCAATGACGGCTTGAGTTCCCAGCATCTCCCGGCGAGATTGCGGGGAGTTTCGTCGAGGAACCGTCCATGCAGTGGGAAGATTATCGCCAGTCCGAGAATCTCGAGGACCGGCGCGGCGGCGGTGGCGGCGGCGGCTTCGCCGGCATGCCCGGCGGGCGCGGCGGCATCGGCATCGGCACAATGGTCGTGCTCGGCCTGCTCGGCTGGGCGCTCGGCATCGATCCGCGCCTGCTGATCGGCGGCGCCGAGATGATTGGTGGCATCGGAGGACGCGAACAGACGCAGGAAACCCGCCGCTCCTCCGGCCCACCGCAGGACGAGATGGGCCGCTTCGTCTCGGCCGTGCTGGCGCAGAACGAGGACGTTTGGACGAAGATCCTGCCGCAGCAGGCCAATATCCGCTACCAGGCGCCGCGGCTCGTGCTGTTCTCCGGCGTCGACCGCTCCGGCTGCGGCACCGCGCAATCGGCGATGGGACCGTTCTACTGCCCCGTGGACAAAAAGGTCTATCTCGACACCTCCTTCTTCCAGGAGATGCAGCGCAAGCTCGGCGGCGGCGGCGACTTCGCCTATGCCTATGTGATCGGCCATGAGGTCGGCCACCACATCCAGAACCTGCTCGGCATCCTGCCCAAGGCGAATCAGCTGCGCGAGCGCTCGTCCGAGCGCGACGCCAACGCCATCTCGGTGCGGATCGAGCTGCAGGCGGACTGCTTCGCCGGCGTCTGGGCACACAACATCCAGGCCATGGGCCGCCTCGACCAGGGCGATATCGAGGAGGCGATCCGCACCGCCTCCGCGATCGGCGACGACAAGCTGCAGAGGGCAGCGCAGGGCGTGGTCGTGCCGGATTCCTTCACCCACGGCTCCTCGGCCCAGCGGACGAAGTGGTTCAACACCGGCTTCCAGTCGGGCTCGATGCAGAGCTGCGACACCTTCCGCAACCCGGTATAGGCATCCTCGCACGGCCTGCCCGAATCCGAGCCCGGCTAGCTCATATTGATGATCAGGCGCCGGGCGCGATCAGGATGTCGGCCCGGACCGTGCCCAAGATCGTTTCGGCGGTGCTGCCGATCACCGTTTCGGAAAAGCCGCCCTGGCCGTAGCGGCCGGCGACGACCAATTGCGCCCCGGCCGCGGCGCGGCAGCGCTCGATGGCCGCAGTGGCATTACCTTCGACGACCTGCGTATCGAGGCGTGCGCTGAGGCTCGCCGGAAGCTTTGCCGCGTCGAGGAAGGCCGTCATCCCGGCCTCGGCCTCAGCCCGCAGGAAATCGCCCTTGCCTTGGAAATTGGTCCTGGGGCCGGGGCCGGGATAGGCATGGACCAGAAGCAGGCGCGCCTGCGGGAAGAGCTCCGCCGCCGCCAGCAGAGCCCGGCGCGAGCCCTCCGAGAAATCCGTGCCGACGACGATCGCCCCGTAAGGGCGGTCGGCGCGCCGGCGGACGATCAGCACCGGAACAGCCGCCCTGCGAACGATATAGTCAACGGCGGTGCCCACCACGTAGTCGCGGACGTCGTTGTAGCGCGCCACGCCGGTCACGATCAGCCCGCTGCCACGCTCGGCGGCCAGTTCTGCCAGGACATCCGGCAATGAGCCGCTGCGAACCAGCAGTTCCGCTTCGCCCGCCGCCAACGGCAGCTCGTCCCGCCACGCCGCCATCGCAACGACTGAACCGGCCTGCTCCGCTGCACTCACGACATGCAGGATCGCAAGTTTCGCATGCCATTCCCGCGCCAGCAGCAGCGCGCGATCCGCCGCCCTGTCGGTGCGCGAGGAAAGATCGCTCGCCAGAAGAATCTCGCTCGGTATCGTCATGTCAGCCTCCCGACAGCTCCAGCCTAGGAGGAGTCCGACGCGATGTCATGCCGGCCCGGCCATCGCCCTACCCGGCCCGCTCGCGCCACACCGGCAACCGTTGCGGCGCCTGGTCGAGGCGCCCTTCCAGGACCATCGCCTTGGGCAGCACGAGCCCGGACCGGAGCCTGAGCCCGGCAAAGGACAGCGCGACGCGCTCGAGCAGCGCGTCGCGGGCGGCGTGCAGCGGTATCAGGGCCGGCACCTCCGGCGTGACGAGTAGATGGCGCTCGACCACCAGCGCCCAATGTGCCTGTGGCACGTCGCCGGCCTCGAACAGCACGAGCCGGTCGCCGCGCGCCACAGAGGCTCCGCCCTGCCAGGCCTCGGCCGGGCCGATGCGCAGATAGCAGGCGCCGGTCGTGTCGGCGACGCGCTCGAAATCGGGAGCGCCCACTGTGTCGACGATCACCGCATGGCCGAGCAAGCCTTCCGCCACCGCCGGGATCAGCACGGCCAGCGTGGCGGCGAGAGCTCGCGGGGAACCATCGGCGCGGATCACGGCTGTGAGCATACGCAATGTTCTATGCCGCAGCGCAGCACGTCGCAATGCAGCTCTTGCCTTTTGTTCCTGTTATGTTCACTCTATCTGAGACCAGAGCGTGCCGATTCCCGGCACATGAACCGGTTCGAAAGCCATGCCCCAGGCCAGACCCACAGAAAGGCCCTATCCCGCGGCCCAGCCGCTGCGCCGGCACGACAGGGAGCCGACCGTCTCAGCGCCGGTCGTCGCGCCGGCCGATCCGCTCGCCTATGCCGGTCATCGCATCGACCCGGAGCGGCGGCGCGGACGCGGCGCCACGGTCAATCCCGGCGGGCGCTACGAAGCGGAGCAGCGCGTCACCGAAGATGACGGCTGGGGCTCTCTGGAAGAGCTGCCGCCGTTCAAGACCGAGATCGCCTACGAGAAGGCGCGCAGCATCATCACGCGCAACGACTCGCCGGACATCTCCTTCGACCGCTCGATCAATCCCTATCGCGGCTGCGAGCATGGCTGCGTCTACTGTTTCGCGCGGCCGACTCATGCCTATCTCGGGCTCTCGCCCGGCCTCGACTTCGAGAGCAAGCTGACGGCGAAGCCCGATGCCGCGGCATTGCTGGAGAAGGAGCTTTGCTCCCCCTCCTACCAGCCGCGCACCATCGCCATCGGCACCAACACCGATGCCTATCAGCCGATCGAGAAGAAGCTCAGGATCATGCGCCAGATCCTGGAGGTGCTCTCGAAGTTCAACCACCCGGTCGGCATCGTCACCAAATCGGCGCTGGTCCAGCGCGACATCGATATCCTTGCGCCGATGGCGGAGAAGGGGCTGGTCAAGGTCGCGATCTCGGTGACGACACTCGATCCGAAGACGGCGCGGGGCATGGAGCCGCGTGCCGCTTCGCCGCCCAAGCGGCTCGAGACGATCCGCAAGCTGTCCGAGGCCGGCATCCCGGTGACGGTGCTGGTCGCGCCCATCGTGCCGGCGATCAACGAGCACGAGATCGAGCGCATCCTCGACGCTGCCAAGGCGGCGGGCGCACAGGAGGCCGGCTATGTACTGCTGCGGCTGCCGCTCGAAGTGCGCGACATCGTGCAGGAATGGCTGCTGGCGCACCATCCCGACAAGCTCAGGCATGTGATGTCGCTGATCCGCTCGACGCGCGGCGGCAAGGACTACGATTCGCAATGGGGTCAGCGCATGGTCGGCTCCGGCCCCTATGCCTGGATGATCGGGCGGCGCTTCGAGCTGGCGGCCGAGCGCATCGGCTTCAACACCGCGCGCCGGCGGCTGCGGACGGACCTGTTCGTGAAGCCCGAGAAGGAGAAGGCGCAGCTGAGCCTGTTTTGAATGGACACGCGCGGAGGTCGTCCCGGGCGCAGCGAAGCGTGGACCAGCGATCGATACCGGAGCCCCTCTTATTAAAGGCTCGGGCATGGATCCCGGATCGGCGCCGCCCAGGGCGGCTTGTCCGGGATGACGGTGGAGGAGGACGACAGCGGTCTAGCTCGAAACGGCACTCTGTTGCATAAGCCCGCCATGCCCGCTGATTTCAGCCGCGAGACACACGCCATCGCCAACAGCCTCTGGCCACTGGCCGGCATCGATGAGGTTGGGCGCGGGCCGCTTGCCGGCCCGGTCGTGGCCGCCGCCGTCATCCTCGATCCGGCCCGCGTGCCGCATGGCCTCGACGATTCGAAGAAGCTGCCGGCGCCGATCCGCGAGGAACTCTTCGGCGAGATCATGGAGCGAGCGCTCGCCGTAGCCGTCGCCAGCGCCACGGCTGTCGAGATCGACGCGCTCAATATCCGCCAGGCGACGCTGCTGGCGATGCGCCGGGCGGTGGCCGCTCTGCCGCTCGCGCCGCTGCATGTGCTGGTCGACGGCAACGATCCGCCGCAGCTGAGCTGCGGCTGCGAGGCGATTATTCAGGGGGATGGCGCCGTGGCCTCCATCGCGGCTGCCTCGATCGTCGCCAAGGTTACGCGCGATCGGATGATGGCGCGGCTGTGTCGGCGCTATCCTGCCTATGGCTTTTCGGGCCATGTCGGTTATGCGACGCCGCAGCATCGCAAGGCCATCGCCGAACACGGCCCCTGCCCCGAGCATCGCTATTCCTTCGCTCCCGTGAAGGGCGTCTGGTTCCGGTAGGGTTCTGGCGGTCTCCGCCGTCATTGCGAACGTCGCGAAGCCATCCAGGGGACTGGGTTCAACGGCCCACCCACTCCACCTGGATTGCTTCGTCGCTCTCGCTCCTCGCAATGACGGGAGCGGCGACCGTCGTCCCACGCCCTCGGCACCTGCCCCAAGGACAGGTCCAGACGTTAATTGCCGTTAGGAATTTCCCTTCATCTCCAATGATGTAGGCAAAATCTGCAGCCCCAAAACGGGACGCATTTTTTTCAAAGCGGAAACCCGGCCTTTACCCTGTCCGGCCAATATCGCGCTCGTTGAAGTTGCGTAACGGTCTTGGCGTCATGGGTATCTCGCGTACCGGGACCGCCAGCGCTCCCGTCCGGATTCAGGTTTCGCGTACCGGACGGCCAGCGCTGGGGGCTCGGATGAAGGCCAGGAGCCTTCCCGAACAAATCGGCGTTCCGCAGGAACTGCCGCTCGATCAGATCCTCGTCGGCGACTGCGTCGCGGCGATGAACGCCTTGCCGCCGGCGAGCGTCGACCTGATCTTCGCCGATCCACCCTACAACCTCCAGCTCGGTGGCGATCTGCGCCGGCCCGACGACAGCCTCGTCGACGCCGTCGACGACGACTGGGACAAGTTCGCCTCCTTCTCGGACTACGATCGCTTCACCCGCGACTGGCTGTCGGCCGCACGCCGCATCCTGAAGCCGGACGGGGCGCTGTGGGTGATCGGCAGCTATCACAACATCTTCCGCGTCGGCGCGACGCTGCAGGATCTCGGCTTCTGGATGCTGAACGACATCGTCTGGCGCAAAGCCAATCCGATGCCGAACTTCCGTGGCAGGCGCTTCACCAATGCGCATGAGACGCTGATCTGGGCGGCCCGCGGCGAAAGCTCGAAATACACTTTCCACTACGAGGCATTGAAGGGCGGCAATGACGACCTGCAGATGCGCTCGGACTGGTATCTGCCGCTCTGCACCGGCGAGGAACGGCTGAAGGACGACAACGGCGCCAAGGTCCATCCGACGCAGAAACCGGAAGCCCTGCTCGCTCGCGTGTTGCTCTCGGCCTCGAATCCCGGCGACGTGATCCTGGATCCGTTCTTCGGCACCGGCACGACGGGCGCCGTCGCCAAGGCGCTCGGCCGCCGCTTCATCGGCCTCGAGCGCGACGCGACCTATGCCAAGGCGGCGCGCGAGCGCATCGCCGCGGTGACGCCGCTGGCACCGGAGGCCTTCTCCACCGCGCCCTCCAAGCGCAGCGAGCCGCGCGTGCCGTTCCTCAGCCTGGTCGAAGCCGGGCTGGTGAAGGCCGGCGAGACGGTCCATGATGAGAAGCGGCGCTACAAGGCCGTGATACGCGCCGACGGCACGCTGATCCTCGGCCCGGCAGTCGGCTCGATCCACAAGGTCGGCGCGCTTGCCCAGGGCTTGCCGGCCTGCAACGGCTGGACCTTCTGGCATGTCGAGCGCGAGGGCGGACTGACCGTGCTCGATGCGCTTCGCGGCGAGATCAGGGCGCAGATGGCCGCGGCCTGAGCGCCCTTCGGCCATAACTCCACCCCTGCAATCATTCGTTCGGAGGATGCGTGCGCCGAGGGTGCGCGCCCATTCTCGGCGCATGAGATCGCAGCGGGGATGCCATGCCCACGATCCTGAAGAACGGCTCCCGCGGTCCTGAGGTCAAGAAGCTTCAGGAAGCGCTCAACGCCAAGCTGAAGCCGCTCCCCCCGCTCGTCCCCGACGGCCAGTACGGCAACCTGACCCGCAGCGCGGTCCTCGCCTTCCAGCGCAAGAACTGGCTGGTCGAGGACGGCGAAGCCGGGCCGGCGACGCAATCCTCCCTCTATGGCACCGAAGCCTTCGCACCGATCCTGCACAAGGTCTCCTTCATCGCGCAGCCGACGAACACGACCTGCTGGGCGACCTCGACGGCGATGATGAAGAACTCGACGGTGCCGATCATCATCGCCAAGACACCGCCGGACATGATCGCCTCCGATGGCGGCCTGCTGAATTCCTCCGAAAGCGACCAGGCGATCGTGACAGGACAACGCTATGCACGCATCCACGGGCTGCGCTGCAACGCGCCGATGTCGTGGTCGGTCGAGCTGCTGCGGCAGGCCCTGTCGCGCGGGCCGCTGATGTTCGACATGCTCTGGCGCGTGGACGAATACACCGCCGGGCGCGGCAGCCCCGGCCACATGATCGTGGTGGTCGGCATGCGCGGCGACGGCAATCCCGACGGCACCGGCACGACGCTGCGCATCCACGACCCCTGGCCGCCGAGGCGCGGCAAGATCTACTCCAAGGGCTATTTCAAATGGTCCGTCGATCTGCCGACGATGACCTACCGCGTCTTCGAACGGTAGAGCCCGGCGCGCTCGACGACCTTCAGCATGACGCTCGGCAGCGGCTCGCCGGCGAGTTTCGCCAACGGCGTGAAGCGCATGCCGGGCGGGGCGAGCGTCCGGTCCGGAACGCTGCCGGTGAACACCGTCAGCTCCAGTGGAAAATGCGTGAAGACGTGGCGCACGGGCTCGGGCAGCCGCGTCCAGCGCAGCGGCAGCGGCGCGTCCTGCGCGGCACCGTCGATCTCGTAATCAACACGCCATTCGCTGGTCGGCACCTCTGCCATACCCCCGAGCAGCCCCTTGGCCGGGCGCGTACGCAGCAGGATCGCGCCGTCGGGTCGGGTCAGCACGAAGGCGGCGCCGTAGCGGGTCTGGCCCGCCTTCTTGGCGACCTTGCGCGGGAAGCGCTCCTGCGTGCCGTCCACCCGCGCCCGGCAGGGCTCGCGCCAGGGACAGAGCCCGCAGGCCGGGTTGCGCGGCGTGCAGATGGTCGCGCCGAGATCCATCAGCGCCTGCGCGAAATCGCCGGGGCGATCCGTCGGCAGCAGCGCCAGGACCTTCTCGCGGATGAGCGGTCGTGCGCCCGGCAATTCATCCGCAATCGCAAAGAGCCGCGTCATGACGCGCTCGACATTGCCGTCGACTGCCGCGGCCGGCCGGTCGAAGGCGATGGCCGCCACGGCGCCGGCCGTATAGGCACCGATGCCCGGCAGAGCCCGCAGCCCCTCCTCCGTATCGGGGAAGCGACCGGCGTGATTCTCCATGACCGCGCGGGCACAGGCATGGAGGTTGCGGGCGCGGGAATAATAGCCGAGGCCGGCCCAGGCCTGCATCACATCCTCGGAAGGCGCTTCGGCGAGGGCCTTCACCGTCGGAAAGCGCGCCATGAAGCGCTCGTAATAGGGTTTCACCGCGGCGACCGTGGTCTGCTGCAGCATGATCTCCGAGGCCCAGACGCGATAGGGATCAGGGCGCTCGCTCGCGACGGCACGCCAGGGCAGCGCGCGGCGATGGCGGTCATACCAGGCGAGAAGGTCGGCGGCGCGGGCCATCGGAACGGAGGCGTCCATGCGCCCGGTGTAGCGCGAGGAGCCGAAGTTGCGAAAGGCCGAACCGTTGCGGGGATTGAATCGAGGCGTCAGCTATGACGCCCGGCCCCGCTTCGGCGGGGGCCGGGTCATTTTTTCGTCTCGGCTTCCAGCCTTCGGCAACCGCATAGCTGCCGATCTCGGCCTCGCGCCTCAATAGGGGTGACGATCCTTCTTGTTCGTCCACGCCTCGTAGGCTTTGAGACCAACCTCTCGCTCGAAGTTCTCGGTCACCTTAATCCGCCTGTCGCCCCACGGCTTGGCGAAATCCTCGTACTGGAAGGCGTCGTCGAACCCGATTGCGCTGGTGTCTTTCAAGCTGGCGGCGAAATAGACGTGGTCGATGCGAGACCAGTAGATCGCGCTCATGCACATCGGGCAGGGCGCGCCGTTGATATAAATCTCGCATCCCTTGAGCATGCGCGCGCGCTCCGGCACCGGATCGGGAGAGCCCGCCTCGCGGGGGATCATTTCCAGGATTGTGCCTGCGTTGTATTCACTGCCCAGCAGCGCCTTGGGATTGAGGCGCGCCGAAGCATCCATGATCGCGGTGATTTCGGCATGAAAGACCGGAATGCCCGTGAGAAGCACGCGGTTCTGGCCGCGTCCGATGATTTCACCGTCTTTCACAATAACGGCGCCGAACGGGCCGCCCCATCCCTTCTCGACCGATTCTATTGCCAGTCGCGTCGCCTCTTCCATGAATTTCCGCTTTTCGGGCGAAGGCGTGGCGGCGACAGCCTTGACGGCAGGCAGGCCCACCGCTCCGGCTGCGCCCAAGGCAACGGCCGCTGTGAAGAATTGGCGGCGGCTCGGATCATCAGGAGCATCGCAGCCGAACGTATGAACAGTGGTGCAGGAGCAACTCGGCATCGCATTCGAACCTTCAGTCGTAGGCCCAACCCAAGCCGAGTCCGCCGACGCGCTCGGCGACAGCCCCCACAGGAGCTGCCATTGCGGCATTTAGTGCTGAAATGCTGCGGACGAGTTAATTTCAACTCCTGGTTTCAGCTCAGCGGAGCCGAATTGGTCCGGCCAAGCGATCTCGATCGCCAAAGGCTATCGTCGCCATGCTGCTCCGGTTCAAACGACCGGCATTCCATGTCCCGGCAATCAACTGTGAACACGAGCTCCACAAATGTTTTGCCGGATAGCCTGTCGAGCATCCCCGCGGTCCGCCAAGGGGTGGTGAGCGGGCACCTGCGAACGTCTCCGACGGCCTCGCCTCCGGAGACGACAACGCCCCTGCCGCGCAACCGACTTGCCAGGCTGCCGGCCACTCGCGCAAACTGAGCCATGGCCGCAAAACCTCTCGCAGAGCTGATCGACGACTGCATCGCGCCCGCGCTCGCCGCGCAGGGCTTTGCCGGACGCGCCATCGTCTCGCTCTGGCCGGAGATCGTCGGCGAGCGACTGGCGGCGCGCTCGCGCCCGCTCAAGATAGACTGGCCTCGCCGCCGGCCGGCCCCCGGCGAGGCGACGGAGCCGGCGACAATGGTCGTGCGCGTCGAGAGCGCCTTCGCGCTGGAGATGCAGCAGCTCGGCCCGCTGGTGATCGAGCGGGTCAACACCCATCTCGGCTGGCGCGCCGTCGGCAAGCTCGTGCTCAAGCAGGGGCCGGTCGCGGCGCCTGTGACTGCGAAGCCAGCGCCGAAGCTCGACGGCGCGGCCGCCGCGCGGATCGACGAGCAGGTCGCCGGCGTTGCCGACGAGGGTTTGCGCGAAGCTCTGGCGCGGCTCGGCCGGGCTGTCGCGCTCAGCGCGAAAACGCGAGACCATGACACGGCTTCGTGAGGAGACCGTCCAGCGGCACGATGTGCTCTTGCCACAATCGCGCTGGCCTCTATAGCTCCGCAACCGCTTTTGGACCTTTCGGGGATTTCTTACGATGACGAACAGGCGACAGCTCCTGACCGGCGCAGCCGGCATCGCCGCTGCCGCGCTCGCCGGCGTTAGCGCCGCGCGGGCCCAGACCAAGCTTCCCGACGCCGGCCCTCTGGGCGATGTCTGGCTGGGATCCCCCGACGCCAAGGTCACCATCGTCGAGTACGCCTCGATGACATGCTCGCACTGCGCCCATTTCCATCAGGCGACCTGGCCGGAGCTGAAGAAGAAGTACATCGACACCGGCAAAGTGCGCTTCACGCTGCGCGAGTTCCCGCTCGATCCGCTGGCGACAGCGGGCTTCATGCTCGCCCGCTGCAACGGCAACGACAAGTACTTCCCGATGACGGACCTGCTCTTCGCGCAGCAGCGCAACTGGGCCTTCACCGACAAGCCGGTCGATGCGCTGGCCGCGCTGGTGAAGCAGGCCGGTTTCACACAGGAATCCTTCGAGGCCTGCTTGAAACGGCAGGATATCTATGACGCCGTCACGGTCGTGAAGGATGGCGGGGCCAAGGCTGGTGTGGATTCGACGCCGACCTTTTTCATCAACGGGCAGAAGCGTTCCGGTGCGCTCACGATCGCCGAGTTCGACAAGATCCTGGAGCCGCTCCTCGGCAACTGAGGGGGCGCGTGCTCTTTCCTTCTCCCCTCGGGGGAGAAGGTGGCCCGGCGAAGCCGGGTCGGATGAGGAAGGGATGGCAGGGCGGTCCATGACCGCCCTCATCCGTCCGCTTCGCAGACAGCTTCTCCCCCGAGGGGAGAAGGACATGGTGGCGCAATGCATCTGACGCGCCTCAAGCTCGCCGGTTTCAAGACCTTCGTCGAGCCGACCGAGTTCCTGATCGAGCCGGGGCTGACCGGCGTCGTCGGGCCGAATGGCTGCGGCAAGTCCAACCTTGTCGAAGCCCTGCGCTGGGTGATGGGCGAAAGCTCGTTCAAGAACATGCGCGGCTCGGGGATGGACGACGTCATCTTCGGCGGCTCGAACGAGCGCCCGGCCCGCAACATGGCCGAGGTCTCGCTCACCCTCGACAACAGCGACCGCAAGGCGCCGGCCGCCTTCAACGAGGCCGATGTCCTCGAGGTCACGCGCCGGATCGAGCGCGAGGAAGGCTCGACCTATCGCATCAACGGCAAGGAAGTGCGCGCCAGGGACGTTCAGCTCCTCTTCGCCGATGCCGCGACCGGCGCGCGCTCGCCAGCCCTCGTCCGGCAGGGGCAGATCAGCGAGATCATCTCGGCCAAGCCGCAATCGCGCCGCCGCATCCTGGAGGATGCCGCCGGCATCGCCGGCCTGCATAGCCGCCGCCATGAGGCGGAGCTGAGGCTGCGCGGCGCCGAAGACAATCTGACCCGGCTGGAAGACGTACTCGGCGAGATCGACGGGCAGATCGACGCCCTGCAGAGGCAGGCGCGGCAGGCCGGGCGCTACCGCAGCCTCGCCGCCGATATCCGCCGCGCCGAGGCAACCCTGGCGGTGATTGCACTGCACGATGCCCGCTCCCAGGAAGCGCAGGCCTCCCGGGTGCTGGAAGAGGCGGTGCGCGGCGTCGCCGACCAGACCGGCCTCCAGGCCGAAGCCGCCAAGCGGCAAGCCATCGCCGCCCATGAATTGCCAGCGCTGCGCGAGGGCGAGGCAACAGCCGCAGCCGCTCTGGTTCGCCTCAAACGCGGCCTCGACGAGCTCGAAGCCGAGAATCGCCGCGCCCGGCAGCGAGCAGAAGAACTCGGGCGCCGTCTCGCAGAGTTGCAGGCCGACCTCTCAAGGCAGGACAATATCGGCCGCGATGCCGCCGAAAGCCTTGCCCGGCTATCGGAGGAAGATGTCGCGCTCGCCCGCGAAGGCGAAGGCGCCGGATCAGGCGCGGAGGCCGCGACGGCAGCGCAGCGTACGGCCGAAGCCGCCCTCGCAGCGGCCGAAGCCGAACAGGCCGCCGCCCAA
Source organism: Allobosea sp. 05T438 (assembly GCF_056396025.1). NCBI lineage: Bacteria > Pseudomonadati > Pseudomonadota > Alphaproteobacteria > Hyphomicrobiales > Alloboseaceae > Allobosea > Allobosea sp. 05T438. The sequence goes on from NZ_JBFTKQ010000002.1 coordinate 587,053, forward strand.
GCCGCACTGTCCGACCTCGCCGCGCGACGGGGCGCGCTGGAGCGTTCGTTGCGCGAGGCGCGCGAGCGGCAGGACCGTGCGGGCGGCGAGCGCGACAAGCTGCGCCGCGACCTCGACACGCTCGATGCTTCCGATACGAAGACGCTGCTCGACAAGCTGCGCGAAGCACTTGCGACGGCCGAGAAGGCGGTGAAGGCGGCAGAGGCCGATGTCGGGGCGGCGCGCACGGCGGTCGCGGCAGCGCGCGAGCGTGAAGCGGAGCTGCGTGGTCCGCTTGCCGAGGCGGACCGCCGGGCGCAGCGCCTCGACACCGAGATCGGCACGCTGCGCAAGCTGCTGTCCCCTGCCGCGGGCGACCGCTGGCCAGCGATCCTCGAAGCGGTCAGCGTCGCCAAGGGCTACGAGGTCGGGCTCGGTGCGGCGCTCGGAGACGATCTCGACGCTTCGACCGAGGCGGCAGCCCCCGCGCATTGGGACGATACCGGAGAAGGAAGCGGCGATCCTGGCCTGCCGAAAGGTGCCGAATCGCTGCTTGCATACGTCAAGGCACCCGCGGCCCTGAGGCGACGACTGGCACAGATCGGCGTCGTCACACGCGGCGAAGGCGAAATCCTGCGGCGAGAGCTGAAGCAGGGTCAGATCCTGGTCTCGCGCGAAGGCGATCTCTGGCGCTGGGACGGCTTCACGAGTGCGGCCGATGCCCCCTCGCCCGCCGCCCGACGGCTCTCGGAGAAGAATCGCCTCGTCGATCTCGAACGTGAGGCACAGGCCGCGCGCGAGGCGGCGGACGCCGCCCGTAAAGTGCTGGATGCCGTCGGCGCCGAGGCGCGCAATGCAGCGCAGGCAGAAACCGCTGCGATCGAGGCCTCGCGGCTGGCGCGCCGCACTGTCGATCAGGCCCGCGAACAGCTCACCGCCGCCGAGCGCAAGGCGGCTGAGACGCTGGTCAAGCGTTCAACCCTGGCCGAGGCGATCAAGCGGCTCGGCCAGGCCGTGTCCGAGGCCTCTCAGCAAGCTGCAGCACAAGAAGCAGGGCTCGCCGCCCTGCCCGCCTCTGCCGAGCTCGAAAACACGCTGCTCAAGGCCCGCGTGCTGCTGGGTGAGACCCGCGCCGCCGCCTCCGATGCGCGCGCTCGCGTTCAGACCCTGGCCCGAGAAGCCGAACTGCGCACCCGGCGCCGTGCCGCTATCGCCGCCGACATCAAGGCCTGGAAGGAACGAACGACGGCCAGTCTCCAGACCGCCGAGGAGACGCGGCACCGGATCGAGGTCGCCAGCGCCGAGCAGAAGACGCTGCTGGAAGCGCCCGACACCTTCCTGACCGAGCGGCGCCGGCTCGTCGCCGAGATCGAGCAGGCCGAGGGTGCGCGCCGCGCGGCGGCCGACAAGCTTGCCTCCGGCGAAACCGCGCTGGCGGAGGCCGACCGGCAGGCACGCATCGCCCTCGAAGGGCTGTCCGGCGCGCGTGAGCGCCGCGCCTCGGCAGAGGCGAGGCTGGACGCTGCGCGCCAGCGGGTCGCCGACATCACACGCCAGATCGAGGACGGGCTCGAGACCGGGCTGGATGGGCTCCAGACCATCGCCGGAATCAAGCATGGCGACGCGCTGCCGGAGCCGGAGACGGTCGAGCGGCGGCTCGCCAATCTCAAAGGCGAGCGCGAGCGACTCGGCGCCGTCAATCTGCGAGCCGAGGACGAACTGGCCGAGGTGAAGGCCAAGCGCGAGGGACTTTCCGGCGAGCGCGATGACCTGACCGAAGCGATCCGCCGGCTGCGGCAGGCGATCGGGGCGCTGAACCGCGAGGGGCGCGAGCGGCTGCTCGCCGCCTTCGAGATCGTCAACGGCCATTTCCAGAGGCTCTTCGGCGTGCTGTTCGGCGGCGGCGAGGCGGAACTCAGGCTGGTCGATTCGGAAGATCCGCTCGATGCCGGGCTCGAGATCTTCGCCCGCCCTCCCGGCAAGAAGCCGCAGGTGATGACACTGCTCTCGGGCGGCGAACAGGCGCTGACCGCGACCGCGCTGATCTTCGCGGTATTCCTGACCAACCCATCGCCGATCTGCGTGCTCGACGAGGTCGACGCGCCGCTCGACGACGCCAATGTCGAACGCTACTGCGACCTGCTTGTCGACATGGCGCGAAACACCGAAACGCGCTTCATCCTGATCACCCACAACCCGATCACCATGGCGCGGATGGAGCGGCTCTTCGGCGTGACCATGGCCGAGCGCGGCGTCAGCCAGATGGTTTCGGTCGACCTGGCCACCGCCGAGCGCATTCGCGACGCCGGCTGAGGACGCCGTTCTCCTGGCTGAAAAAATGCCACAATCGGCACCGCATTGCGGCAAGAATGTCGCACCTAGCCCGAATTTCCAAATATTCCAATGTGTTAGGTGTTATCCACGTGCCTTGACAGCGCCGGGGGCTGTCAATAAAGGAGGCCGTGCTGACGACGGCTCGATGCGCGGGTTTGATCGTGGTTATAGTGGTTTTTCGCTGGATCGCGGCGTAAACGCGGTCAAGACGGAGGCCAAGACCATGTCCGAACCCGACCCAAACGCCTCAGACTCGGAGTTGCGCGCAAGACTGGGTTCCCTGAAGTCCGCGATCAAACGGGCGGAAGAGACCGAAAAGCCGGGCGCGGGCCCGGCTGGAGAGGACAAGGCCCTCGCGGGTGCGATGTCCTCAGGCTTTCGCGCCGCGACGGATCTCGCAGGCGGCATCATCGCAGGCGCCCTGATCGGGTACCTCGGCGACCGGTGGCTGGGAACGTCCCCGTTCCTGCTGATCGCCTTCCTGGTGATCGGAGCCATCGCGGGCTTCAGATCCGTCTATCGGCTCGGTTCGCGTCCGACCTCAGGGTCGAACGGCGGCCCGAAGGCGAATTGATCGAAAGGCGGCCCCTCCGGGCCGCGCGACGAGGTACGAGACCATGGCGGCCGGCGGCGGAATCGATCCGATCCACCAATTCCACATTGCTCCCATCGTGGAGCTGAAGCCGTTCGGCATCGACCTCTCCTTCACCAACACCTCGCTGTGGATGGTGATCGTGCTCGCCGTCGTCTCGGCGATCATGATCTACGGCTCGAGCCAGCGTGCGGTCGTTCCCGGCCGCCTGCAGTCGCTCGCCGAGATGATGTATGAGTTCGTCGCCTCGACCATGACCGGCGTCATGGGCAAAGAGGGGCTGAAGTTCTTCCCCTTCGTGTTCTCGCTGTTCACCTTCGTGCTGGCGAGCAATCTGCTCGGCCTGCTGCCCGGCTCCTTCACCGTCACTAGCCAGATCATCGTCACCGCCGCCCTGGCGCTGCTCGTCATCAGCATCGTGGTGATCTACGGCGTCGTGAAGCACGGCACCCATTTCTTCGGCCTCTTCGTGCCGTCAGGCGTGCCCGGCTGGCTGCTGCCCTTCATGGTGCTGATCGAGGCGGTCTCCTTCCTGTCGCGGCCGGTTTCGCTCTCGCTTCGTCTGTTCGGCAACATGCTCGCCGGCCACATCGCCCTCAAGGTCTTCGGTGGCTTCGTCGTCGCGCTGCTCGGCTCGGGCGCCGTGCTCAGCTACGCCATTGCGCCGCTGCCGTTGCTGCTGGCGGTTGCGCTCACCGCGCTCGAGGTCCTCGTCGCGGCTCTGCAGGCCTACGTCTTCGCGATCCTGACCTGCGTCTATCTCAACGACGCGCTGCACCCGGGCCACTGAGCCCAAGCCGCGCTCGCGAGAGTTCAACCCGCCCTTTAGCCTTCCACACTGGAGAAACATCATGGATCCTGTTGCAGCCAAGTTCATCGGCGCTGGTCTCGCCTCGCTCGGCATGGGCCTTGCCGCCATCGGCGTCGGCACCATCTTCGGCAACTTCCTCTCGGGCGCCCTGCGCAACCCGTCGGCCGCCGACGGCCAGTTCCCGCGCGCCTTCATCGGCGCGGCGCTCGCCGAAGGTCTGGGCATCTTCGCGTTCGTCGTCGCGCTCGTCCTGCTCTTCGTGGTCTGACGTTATCGTCGACCGCTTTCTCGTCGCGCGCGCCGGCCATCTTTCGGCCACGTGCGCGGCGGTTCCTTTTCTCTGCGCTGAAAGGCACCCCATGCCGGTTCGATCTTCAGGGTTCGTCGGACAAGGATGGCCGGTGGCTGTCGCCTCGTTCGCCACTCTGCTGGCTGGCGCGGCGCAGGCTGCCGAGCAGCAACACGGCCTGAGCGGCGAGAAGGCGTCTTTCCCGCCCTTCGACCCGGCTCACTTCGCCAGCAACCTGTTCTGGCTCGCCATCACCTTCGCAGCTCTCTACTGGCTGATGTCCAAGGTCGCGCTGCCGCGCCTCGGCTCCATCCTGGAGGAGCGCGCGGAGACGATCGGCCGCGATCTCGATCAGGCCACGCAGATGCAGGCCAAGGCCGAGGACATGGCGCAGGCCTATGAAAAGGCCCTCGGCGAGGCTCGCAAGAACGCCCAGGGCATCGCCCAGACGGCGCGCGACACCGGCGCCAAGGCCAGCGAGGCCCAGCGCCACGCGACCGAGGCAGAGCTTGCCGCCAAGCTCGCCCAGGCCGAGGCGGCCATCGCCAAGACCAAGGTCGATGCCATGAGCAATGTGCGCGATCTCGGCGGCGACATTGCCGTCGCCATCGTCACCAAGCTCACCGGTCAGGCTCCCAGCGCCAACGAGGCGTCGGCGGCTGTCGACCAGGCCCTGACCCGCGGCTGAGGAGAGATCAGATGGATACTTTCTGGGTCGGCGTCGCGCTCGTCATCTTCCTCGCCATTCTGGTCAAGTTCGGCGTGCCGGGCGCGATCGTGAAGGCTCTCGACGCTCGCGGCGAGAAGGTCGCGCAGGAACTGGCGGAAGCCCGCCGCCTGCGTCAGGAGGCTGAGAAGCTGCTCGCCGAGTACGATGCGAAGCGCAAGGCCGCCGAGGCCGAGGCTGCCGAGATCGTCTCTTCCGCCAACGAAGAGGCCAAGCGTCTCGCGGCGGAAGCCGAGGCCAAGCTTGCGGATTTCGTCTCCCGCCGCACCAAGGCGGCCGAGGAGAAGATCGCCCAGGCCGAAAGCCAGGCCGAGGCCGAGGTTCGCGCCGCCGCTGCGGAGGCTGCCACCAAGGCGGCCGAGACCATCCTGCGCGGCCAGATGGCCGGCAAGGCTGGCGAAGCCGCCTTCGCTGCGGGGCTGAGCGAAGTCAAGGCCAAGCTCAACTGAGCTCAGCCCGATTGCTCAAAAATTCGACGCCGCGCTCTTCGGAGCGCGGCGTTTTCATTTTGACGCCTGGCAAGAGAAGAGGGACGCGTCCTGCTCGGGCGCGCCCCGAGCATCATGCCGAAGCAGCCCCTCGCGCCGGTTCCATCTCGAGATTCTGGGGGTCTGCGCTCCGCTTCGCCCGAGAACGGCGCAGGCTTGCTTCAGCCCGCCTTCAGTTGCTTGCGGTTGTCGCCGGGCCAGGAGCGCTGCCTGCCGCGGTCACCGGGCGGATAGCCGGTCGCGCCGGAGGAGCGGCGGCCGCCTTCGGCTTCGGCTTGCGCGGCTGGATCGTCGAGGTGACGATGCCCTGCGGGGTATCGAGCCCATAGATATCGTCGCGGAACTGGACCTGCCCGTCCGCGCCCTGCCAGCCGGTGAGATAGACCCAGGCGACCGGCACAGATTTCTTGAGCGGGATGTTCTTGCGCTCGCCCTTGGCGATCTCATCCTCGATCGCCTGGCGGTTCCATTCCGAGCCTTCCAGCAGCCAGGCCGCGAGATCCCGGACGCCCTCGATGCGCGCACAGCCAGATGAATTGAAGCGCACGTCGTTGCGGAACAGCGTCTTCTTCGGCGTGTCATGCATGTAGACCGCATCGCTGTTGGGCATGTCGATCTTGAGCTGCCCGAGCGAGTTGGTCGGCCCCGGCTCCTGACGCACGTAGAAATAAGGATTCGTCAGGGTCGACCAGTTGACGCTCTTGGGGTCGATTTCCTTGTTCTCCGCACCGAGCAGCTTCATGTTCGACTTGGCGATGAAACCCGGATCCTTGCGCATATGCGGGATCACGTCGGCCTTCACGATCGACATCGGCACCGTCCAGTATGGGTTGAGGTTGACCGAGGTGATGTTGGCCTGGATCACCGGCGAAGGCCGGTCCGGCCGGCCGACGATGGCGAGATGGCGCTGAGCGACCGTGCCGTTCTCGACCGCCTCGACGCTGGCGCCGGGGATGTTCACCACGACATAGCGGCTGGCAAAGTTGAAGCCGTTGCCCTTGAGGCGCTCCAGTGTCGCGGTAAGCTGGTTCAGGCGCGCTTCGACCGGCGTGTTCATGGCCTTGAGGGTCAGGCGTCCGACCGTGCCGAGATCCGACAGGCCGTGGCGGCGCTGGAAGCGCTTCACGGCCTCGGTTACGACTGCGTCATAGCTGTCGCCCGCCATGGCTTCCGGCGCGAGATCGCCGCTGGCGAGCAGCCGCTGCTTCAGCGCGATGACATCCGCGCCCTGCGAATCCGGTTTCAGGGCGCTGGCGCTGCCGGGCACCTTAGGCCAGCCACCGCGGCTGGCGACATCCTCATGGGCGATCAGCGCTTCGAGCGTGCGGTCATAGGTGTTCGGGCCGTAGCTCGGCTCGTTCGCACGCACGATCGCCGTCGAGGCCAGCAGGAGCGCGGCCGCCGCGGCGAGGATGGAGGGACGCATAGACATGAAAACCCCCGGGCCGCAGAGAGCGGCACCGGGGGATCATTCCTCGACATGGTCAAGGAATGTTTAAGAAGTGGCGGTCGTCCTTCACCATGCTGACGAATGCCGTCAGCATGGGCTGGAGCGCCTTACTCGGCAGCCTTCCCCGGAGCCGGCTTTTCCCACTTCAGCACCGGCTGGCGGGCGGCGCGGGTCTCGTCGAGGCGGCGGATCGGGGCATGATGCGGCGCGCTCGTGAAGCGCTCCTTGTCATTGCCCTTGGCCGACATGGCGAGGTCGCGGAGCGTCGCGATGAAGAGGTCGAGCGAGGCCTTCGATTCCGACTCGGTAGGCTCGATCAGCATGGCGCCGTGAACGACGAGCGGGAAATAGACCGTCATCGGATGGTAGCCCTCGTCGATCATCGCCTTGGCGAAATCGAGCGTCGAGACGCCCGAGCCCTTCAGCCACTCGTCGTCGAACAGCACCTCGTGCATCGACGGATGGTCCGGGAAGGGCAGCGACATCAGGTCGGCGAGCCCGGCGCGGATGTAGTTCGCGTTCAGAACCGCATCCTCGGAAGCCTGGCGCATGCCGTCCGAGCCATGGCTCAGCATATAGGCGAGCGCACGGACATACATGCCCATCTGGCCGTGGAAGGCGGTCATGCGGCCGAAGGGCTGGTTGCCCACCGGCGCCTCACCGCGCGACTCGATCAGATGCGGCTTGCCGTTCTCGACATGGATGAAGGGCACCGGCGCGAAGGGCGCCAGACGCTCGGAGAGCACGACCGGGCCGGCACCGGGACCACCGCCGCCATGGGGCGTCGAGAAGGTCTTGTGCAGGTTGATGTGCATGGCATCGACGCCGAGATCTCCAGGACGGGCCTTGCCGACGATCGCGTTGAAATTGGCGCCGTCGCAGTAGAAATAGGCGCCGGCCTCATGCATCGCCGCGGCGATCTCGACGATCTGCGGCTCGAAGATGCCGCAGGTGTTGGGGTTGGTCAGCATGATCGCGGCGACCTCGGGCCCGAGCAGCGCCTTGACGTCCTCGACCGCGACGGTGCCGTCCGGACGGGCGGGAACCGAGCGCACCGAGAAGCCGATCAGGGCCGCCGTCGCCGGATTGGTGCCATGAGCCGATTCGGGGACGAGCACGACATTGCGGGTCGCGCCCTCGCCCTTGGCGGCGATCGCGGCCTTGATCGCCATCATGCCGCAGGCCTCGCCGTGGGCGCCGGCCTTCGGCGAGAGGGCCACCGCCGGCATGCCGGTCAGCGTCATCAGGTAGCGGGAAAGCTCCAGCATAAGCTCGAGCGCCCCGGGCGCGGTCGAGGTCGGCTGCAGCGGATGCACGTCGGAGAAGCCGGGAAGCCGCGCCATCTTCTCGTTGAGGCGGGCGTTGTGCTTCATCGTGCAGGAGCCGAGCGGGAAGAGCCCGGTGTCGATGCCGTAGTTCTTCTGGCTGAGGCGCACATAGTGGCGCATCGTCTCGGGCTCGGAGAGGCCAGGCAGGCCGATCTCGCCCTGGCGGGCGTGCTTGCCGAGGCGCGACTTGAACCGCGCCGGCTTGTCGATGTCGACGCCGGTCGCCTCGTGATGGCCGATCTCGAAGATCAGCGGCTCGATCTGCTGGAGAGCCTTGTTGCCGGTGAAGGTAAGGTGCTCTTCGTGCGAGGCCTCGCCGGCCTGGGTGGGACGTCCCTGACGGTTCAGCATCACAGCACCTCCACGAGCGCCGCCACGAGGGCCGCCCGGTCTTCATCGGTATTCACCTCGGTCGAGGCGATGATCAGCAGGTCGTCGAGCCCGGCCTTGGGCAGGAGGCGGGAGACGGGGACTCCGGCCAGGATGCCCTTGGCGGCGAGCACCTCGACGACCTCGGCAGCGGGCTTCTTCAGCTTCACGGTGAACTCGTTGAAGAAGCTCTCGTTCAGCACGGTCACGCCTTCGACGCCCGCGAGCGCGTCGGCGAGCTTCACGGCATTGGCGTGGTTCACCTCGGCAAGACGGGCGAGGCCGGTCTGGCCCAGCAGCGTCATGTGGATGGTGAAGGCCAGCACGCAAAGGCCGGAATTGGTGCAAATGTTAGAGGTCGCCTTGTCTCTGCGGATATGCTGCTCGCGGGTCGAGAGCGTCAGCACGAAGCCGCGCTGGCCGGTCGAATCGACCGTCTCGCCGCAGAGCCGGCCCGGCATCTGGCGGATATATTTCGACTTGGCGGCGAAGAGGCCGACATAGGGGCCGCCGAAATTCAGCGCGTTACCGATCGACTGGCCCTCGCCGACGACGATGTCGGCGTCCTGCGCGCCCGGAGGCGTCACCGCGCCGAGCGAGACGACCTCGGTGAAGACCGCGATCAGCAACGCGCCATGGGCATGGGCCTTCTCGGCGATCGGCTTCAGGTCCCGCAGGTTGCCGAAGACATCCGGCGACTGAACGACGACGCAGGAAACGCTGTCGTCGATCTGCGAAAGAATGTCCTCGCCGGCCGAGACGTCGGGCTTCAGCGCCACGACCTCGTCATTCGCCATCTCCGAGAGCGTCTTCACCACCTCGGTGTAGTGCGGGTGCAGGCCACCGGAGAGCACCGCCTTACGGCGCCTGGTGACGCGGTGCGCCATGAGGACCGCTTCGCCGGTGCCGGTCGAGCCGTCATACATCGAGGCGTTGGCGACCTCCATGCCGGTCAGCGCGGCGATCTGCGTCTGAAACTCGAAGAGATACTGCAGCGTGCCCTGCGCTATCTCGGGCTGGTAGGGCGTGTAGCTGGTCAGGAATTCCGAGCGCTGGATCAGGTGATCCACCGTCGCCGGGACATGGTGCTTGTAGGCGCCGGCGCCGACGAAGAACGGCACAGCGGAGGCGGCAATGTTCTTGCCGGCCATCTTGCCGAGAATTCGCTCGACCTCGAGCTCGCCCTTGGCGCGGGGCAGATCGACCGGGGCCGTCAGGAGCTTTCCGGCGGGCACATCGCTGAACAGTGCATCGATGTCGGAGACGCCGACCCGCGCGAGCATGTCCTCGCGGTCGGTATCGGTGAGCGGGAGATAGCGCATGGGGGGTTCCTATTGTGCTCTGCGCGGTTTTCAACGACGCCATGCTCGGGCTTGACCCGAGCATCTCTTCAACCAGCATCTTCTCGTCATGAGATTCTCGGGTCGCCGCTTCGCGCCGCCCGAGAATGACGTGCGGCTCGTACTCAGAGCGTCTTCACGTAGTTCTGGTACTCGGCCTCGTTCATCAGCCCGTCGAGTTCGGCCGCGTCCTTGATCTTGATCTTGAGGAACCAGCCCTTGCCGGCCGGGTCCTCGTTGACGGTGCCCGGCGCGCCTTCGAGCTCGGCATTGACCTCGACGACCTCGCCGGAAACCGGGGCGTAGACCTCGGAAGCGGCCTTGACGCTCTCGACGACGGCGGCCTCGCCGCCCTTGGTCAGCGCCTTGCCGACCGTGGGCAGCTCGACGAAGACGACGTCGCCGAGCTGGGACTGGGCATAGTCGGAGATGCCGACAGTGCCGACGTCGCCATCGATGCGGATATATTCGTGGTCCTTGCTGTAGCGGGTCTCGGCCATGGTTTCCTCCTGGCGAAAAATCGAAAAATCAGATCAGCGCTTGTAGCCGTTGGGAACGAAAGGCATCGGCGCCACCACCGCCGGCAGCGGCTTGCCGCGCACGATGAGGTTGAGCTTGGTGCCCGGCGCGGAATGGGTCTTGGCTACATAGCCCATCGCGCAGGGGCCGTTCAGCGTCGGGCCGAAGCCGCCCGAGGTGACGGAGCCGATCACCTCGCCTTCCGGCGTCGCGATCTCAGTCCCCTCGCGGGCCGGAGCGCGACCTTCCGGCAGCAGGCCGACGCGGACGCGCGAGACGCCCTCGACCAGTTCGCGCTGGATGCGCGCTGCTCCGGGGAAGCCGCCCTCTTCGCGGCGGCGCTTCTGGATCGACCAGTTGAGCGCGGCCTCGATCGGGGAGGTCGCGGTGTCGATGTCGTGACCGTAGAGGCACAAGCCCGCTTCGAGCCGCAGCGAATCGCGGGCGCCCAGCCCGATCGGCTTGACGCTGGCGTCGAGCAGCAGCGTGTCCCAGATCTCGCCGATCTTGGCCGCGGCCGCGGAAATCTCGTAGCCGTCCTCACCGGTATAGCCGGAGCGGCTGACATTGGCCTTGATGCCCGCGACCTTCATGGTGCGCGATGTCATGAAGCCCATCTCGGCGGCTTCCGGCGCGATCTTCGCGAGCGCGGCTTCGGCGCCCGGCCCCTGCAGCGCGATCAGGCCGCGATGCTCGGCTTTGACCAACTTCACATTCGCCGGGAGGCGCGCCTCGATATGGGCGTAGTCGGCGTCCTTGCAGGCGGCGTTGACGACGAGATAGAGCGCGCCATCCTCATCGGGATCGATCGAGCGCGTCACCATCAGGTCGTCGAGGATGCCGCCCTCCTCGTTCAGAAGCTGCGAATAGCGCTGCTTGCCGGGCGCGAGATTGACGATGTCGGCGGGAATCAGCGCTTCCAGCGCCTTTGCCGTGGTCTCGTGGTCGGGGCCGACCAGGAAGGCCTGGCCCATATGCGAGACGTCGAAGAGCCCTGCCTTCTCGCGCGTCCAGTTGTGCTCGGTCAGGATGCCGGCCGGGTACTGCACCGGCATGTCGTAGCCGGCGAAGGGCACCATGCGGGCACCGAGCGCGACATGGCGGGCATGAAGCGGCGTCTTCAGCGGCGCGGGCGCGCCGGCGGTATCGATAGTGGCCTCGGCCGCCATGGCGTGCCCCTCCCAGAGTCAAGCGCAAGCCCCGGACAATATCGTCCGGAACGCGCCCCCTCTGTCTTGGGACCTGAGAGATTTCCCCGCCTGACCGTGAGGCCGGACGAGTTACACCCGTCGGTGGGCGGGAATCGCTTCCCGCCTCTTTCCAGAGCGCCAAATCCCCAGCGGTCCTTGTTGCCTGAGCGTTTCCGGGGCGGTTGCGCCTTCGGCGCCGGGTCCTGACGGATCAGGCCCGGTCTCTTCCGCGGGGATATGCGGCTTGGGCAGAGATACAGGAGGCGCCGCCCCAGTCAATCCGGGCGGCGCCTTCTTTCACGGCAAAGCTGCTTTTAACGGCGGCGATGCCGCGCCGGGGCGGCAGCACCACCCTGACCGAGACTGACGATGATCTCGACCTCGCCATTGCCAGCCGGCACGACGATGCCGTCCTCGACATGGGAGAAGTCGACGCCGCTCTGGCCGGACGGGATCGTGCCGCCGACGCGCGAGCCGCGGCGCGCGACCGTCGCCGTGCCGCGCGTCACCGTCGTGTTCAAGGTCGCACCGTAGCTGCCCGGGCCGCCGGCCGGGCCGAGAAGCACACGACCCTCGACACCGACCTTGAGGCGGAAGCCGCCATTGCCGGTCGGCGTGCACTCGCGCGCGACGTTGGTGATCGAGACCTGGTAGCGCAGACCGCTGCTGTCCTGACCGGCCTGGGCGCGGATCGCGGCGCCGCCATCGGCGATGATGACCTCCGGGCAGACCGTATCGTTCCGTTCCTCCTCCTTCGGCAGCTGGTCAGGCGCCGGCGGCTTCGAGGACTGGAACATCAGCATGTTGAGCGCCGTGCTGCCGGCGGAGGGCGATGAGGAGGAGCCGCAGCCGGCGAGACCCAGGCAAAGCAGCGGCAGGGCGAGCCAACGGCCCGCAGTCAGAGTCTGGTCGATCAAGGCAGCGCCTCCACGCCGGGGCCGAAGCCGTTGAGCGAGACGGGCACGCCCACCCCCTCCTCCGGCGTCTGGAATACGATGAATGTCGCGCTCTTGCCGCCCTTGAGCTGGCCGAGCAGGTTGTCGTCCATGACGACCTCGGCAACGCAACCGGTGGTCAGGCAGCGCACGAAGCCGGCGCGGCCGATATCCTTGTCATCGATCTTGAGGCCGAGGCCGGATGGCAGCAGCACGCCAAGCGGCGCGACGACGCGCAGAAGCCGGCTCTTCTGATCGGCAGTCTTCAGCACGATGACGAGGAGCGTCAGATTCGGCCGGTCCTCGGCCGCGACGTTCTGGACCAGCGCGCATTGCTCCGCCTTGGCGCCGGGCGGCACTTCGCAGCGCATCTGCCAATCGCCATGTGTGGAACGCACCGCGCCCTGCGCGAGAGCGGAGCCGGCGTAGAGGCTCGTCCCCATGAGCGCCAGCGCCAAGGCGCCTGCCGCTCCGATGATCCTCATCATCCCTGCCATCCTTCGAAACCCGTCCAGAAACCGCAGCAAAAGCGCAAGATTCAGGCAAAACGCCGACAGCGCCAGAGAATCCTACCGCTCTTCACATAAAATGCGTTGGGACCATGCAGGCCCGGCCCTGTCAAGGCGTGCACGCGGGTGCGGGCGTGGTTCCGTCAAGGCCTCGCGCGATTATGCCGCACTGATGATGATGGACCGTGTCATTGCCCCACTGGCGCAAGCGTGATCTTTGATTTATCGCAATCCCGAAGAACGAGGCGACCTTCGCGGTCGCCCCTTCGTGCGTGGGGCAAAGCCGGTCGGTTCCCATGCAGGTCGATTGAGGAGCATGTCGGATCGATGCGATTTCTGAGCAGGACCTTTGCAACCGCGGCCGCCACGGCCCTTGCCGTCGCCGCGCTGGCGACCGTCCCGGCCGTCGCCGGCACCGGCATGCCTTCCCCCTGGCAGATGAACCTGCAGGGCGCCGCGACCCCCGTCGCCGAATTCATTCACTGGTTTCATGACTGGCTGAACATCATCATCGGCGTCGTCACGCTCTTCGTGCTGGCGCTGCTGATCTATGTCGTCTTCCGCTTCAACGAGAAGGCCAACCCGGTCCCCTCCAAGACCACGCACAACGCCCTGCTCGAAGTGTGCTGGACGGTAATCCCGGTCCTGATCCTCGTCGTCATCGCGATTCCCTCCTTCCGCCTGCTCAAGCTGCAGCTCGAGGTGCCGCAGGCCGACCTCACCCTGAAGGTCACCGGCAAGCAGTGGTACTGGTCCTATGAATACGCGCAGGACAACGGCGCCTTCGGCTTCGACTCGCTGATGCTGGACGAGAAGCAGCGCGCCGAGGCGATCGCGAGCAAGAAGATCGCCGAGGCCGAGGCCCCGCGCCTGCTCGCGGTCGACAACGAGGCGATCGTGCCGGTCGGGAAGATCGTCCGCGTCCAGGTCACCGGCGCCGACGTCATCCACAAGTTCACGGTGCCGTCCTTCGGCATCAAGATCGACGCGATCCCCGGCCGCCTGAACGAAACCTGGTTCAAGGCCGAGCGCGAAGGCATCTATTACGGCCAGTGCTCGTTCATCTGCGGCCAGAACCACGCCTACATGCCGATCGCCTTCCGCGTCGTCAGCCAGGAGCGCTACGCCGCCTGGCTCGCCGAAGCGAAGCAGAAATTCGCCAATGCCGAAGACGCGGGCATCAAGCTCGCCGCCGCGTCCAAGTAATTCGCCGAGGAGACAACACGATGGCAACAGCGGCTCAGCACGCTCACGGCCATGACGAGGCCCATCACGACCACCCGACCGGGTGGCGCCGGTGGCTTCTGTCGACCAACCACAAAGACATCGGCACGCTCTACCTGATCTTCTCGATCATCGCGGGCCTCGTCGGCGGCTTCCTCTCGATCATGATGCGTATCGAGTTGATGTACCCCGGCGTGCAGATCTTCGCGAACGGCCAGAGCTACAACGTGTTCGTCACCGGCCACGGCCTGATCATGATCTTCTTCATGGTCATGCCCGCGGTCATCGGCGGCTTCGGCAACTGGTTCGTACCGCTGATGATCGGCGCGCCGGACATGGCCTTCCCGCGCATGAACAACATCTCGTTCTGGCTCACCGTCGCAGCCTTCGTGCTCATGATCATCTCGATGTTCATGGAAGGCGCCCCGGGCGCGCACGGCGTCGGCACGGGTTGGACGGTCTATCCGCCGTTCTCGACCGCCGGCCACCCCGGCCCCTCGGTCGACTTCGGCATCCTGTCGCTGCACCTTGCCGGCGCGGCTTCGATTCTGGGCGCGATCAACTTCATCACCACCATCCTGAACATGCGCGCGCCTGGCATGACCATGCACAAGATGCCGCTGTTCGCCTGGGGCGTGCTGGTCACCGCCTTCCTGCTGCTGCTCTCGCTGCCGGTCCTCGCCGGTGCGATCACCATGCTGCTGACGGATCGCAACTTCGGCACAACCTTCTATGATCCGGCCGGCGGCGGCGATCCGATCCTGTACCAGCACCTGTTCTGGTTCTTCGGTCACCCCGAAGTGTACATCATGATCCTGCCGGCCTTCGGCATCATCAGCCACATCATCTCGACCTTCTCGAAGAAGCCGATCTTCGGCTACCTCGGCATGGCCTACGCCATGGTCGCGATCGGCGTGGTCGGCTTCATCGTGTGGGCGCACCACATGTACACGGCCGGCCTTTCGCTCAACACGCAGCGCTACTTCGTGTTCGCGACGATGGTCATCGCGGTGCCGACGGGCATCAAGATCTTCTCCTGGATCGCGACGATGTGGGGCGGCTCGATCCGCTTCACCGCCCCGATGGTCTGGGCGATGGGGTTCATCTTCCTGTTCACCGTCGGCGGCGTCACCGGCGTCGTGCTGGCCAACGCCGGTGTCGACCGCTCGCTGCATGCGACCTACTACGTGGTGGCCCACTTCCACTACGTCCTGTCGCTCGGCGCGGTGTTCGGCATATTCGCGGGCTTCTACTACTGGTTCCCGAAGATGAGCGGCTATGTGATGCCGGACTGGATCGGCCGGCTGCACTTCTGGGTCGCCTTCATCGGCGCGAACCTGCTGTTCTTCCCGCAGCACTTCCTCGGGCTCGCCGGCATGCCGCGTCACTATGTGGACTATCCCGACGCCTTCGCCGGCTGGCATTATTGGTCGTCGATCGGTTCCTACATCTTCGCAGCCGGCCTGCTGATCTGGCTTTACGGCATCGCCGTGGCCTTCAGCCGCAAGCAGCTCGCCGGCGACAATCCGTGGGGCGAAGGCGCGACGACGCTGGAGTGGACCCTGTCCTCGCCGCCGCCCTTCCACCAGTTCGAGACGCTGCCGCGCATTACCGGCTCGGACCACTGAGACAACGGCGGCGGGCCTCATGGGGCCCGCCGCCGCCCCTCCCCCGAGCGCCTTGCGAGGCGTTCCGGAGACGGGCGGCACGATCCAGCCGCGAACACCCTGCGCCCATGGGCGCGGTTCACAAGAGTACGAAGACGATCCAACCGATGTCTGCTGCGTTCGAAACCCGCACCGACGGCCTGACCGCCTCCACCGGAGAGGCGCGCGACTTCTTCGCGCTGCTGAAGCCGCGTGTGATGTCGCTTGTCGTGGTGACGGCGCTGACCGGCATGGCGACGGCACCGGGCTCCCTGCACCCCGTCCTCGGCTTCGCCGCGCTTTTGGCGATCGCGGTCGGCGCCGGCGCGTCGGGCTGCCTCAACATGTGGTACGACGCCGACATCGACGCGCTGATGAGCCGCACGGCCAAGCGCCCGATCCCCGCGGGCCGGATTCTGCCCTCTGAGGCGCTCGCCTTCGGGCTGACGCTCTCGATCGGCTCGGTGCTGGTACTCGGCCTGATCGCGAATGCGCTCGCGGCCTTCATGCTGGCCTTCACGATCTTCTTCTACGCCGTCGTCTACTCGATGTGGCTGAAGCGCTGGACGCCGCAGAACATCGTGATCGGCGGCGCCGCGGGCGCCTTCCCGCCCATGATCGGCGAAGCCGTGGTGACCGGCAATTTCGGCTGGCACTCCCTCGTTCTGTTCGCGATCATCTTCCTGTGGACCCCGCCGCATTTCTGGGCGCTGGCGCTGATCAAGTCCGGCGACTACGAGCGCGCCGGCATCCCGATGATGCCGAATGTCGCCGGCCCGGCCGCGACCCGCCGGCAGATCGTCCTCTATTCGCTGATCATGGCTCCTGTCGCCGTGCTGCCGGCGCTGATGGGCTTCGGCGGCCTGATCTACCTGGCCGTCTCGATGACGACCGGGCTGGCGATGATCTGGCTCGCGATCCAGGTCTGGCGCCGCACGGAGGGCCAGCCCGCCGTGAAGGCAGCCTGGTCGCTGTTCGGCTTTTCGATCATCTATCTTTTCCTGCTCTTCGCGGTTCTGCTCGTCGAAAACGGGCTCGGCCTGATGTGGGCCCTGCCGAAGGTGATCGGATGAGCGAGCAACGCCCCCAGAAGCCCGCGCCGGCGCCGTTCTCGCCGGAAGACATGGCACGCCGCCGCCGTCGCTCCATCGCGCTCGCGCTGGTGCTCGGCGGGCTCGTGATCTTCTTCTTCGTGGTGACGCTGGTGAAGACCGGCCCCGCGATCCTGAACCGGCCGCTGTGATGACGAATCCCGTCCCGCAGAAGCCTAAGGGCAATCCGGCGCGCACCGCACTGATCTGTGTCGGTGTAGCTTTCGGCATGCTCGGCGCTTCCTTCGCGGCGGTGCCGCTCTACGACCTGTTCTGCAAGGTCACCGGCTTCGGCGGCACGCCGATGGTGGGCACGGCCGGCGCCGGCAAGATCCTCGACCGGACGATGTCGGTGCGTTTCGACGCCAATGTCGCGCCGGGGCTTGGCTGGAAGTTCGAAGCGGAGAGCCCGGAGATCAAGGTTCGCGTCGGCGCGACCCAGACCGTGTTCTACAAGATGACGAATCGCTCGGACCGCACGGTGACCGGCATTGCGACCTACAATGTCGCACCGGACAAGGCCGCGGCCTATTTCGTCAAGATCCAGTGCTTCTGCTTCACCGAGCACACGCTGAAGCCCGGCGAGAGCTTCGAGGCGCCGGTGGTGTTCTATATCGACCCCGAAATCGCTGGGAATCGCGAGCTCGACGGCGTCCACGCCATCACACTGTCCTATACCTATTTCGCCTCGAAGTCGGGCCAGCCCGTCGCCGAGGACAAGGCCGGCTCCGTCAAGGGTGACGCGGGCAATTCGAAACTGTAGAACGCGCTAGAGCAAAAGCGCGGACAAGACGTCGTACGCGGAGACTGAATACGATGGCCGGGGCCCATACGAAGCACCACGACTACCACCTCGTCGATCCGAGCCCGTGGCCGCTCGTCGGCGCCGCGAGCGCGACGATCATGGCGATCGGCGCCGTGATGTGGATGAAGGCGCTGCCGGTCGGCGGCATGCATATCGGCCCGCTGGTCTTCGGCGCCGGCCTGCTCGGCGTGCTCTACACCATGCTCGCCTGGTGGATGGACGTCATCCGCGAGGCCGAGAAGGAAGGCCACCACACCCGCGTCGTGCAGTTGCATCACCGCTACGGCATGATCATGTTCATCGCCTCCGAGGTGATGTTCTTCGTCGCCTGGTTCTGGGCCTATTTCGACGCCAGCCTCTTCTCGGGCGAGCAGATCAACTATCTCCGCTACGAGTTCACTGGCGGGCATTGGCCGCCGAAGGGCATCGAGACCTTCGATCCCTGGCACCTGCCGCTGCTCAACACACTGATCCTGCTGACCTCTGGCACGACCGTGACCTGGGCACACTACGCTCTGATCAACAACGACCGCGCTGGCCTGAAGCAGGGCCTGTGGCTCACCGTGATCCTCGGCGTCCTGTTCACGCTGTGCCAAGCTTACGAGTATTCGCACGCCACCTTCGCCTTCAAGGGCAACATCTACGGCGCCACCTTCTTCATGGCGACCGGCTTCCATGGCGCGCACGTCATCATCGGCACGATCTTCCTGGCGGTCTGCCTCTACCGGACCTATCTCGGCCACTTCAAGCCGCAGCAGCATCTCGGCTTCGAATTCGCCGCCTGGTACTGGCACTTCGTCGACGTGGTCTGGCTGTTCCTGTTCGCCGCGATCTATGTCTGGGGCGCCGGCGCGCACGCAGCCGCTGCGCACTAGGTCACGAATCCTACCGCGCCCTCGCGGTTATCGTCTGGTGAAAGGCGGCCGCGAGGCCGCCTTTCCCGCTTTGGAGGCTGCGATGGCCGGTCCTGAACCTACACATCCCTCCCCCTATTCCACGGGGCTGGCCGGGCGCTGCCCGCGCTGCGGCGAAGGCGCGCTGTTCGACGGTTTCCTCAAGCTGAAGCCGCGCTGCAGCGCTTGCGGGCTCGACTATAAATTCGCCGATTCGGCAGACGGACCGGCCGTCTTCATCATGCTGATCGCCGGCTTCGTGGTGCTGGGCTCGGCACTCTATGTCGAGATCGCCTATGAACCGCCGATCTGGCTGCACCTGCTGATGTGGCTGCCGCTGGCACTGGTCATCTGCCTCGCACTGCTGAGGCCGCTGAAGGGGCTGGCAGTGGCGCTGCAATACGCCAACAAGGCCGAGGAAGGCAGGCGGGCGAAGTGACCGCGCAACCCGCAAGCGACCGGAAACCCGGGCTGCTCCTGCCAACGCTCCTGACGATCATCGGCGCGGTGATCCTCTGCATCCTCGGAACCTGGCAGCTCGAGCGCATGCAGGAGAAGCACGCCTATATCGGGCGCCTGGAGGCGCAAGCCGCCGGAGCGCCCGCTCCGATCCCGCCCAGCGCCGAATGGGCGAAGCTCGACGTAGCGGCGCTCGACCTCACCCGCGTCACCGCCAAGGGCACCTATGTTGATGGGCCGATCGCCGGCGTCCGCACCACGATTGCCGCCGGGCCGCCCGGCTCGCGGCAGCTCTCCGGCTTCGGCCGTTGGGTGTTCCAGGGCTTCAGGCTCGAGGATGGCGGGATCATCCTGGTCAATCGCGGCTTCGTGCCGGAGAGCCGCATGGGCCAGATCGGACCGGCGAGCGGCCCCGACACCGTCACGGGCTTCCTGCGGGCACCCGAGACCCGCAACAGCTTTACGCCGCAAGACCTGCCGGCCATCCGCGAATTCTACACTCGCGACCCCGCAGGGATCGCCGCCTCGCTCGGCTTGCCGCCGGCTCCGTTCTATCTGGAAGCAGAACGCGAGGGCAACGGCCTCAAGCCACCGGCCGGCGTCGATGTGCGCGAGCTCATCGACCGCATTCCCGACAACCACCTGCAATATGCCCTGACCTGGTTCGGGCTGGCGCTGACGTTGCTCGGCGTCTTCGCGGCCTATGTCTGGCAGGCGCGGAAAGGTTCCGCACCGGCCTGATGTCGCTCAGGTTTTGCCGAAACCGCCGGACCGGCCTATAGCATCAGATTGAGATCACCGAGGCCAAGATCGTGTTGCATGTTTCCACCCGGGGTGAAGCCCCGGCGCTCAGCTTTTCCGACGCGCTGCTGACCGGGCTCGCCCGCGACGGCGGCCTCTATCTGCCGCAGAGCTGGCCGACTCTCGCGCTGGCGGAGATCGCCGGTTTCGCCGGAAAACCCTATACGGCGGTGGCCGAGCGCGTGCTCGGCGCATTGAGCGATGGCGACATCGAGAGCGGCGCGCTCTCCGGCATGATCCGTCAGGCCTATGCCGGCTTCCGTCATCCGGCCGTCTGCCCGCTGACGCAGATCGGCGACAATCTCTTCGTGCTGGAGCTCTTCCACGGCCCGACGCTCGCCTTCAAGGACGTGGCGATGCAGTTGCTCGGCCGGCTGATGGACCATGTGCTCGGCCAGCGCGGCCAGCGCGCCACCATCGTCGGCGCGACCTCCGGCGACACCGGTGGCGCCGCCATCGACGCCTTCAAGGGGCTGAAGAGCGTCGATGTCTTCATCCTCTATCCGCAGGGCCGCGTCTCCGACGTGCAGCGCCGGCAGATGACGACGGTCGATGCGCCGAACGTCCATGCCATCGCGGTCGAAGGCACATTCGACGACTGCCAGAACCTCGTGAAGGCGATGTTCAACCATCACGCCTTCCGCGACGAGATCGGACTGTCCGGCGTCAACTCGATCAACTGGGCGCGCATCGCGGCGCAGGTCGTCTACTACTTCACCTCGGCCGTTTCGCTCGGCGGGCCGGAGCGCAAGGTCTCCTTCACGGTGCCGACCGGCAATTTCGGCGATATCCTCGCGGGCTGGGTCGCCAAGCAGATGGGCCTGCCGATCGAGCGKCTGGTGATCGCCACCAACAGCAACGACATCCTGGCGCGGACGCTGGAAACCGGCGCCTACGAGATGCGCGGCGTGGCGGCGACGACCTCGCCCTCGATGGATATCCAGATCTCGTCCAATTTCGAGCGGCTGCTGTTCGAAGCGCATGGCCGCGACGGCGCCACTGTCCGCCGGCTGATGCAGTCGCTGCAGCAATCCGGCCGCTTCGAGATCGCGGGTGAAGCGCTCCAGCGCATCCGCGGCGAATTCGACGCTGCCTCCCGGAGCGAGGAGGAGGTCGCGGCCGAGATCAAGAAGAGCTGGACCGAGGCCGGCTACCTCCTCGACCCGCACACCGCGATCGGCGTCGGCGCTGCCCGGCAGGCGCTCAAGCGCCATCCGGCGACACCGATGATCGTGCTCGGCACGGCTCATCCCGCCAAGTTCCCGGCGGCGGTGAAGGCCGCGAGCGGCGTCGCGCCGGAGCTGCCCGCCCATCTCGCCGATCTGATGGAGCGCAAGGAACGTCTGACGCTGCTGCCGAACGATCTCGGCAAGGTCGAAACCTTCGTGCGCGAGCATGCGCGCGCCGTCCGCGGAGCGGCAGCGTGAGCGCCACCACCCCGATCGAGGCCGTCGAGCTCGCCGCATCGGCGCGGCCTGAAGGCGCCCATGACCCCGACGTCCAGCTGACCCCCCTGCCCTCGGGCCTGCGCATCGTCTCGCAGCGCATGGATCATGCCGCGACGGTGTCGCTCGGCATCTGGATCGGCGCCGGCTCGCGCGACGAGCTGCCGCATGAGCACGGCCTCGCCCATCTGCTCGAGCACATGGCGTTCAAGGGCACGGCCCGGCGCAATGCCCTCCAGATCGCCGAGGAGATCGAGGGCGTCGGCGGCGACCTCAACGCGGCGACCAGCGTCGAATATACCTGCTACACCGCCCGCGTCCTCGGCACCGATCTGGCGCTTGCCGTCGACATCCTCGCCGACATCGTCACCTCGCCCGCCCTCACCGAGGAGGAGCTGAAGCGCGAGAAGGGCGTGATCCTGCAGGAGATCTCTGCCGTTCAGGACACCCCGGACGACCTCGTCTACGACCGCTTCCTGCAGGCCGCCTTCCCCGACCAGCCGATCGGCCGGCCGATCCTCGGCACGGCCCAGACGGTGCAAAGCTTCACCCCCGAGGCGATCCGCGCCTATCTCGCCCGCAACTACCACGCCGGCAACATGGTGCTCGCCGCGTCCGGCGCCGTCAGCCATGACGAACTGGTGGCGCTTGCCCGCGAACATCTGTCGAAGCTGCCGGCCCGCCCCGCCAAGATGCCGGAGCGCGAACCCGGCAACTATCGGGGCGGTGAGGCGCGCATCGGCAGCGACGAGGAGCAGGTGCATCTCGTGCTCGGCCTGCCCGGCAAGCCCTTCACCGGCGGCATGCACTACCCCTTGCAGATCTTCGCCTCGGTGCTGGGCGGCGGCCTGTCGTCGCGGCTGTTCCAGGAGGTGCGCGAGCAGCGCGGCCTGGCCTATGCGATCGATGCCTTCCACTGGCCCTTCTCCGACTGCGGCATCTTCGGCATTGGCGCCGGCACCGCGCCTGAGGATGCGAACGAGCTGATCGAGGTCGCGCTCGGCTGCCTGCGCCAGGCGGCGGAGGATGTCAGCGAAGTCGAAGTGGCGCGGGCCCGCGCCCAGATGAAGGTGGGGCTGCTCGCCTCGCTCGAAAGCCCCGGCGGCAAGCTGGAGCAGATGGCCCGGCAGGTGCTGATCTTCGGCCGGGCAATCCCGCGCGAGGAACTGGCGGCCCGTCTCGACGCGGTGACGCTCGAGGACGTGCGCGCGGCAGGTCGCTCGCTGCTCGGCCACCAGCCGACCATTGCCGCGATCGGCCCGATCCACGGCATTCCCGCAGCCAAGCGCCTGCGCCAGGCGGCCCGGGCCGCGGACTGAACGGCGATGGCGCTCTTCCGTTTCCCGAGCGAGCCGCCGAGCCGCCCGCTGATACGGACGCAGAATCTCTATCTGCGTGCGCCGCAAGCCAGCGACTACTCCGCCTGGGCCGTGCTGCGCATCGAAAGCCGCGACTTTCTGACGCCCTGGGAGCCGACCTGGAACGAGGACGATCTGACCCGGACCTCCTTCCGACTGCGCGCCAAGCGGGCAGCACGCGAGATCGCTAGCGACGAAGCCTATTCGCTCTTCATCTTCGAAGCCCATACGGAGGCGCTGCTCGGCGGGCTGACCCTTGGCCTCATCCGCCGCGGCGTGGCCCAAGCCTGCACGCTCGGCTACTGGATGGGCAAGCGCCATGCCGGCAGGGGCCACATGGCCGAGGCTGTGCGTGGCGCGGTGCGCTTTGCCTTTTCCGAGCTTGCGCTGCACCGGGTCGAGGCCGCCTGCCTGCCGAACAACGAGCCGTCACGCCGCCTGCTGGAGCGGGTCGGTTTCCAGCACGAGGGGCTGGCGCGCGCCTATCTCAAGATCAACGGCGTCTGGGCCGACCATCTGCTCTACGCTCTGCTTTCGGGCGATGCGTTGCCCGGAGGGAAGCCGTGAAGGCAGCGGTTGACCACAGCCACGCGCTGCCTTGCCCTTGCCATGAGCGCCCAGTAGGGATTTTCGTTCAAGTTCGAATGATTGTCTCCCGCCTGATAGCCGAGCACAGCTTGTCCATTTCCGAGCGCATCCTCCGGATCGGCCTCGCCGTCGCCGGCCTTGCCCTGTGGTTCAGTTTCGCGACCGTGACGCCGGCCAGCGCCGTCGATGCGGTGCGTGTGCCGGTCGACGTGCCGGTGATCGATCTCACCAATGTCGTCGAGCGCAACAAATCGGACGGCGACGTCATCCAGATCTCGACCGCGCCGGGGCCGGACGGCATCGTCCGGCGCATCGCCGTCAAGGCGCGCGAATCGGGCGCCAGGCCGGACTGGATCGTCTTCGCGCTGACGAACGATTCGGACGAGCAGATCGACCGGCTTCTGGTCGCGCCCTTCCACCGGCTGATCGGCTCCGGCGTGGTCTGGCCCGACCTCGGCGACAAGCGCATCGAGGCGGTGACGGCGAGCCAGGGCCTTTCGCCGGACCGCGAGGCAAGCCCCGACGCCGACGTCTTCCTGATCACGCTCGACCCCGGCACGACCGTCACTTTCGTGGCGGAGCTGAAATCGCCGAACCTGCCGCAGCTCTATCTGTTCGAGCCGGAAGCCTATCGCCAGAAGACCAACGGCCTGACCCTCTACAAGGGCATCATCATCGGCATCGCCGGCCTGCTCGCGCTCTTCCTGACCATCATCTTCGTGGTCAAGGGCGCGGTGATCTTCCCGGCCGCCGCAGCGCTCGCCTGGGCGGTGCTGGCTTATGCCGGCCTCGATTTTGGCTTCTTCCAGCGCCTTTTCCCGCTCACGCCGGCGATCGAGCGCATCTACCGGGCGGGTGCGGAAGTCGTGCTTGCCGCGACACTGCTCGTTTTCCTGTTCGCCTATCTCAACCTGTCACGCTGGCATGTGCGCTACGGCCATGTCACCGCGATCTGGATCATCGGCCTCGCCGGCCTGATCGGCCTCGCCGTCTTCGACGCGCCGATGGCTTCCGGCATCGCGCGCATCTCGATTGCCGCCGTCGCCGCCGTCGGCTTCGTGCTGGTCGTGCATCTGGCGACACATGGCTACGAGCGCGCGGTCATGCTGATCCCGACCTGGTTCCTGCTTGCGGTCTGGGTCACGGCAGCGAGCTTCACCGTAACCGGGCAGTTCCAGCGCGACCTCGTGGCGCCTGCCCTGCTGGGCGGCCTCGTGCTGATCGTGCTGCTGATCGGCTTTACCGTGATCCAGCACGCCTTCGCCGGCGGCGCGATCTCGCAGGGCCTGGTCTCGGACACGGAGCGGCGGGCGCTGGCGCTTTCCGGCTCCGGCGACCTCGTCTTCGACTGGGACGTGAGCTCCGACAAGGTCTTCGTCTCGCCGCAGATCGAGACGCTGCTCGGCCTGCCCAAGGGCTCGCTCGAAGGCTCGGCCGCGCGCTGGCTGGAGCACATGCATGTCGCCGACCGGGACCGCTACCGCGTCACGCTCGACGCCGTGCTGGAGCAACGCCGCGGCAAGCTCAATCTCGACCTGCGCCTGCGCTCCGCCAACGGCGCCTATCACTGGTTCAACGTCAAGGCGCGGCCCGTCATCGGCTCGGACGGCGAAGTCATCCGCGTCATCGGCACGCTCTCGGACGTCACCGAGCAGCGCACGGCCCAGGAGCGCCTGCTGCACGACGCCGTCCATGACAACCTGACTGGGCTGCCCAACCGCAAGCTGTTCCAGGACCGGCTCGGCGCGATCTTCGGCTTCACCCGCGCCGACGACAATATCCGCCCGACCGTGCTCGTCATCGATGTCGACCGCTTCAAGCAGGTCAACGAATCGGTTGGTTTCTCAGCCGGCGACTCGATCCTGCTGACGCTAGCGCGGCGCCTTGGCCGGCTGCTCAGGGCGCAGGACACGCTCGCCCGCATCGGCGGCGACACCTTCGCGATGATCCTGGTCTCGGAGCGCGATCCCGAACGCATCCTGGCACTGGCCGAGCTCGTGCGCCGGGCCGTCTCGACGCCGATCACCTATGCCGAGCGGGAGATCGTGCTGACGCCCTCGATCGGGCTCGCCCTGTTCGACCCCTCGCCTGCCGCGCGCAAGGACGATGCGCTGAAGAACGCCGAGCTCGCCATGGCTCATGCCAAGCGCCAGGGCGGCAACAAGATCGAGGTCTTCGTTCCGGCGATGCGGACCGACCGCAACGACAGGCTCGCGCTGGAAAGCGACCTGCGCCGGGCGATCGAGCGCAACGAGATCCAGGTCATGTACCAGCCGATCGTCCGGCTGGAGGACCGCACCATCGCCGGGTTCGAGGCGCTGGTGCGCTGGGACCACCCGCGTGAGGGGCGCTTGATGCCGCAGGACTTCCTCGCCATCGCCGAGGAAACTGGGCTGATCGTCGATCTCGGCGTCTACGTGATGGAGAAGACGGCACGCGAGCTCGAAGCCTGGCAGGCGGCACTCGAAGTCGACCCGCCGATCTTCGCCAGCGTCAATGTCTCGAGCCGTCAGTTGCTCCGCCACGACCTGCTGCACGACGTGAAGACCGTTCTCGGGCGGCGGCGCGTGCTGCCGGGCACGCTCAAGCTCGAAATCACCGAAAGCCTGGTGATGGAAAATCCGGAATACGCCGCGCAGATGCTGCAGCGCATCCGGGACCTCGGCGCCGGTCTCTCGCTCGACGACTTCGGGACGGGCTATTCCTCGCTGTCCTATCTGCAGCGCTTTCCCTTCGACACGATCAAGATCGACCAGAGCTTCGTGCGGCAGATGGGCAATGGCCGCCCGCCGGTGATCCTGCGCTCGATCGTGCAACTCGCCTCCGATCTCGGCATGGATGTCGTGGCCGAGGGTGCCGAGAGCGAGTCCGACGCCATCGAGCTCTACCAGATCGGCTGCCAGTACGCGCAGGGCTACATCTTCGGCCAGCCGATGACCGCGGCCGAGGCGCGGCGCCTGATGGGCGCGGCAGCTTCGGCGGCAACCGAAGTGGCATAAACCTCAACCGCCGTTCTCGGACGAAGCGAAGCGCAAGTCCGAGAATCTCGGGCAGGGTGAAACGCGATAGATCCTGGGTCACGAGATGCTCGGGTCAGGCCCGAGCATTTGACGGTGGCACCTCAGGCGTGGCCAGCGTCGCGAGAGAGAAACGCAGGTTCGATGCCGAGCTTGTGCAGCGCCCGCTGATACTTCGTCTCGACGCTCTCGTCGAACAGCAGGGCCGGATCGGCCGCGCAGTGCAGCCAGCCATTCGACTGGATCTCCGCCTCGAGCTGGCCGGCGGCCCAGCCGGCATAGCCGAGCGCGAGGATAGCGCTTTCCGGCCCGCTGCCGATCGCGATGGCGCGCAGGATATCGAGCGTCGCCGTCAGGCAGATGCCTTCATCGATGGGGAGCGTTGCCGATTCGAGGAAGAAGTCCGCCGTATGCAGAACGAATCCACGCTTGGTTTCGACCGGGCCGCCGCGCAGCACCTGCATGCGCTCGGCGCTGCTGGGCAGCCGGATGATCTCCTCGGACGGAATGACGTCGAGCTGAACGAGCAGATCCGGAAACTTGGTGTCGCCGGCCGGCTTGTTCACGATGATGCCCATGGCGCCGTCCTCGGAGTGCGCACAGACATAGACGACGCTGCGGCTGAAGCGCGTGTCGGCCATGCCGGGCATCGCGATGAGGCACTGCCCGTCGAGATAGCTGCGGCCGCCGAGGCGGGGTTGTGAGCCGATCTTCATCCCCCGCATGCTAGATGCTGTCGGGGAGTCTCGGCAAGGCTGGATATCAGCCCGCCGTCTTTCCGGCCTTCCGGCTTCGCAGAAATCCGGGTGGATCGCTGGCTCAGGCTGTGCGCGGTGGTGCGGTCCTTATCGCGATTGCGCCCCATTCCTGCGCAACGATGGATGTTTCGGGCGACCGGCCAATTCAGGACATGAGACGCAGGTTTTGTTCGCTTTTCAGTTTCGCAATGGATAATGCAGGGTCGTGAACCGCGTTTTTTCCCTGCTGGCCATGATGCCCCTCGCGCTCGGCGCTGCCGCGCATGCGCAGGAGGCTCCGACCGAAGCCGCGATATCGCCCTGGTCGGCGAGCGAGCATGCGAAGCTGCGCCTGATCGCCGGCCCGACCACGCCGACGGGCAAGCAGCGCGTCGGCGTCGAGATCGTGATGTCTCCGGGTTTCAAGACCTATTGGCGCAGCCCCGGCGAGTTCGGCGTGCCGCCGAACTTCGACTGGTCGGGCTCGACCAATATCGGCGGGCTCGACGTGCGCTGGCCCGTTCCGGAGCGGTTCCAGGATTCAGCCGGCTACTCCATCGGCTATGTCGGGGAAGTCGTGATTCCGATCTCGGTTCAACCGGTCGATCCGTCCCGGCCCGTCATGATCGTGCTCAAGCTCGACTATGCGGTCTGCGAGAAGATCTGCATTCCCGCCAGGGGCGAGGCCAGCCTGTGGCTCGAGCCGGGCGTCACGACCGTGACATCGCCGCGGCTGGAGAGTTTCGAGGCGCGCGTGCCGGTCTCGGCGAAACCCGGCCCCCACAAGGAGAAGACCTCCATCCTCGAGGCCAAGCTTGACGACACCGTCGTCGATCCCGGTCTCAGGCTCGTCCTGCAGCCGCCGCCCGAGGGCAAGATCGAGGACATCTTCGTCGAAGGGCCCGGCCAATGGTCCTTCGGCAAGTCCCGGCTGACGCCGCAGAGCGACGGCACGGTCGCCGCCCAGATCCGCATCAACGAACGCCCGAAGAGTGCCGCGGGCCCCGTCCCCCTGATCTTCACCATTCGCGGGACGCCCAAGCCCGTCGAGACGCGGCTCGAACTCGACATCCCCGCCGGCAAGCCCTAATCCCTGAGGCGAAGCGGCCTTCGCGCCGCGGGCTTCACGGAGAAAGACGCAATGACGATCCAGGTGGGTGACAAGCTTCCGCAGGCGACGTTCCGCGTCATGACCGCCGACGGCCCGGCTGCCAGGACGACCGACGACCTGTTCAAGGGCCGGAAGGTCGTGCTCTTCGCCGTGCCGGGCGCCTTCACGCCGACCTGCCACAAGAACCATCTGCCCGGCTATCTGGCCAAGGCCGACGAGATCAAGGCCAAGGGCGTCGACGCCATTCTGGTGACATCGACCAACGACGTCTTCGTGCTGGACGCCTGGTCGAAGGCGACCGGCGGCGCCGGCGTCATCGAGTTCCTTTCGGACGGCAACGCCGATTTCGCCACGGAGATCGGCCTGTCGATGGATGGCTCGGGCTTCGGCATGGGCACGCGCTCGCGGCGCTATTCCATGCTGGTGGAAGATGGCGTCGTGAAATCCCTCAACGTCGAGGAAGCGGCCGGCAAGGCCGACGCCTCCGGCGCCGAGACCATGCTCCAGCAGCTCTGAGTTTTTTCGATCGCCAGTTGCCAGGCCCGCGCGAGGTCATCGCGCGGGCCTTTCTATTGGGCCATGGGTATCAAGCCGCCAGACGTGGCGAATGTCGCAGATGGGTGGGAAGTCGCCATTGCCCACAAGGCCTCGGCCTGATCAACCGAGCGCCCATGGCAGAAGCAGCGGGTATGCCGTGTTGCGCGGCGAGAAGGCTTCCTATGACCTGCAGGCCCGCGAGTTGGGCGCGAAGAGGCTGCGCTGGGTCAGCGCACGCGCCGGTAATGCATGGCGATCGCGCCGCTGCGGAGCGGCTTGGCCGAGATCAGCTCGAGCCGTCGCGTGCTGGGCAGCCCGCTCTGGTAGAGGGTTGGGCCGTGGCCGGCGATCCTGGGGTGCACGAGGAGCTTGTACTCGTCGATCAGATCCAGCCGGTCCAGCTCGGTCGCGAGCGTGCCGCTACCCAGGAGCACGCCGGCCGGGGTCGCGTCCTTGAGCCTCTGCACGCCCGTGCGCAGGTCGCCGGCGATGTGGTGGCTGTTGGTCCACGGGAAGGCCGTTCGCGTCGACGACACCACGTATTTCGGCTTGGCCTCCAGCTTGACCGCCCACTCGCGTATCGCAGGCGGCGCCTCCTCGTCGCCGCGGGCGACTGCCGGCCAGTAGCCCTCCATCATCTCGTATGTGACGCGACCCCACAACATCGCCCCGCCTTCATCCATAAGGCGGGTGAAGAAGGCGTGCGTCTCGTCGTCGGCAATTCCCTCCTGGTGGTCGACGCAGCCGTCCAGGGTGACGTTGATACTGAAGGTCAATAGTCCCATGCGGCAAGTCTAAGCCATATAATGGAGAACATGTAGGCCAGTTGCTCGTGGTTGATGTTGAACTTCCGCAACGGATCTTGAGCCGCCGGTCCCACCAGGCGCCTGCCTTCCCTCCGAAGCCGGCGCGTCGGCCGCTTCCTGGGCGGGTCCGACAAGCAGCGGACCACGGTTTTTTCACGGGTCCTGCCGACCGCTGATCGATCCGATCGCGGCTTGTCATGAGACAAGGCCGAGACCGCCGGCTAGCTTCCGCCCTGGAGGAGAGACTGCATGCCTGATATCACCATCCGCCCGCTCGAAGCCGCTGATCGCGCTGCCTGGACGCCGCTCTGGCGGGGCTATCTGACCTTCTACAAGGCGACGCTGCCACCAGAGCTCGACGAGATCACCTTCGGACGGCTGACCGGCGGTCAGGAGCCGATGGGCGGCTTCATCGCGCTACAGGGCGACAAGGCGCTCGGTATCACCAACTGGGTGATCCACCGCACGACCTGGAGTGAACGGAATATCTGCTATCTGCAGGATCTGTTCACGGTGCCGGAGGCGCGCGGCACCGGCGTCGGGCGCAAGCTGATCGAGGCCGTGAACGAGATGGCGCGCGCGAAGAACTGCTTCCGCGTCTACTGGCAGACGCATGAGTCGAACCTGCAGGCGCAGGAACTCTACAACAAGGTCGCCGACAAGTCGGGCTTCATCGTCTACCGCCAGCCGCTGGCGTGACGAGCGGTCGGCCGTCGTCGCGTGAGCTGACGCACGCTGGGGCTGCACAGACGCACAGGCACGCGTGCATCGGCGCAATCGCAACGGCCATGCCAGCGCCTATATTGGGAGCAGGCTTGAGCGGAACCGCTTCGCGGCGCCCGCCGAGCTGTCCCCCTGCGGGGCGCATCTCGCGCCCGCAGCCAGCGACAGGCGCGTCATGAAGAAGATCGGCTTTCTCTCCTTCGGCCATTGGGCGCCCTCGCCGCAGTCCGGCACGCGCTCGGCCGGCGATGCGCTGCTGCAATCGATCGATCTCGCCGTGGCGGCGGAGGAGCTGGGCCTCGACGGCGCCTATGTCCGCGTCCACCATTTCGCCAGGCAGCTCGCCTCGCCCTTCCCGCTGCTGGCCGCGATCGGCGCCCGGACGAAGCGCATCGAGATCGGCACCGCCGTGATCGACATGCGCTACGAAAACCCGCTCTACATGGCTGAGGATGCCGGCGCGGCCGACCTCATCGCCGGCGGACGGCTCCAGCTCGGCATCAGCCGCGGCTCGCCGGAACAGGTGATCGATGGCTGGCGCTATTTCGGCTACGAACCGGCCGAGGGCCAGAGCGACGCCGATATGGGCAGGCGCCATGCCGAGGTCTTTCTCGACATGCTGCGCGGCCAGGGCTTCGCCGAGCCGAACCCACGGCCAATGTTTCCGAACCCGCCCGGCCTGCTGCGGCTCGAGCCCCATTCCGAGGGCCTGCGCGAGCGCATCTGGTGGGGCGCCGGGTCGAACGCCACCGCCATCTGGGCGGCAAAGCTCGGCATGAACCTGCAGAGCTCGACCCTGAAGGACGACGAAACGGGTGAGCCGTTCCACATCCAGCAGGCGAAGCAGATCCGCGCCTATCGCGAGGCATGGAAGGAGGCGGGCCATGCTCGCCAGCCGCGCGTCTCTGTCAGCCGCAGCATCTTTGCGCTGGTCGATGACCGCGACCGCGCCTATTTCGGCCGCGGCAACCAGAGCGACGACCAGATCGGCTTCATCGACGAGAACACGCGCGCCATCTTCGGGCGCAGCTATGCGGACGAGCCGGACAAGCTGATCAAGGAACTGGGCAAGGACGAAGCGATCGCCGAAGCCGATACGCTATTGCTGACGGTGCCGAACCAGCTCGGCGTCGACTACAACGCCCATGTGATCGAGGCGATCCTGAAGCACGTCGCACCGGCGCTCGGCTGGCGCTGAGGAGAATCGTCCGAGCTGCGACGCCGCGTCGAAGCCGCAAGGATCGCTCTTCGATGAGCCGCTACCGCCCCGACTTGAACGGCGCCATGCCGGCGCGCGCCAGCGCGTCGGCGCGCTCGTTCATCTCGTCGCCGGCGTGGCCCTTGACCCATTTCCATTCGATCTTGTGGCGGCCGAGCGCGGTCTCGAGCCGCTGCCAGAGCTCGACATTCTTCACCGGCTTCCTGTCGGCCGTTTTCCAGCCGTTCTTCTTCCAGCCATGGATCCAGCCGGTGATGCCCTGCCGCAGATACTGGCTATCGGTATGCAGCGCGACGGTGCAGGGCCGCTTCAGCGCCTCCAGCGCCGCGATCGCCGCCATCAGCTCCATGCGGTTGTTGGTGGTCTGCGCCTCGCCGCCGGAAAGCTCCTTCTCGACGCCGTTATAGCTCAGGATCGCCCCCCAGCCGCCAGGTCCAGGGTTCCCCGAGCAGGCCCCGTCGGTCCAGACTTCGACAGTATCGCTCACCGCTTCAGCCCGTATTCGCGGGCATCGACGACGCGCTGGTGGAAGGCGAGCTTGCGGTCGTATTCGAGCGGATCATGCGGTTTAACCAGCGCGCCCGGCGGCACGTTCAGCCAGTCGACCAGGCGCGTTAGCAGGAAGCGCAGGGCCGAACCGCGGCAGAGCTGCGGCAGCGCCTCGATCTCCACCAGGCTCAACGGACGAACTGTCTCGTAGCCGGCGAGCAGCGCCTGTCCCTTGGTCAGATTGAACGAGCCATCGGCCTCGAAGCACCAGGAGTTCAGGCAGATCGCCAGGTCGTAGGCATAGGCGTCCGTGCAGGCGAAATAGAAGTCGATCAGGCCCGACAGCCGGCTGCCGATGAAGAAGACGTTGTTGGGGAAGAGATCGGCATGGATCACGCCGCGCGGCAGGTCCTTGGGCCAGCTCGCCTCATGCACCGCAATCTCGGCCATGATCCGGCGTGCGAGGCCCGGCGAGACCTTGTCGGCATCAGGGCCCGCCTGATGCGCCAGCGGTCGCCAGCCAGGCACGGACAACGCGTTGACCCGCTCCATCGTGAAATCCGCTCCAGCCTCATGCAGCAGGGCGAGGCCGCGGCCGAGTTCCTGGCAGTGGGCGGCGGTGGGGCGGCGCACGGAAAGCCCGTCGAGGAAGGTGACGATCGCGGCCGGACGCCCGGCAAGGCGACCGAGCATCTCGCCGCGGCTATCCTGAACCGGTTGGGGGCAGATCAGCCCGCGCGCAGCGAGATGCTGCATCAGCTCGAGGAAGAACGGCAGATCCTCCGGGTTCACCCGCTTCTCGTAGAGGGTGAGGATATAGGCGCCCTGGGTGGTGTGCAGCAGATAGTTCGAGTTCTCGACGCCCTCGGCGATGCCCTTTGCGGAAAGCAGGTCGCCGATGCCATAGCGCGCCACAAAGGCTGCCATCTCGTCATCGGGCACTTCGGTATAGACGGCCAAGATCAGGCTCTCTTGCTAGATCACGTTTTTCGCATTTTGACGAAACCGTCAAAATGCGAAAAACGTGATCGATTCTAAAAGTTTAGAGCATTGCTTCTGCGAAAAACCGGCACCCACTTTTTCGCGCAATGCTCTAGTTGGTTTATCGCATTTTCTTCACGCGAACCGGCACCCACTTCGCTCGAAAATGCATCTGCTGGAGTTATTCGGCCGCGGTCGGCGCCGCCTCGCCGCGCAGCTCGCGCGGCAGCGGGAAGAAGACGTTCTCGTCGGCGGTCGAGACGGTCTCGACGCGGACCTCGTAGCGCTCGGCGAAGGCATCGATGATTTCCTCGACCAGCACCTCGGGCGCGCTCGCGCCGGCGGTGATGCCGAGGCTGCGGATGTTGCCGAAGACCGACCAGTCGATCTCGTCGGTGCGCAGGACGAGCCGCGCGACCGGGCAGCCGGCGCGCTCGGCGACCTCGCGCAGGCGCTGCGAGTTCGAGGAATTGGGCGAGCCGACCACGATCAGCCCGTCGACCTGCGGGGCGACGTGCTTCACCGCCTCCTGGCGGTTGGTCGTGGCGTAGCAGATGTCTTCCTTGTGGGGCGCGATCAGCTCCGGGAAGCGGGCCTGCAGCGCCTCGACGATCTCGCGCGTATCGTCCACCGAAAGCGTGGTCTGCGTGACGTAGGCGAGCGGCTGGCCGGTCGACGGCGTCAATGAGGCAACATCCTCCAGCGTCTCGATCAGCGTGATCGCACCCTCGGGGAGCTGGCCCATCGTGCCGATGACCTCGGGGTGGCCGGCATGGCCGACCAACAGGATGTGGCGGCCGCGCTTGTGATGGACCTCCGCCTCGCGATGCACCTTCGTCACCAGCGGACAGGTGGCGTCGATGGCGAAGAGATTGCGCGCCTTCGCCGCCGCCGGGACCGCTTTGGCGACGCCATGGGCGGAGAAGATCACGGGCCGCGTCTCGTCGGGCACCTCGTCCAGCTCGGCGACGAAAACCGCGCCCTTACGCTTCAGGGATTCGACGACGTATTTGTTATGGACGATCTCGTGGCGGACATAGACCGGCGCGCCATGCAGGGCGAGCGCCTTCTCGACCGCGTCGATGGCACGCACGACCCCGGCGCAGAAGCCGCGCGGGGCACAGAGCAGGATGTCGAGCGGCGGCTTGGTCACGCGCGGAAAGAACTCCAGATGGTGCCGGTCTTCTTTCGGCGGGATGGCGGCGATGTCAAGGAAGCGAGGCGGTGCGGGCTCGGCAGACCTGTCGATTGCCTCTCGCAGTCTCGGCGCCGAGAGCCTAGATAGAGCCATGGCCGCCCGCTCCGCAGCACCGCACCAGGCCATCCCACGCCCGTTTCCGATCACGAGTTCCGTATGGCCGACGCCACTTCGCATGTCAGCTTCCTGCCGCCGATCCTGACCTTCTGCGCCGCGGCGGTGGTTGCCGTTCCGCTGTTCCGCAAGCTCGGGCAATCGGCGGTGCTCGGCTATCTCGCGGCCGGCATCGTGATCGGCCCCTCGATCCTTGGCGTCATCAAGGACCCCGATGCCATCCGCAGCACGGCTGAGATCGGCGTGGTGCTGCTGCTCTTCCTGGTCGGTCTCGAGCTGCAGCCGGCGCGCCTCTATTCGATGCGCAAGGACATTCTCGGCACGGGCCTCGCGCAGATGGCGCTCAGCGCCGCCGGCATCGGTCTCTTCGGCTGGTATTTTGGCTTGTCCGCCGCGGGCGCTGTCGCGGTCGGCGTAGCACTGGCGCTCTCCGCCACCTCGATCGCGCTGCAGCAGCTCGCAGAACGGGGCGACAGCAGCGAGACCTATGGCCGGCGCACTTTCTCGATCCTGCTGTTCCAGGACATGGCGATTGCGCCCGTGCTGGCGCTGCTTCCCCTGCTCGCCACCACCGGCGGTGCTCAGGCCGGCACCCCGATGCGCGCGCTCGCCAGCCTCGGCATCGCGCTCGGCGCGCTGATCGCGATCATCCTGGCCGGGCGCTATGTGCTGAACCCATTCTTCCGCATCCTCGCCAATACCGGCGCCAAGGACGTGATGACGGCGGCCGCCCTGTTGATCGTGCTCGGCGCGGCACTGCTGATGGAGCATGTCGGCCTGTCGATGGCGATGGGCGCCTTCCTGGCCGGCGTGATGCTGGCCGACTCGCATTTCCGGCACGAGCTCGAAGCCGATATCGAGCCGTTCCGCGGCGTGCTGCTCGGTCTTTTCTTCATGGCGGTCGGCATGTCGCTCGACCTCAAGCTGGTCGCGTCCAATTGGATGCTGCTGGCGGTGGCGGCGCCACTGCTGGTGCTGTTCAAGATCGCGGTCGTCACCTCGATCCTGCGGATCTCCTGCTCCTCCTGGCTGGAGGCGATCCGGGCCGGCGCGCTGCTTTCGCCGGCCGGCGAGTTCGCCTTCGTCCTGCTGCCGCTCGGCCTGGCGCAGGGGCTGCTCACGCCGTCGCAGGCGGCGATGGCGACTGCGCTCGCCGCGATCAGCATGCTGCTCGGCCCGATCGTCGCCAAGCTGATTGATGCGGTGCTGCTTTCGCGCGTAACGCCGGAGACGATGGAGGAGGATTTCGACGGGATCAGCGACAGCCAGGTGATGGTGGTCGGCTTCGGCCGCTTCGGCCAGGTGGTGACGCAGGCGCTGCTCCTGCAGCACATCAACATCACCGTGATCGATTCCGACGTCGAGCAGATCAGGGCCGCCGCCCGCTTCGGCTTCAAGGTCTATTACGGCGATGGCACGCGCCTCGACGTTCTGCGCGCCGCCGGCGCCGGCCGGGTCAAGGTGATCTGTGTCTGCATCGACGACAAGGACGCCGCGCTGCGCATCGTCGAGATGGTCAAGGCCGAGTTCCCGCATGTGCGCGTGCATGTGCGCGCCTTCGACCGCATCCATTCGATCGAGCTGATGAAGGCCAATGTCGACTACCAGATGCGCGAGACCTTCGAATCGGCGCTCGGCTTCGGCCGCGTCACGCTCGAAACCCTGGGTCTGAGCCGCGATGAGGCCGATTTCGTGATCGACCATGTGCGTGATCGGGACGCCCAGCGCATGGAAATCCAGTTCCACGAAGGCATCGCCGCCGCACTGAACCGCGTGCCGCGCGTGACGCCGGAGCCCATCGTCAAGCCTAAGGGCAAGTCCAAGGCCCTCAATGCCGAGACCGAGCAGGTCATCGCCGATGGCGGGGCCGAGGTCTCGGTCGGCGGCGTCGGAGAGCCGGAACGGTGACCAGCACCTCGTCCCGGCCGGCTCAGGCGATCTTTGTCGAAGGCCCGCTGATGCGCCACGTCGCCGTGATGACGGCGACGGGTTCGATCGGCCTGATGGCCGTCTTCGTCGTCGATCTCCTGTCGCTGCTCTACGTCTCCTGGCTCGGGCGGCCGGAGGCGACGGCCGGCGTCGGCTTCGCCACCATCGTGCTCTATCTGATGGTCTCGGTGAATGTGGGGCTGATGATCGCGGTAGCCGCCCTGACCTCACGCAGCATCGGCGCCGGTGACCGCGAGGGCGCGCGGCGCATCGCCGCCTCGACCATGGTCCTGATGGCGCTGGTCGCGCTGGTGCTGTCGCTTGCCGCCCTACCGCTGCTGCCCTGGTTGCTGCGTGCCATCGGCGCGCATGACCAATCCTACGCCGTCGCCCTCTCCTTCCTGCACATCACCCTGCCCTCCAACGTGCTGATGGCGATCGGCATGGGCTTCTCCGGCGTGCTGCGCGCCATCGGCGATGCACGCCGGGCGATGTTCGTGACGCTCGGCGGCGGCATCGCCACGGCCGGGCTCGATCCCCTGCTAATCTTCGGCTTCGGGCTCGGGCCGGACGGCGCGGCGATCGCGATCGTGCTGGCGCGTATCATCATCGTCGCGATCGGCTTCCACGCGACCGTCGTCGTTCACGGCATGATGGCCCGGCCGCGACTGAGCTGGATTCGCCAGGACAGTGCCCGGACCTTCGCCATTGCCGGCCCGGCCATCCTGACGAACCTCTCCAACCCGATAGCCAACGCCGTCTTCGCCGGCGTCGTCGCCCGCTTCGGCGACGGGGCGGTGGCGGCGCTCGCGATCATGGACCGGCTGGTGCCGGTCGCCTTCGGCGCGGTGTTTGCGCTTTCGGGCGCGGTCGGCCCGATCCTCGGCCAGAACTGGGGCGCCGGGCGCTTCGACCGGATGAGACGCGGCCTGACGGATTCGGCGATCTTCGCGGCCGGCTGCGTGCTGGTTTCCTGGCTGCTGCTGCTTTCGCTGCGCGGCGTCATCGTCTCCGCCTTCCACGCCGTGGGGCTGACGGCGGAGCTGGTCGAGTTCTTCTGCCTGATCGCCGGGCCGATGTGGTTTTTCGTCGGCATGCTCTTCGTCGCCAACGCCGCTTTCAACAATCTCGGCATGCCGTTCCTGTCGACCCTGTTCAGTTGGGGCCGCGCCACGCTCGGCACCATGCCCTTCGCCTTCCTCGGCGCACAGATCGCCGGGCCGAAGGGTGCGTTGGCGGGCTCGGCGCTGGGCGCGGTCGCCTTCGGCGTGCTCGCGCTGATCTTCGCCTATCGCGGCATCGCCCGGCTGGAGCGCGAGGCCCTGCAACGGCGGGCTACCCTCGATTTGCCAGACAAGGACACCCTGCTATCGTCCACTCAGGCACGGAACTGAATGCCGGCCTGGGGAGGCGTCCATGATGAATCTGTTCGATATCATGCAATCGGCACAGAACGGCCGAGCGGTGCCGAATCTCGCCCAGCAATACGGCTTGAGCCTGCAGCAGACCCAGGCCGCGCTCGATGCGCTGCTGCCGGCCTTCTCGATGGGGTTGCAGCGGCAGACGCAGGATCCCTTCGCCTTCGGCGCGCTGGCGCAGATGATGACGGCCTCGCCCTATGCCCGCTTCTTCGAGACTGCCGGAAGCGGCATTCCCACCGGCGCGCAATCGGCCGGCAACGATGTGCTCAGCCAGCTCTTCGGCTCGCGCGAGGTCAGCCAGGCCATCGCAGCGCAAGCGGCAGCGACCAGCGGCGTCAGCCAGGCAATCCTGAAGCAAATGCTCCCGGTCATTGCCGCGATGCTGATGGGCGGCCTCTCCAAATCGAGCAGCAATGAGGGGCTCGGCGGCATTCTCGGCCAGTTCGCCGAGATG
This sequence comes from Allobosea sp. 05T438, assembly GCF_056396025.1. Classification (NCBI taxonomy): domain Bacteria; kingdom Pseudomonadati; phylum Pseudomonadota; class Alphaproteobacteria; order Hyphomicrobiales; family Alloboseaceae; genus Allobosea; species Allobosea sp. 05T438. Next base: position 624,959 of record NZ_JBFTKQ010000002.1, read on the forward strand.
ATGCGTGGCCAGATGCCGGGCATGCAGCCCCCGCCGCAGCCGCAGATGCCGGCCAACCCGTTCGAAGCGATCCTGAAGGGAATGTTCGGCCAGGCGGGGGCCCAGCCCCAGGCCAATCCTCAGGCCAACCCGACCGACCCCTTCGGCGGCGCGCTCGGCCAGATTCTCGGCAGCATGTTCGGCGGCGCAGCTGCCTCGCAGCCTGAGCCCGCCCCCGCGCCGCGGAGCGCCACGCCGCGCCGCGCGCCTGCCCCCGAACCGGAGCCGGAGGAGGCATCCCCCTCCTCTTCGCCTCCAGGTCCCGGCTCGATCGGACTCGACGCGCTCAACCAGATGTTCGAGCACGGCCGCCAGATCCAGGACGAGCACCAGAACGCGCTGAAGTCGATCCTGGACGCCATGCTCGGCGGCAACCAGGGACGCCGCTGAAGCAGAACGGCTGACGACGAAGCGGAACAGGAAGCCCCTCCGGCCGCCTGATCGCGCAAGCGTCAGGCGCGCCGACGCTCCTCGCCGGCCTGTGCCGCCATAGCGGCAGCCATGCTGCGCAGCTCCACGAGGTCGTCGCGCGTCCGGAAGCTGGCAACGAGATCGTTGAGGCGCTGGATCTGACTGGCCAGGGCCGTGGCGGACGCCGCGCTCTCCTCTGCGAGCGCCGCGTTCTGCTGGGTCATCTCGTCCATATGGGCAACGGCCTGGCTCATCTCGTCGATGCCATAGGCCTGCTCGGTCGCGGCAGCCGAAATCTCCGAGACCGTGGCCGATACCTTGCCCGAGGCCTCGACGATGCGCTCCAGTGCGGCGCCCGCCGAGCGGACGAGGCCGACGCCCTGCGCCACCTCCGCACCCGACTCGGTGATCAGTGCGGTGATGTCCTTGGCCGCTGCGCCCGAACGTTGGGCGAGCGTGCGGACCTCGGAGGCGACGACGGCGAAGCCCTTGCCGGCGTCGCCGGCGCGCGCTGCCTCGACCGCCGCATTGAGCGCCAGAAGATTGGTCTGGAAGGCGATCTCGTCGATCACGCTGGTGATGTCCGAGATCTTGCGCGAGGCCGTCTCGATGCGGGCCATGGCATCGACCGCGTTCTGGACGATGGCACCGCCCTTGCGCGCGACGTCCATCGCCTCGTCCGCAAGCGCGACCGCCTGCTGCGAGGAGTGAGCGGAAGCCTTGACGGAAGCCGCGAGTTCCTCGGTTGTCGCGGCTGTCTCCTCCAGCGAGGAAGCCTGCTCCTCGGTTCGCTTCGAGAGGTCGTCGGCGCCGGTGTTGATCTCCAGCGCCGCGTTGCCGACATCGCCGGACGTCTCCTGAATCGTCCGGATCGTCTCGGCGAGATGGCCGACAGCAAGATTGAAGTCGTCGCGCAGCTTCTCGTATTCAGCGGCGAGTTCGGCATCGATGCGGCAGGTGAGGTCACCGCGGGATAGCCGGTCGAGCCCTTCGGCGAGCGCGTCCATCACCTGGCGCTGCTCGGCGGCAAGGCGCTCCTGCTCCTGCGAGTGGGCGGCGCGCTCCTGCTCGACGATGCGGCGCTGCGTTTCCGAGACTTCGCGGTTCTCAGCCGTCTCCACCTCGAGGCGCTGCACGGCGAGGCCGTTCTCCTTGAAGACCTGCACGGTCCGCGCCATCGCGCCGAGCTCGTCGCGCCGGGCGTGGCCTTCGATCTCGACTGCGTAGTTGCCTGCGGCCAGATCCGCCATCCGTGCCTTGAGCTGATCGAGCGGCTTGGTGATCGACAAGCGGGCGAGCAGCATCGCGCCGGCCAGGCCGACCAGCGTGCCGACGACGGTCAGGATCAGCATCAACCAATCGAGCTGCTTGGCCTCGGCGTCGAGCGCATGCGCAGCCGTCAGCGTGTCGCCCTTAATCTCGCCGTTGAGCTTCACCGCATCGGCGATGATCGCGCCGAAAGCCCGGTCCAGCTCGGACATCACCGAGAGCGCCGGCAGATCCTCGTCCCGCGCCGCCTGCTTGGTCACGTCGTCGATCTTGGACTTGAGCTCGGCGATCCGCCGCGCCAGCACATCGAACTCGGCATGCTTCTCCGGAAAGCTGATCTTGGCGTTCACCAGCTGCTGCAGCGCGAGATCATAGCCCTTGCGCACATCGTCGATCGCCGTGGCGTTCTGCTTCATGTACTCGGGATAGGCGATCGCCTTGTAGAGATCGCGCAGGATGTAGCTCGTCGCCAGCGTCGACTGCGCCGAGTCGAGGATCGCCGTGGCGCGCTGGTCGATCAAATCCGAATAGGTCTTCTGGATACGGGCATATTCCTGGCCGGCATAGATCGCCGTGCCCAATCCAATCATTCCCATGACAACGAGCGGGATCGCAATCTTCGTGCGAATCCGCAGATCCTTGAGGCGCAGAGACAATTTCATGCCGACAGCCCAGATCCGACGCAGCCGCCATCTCAGCGGCGCGGCAAAGTTTCGCCAGAATCATGAAATTTGGGTTATTGCGGCCAAGATCTGTTCAAAATTGCATAAAAAAGGGCGGAAGCACGAAGCTTCCGCCCGCAGGGACGCTGCTACCAAGGGGTCAGGCGCAGCGTGCAACCGCTAGATCGGCATTGGCGGCCAGCTTCGGCCGTGTCGGCGCATGGAGCTGGGCGTGCTCGCGCCGCGCCGCGGCAGCATCCGCCTGCTCCTCCGAGCGATCCTGAAGCACGGCGGACGGGTCCTTGTACCAGGACGTCGCCAGCGCGCCGGCGATATCGGAACGCACGAGGCCGATATCCTTGAGGCCGCGCTCGTCGAGCTCGGCAAGGCGCATTACCTCGCGACGGTGAATGAGAGCACGCACGAGTTGGGCAATCCCGCCGAAACCAGCAATGGCGATGCGCGTCACACCCGACGAGATGATCGAGAGCGGCTTCGCGACAAAGGTCATGATCAGCATGACAGCCTCCTGGGACGGAACGGACGGGAAAGGTTGGCTCGGCATCTCCGTCCGGCCCGGACGCGCCATTGACTGGAAAGATCGGAGACTGCGCAGACCTTAGCGAGGCTCTGGCCATCAGCCAAACGAATGGTTATGATGTCTCGCAACACTGATATTGATGAGCAGTGGATGGGGATCGCCAATGGCTCATGTGCTCGACGCCGATCAGCTCAAGACCTTCGTCGCCATCGCCGATACCGGGTCTTTCACCCGCGCTGCCGAGATCGTCTTCAAGACGCAGTCGGCCGTTTCCATGCAGATGAAGCGCCTCGAGGAGCGCGTCGGCCGCCCCCTGTTCGGACGCGATGGCCGCCATGCCAAGCTGACGGAGGACGGCGAGCGCCTGCTCGACTATGCGCGCCGCATCGTCCGGCTGAACCTCGAATGCGTGGCTTCCTTCGCCGATGCGGATTTGAAGGGCCGCATCCGCCTCGGCGTGCCGGACGACTATGCCGATCGCTATCTCCCGGAGATTCTCGCCCGCTTCGCTCATTCGAATCCGCGCGCCGAGGTCACGGTGGTCTGCGAGCCGACGCCGATGCTGGCGGAACGCATCGCGACCGGCGACATCGATCTTGCCATCATCACCCATGTCGAAAGCCGCGGACAGGGCGAGATCATTCGGATCGAGCCGCTGCTCTGGGTCACGTCGGCGCGCCACGGCGTGCATGAGGAAGACCCCCTGCCGCTGGCGCTCGGCCGGCCGACCTGTAACTGGCGTCAGGCGGCAGTGGATGCGCTGGAGTCGAAGGGGCGCCGCTTCCGCGTGCTCTATGCGAGCTGGAACTCGACCGCCGTCGGGGCGGCCGTGCTGGCAGGGCTCGCAGTTTCGGTGCTGCCGGAAAGCGCGGTGAGGCCGGGCATGCGCATCCTCGGTCCGTCCGAAGGATACGCCACTTTGCCCTCGTGCAAGATCGGGCTGCTGCGCACGCGCTTCGACCCTTCGGTGCTGTCGAACGCGCTGGCCGAGCACATCATCCAGAGCCTGGATAATCTGGCGAGCTTCAAGGTGGCGGCGGAATAGGCCGGGAGCAGCCCTGTCGCCGGCAGGCTATTTCGTCAGGCCTGGAATGATCCCCTCGAACAGCACATTGAGGCGCGTGCCGATCAGCGTGGCGGCGCCGACGATGGCGATCGAGACCAGGCTGGCGATGAAAGCGTATTCGATCGAGGTGGCGCCCCGCTCGTCGCGAAGAAGTCCGGCAAAGCTGGCAGCGATCTGCTTCATGCCGTTAGGTTAGGCATGAGATTTCCGCCAACAGGTTAATTTCGGCAGAAAAATGCGCCGGAAATCACGATTCCCGGCGCCGGCCTGGCCAGGAACTCACACGGCCAGCTCGGTCATCACGGGCTCGACCTTGCCGTTCCACGCCGAGCGAAAGCGCTCTTCCAGGCGCTGGGCGAGAGTCTGCCGATGCGCCACGATCTCCTGCAGAGGCGCGAGGAAGACGCTCTCGTCCTGGCCCGAGGCATTCTGCCTTGCCCGCCGTGCGAGACCCGCGCGCGAGAACTCCAGAACCTCGGCGGCAATTTCACTCAACTTGCGCCCGGCAATCGTCGCCGCAAGTCCCTGCTTCGGAACGGCGTCGCGCAGGGCCTGGCGTTCCTGTGCGCTCCAGCCCTTCACGAGGTCCCAGGCGGCGTCGAGAGCCGATCGATCATAGAACAACCCGACCCAGAAGGCCGGCAGGGCGGCCAGCATCTCGGGCGGGCCGGCGTCGGCGCCGCGCATCTCGAGGAACCGCTTCAGCCGGACTTCCGGGAACATGGTCGAGAGATGGTTCGCCCAATCCGACATGGTCGCGTGTTCGCCAGGCAACTGCGGCAGCTTGCCGGCCAGCAGATCGCGGAAGGAAGCACCAGCGACGTCGTGATAGGTGTCGCCACGCTTGACGAAATACATCGGAACGTCGAGCGCCCAGTCGACATAGGCTTCGTAGGACATGCCCTCGTCGAAGGCGAAGGCGAGCATGCCGGAACGGTTATTGTCGGTGTCGCGCCAGATCTCGGAGCGCATCGACTGGAAGCCGTTCAGCTTGCGCTCCAGGAAGGGCGAGGAGGCGAAGAGCGCGGTTGCGAGGGGCTGGAGGGCGAGCGAAACCCGCAGCTTTCGCACCATGTCGGCCTCGGTGGCGAAGTCGAGATTGACCTGCACGGTGCAGGTCCGGAACATCATGTCGAGGCCCATCGTGCCGACTTTCGGCATGTAGTTCGCCATGATCTTGTAGCGGCCCTTGGGCATCACCGGAGTCTCGGCACGGGTCCAGAGCGGTGAGGCGCCGAGTGCGGCGAAGCCGATGCCGTGCGGCTCCGCGACCGCCTTGGCGTCGTCGAGATGTGCGACGAGTTCGGCCTGCGTCTGATGGACGTCCTCCAGCGGCGCGCCGGACAGTTCGAACTGGCCGCCCGGCTCCAGCGAGATCGCGCCGCCGCCCTCGGGGCCGGCGAGGCCGATGATGTTGCCGTCATCGACGATAGGCTCCCAGCCGAGACGCTGCTGCATGCCTTCGAGCAGGGCACGGATGCCGCCCGCACCGGCGCGCCCCTCATAGGGAACCGGCCCGAGATCGCTCCGGTAAAACGGGAATTTCTCGTGTTCGGTGCCGATCCGGAAAGCGGATTCCGGTTTCTCGCCGGCGGCGATCCAGGAGATCAGTTCATCCTTCGAACCGATCGGGGTCGAATCGGACACGTCGCGAGCCATGGGCGCTCCGGCAGAACAGACATGAATGACCCGCAGTCCGCCGGCGAGAGCCGGCAGCAGCAGGTTCGGGACGACAGACATAGGCGAGCGCCGAACGCTCGACAACGACCCCGCTCTTGCATTCGTGAAAGGCCGCCCGGCGCTGGCAGCAGATCCCGCGGGGCGCCGAGCCGGCTTTCAGCAGGCGCGGCGCAGGATGCGCGGCCTCATGCAAAGCCCGGCGGACGCACGCTCCGCACCAGTGACGTCGTTCCGCTCAGCGCCGCGACCAGTCCCCGAGCGTAGCTTGCACGACGGCGAGCGCGGCGACGGCCGCGGTGTCGGCGCGCAGGATGCGGGGGCCGAGCGAGATCGGCAGCGTGTTGGCGCGCGCGCGGATCAGCCGCCGTTCCGCCTCGTCGAAACCACCCTCCGGGCCGATCAGCACCGCCAGAGGGGCAGGCTCCCGCGCGGCCAGCGCCGCGACCGGGCTCGCCTCATCGGCCCCCTCGTCACAGAAGATCAGGAGTCGCTCGGGAGCGAGGCCCGCGAGGGCCGCTTCGAGGGGTTTCTCGGCCTCGACCGCAGGCAGGCTGAGAATGCCGCACTGCTCCGCCGCCTCGACTGCATTGGCACGCATGCGGTCGAGATTGAGCCGCGACACCTGCGTGCGCCGTGTGATGACGGGCTGCAGAACCCCGGCCCCCATCTCCACCGCCTTCTGCGCCATGTAGTCGAGGCGGGCGTGCTTCAGCGGGGCGAAGAGATAGTGCAGGTCGCTCTCCGGCGGCTGCGGCTTGACCTGCCGGATGAGCGCAAGCGTTGCCTGCTTGCGCCCTTCGGGAACGAGGCTTGCCAGCCACTCGCCGTCGCGCCCGTTGAAGACGAGCACGGTGTCGTCGGCCTTGAAGCGCAGGACGTTGAGCAGATAATTCGCCTGTTCCCGCTCCAGCGGAAGCGTCGCGCCCGGCGCAAAGGCGCGGTCGATGAACAGCCGGTGGCGGGCGAAATCGGGATCGGACATGTGGGCAGGCGCCTCCGCGGCTGATCTTGGCTGTGGAAAGTGGCATGAAAAACGCCACAATCTTGAACTAGCAGCGAGCTGCTCCCGACATAGGAAGAGTAGACTCGCAAGGGTCGTTCGCGTTAACAGCGCCTGCTGTTAAGGACATATTTAAGAACGGGCCAAATCGGCCGGCAAGCTGGAGAGGGACATCATGCGGCGCGGGTTGGCATATGGCGTGATGACGACGATCGGCCTAGCCGTGGCTTCTGTCATGTCTGCCGCACCGGCCCAGGCCCAGATTTCCGGCTGTGAGCAGATCCAGAAGCTGCTCGCCGAACGCCAGTCGATCGTCGCCAAACTCCAGGCTACGCAGAAGGCCAAGAAGAAGATGACGCCGCAGGATGCCTGCAGCACTTTCGGCCGTCTGGTCAACAATGGCGAGGCCGCGATCAAATTCGCGACCGCCAACCAGGACTGGTGCCAGATCCCGCCTACCTTCATCGACGGCATGAAGACCGACAACCAGAAGGTCGTGACGTTCCGGAGCCAAGCCTGCAATGCAGTGAAGCAGCAGGCCGCGATGCAGCGCAAGGCCCAGCAGCAGGCGCAGGGCGCCAATCCCTTCGGCGGCGCCGATTCGATCACCAGCGGCGCAGGCGGCGGCATGCGTGTTCCGCAAGGCGCGCTCTAACCGGCGGAGGCGGCCATGCCGGAGCCCCTGCCGCTCCACGCCACCTCCGGACCTGACGCCGTCCTCCCCGACGCACTCAAGGGCCATTGGGTCGATACCCGTGCGCCGCGCGCGGCCCGCCCTTTCCTGAAGCTCGCCCGCATCGAGCGGCCGATCGGCTGGTGGCTGCTGCTGCTACCCTGCTGGTGGGCGGCCGGGCTCGCCGCGATCGCCGCCGGCCGGCCCTATCCCGATCCCTGGCATTGCCTGCTTTTCCTGATCGGCGCGATCCTGATGCGCGGCGCCGGCTGCACCTTCAACGACATCATCGACCGCAAGCTTGATGCGGAAGTTGCTCGCACGCGCGGCCGCCCGCTACCCTCAGGGCAGGTGACGGCCAAGGCGGCGGCGCTGTTCATGGTCGCGCTGTCGCTCGGCGGGCTCGCAGTCCTGCTTCAATTCAACCGCTTCACGATCCTGCTCGGCATCGCCTCGCTCGCCATCGTCGCGATCTATCCTTTCATGAAGCGGATTACGAACATGCCGCAGTTCGTGCTCGGGCTCGCCTTCTCATGGGGCGGGCTGCTCGGCTGGAGTGCCGTGTTCGGGCGGCTCGACCCGCCGGCCTATCTGATCTATGCGGCAGCGATCGCCTGGACGGTCGGCTACGACACGATCTATGCGATGCAGGATATTGAAGACGACGTCATCGCGGGCATCAAGTCGAGCGCGCGCTATTTCGGCGATCATACGCGCGAGGCTGTGGCGCTGTGCTTCGGGCTGGCGACGGCATTGACGGCCATCGCGATCTGGCTCGTCGGAGGCGGCATCGTCGCCTGGCTGGGCCTCGCGGCCTTTGCAGGCCATCTCGGTTGGCAGGTTGCACGCATCGCCGGCGCGAGCGCGCCGGAAGCCCTCATGCTCTTCCGTTCGAACCGCAATGCCGGGCTGCTGCTGGCCGCCGGGCTGGCGCTCGACACAATCGGCCGCGCGCTTCTGGCTGGCTAGGGCACGCGCTGCCCGGACTGATTCAACCTGATCGGATCCCGGTCCTAGTCGGTCAGTCTCTCGCCTGAAACGATGTCCGGCAGCTCCGCCAACCGGCCCGTCTTGCGCCGCGTCAGAAAGCGGGGGCGGCGGCCGTTGAGCAGGCCATGACGGCGCCGGATCCGCACGGGCCCGAGCGCGACGCGGCCGATCTGCGGGAACGGCTCGCTCACCGCGCCGTCGGCGGTTTCGAGCAGCAACGGCAGACCGCTCGCCCGACCGAAATCGCGCCAGAGCGCGACGGCATCGGCCTCGTCGGCGCAGGCCACCACGATGGAGCGGCCATCGCCGGCCGTCAGCGCCAGTTCGAAGCGCTCGTCGTCTCCCGCCGGGTTGGCCAGACGCAGGGCAACGCCCCGCCAATTGGCCGAGCCGCGCAGGATACGCACGGAAGCCAGGCGTTCGATCGCAGGCGCGACCGGGCGGGCCGGCATCGGGTTGTGGGAAACGATCGCTGTGATTGTCGAGCCGCCGAGGAGATGCGGCGCAAAACCGACCTCCCCGGCGGCCGGCGTGACGCTGGCCATCGGTTATAACGCCTCTCTTGATCCCTGCCGCAGCGGAGCCCTCTGTCGATGCCGGGGCTCTCGTGCTTGCCATGCGAGATTGGGCGTCAGCCGTGTCCGAGCGCTTAAGGCGTTGGGTTAAAGGATGGTGTTTTCGCCGCTTCAGCGCCCTGACTGCCCTGTTTCCGGTCTGATGCTTGACGGAATCTTTCGCACCTTGACCGCATTTTCGGCTTGAAACAGCGACTTTCGCGGCCGATACGAAGGGCATGAGTGCAATGACGCTACCGATCGCGGCCGAACTGATGAAGGCGGCATGCGAAAGCTGCCTGGAAGCCGGCACCCTCGCACTCGATCTCTTCCGGCCCGGTACACAGACAGCGGCACGCACCTGGGCCAAGAGTGGCGGCTCGCCCGTGACGGAAGCCGATATCGGCGTCGACACCTTCCTGCGGATACGTCTCTCGTCACTGCTGCCGGAAGCCGCCTGGCTCTCGGAGGAGACTGTCGACGATGCGCAGCGCCTGACGCATCGCTTCGTCTGGGTCGTCGATCCCATCGACGGCACCCGCGCCTATATGAGCGGCTCGCCCGACTGGGCGGTCTGCGTCGCGCTGCTGGATGAGGGGGCGCCGGTCCTCGGCATCGTCCATGCCCCCGCCTGCGATGCTACCTACACGGCCGTGCGTGGCGCGGGCGCCAGGCGCAGCGGCGAAGCCATCCGCACGTCACTGGCAGACAGTCTCGCCGGCGCGAAGATCGCCGGCCCCAAGCCCATGCTCGATGCGCTGGCTCAATCCGAGGATTTCGAAGCCGCGGGCAAAATTCCCTCGCTCGCGCTCAGGCTGACGCGGATCGCGGACGGCACGATCGATGCCGGGCTGATCTCGCCCGACGCGCGCGACTGGGACCTGGCGGCCGCGGATCTGGTTCTGAGCGAAGCCGGCGGACAGTTGAGCGATGCGGCTGGACGATCCGTCGCCTATAACCGCCCCAACCCCGTTCACGGGATGTTGATCGCCAGCAACGGTGCGCTCGTGAACCCGCTGCTGCACGCGGTCGAGCGATTGCGCGACGGACGGACGCAGCCCGCCTGACGTTTTTTTTTGGAAGCTAGCCGCCGGGCCGGCTCGCATGCGCGGCCCGGATGGCTTATTGGGGCGGCGCATGCCCCGCAGGAGATATCGATGAGCGTGGAACCGGATCAGAAGCAGCTTCTCCATCTCGTTTTCGGCGGCGAACTGGACTCGCTCGACAGCATCACCTTCAAGGATCTGGCGAAGCTCGACATCGTCGGGGTCTTCCCGAACTACGCCAGTGCGCATACGGCCTGGAAGGCAAAGGCCCAGCAGACCGTCGATCAGGCGCAGACGCGCTATTTCATCGTGCATCTCCACCGTCTTCTCGACCCGGAAGCAGCCAAGGGCTGAGCCAGCGCAAATTTTCGGCATCAAGCAGATGGGCTTTTCCATCCTCAAGACGCGCGTGGCGCAGGAAACGCTCGGCCGATTGCTGGCCGGGTATCTGCGCCTCGTGCAGCGCACCAACAAGATCGTCTTCGAACCGGCCGATGTCTACGATCACGTCCGGCCGGAGCTGCCGCTCATCTTCGCGATGTGGCACGGTCAGCACATTATGATCCCCTTCGCGCGGCCGGACTGGATGCCGGCCTGCTCGCTGGTCTCGCGCCATGGCGACGGCGGCTTCAACGCGGTGGCGCTGCGCGAACTCGGGATCGGAGCAATCCGAGGCTCCGGCGCACGGCCGGGGCACAAGGTCCGCGAGAAGGGCGGGGCCCCCGCCTTCCTCGCCATGCTGCGCCGGCTCGCCGCCGGGGAGACGATGGTGCTGACCGCCGACATACCGAAACGCGCCCGCGTCGTCGGCCCGGGCATCATTACCCTGGCGCGCGCCTCCGGCCGGCCGATCCGCGCGGTCGCCGTCGTCACCAGCCGCCGTATCGACTTCAACAGCTGGGACCGTGCCTCGATCGGCCTGCCCTTCGGACGCTGCGCCATCGTTGTCGGCGAGCCGATCCTGGTCGCGCGCGACGCCGATGAGGCGACGCAGGAGGAGGCGCGCCTCGCACTGCAGGCGAGCCTGGACGACGTCCACGCCCGCGGCTACGCGCTCGTCGGCAGCCGCGATCCGGGCGCCGGGCTGCGCGAGCAACGCCGAACGGCCGGAGCGCCGGCATGAGCGGCAAGGGCGCGATCTTCAGGGCATATCGCTACACGACCGCGCTCCTCGAACCGGCCGCAGCGGCACTTCTGCTCATGCGCCAGCGCCGCGGCAAGGAAGACCCCGAGCGGATTTCGGAGCGACGCGGCTATCCCGGCGTAAAGCGACCGAACAAGCCGCTGGTCTGGCTGCATGGCGCCAGCGTCGGCGAGACGGTCACGCTGCTGCCGCTGATCGCAAAGCTCCAGAAGCGCGGCCTCGCCGTGCTGGTCACCTCGGGCACGGTCACCTCGGCCAAGCTTCTGGCGGCGCGGCTGCCAGCGGGCGTCATCCATCAATATCTGCCGCTCGACGTGCCGCGCTACATGCGCCGTTTCATGGATCACTGGCGGCCCGAGCTCTGCCTGATCTGCGAATCCGAAATCTGGCCCAACCTGCTGATCGAGGCGCATCGCCGCTCGATCCCTGTGGTCATGGTCAACGGGCGTATGTCCGAGCGCTCGTTCGCGCGCTGGTACAAGATGCCGAAGACCTCGCGCTTCCTGCTCTCATGCTTCGAGGCCTGCCTTGCGCAGTCGCAGGCGGACGCGGAGCGCCTCGCCCAGCTCGGCGCGCCGCGCGTCAGCGTCGCCGGCAACCTGAAATTCGACGTGCCTGCCCCGCCTGCCGAGCCGGGCATGCTCGCCATCCTCGATGGCATGACCACCGGCCGGCCGGTCTGGATCGCCGCCAGCACGCATCCCGGCGAGGACGAGCTGGTGCTTGCCGCCCATCTCGCGATCAAGGCCTACCTGCCGAAGCTCCTGACCATCATCGCGCCGCGCCATCCGCAGCGCGGCCCGGACATCGAGGCGCTGGCCCAGGCCAATGACGTTGCCGTCTCGCGCCGGGCCGCCGGCGAGAACCCGGAACGCGACGTCGACCTCTATGTAGCCGACACCGTCAACGAGCTCGGGCTGTTCTATCGGCTGTCGCAGGTCGCCTTCCTCGGCGGCTCGCTGGTCGAGGGCATCGGGGGGCATAATCCGATCGAGCCTGCCAAGCTCGGCTGCGCGCTGCTGCACGGCCCCTATGTCCACAACAATGCCGAGATCTTCGCGGCCTTCGACCAGGATGGCGGCTCGCGCTCCGTCCCCGACGCGCAGACACTCGCCGGAGCGGTGCATCGCTGGCTGAGCGATCCGGCGAGCGCCCGGCAGGCCGCGCGGGCGGCGGCGCAGACGGCGAGCCAGCTCGGCGGCGCCCTCAACCGCACGCTCCACGCCATCGAGCCGTTGCTGATGCGCGCCGCGCTCGAGCAACGCGAGCCTATGGTCTGATGCCAGGGTCACGATCATTTCGGATCGAAGCGACCCGAAATCATCATGATCGATTCTAAGACTTCGGAGCGGGGCTTCGTGCGAAAAACCGGTTCCCACTTCTTCGCACCCGGCTCCAGCGCGCCGCGCTTCTGGTGGCAGACGCGCCCGACGCTCGCGGCCACGCTGCTTCGGCCGATCGGCTGGCTTTACGGCAGAATCACCCTGCGGCGCATGCGCCAACCCGGCGCCGAACTGCCTGTTCCCGTCATCTGCATCGGAAACTTCGTCGCCGGCGGTGCCGGCAAGACGCCGACGGCGATCGCCGTCGCGGACATGCTGGTGCGGTGCGGCGAGAAACCCTTCGTGCTGATGCGCGGCTATGGCGGCCGGCTTGCCGGCCCCGTCGAGGTCGACCCAACCGGGCACGCGGCTGCCGATGTCGGCGACGAACCGATATTGATGGCGCGCCATGCCCGCACCGTCATCGCCCGCGACAGGCTTGCCGGGGCGCGGCTGGCCCACGGGCTTGGCGCCAGCGTCATCGTCATGGATGACGGGTTGCAGAATCCCGCGCTCGCGAAGCGGTTGAGGCTGGCCGTGGTCGACGGAGCAAGCGGCGTGGGTAACGGGCTCTGCTTGCCGGCCGGCCCCTTGCGGGCGCCGCTTGCGGAGCAGATCGGCAAGGTCGACGCCGTGATCGTTGTCGGCGAAGGCGAGGCAGGTCAGCGCGTGGCAACCGCCGTGCGTTCTCAAGGGCGTCCCGTCATCGACGCGCGACTGGAGCCGCTTGCCAGCGCGGCGCAGCAGCTGAAAGAGCGGGAGGTTCTGGCGCTTTCCGGAATCGGGAGGCCCGAGAAATTCGCCGCGACGTTGCGCGAGATCGGCGCCACCATTGTCGCCGAGCGCGCCTTCGGCGATCACCATCCCTATACGGATTGCGATGTCGCTGAAGTCATCGCCGAGGCCAAGACGCGCGGCGCGTTGATCGCGACGACCGAGAAGGACTGGACCAAGCTCGCCGCCCTCTGGCCCAATGCAGAAGCAGACCGGCTCGTCGTGCTGCCCGTCCGGCTGACCTTCGCCAAACAAGCGCCGATCGAAAGCCTACTCGTAGAGGCGACTAAGCGCGCCCGGCCCGGCGCAGCCTGAGCATCACGGCTTCCGGTGAAGAATAGGCTTCCTGCCACTCGATCGACCAATAGCGCAGATCCTCCAGCCGGATCGGCACCGAGGTCACCGCGCAGCGCACGAAGGCGCCTGGCTTCAGCACGCGGAACTCGCCGGGGCCGTAATCGATGACCGCCTCGGGGCCGCTCGGAGGGAGACGCTCGCTGATGTTCATCAAATTCGCATCAAATCATTGATCGGGAAACGGAAAGCCGGAATACTCCGCCGCTTGTGATAACCCTCTGGTCGACGATGTCCAGTCTCCAGCGCCTCGCGGCGTGCCTGATGAGCCTTGCACTGCTTGCAGCCCCTGCCGCCCTGGCGGCGGGCTATGAGCGCGTGTCGATTCCGATGGACGGAGGCCATCTCGCCGGCGTTTTCTACCGCCCGGCAGGCCCTGGCCCGTTCCCGGCTGTCGTCGCCCTGCATGGTTGCGGCGGTCTGTGGCGCGAGCAAGGCCAATTGTCGGTTCGCCACACGGATTGGGGCGAGAGGCTCGCCGCCGCCGGCTTTGCCGTGCTGATGCCCGACAGCTACGGCTCACGCGGTCTCGGCTCGCAATGCGGTGTCAAGGATCTGACGGTGCGTGCCGGGCGCGAGCGCGTGGCCGATGCCACCGCCGCACGGGTCTGGCTGCAGCAGCGCAGCGACATCAAGCCGGGCATGATCTCGCTCCTCGGCTGGTCGGGTGGCGGCTCGACCGTGCTGGCGGCGATCCGCATGGAACGTGCTCCCGCTGACGGTAAGCCCGACTTCAAGCGCGCCGTCGCCTTCTACCCGGCCTGCCGGCTGCAATCGGAATCCCCGAGCTTCTCGGCCCGTCTGCCTCTGCTGATCCTGATGGGGGATGCCGACGACTGGACCCCGGCAGCGCCCTGCGGCTACCTTGCCAAAGCGGCGCAGGCGCGCGGCGAGCATGTCGGCATCGTGCTCTATCCCGGCGCGCTGCATGATTTCGATCATCCGCGTCTCGAGGTCCGGGAACGCGAGAACATCGCCTATTCCGCGAGCGGCACCGGCAAGGTCACCGTCGGCACAAATATGGCCGCCCGCGAAGATGCGCTGAAGCGCGTCAACGGCTTCCTCAACACGCCCTGATCGTCAGAACAGATCGCCTTGCGTGCCGGACGCCGGCCCCTTGCGGGCCGGACGCGGCGCCGTCGGCTTCGCCCCGCCGGACTCGCCCCCGGAAACAGTGACGCCGAAGCTGCCATCTGCGAGCTGGACCGAGAGAGCCTGCCCGGGCTGGGCCGCTCCGACACTGCGCACCAGCGCGCCGGCCTCGTCGCGGATCAGGGCGTAACCGCGCGACAGCACCGCCTCAGGGCCGAGCGAGCGGATCAGCGCCCAGAGCGAGGCGAGCCTGTCGATGCGCCGATGCAGCGCCTGCCCGAAGGCGCGCTCGGCCCGTTCCGCCAGAACCGTGCCGCGGTCACGGCGCTGGACCAGGCTCTGGCCGAAGGCATTGCGCGCCCGCTCTTCCAGTGTCGCCAGCCGGTCGCGGGCATGGGCGATACGCGTGCGTTCGCCGGCGATGGCATTGCCCCTGGCCGCAGCGAGGACGCGCCCGAAACCGGCAAGCTCCGCCCGCAGCCGTGCGAGCGCGACCCGGGGCGAACGCGCCTCCAGCCGGCGCGACAGGGCCTGCAGCGCCTGCTCATGTGCGCGAGCATTGCGGGCGAGCGCAGGCGCCAGCCGCGTCGCGGCGAGGTCGAGCCGCTGGCGCGGACCTGACAAGACCGCCTCAGGCCCCGGCAGCGCGCGGGCGAGCGCCCTGAGGTCGCTGCGGCGGCGATCCGACAAGCGGCGCATCGCCCCGGCATGGCGGCGCGACAGGTCGGCTACGAAGCTCATCAGCTCGGCCCGCACCGGCACGACTTTCTCGGCCGCCCCGGTCGGCGTCGGGGCACGCAAATCCGCGGCGTGGTCGATCAGCGTCCAGTCGGTCTCGTGGCCGACGGCCGAAACGAGCGGGATCTCGGAAGCCGCCGCCGCACGGACCACGGCCTCTTCATTGAAGCTCATCAGGTCTTCGAGCGAGCCGCCGCCGCGCGCGACGATGATGACGTCCGGCCGCGGGATGCGCCCGCCCTGCGCCAGCGCGTTGAAGCCGGCGATGGCGTTGGCGACCTCAGTGGCGCTGGTTTCGCCCTGCACCCTCACCGGCCAGACCAGGACGTGGCGGGGGAAGCGGTCCTCCAGCCGGTGCAGGATGTCGCGGATGACCGCCCCCGTCGGCGAGGTCACGACGCCGATGATCGCGGGCAGATAGGGGATGAGCTGCTTGCGCTCCTCGGCGAAGAGCCCCTCGGCGGCCAGCCGCTTGCGCCGCTCCTCGAGCAACGCCATCAGCGCGCCGGCACCGGCCAGCTCCAGCGAATCGATGACGATCTGGTAGCTCGACTTGCCGGCGAAGGTGGTGATCTTGCCGGTGGCGATGACCTCAAGGCCTTCCTGCGGCCGCGTCTTCAGACGGCCGAAGACGCCCTTCCAGATCACCGCATCGATCTTGGCGTTGGTATCCTTCAGCGAGAAATAGACATGGCCGGAGGCGACCGGGCCGCGATAGCCGGAAATCTCGCCGCGCACGCGCACGAAGCCGAATGAATCCTCGATGGTGCGCTTCAGCGCGCCGGAGAGGTCCGAGACGGACCATTCGGGGGCATTGTCGGTCGGCAGAGACGATTCGCGATCCATGGCCGGACCATAGCGGGACGGGCGAAGCAGCAGAAGCGTTGCCCGCGCGCCGCGGGGCAGCTATTGCGCCCATGACGATTTCACCCCGCCTCGTGCGGGTTATCCCGGGCGGCCGCAGGTCGACCCGGGATCCATGCCCGAACTTTCATCGGAAGCACTCAGGCATGGATCCCGGATCTCCGCTTCGCTCCGCCCGGGATGACGGCAAACGAGGCGAATGACGGAGGCGGCGATGAAGATTCTTCTGATCGGTTCGGGCGGACGGGAGCATGCGCTCGCCTGGGCGATTTCCGCCTCGCCCCTCTGCGACACGCTCTTCATCGCGCCGGGCAATCCCGGCACGGCGCAGTGCGGCGAGAACGTCGCGGTCGATGTCGCCGACCATGCCGCCGTCGTCGCCTTCTGCCGCCTGCAGGGGATCGACCTCGTCGTGGTCGGACCGGAGGGGCCGCTGGTCGCCGGCATCGCCGACGATCTCCGGCAGGCCGGCATCAAGGTTTTCGGCCCGTCGAAGGCCGCCGCGCAGCTCGAAGGCTCGAAGGGCTTCACCAAGGAACTCTGCGCCGAATTCGACATCCCGACCGCCGGCTTCGGCCGCTTCAGCGACGCGGCCTCCGCCAAGGCCTATGTCGCGGACAAGGGCGCGCCGATCGTGATCAAGGCCGACGGGCTCGCCGCCGGCAAGGGCGTGATCATGGCCGAGACGCTGGACGAGGCGAACGAGGCCATCGACATGATGTTCGCAGGCGGGCTCGGCTCGGCCGGCGCCGAGGTCGTGATCGAGGAATGGATGATCGGCGAGGAAGCGAGCTTCTTCGCGCTCTGCGACGGCGCGCATGCGCTGGCGCTCGCCTCGGCGCAGGACCACAAGCGCGTCGGCGACGGCGATACCGGCCCGAACACCGGCGGCATGGGCGCCTATTCGCCCGCGCCCGTGATGACGCCCGCGCTGGAGGAGCGCGTCATGGCCGAGATCATCAGGCCGACGCTCGCCGGCATGGCCAAGCGCGGCACGCCGTTCCAGGGCGTGCTCTACGCCGGCCTGATGCTCACGGCGCAGGGGCCGAAGCTGATCGAATACAATACCCGCTTCGGCGACCCCGAATGCGAGGTGCTGATGCCGCGCCTCAAGAGCGACATCGTGCCGGCGCTGCTCGCAGCCTGCGACGGCATACTCGACACTGTCGACCTGCGCTGGCGTGACGAGGCGGCCCTCACCGTCGTGCTCGCGGCCAGGGGATATCCCGCCAAGCCGGAGACCGGCAGCGTCATCCGCGGCATCGAAGAGGCAGAGGCGCTGGACGAGGTGCTCGTCTTCCATGCCGGCACGAAGCTGGCGAATGGCGAGCTCATCGCTAATGGTGGGCGCGTGCTCAACGTCGTCGCGCTCGGCAAGAACGTCGGCGAGGCGCAGGCGCGCGCCTATGCAGCGGTCGACAGGATCGACTGGCCCGAGGGCTTCTGCCGTCGCGACATCGGCTGGCAGGCGGTGAAGCGCGAGCAAGGCTGACAGGACGCCGCTGCCGGAGCTATGCTTGCGGCCATGGCGAACATCGACTCCCTCTTCCCCGGCTTCAAGGCTCATTGGATCGATGGGCCGATCGGCAAGATCTTCGCGCGCGTCGGCGGCGAAGGGCCGCCGCTGGTGCTGATCCACGGCTTTCCGCAAACCCATGCCGAATGGCACAGGATGGCGCCGGAGCTGGCCAAGACCCACACCGTCGTCTGCCCCGATCTACGCGGCTATGGCTGGTCGGCCGCGCCGCATGGCGACGGCGGCAAGGAGATCTACACCAAGCGCGGCATGGGCGAGGACATTGTCGCCGTGATGCAGGCGCTCGGCCATCTGCGTTTCGACGTGATCGGCCACGACCGCGGCGCGCGGGTCGCCTATCGGCTGGCGCTCGACCACCCCGGCCGTGTCGAGCGGCTGGTGCTGCTCGACATCCTGCCGACCGTCTCGATGTGGGAGGGCATGAACGCCGCCCGCGCCATGCAGGTCTATCACTGGACCTTCCTGGCCCAGCCGGAGCCGATCCCTGAAAACCTGCTCAAGGCCGATCCCGTCGGCTGGCTCGACAGCACCATCGCGAGCTGGAGCCGGGCGAAGAACCTCGATCTATTCGACCCGCTGGCGATGCGATCCTACGCGGAGTCGTTCAGCGATCCGTCGCGCACCCATGCCGCCTGCGAGGATTATCGCGCCGGCGCCACCACCGACATCGAGCACGACAGGGCCGACCTCGCTGCGGGCAAGCGCATCCTCTGCCCGACGCTGGTTCTCTGGGGCGAAGCCGGCATCCCGGCCAAGGGCGCAAGCCCGCTCGAAATCTGGCGGAAGACCTTCGCGCCGCAGGCAGAAGGCCAGGCGATCGACAGCGGGCACTTCCTGCCGGAGGAGAACCCGCAGGCCACGCTCGCGGTGCTGAAGCCCTTCCTGGCGCAGGCCATCGCCTGAGCCGGCGCGGGCCTATTCGAAAGGGACGTCATTGCGAGCGCAGCGAAGCAATCCTGGGGGACCTGGTTGAACGCTTCATCCAGCCCTCCTGGATTGCTTCGTCGCTTCGCGCCTCGCAATGACGATGACGCTCCGTCGTGTTCATGGGTCCCAGGCTCAGGGTGGTGGCCTGCACCGGAATGACGATGGGGATGTCGCCAGATATGAAGTCGGCCCCGAAGCCAGAACGCAGGCCGGGCAGCACGCCCGAGATCGCGCTCGTCCTGGGTGCCGGCGGGGCACGGGGCCTGAGCCATATCGCGGTGCTGGAGGCCTTTGACGAGCTCGGCCTGAAGCCCGCGCAGATATCCGGCTGCTCGATCGGCGCCATCGTCGGCGCTGCCTACGCCGCCGGGCTCTCCGGCCGCGATCTGCGCGAGCATGCGCTGCGGAGCTTCCGTGACCGGGCCCGCGTGATCGGGAAGCTGCTCGATGCCCGGGTCGGCAAGCTCGCCGATCTCGTGCGCGGCCTCGGCAACCCCGTCCTGATCGATGGCGAACGGCTGCTCGACCTTTTCTGGCCGGAGGCGGTGCCCGATCGCTTCGAAGAGCTGGCGATCCCGTTCACCGCCGTAGCGGCTGATTACCACCGCCACGCGGAGGTCGTACTGAGCGACGGACCGCTGACGCCGGCCGTTGCTGCCTCGCTCGCCATTCCCGGGCTGGTGCGGCCGGTCGCGCTCGGCGGGCGCGTGCTGATCGACGGCGGCGCCATCGATCCCCTGCCCTATCGGGCGTTGCTCGCGCCCGGCCGCATCGTCGTGGCCGTCGATGTCAGCGCTCCCACGACCGCGTCGAGCGACACGCGCATTCCCGGCGCGATGGAGGCGATCGTCGGCGCCTCGCAGATCCTGACCCGCACGCTGGTCCAGCGCATGGTCGAGCAGCAGCCGCCCGACATCCTGATCCGGGCCGGTGCCGACCGCATCGGCGGGCTCGACTTCTTCAAGGCGAAGGCGATCCTCGCGGCGGCGGAGCCGATCAAGGACGAGGTCAAGCGAGCGCTGGCGCGGGCTCTCGAAGCGCGGGACTGACCGGCTCCGGCTCATCGCAGCGGAAGCCGGGGAGCGCGGCCGCGAGCATCGCCCTGCCCTCCTCGGTCAGGACAACGGCACGGCTGTCCTTGCGGCGGCGGACCCAGTCCATCTCGAAGCAGCGGCAGGCCAGCGCCGCAGCGAGATGGCCGGCGAGGTGCGGCCGGCGCTCGCTCCAGTCGAGGCAGGGCCGAAGCGCCGCACGGCGGCTCCGGCCGCTCGCATCCGGATCGACGCCGAGGGCCGAGAAAATCGCCTTGCCCGACGGCGTCAGCGCATAGCCGCCCTCGCTGACGGCGAGATGGCGGCCGGCCATCAGCGCGTCGTGTATGCCGATACCGAGCCGCCCGGCGAAATGGTCGTAGCAGGTGCGGGCATGGCTCAGCTCCGCACCGACGCGCGAGGGCAAGCGCCGGCTCGTCCCGTCCAGGCCGGCCAGAACCATCAGGCCTTCCAGCGCCGCTGCTACTTCAGATCCGGCGAGCCGGTAGTAGCGGTGGCGCCCCTGCACGGCGACCGCGATCAACCCGCCCTGCATCAGTTTGGCGAGGTGCCCACTCGCCGTCTGCGGTGCGACGCCGGCGATCCAGGCGAGTTCCTTGGCCGTCAGCGCACGGCCGTCCATCAGCGCGTGCAGCATGTTGGCACGGGCCGGGTCGCCCATCAGATGGGCGATCTCCGCGAGATAGGGGCCGGAATAGCGACTTGGCGTGCTCATGGCGCCATGATGCGCCATCGCCGCCGCGCCGCAAGCAGGAACACTACGGCGCCGGCCGTAGCATCGGGCGGCGACAGCCGCCGCGGGCGATGCCACAAGCGGGGCATGGACAACACAACTCTCCTCCTCTTCGTCACCGCGACCTTCGTGCTCGCCGGCTTCGTCAAGGGCGTGATCGGGCTGGGGTTGCCGACGATCGCTGTCGGCATCCTCGGCGTGGTGATGGCGCCGGCGCAGGCGGCGGCGCTGCTGGTGGTGCCCAACCTCGTCACCAATGGCTGGCAGCTCACGACCGGCGCTAAGCTCGGCGCAACGCTCCGGCGGCTCGCGCCGATGCTGGCTGCCATTTGCATCGGCACCTGGGCCGGCGCCGGGCTGCTGCAGCAGGAAAAGGACGGCACGGCCACGCTCTGGCTCGGCCTTGCGCTCGTGCTCTACGCGCTCGTCGGCCTGAAGGCGGCGAAGCTGCGCGTGCCACCGGCCTGGGAAGGCTGGCTCGGCCCCGTCATCGGGTTGGCGACCGGTGTCGTCACAGCTGCGACCGGCGTCTTCGTGCTGCCGGCCGTGCCCTATCTGCAGACGCTCGGCTTCGACAAGGAAGAGCTGGTGCAGGCGCTCGGCATCTCCTTCATCGTCTCGACACTGGCGCTTTCCCTCGGACTGATCGGAGCCGGGGCGCTCAACGGCGCTGTCGCCTGGCAATCCTTGCTTGCCCTCGTTCCGGCGCTGGCCGGCATGAGCGCCGGACAGTTCATCCGCAGCCGCATCTCACCGGCCACGTTCAAGGTCTGCTTCTTTGCCGGCCTGCTGGCGCTCGGCACCTATTTGTGCTGGCGCAGCCTTGCATAACGGCCCGCATCTTGCTTAAGGACGCGGGGGGCACATCGCCAGTCTTAACCAAGCGCTAACCATAGGCGCGCAGTTTCGACCGGCCGCAACAGGAGCGCCTGCATGGATGCCTTCACCATGGTCATCATGGCCTGCGTCACCGGCGAGGTACATTGCGCCACCAGCCGGATCAGCGAGATGGAGTTCACCTCCGCCCAAGCCTGCGAAGCGCGGATCGACGACATCACGCGCTCGATGACCAAGGAATTCAGCAAGCGCCCGGAATTCAAGGGCCGGCAGGTGACCTATGACGTCTCCTGCATGGATCGCGCGCAGCTCGCGCAGAAATTCGGCATCGACTCGTCGGATACCTGATCGTCCCCTCCACCGTCATTCGGTACAAGCCCCGCCAGCGGCGCCGATCCGGAATCCCGCTCTATGATGGATTCCGGATCTGCGCTTCGGTCCGCCCGGAATGACGGTCTGAACAGGGTTATCTACCGCCGTTCGCGGAAGAAATCCCGCAGCAGCGCCGCAGCCTCGGTCTCGCGCAACCCGCCATAGACCTCCGGCACATGGTGGCAGGTCGGGCTCTCATAGAGCCTGACGCCATTCTCGACTGCGCCGCCCTTCGGGTCCGCCGCGCCGAAATAGAGCCTCCTGATCCGGGCGAAGGAGATCGCCGCGGCGCACATCGGGCAGGGTTCGAGCGTGACATAGAGATCGCAGCCGATCAGCCGCTCGCTGCTGACCGCCTCGCAGGCGAGCCTCAGTGCCATCATCTCGGCGTGCGCAGTCGGATCCTTCAGCTCGAGCGTGCGGTTGCCGGCACTGGCGAGGACCGCGCCGTCCCGCACCACGACCGCACCGACCGGCACCTCGCCGCGCTGCGCGGCGGCCTTCGCCTCGTCGAAGGCGAGCGCCATGGCGTCGAGCGCGGAGGATGATTGCGGTTTCGACATCATAAACCCCAGTTTTGGCGCTCGCAGCGAGGGAAAGCCTCTGCTACAAGCGCCGGTCATAGCGAATAAGCGAGCCAGGCCTTTCCCGCAACGCGGTTGTGCTCGGCCGGCTCAGGAGCAGCCATGAAAGACGACGACAACAACAGAGGCCGCGGCCCGCGCAAGGGCGGTGGCGCCGGCGGCCGTGGCCCCGGTTCCGGCGGTAAAGGCTTCGGTGGCAAGAGCTTCGGCAGCCGCTCAGGCGGCGAAAGCCGTGGACCCGCACGCGATGGCGAGCGCAAGCCGTTCCGCAGCCGCTCGTCCAGCGACGACCGGCCGCCCCGCGACGGCGAGCGCAAGCCCTTCCGCGGCCATTCGACCGGCGACGAACGTCCCACCCGGCGCTTCGAGCGGCCAGCCGGCAGCGAGGGCGACGCCCCGCGCCCGCGCCGCTTCGACGGTGACAGGCCGGCCCGCTTCAAGGCCGAAGGCGAAGGCCGCGGCTTCCGTGAACGCTCCGGCGAGGAGCGCCCGCGCCGTCCGGCACGCACCGGCGATCGCCCCTTTGCCGGCCGCGACCGTCCGCAGGGCGATCGGCCACCACGCGGCGAGGGCCGCGATGGCGAAAAGCGCTTTTCGCGCCCGCGCGCGCCGCGCTTCGAAGGGCATGAGGACCGTCCGCGCCGCCCGCGCGAGGATGCACCCGAGCGCAAGCTGATCACGGCGGAGGAGCCGGAGCGGATCGCCAAGGTGATGGCGCGCGCCGGCGTCGCCTCGCGCCGCGACAGCGAGGCGATGATCGCGGAAGGCCGCGTCAGCGTGAATGGCTCCGTGCTGGAAAGCCCGGCCTTCGACGTGAAGCCGACGGATGTCGTGCTGATCGACGGCGAGCCGCTGCCGGCCCGCGAACGCACCCGGCTGTGGCTCTACCACAAGCCCCGCGGCGTGGTGACGACCAATTTCGACCCGGAAGGCCGGCCGACCGTCTTCGACGTGCTGCCGGAAGACCTGCCGCGCGTGCTCACCATCGGCCGGCTCGACATCAACACCGAAGGCCTGCTGCTCCTGACCAATGACGGCGGGCTGGCGCGGGTGCTGGAGCTGCCGGAGACCGGCTGGCTCAGGCGCTACCGCGTGCGCGCCTTCGGCGAGGTGACGCAGGACGTGCTCGACACCGTCAAGGACGGCGTCACCATCGACGGCATCCAGTACGGGCCGGTGATCGCCCGCTTCGAGCGCCAGCAGGGCTTCAACACCTGGCTGACGGTCGACCTGCGCGAGGGCAAGAACCGCGAGGTCAAGACCGTGCTCGAGCATCTCGGGCTGACGGTGAACCGGCTGATCCGCATCTCCTTCGGCCCGTTCCAGCTCGGAGAGCTCGAAGAGGGCGAGGCCGACGAGATCCGCTCGCGCGTGCTGCAGGACCAGCTCGGCACCGAACTCGCCAGCAAGGCCGGCGCCGATTTCGAATCGCCGCGCCGCGATGCCCTGCCCGCAGCGCCGCGCCCTGCCCCCGCTGGCGACGATCGCCCGCGCCGACGCCGTGACGCCGCCGAGGATCCGCACGAGGCGCGCCGCGATGCGGTGCGCGAATTGCGCGGCGACAAGCCCTGGACCCGCACGGTCTGGCGGGATGCCGAAACCGAGCCGCAGCGCGAACGCAAGGCCGCGCCGCGCCGCGGCGCCGATCCGAAGCTGGAGCGGCAGCAGCGCGAGGCGGCTGGCGACATCAAGCGCCGCCGCGACACGCCGATCGCCGACCCCAAGGGCCGGCGCGTGCTGGTCGAGCGCGTCAGCGCACCCGTTTCGCAAGAGCACGCCGCTCCTGCGCGCGACAGCAAGCGTCGTCCCGACCGCAAGCCGCGCCACGAACGAGGCGGCGACGAGGCTCGTGCCCCGCGCGCCTTCGACCGCCCCAGCGGCGGCGAACGGCCGGCGCGGCGCCCGCGCGAGGACGCCGGTGGGCGCGACCGCGCCGATGAGCGGCCCTGGCAGGATCGCGCGCCGCGTGGCGAACGCCCCGACCGCGCCCCTCGAGACGGGGCGGAGCGCCCCGCCCGGCGCTTCAGCGAGCGACCAGCCGATGACAGGCCGCGCGGCCGCAGCTTCGGTGACAGGCCCGAAGGCAGGGGTTTCGGGGCCAAGAGCTTCGGCGCTCGCTCCTCGGAGCGGCCGGCTGGCGGCGGGCGCCCCTTCGGCGGCAAGCCGGGCGGAGGACGTCCCTTCGGCGGCAAACCCGGTGGACGGCCGGGCGGCGGCAAGGGACCGCGTCCCGGCGGCGGCGGCCCGCGCGGCGGTAATCGCGGCTAAGCGATGCGGATCGTCGGCGGACGCCTGGGCGGCCGGCCTCTGGCCGGCCCAAAGCCGGGGATCGGCAGCATCCGGCCGACCTCGGACCGCCTGCGCGAATCCCTGTTCAATGTGCTCGCCCATGCCTATGGCGATGCAGTGGAGGGCGCGCGCGTGCTCGACCTGTTCGCCGGCACGGGCGCGCTTGGCTTCGAGGCGCTGTCGCGCGGAGCCGGCTTCGCGCTTCTGGTCGATGACGGCACCGAGGCGCGCGGCATCATCCGCGAGAACCAGATGGCGCTCGGGCTCGCCGGCTTCAGCCGCATCTTCCGCCGCGATGCGACGAAGCTCGGGGCGATCGCCGGCATGGCACCGTTCGGCCTCGTCTTCTGCGACCCGCCCTATCGCAAGGGGCTGGGCGAGAAGGCGCTGGTCTCAGCCCGCGAGGGCGGCTGGCTGGAGCCGGAAGCCCTGATCGTACTGGAAGACGCAGCGGATGCCGAGATCAGCCTGCCGGAAGGCTTCGAGGAACTGGAGCGGCGGAGCTATGGCGAGACTCTCGTGATCCTGCTGCGGAACTCATAGGTCATAGGTCGTCGCTAATAGGCCGGCGACAGCGAACTTATCCCCAGCTCCTGTTCCGCGCTTAATCTCCGCATCCGCCGCGGAGACCAAGCGCCGGATGCCAATCCTAAGATCCATCGAACCTAACGGGCGCGCCCTGGCGGCGCGCCGCCATGCCGTCGCCTGCCACATCGCCGGTGAGCGCATGATGCGCACCCTTGCGCGCCTGCAGGCGCTCGTCGAGAAGGGCGGCTTCAATTCGGACCAGCCGCGCGTGCCGGCGGGCAGCCCGGAGGGAGGGCAATGGGCCGGTGGCGAGGGCTCCGGCCAAAGCCGGCAGCCGGGCGTCGGCGACAATGGCGGCCCGGCGCTCGACCCCATAAAGGACCCACCCCAAGACCGACAGTCGAAGACCAAGGCCGCGAAGGCGCTGGCAAAGGCGATCGCACGCCAAGTGCTGAGAAGGGCTGGCCCGATCGGCGCCGTCGTCACGGCGATCGAGATCGGGCACTGGCTTTACACGGAATGGCCCTCGATCCGATCGTATCAGGACGAGCCGAAGTCACTCGCGGAGCTTCAGCAGCATGTCGGCACGGGCCGGTCAGGTTATGACGACCACCATATCGTCGAGCAAGGAGCCGGATCTCGTGAAGGCTTTCCGCGCTCTGCCATCGACGGGATGGACAACGTGGTCAGCATTCCGCGATACAAGCATCATGAGATCACGGGATGGTACGCAAAGAAGAATCTAAACTACGGCAACCTCGCACCGCGGGACTATCTGCGAAACCGGAGTTGGGCGGAGCACGTGGAAGTTGGGCGTCAGGCTCTCAGGCGTTTCAAGGTGCTGAAATGACCCCATCGAAGCTGAAATTACTCACAGCGGAAGAGCTGAAGCGCCTCTTCGAGCAACTTTGCATCCAGCAATACGACGCCTTAGAGGGTAACGCGATCGCCAGCTACAATAGGCGCTACGATAAAATTCTGGCCATCCAGAACGAGCTCAAATCCCGTCCCGGAGATCAGCGGCGGATCCTTATGAGCTTGTTTGGACACCCCAACATGCAAGTCCGCCTAACGGCGGCGCATGCCAATCTGGCCGTCGACTACATCGCTGCGCGGCGCGAGCTTCAGGCCATCGTGGATGAGCAATGGTTTCCGCAATCCGGTGACGCCGGCATGACGCTGGACAATCTCGACTCCGGCTTCTATCGGCCGACCTGACCCCTATCGCCGCCCGAACAGCCGCTCGATATCGCTAAGCTTGAGCTCGACATAGGTCGGCCGGCCGTGGTTGCACTGGCCGGAATTGGGCGTGACCTCCATCTCGCGCAGCAGCGCGTCCATCTCCTCGGGGCGCATGCGGCGGCCGGCGCGGACGGAGTTGTGGCAGGCCATCGTCGCCAGCACATGGTCGAGCCGGCGCTCAAGCGAGCCGGCCGTGCCGTGCTCGGCAAGCGCATCGGCGACATCGCGGACGAGGCGCTGGAGATTGCCGCCGGCAAGCTGGCTGGGGGCCTCGCGCACCAAGACCGCGCCGGGGCCGAAGGATTCCAGCACGAGGCCGAGGCTTTCGAGCTCGCTGCCCGCCGCTATCAGGCGGTCGGCGTCGACAGGATCGAGCTCGACCACTTCCGGCAGCAGCAGGGGCTGGCGGGCAATGCCGGAGCGAGCGCGCTCGGCCTTCAGCCGCTCATAGACCAGCCGCTCATGGGCGGCGTGCTGGTCGACGATGACGACGCCCTCACGCGTCTGCGCGACGATGTAGGTCTCATGGACCTGGGCGCGGGCGGCGCCAAGCGGCCGGTCGAGCGCGTCTGCCGAAGGCTCGGCGAGATGGGCGCGGGCATCGGCGGAAGGCGCCGCGAAATCGGAGAAGCCGGGTTGAGGGGCGCTCGCGGAAACCGGGGCAGGCGCGCTCCAGTTCGATGTCGAAGGAAAGGCCGGGCGCGGGATCGCATTCCCGCTACCGCCCATCGAGAGCACGGCGCGGAAGGCGTCGAGCGTGCGGGCGCCGCCCGTCGTGGTCGCGCGGTGTCCGGCTGCGGCGAGCGCCGCCTTCAGCCCGGAGACGACGAGGCCGCGGACCAGCGCGGGGTCGCGGAAGCGCACCTCGCTCTTGGCGGGGTGGACGTTGACGTCGACCGAGCGCGGGTCGCAGCCGACATCGAGGAAGAGCACCGGATGGCGATCGGAGGGCACGACGTCGGCATAGGCACCGCGCACAGCCGAGAGCAGCAGCTTGTCGCGGACCGGGCGGCCGTTGACCGCAAGATGCACGCCGGCCGAGGTGCCGCGATGGAAGGTCGGCAAACCGGAAAAGCCGAAGATGCGGAAGCCCTCGCGCTCGGCCTCGATCTTCAGCGCGTTCTCGGGGAAGTCGCGGCCCAGCGCCCGGCCGAGACGGCGCAGCAGGCCCTCTTCCCCGATCGGCTCGCCCGGCCAGTCGAAGGCGCTGACATGCTCGCCTTCCAGCGAGAAGCGGATTTCGGGATGGGCGATGGCGAGGCGCCGCAGCATCTCGGAGACGGCCTGCGCCTCGGCCCGGTCGCTCTTCAGGAATTTGAGGCGGGCCGGGGTGAAGATGAAGAGGTCGCTGACCTCGATACGGGTTCCGACGGCCGCGGCGACGGGACGGACGACGCCCTTCTCGCCAGCCTCGACGACGAGGCCGGAGCCCTGCGATGCGTCATGCCGGCGTGTCGCGATCGAGAGCCGCGCCACCGAGCCGATCGAGGGCAACGCCTCGCCGCGGAAGCCCAGCGTGCCGATCGCGAAGAGGTCCCCGTCCGGCAGCTTCGAGGTGGCGTGGCGCTCGACGGCGAGCTCGAGGTCCTGCGGCGTCATGCCGGCGCCGTCGTCGACGACACGGATCAATTCGCGCCCGCCGCCGGTGATGGTGACGGCGACCGAGCGCGCGCCGGCGTCGATCGCGTTCTCGACCAGTTCCTTCACGGCCGCAGCCGGTCGCTCGATCACCTCGCCTGCGGCGATGCGGTCGACCAGCACGGGATCGAGGCGGCGGACGGTCATGGGCTCAACATGTTCTATTGGTCGCGAGCACCGCGCCCGTCATTCCCGGGCGGCGCAAAGCACAGACCCGAGAATCTCGATCAGGAGATGCTCGGGCCGAGCCCGAGCATGACGTGCCCTGCCGGCAAACCCCGATTCGCTCAGCTGCGCCCTTCGGCAAGATAGCGCTTGGCGAGGAGCTTCGCCTCCTCCACCGCCGGCTGGTCGAAGGGATCCACACCCATCGCGTAGCCGGTGAGAATCGTCTCCAGCATGAAATGCATCAGCATCTCGCCATGGCTGGTCTCGTCGATCCGCTCGACGTGGAAGCGGCGGACAGCACAGCCGTTCTTGGCGAAGGTGTCGATCATGGCGATGCCTTGCGCCGCAACCATGTCGCCGATCGTCTTGCCGGCGAAATCGGCCTGCCCGATCTTCTCCGCCAGAGCCGCGTCGATCTGCGGCCCCTTGCCCTTCACGCCGGTGGTGATCACGGTGAAGAACTTGTCCTTGGGGCCAGCGAGATAGAGTTGCTGCTGCGAGTGCTGGTCGACGGGGCCGAGCGCGCCGACCGGCTGCGTCCCCTGCCCGTCCTTGCCGAGGCTCTCGGCCCAGAGCTGCATCCACCAGCGGGTGAGCAGCGCGAGCTTGTCGGCATAGGGCATCAGCACGGCGATATTCTTGCCCGATCGCATTGCGGCGAGATGCAGCGCAGCGCCGACGGCCGAGGGCGTCTCGCGGACGTCCTTGCCGGCGAAGAGCGGCGCCACCGCCCGCGCTGCGCCCAACCGCAGCGCTTCGATGTCGAGGCCGAGCACGGCGGCCGGCAACAGGCCGCAATTGGTCAGGACCGAGTAACGACCGCCGACATCGGTGTGGTGTTCGAGGAAGGGCGTGCCGAAGGGCTCGAGCAACGCGCGCAGCGGATGCAGCTTGCCGGGCTTGCCCGGCTCGGAGAGCCCCTGGAAATGTTCGCCGATCTGCTGATCGGTGAGATGCGCGCCCCGCAGCGCCTCGATCGCGGCGATCGACTGCAGGAGGGTCTCGCCGGTGCCGCCGGATTTCGAGATCGCGACGAACTTGGTCGTCTTGAGCGGCAACCTGGCGAGCAGCGCCGCATAGGTGGCCGGGTCGAGATTGTCGATGAAATGGACGCGCGGGCCGTGCGCGAACTGCGAGAGGCCGGCGATGCCGTAGCCGGTGAGTTGAGCGAGCGTCTGGCCGCCGAGGCTGGAGCCGCCGGTACCGAGCACCAGGACATCGGTGGTGCCGCCAGCCTTCAACCGGTCGGAGGCAACCTTCACGGGGCCGAGGTCGGCGGTGTCGCTCGGCAGCTTCAGCAGCGGCAGCGAACCGTCCTTCGCCTGCCCCTGCAGCTTCGCCAACGCGGGCTTGAGATCGGCCAGCGCCGCCTCGAAGGCCGCGTCGGGAATGCCTCCCTTGCCGACCTTGGATTCGAGCGCGAGATCGAAGCTTTGCTGAAGCATGAAGACTACCCGTATCGACAAAGAGACGAAGGCTATTTCAGACCAGCCCGACCGGCTTGCCAACCGCCTGAACGAGCAGGTCGGGGTTGCCGAAGAGGCGCTGCGCGACGCGCTTGACGTCATCGAGCGTCACGCCCGCGAAGAGACCGTTGCGGCTGGCGAGGAAGTCCGGCGTGTCGCCGCGCAGCGCAAGAGCCAGCAATTCCCCGGCGATCTTCGGCGAGGTGTCGAAGCGCAGCGGATAAGAGCCGATGATATAGCGCTTGGCTTCCTCGACCTCATGCTCGGTCGGCCCGTCATGGGCGAGCTTCAGCATCTCCTCGCGGATCACCTTCATCGATTCGGCAGCGCGGTCGTTGCGGGTGGCGGTGCCGCCGACCAGCATGGCGCTCTCGCGCAGCGGCATCAGGCTGGAGGACACGCCATAGGCAAGGCCGCGCTTCTCGCGCACTTCCATGAAGAGCCGCGAGGTGAAGGCCGAGCCGCCGAGGATATGGTTCAGCACGCTCGCGGGGATGAAGTCCGGATCATGCCACATCAGCCCCGGTCCGACGAAGCGCAGTACGGTCTGCGGCACGTCGAGATCGATGACATGGGTCTGGCCGAGCCCCTGGATCGGCAAGGGCTGAGACGGGCGCGGGCGGGACACGCCCTGTGGCAACGCACCGAACAACAGATCAAGGCGCCCTGCGAGTTCCGCCGCGGTGATGTCGCCGACCACGACGACCTTGAGCCCGCCGCGATCGAGCAATGCCGGTGTCAGCGCCTTCAGCGCCGGAGCCGCGAGCTTCGAGACGCTGTCGACATCGCCCTTTTCGGGCCGGCCATAGGCATGGCCGGGGAAAGCCGCGGCGAAAAGCGCGTTGCGGCACATGACTTCGGGGTTCTTCGCCTGGCGCTGCAGCCCGGCGATGATCTGGGCCTGGACACGCACGACCGCGTCGGCATCGAAGCGCGGCTTGTTCAGCGCCAACGCCAGCAGCTCGAAGGCGGTGTCGCGATGGGTCGACAAGGTCTGGATATGGCCGTGGAAGTCGTCGCGGCGGGCCTCGAAGCCGAGGCTGATCGCATGATCGGCCAGCTTGCCCTGAAAAGCTTCGGCATCGAGATCGCCGGCGCCTTCGTCGAGCAGCCCCGAGATCAGATAGGCGCTGCCGGCCGCGTTTTCCGGATCACGGCTGGCGCCGCCGTCGAAGGCGAAATCGACCGCGATCAGCGGCAGGCTGTGCTCCTCGACGAGCCAGGCCTCGATGCCGCCCGGCGAGCGGACGCTCTGGACCGCGATGGCGGGGCCGGCCGTGTTGAGCTTGGGTGTCGGAATCGGCGCGTTCATGTCGCTTCCTGTCGGCGGAGCATGGCGTCCGCCCGTTCGGTGAGACGGCAAGTGTCAGGCGGGCAGCAGCAGGCCGGTGACGCTGCGATCAGGCTTCAGATAGCGGCGTGCTGCTTCGACCACCGCATCGCGGCCGACGGCCTCGATGCGCTGCGGCCAGGCGAGCACGTCTGCGACCGTCTCACCGACCGCGAGCGCCGAGCCGAAGATGCGCGCCAGCGAAGCCTGATTGTCGCGGGCGAAGACCGTTTCGGCGACGAGCCGCGTGCGGGCGCGCGCCAGCTCCAACTCGGTCGGCCCCTCGGCCAGGAAGCTGGAAAGCACGGCGTCGAGCCCCGCCTCCATCGCCGCCATCTCGACACCGGGGCGCGGGCTGGCCGAGAGCTGGAAGGCGGCGCGGTCCACCATCGAGCCCATGAAATAGGCGCTGGCGCCGGCGGCGAGCTCATCCTCGACGCAGAGCTTGCGATAGAGCCGCGAGGTCGTGCCGCCGCCGAGGATCTCGGCGACGAGTTCGAGCGCCAGAACCTCTTCGCGATCTCCGGTCGTATAGGTCGGGGTCAGCCAGCCGCGGCGCAGCGAAGGCTGCTGCACGCGCGGGTCGTTCAGCGCAACCCGGCGCGAGGCGCGCGGCTCAGGCTCGATCGGGCGGCTGCGGACGGGCGCCGCGCCGCGGGCCGCGATCTTGCCATAGCTCTCCTCGGCGAGACGGCGCACCTCGGCGGCATCGGTATCGCCGGCCACAACGAGGATCGCGTTCTCGGGCGTGTAGAAGCGCTGATAGTAGGCGAAGGCGTCGTCGCGGCTCAGGCGCTCGATCTCATGCTCCCAGCCGATGATCGGCGTACCATAGGGATGGTGGAAGAACAGCGAAGCGGAGAATTCCTCGCCGAGCTGGGCGGCCGGATCGGAATCGACGCGCATGCGCCGCTCCTCCAGCACCACGTCGCGCTCCGGTCCGACCACGCTCTCGTCGAAGGAGAGGCCGGTCATCCGGTCAGCTTCGTAATCCATCATCGCGCGCAGATGCTCTTTCGGCACGCGCTGGAAATAGGCGGTGTAGTCGTAGGAGGTAAAGGCGTTCTCCTGCCCGCCGTAACCGGCGACGATCTTCGAGAACTCACCGGCCGGCCAGCGCTCGGTGCCCTTGAACATCAGATGCTCGAGGAAATGCGCGATGCCCGATTTTCCGGCCGGGTCATCGGCGGAACCGTTGCGATACCAGACCATATGGGTGACGACCGGCGCCCGATGGTCCTTCACGACGACGACGTCGAGGCCATTGTCGAGGCGGAAGGCTTCGACGGGGTCAGCCAGACCGGGCTGGCGCGCATGGATGTTCACCTGACGCGATCTCCTGCTCAGACACAAAGGGGCGGGCACGATGCGCCCGCCCCGAAAGAGAACTTGGTCAGCCTAGCCCGCTTCGGCAAGTGGCTCACCTCGGCCGATCTTGCAGATCAGCCTAGTCAGGCCTGACCAGCATCACCGGCCCCTGGCCCGTCGCGAACTCGCGCTGGCCGACAGCCTGCTTGTCCTCGACCGGGCCGCCGCGACCCGGGCCGATCGCAGCCGTGTCAGCCGGGCGGCGATAGCCGGTCGGCGGCTCGGTCAGCAGGCGGCGCTGCGGCTCGACGCCATAGGCCAGCGACTCCTCGGAAGCCTGATTGCGACGCGAAGCGAGTTCGCGGCCGATGCGGATCGGCTGGATCTGGTTGTTGTAGTTGCCGTGTTCCTCGACGATGGTCGGCGCCTGTTCCGTGCGCGAAGTGCGGCCGCGACGCAGCTCTTCCTGCGACAGGACCGGGTTGTTGCGCGCTCTCTCCGACAGCGCATAGGGCGGACGATTGGCCTCGTCCTTGCGGCGCTGCACATCCGGATCGTTCGGCCAGGCGGCACTGCGAGCGCTCGCCGGATCCTGCGGGCGCGGCAGCGCCGAATTCGGCGGCACTACCAGCGGCGCACGCTCGCGATAATCGATGTCGTCGCCGGCCCCCTTGCCGCCGAAGGTGCCTTCGAGCAGGTTCTTGAACAGCATGCCCTCCTGCGCGAAGGCAGGCTGGGCCGCCAGCACGAGCCCGCCGGCGAGCAGCAGATGCGACACGCGGATGCGTTGCGCCATATCAAATCTCCCTTTGGACAATCTCGCATTCGCCTCAAGCATGGACGAGCGGCGAAAGGATGGCGAGACCGTCACTCAGCTGTCTTTTCCCCAGCCGGTCGGAATGACTCATACAGGAGCCCGACCACACCGACAACGATCGCGACATCGGCGATGTTGAAGATGTACCAGCTGAAGCTACCCCAATGGAAGTGAACGAAGTCCACCACCGCGCCGTAGACGGCGCGGTCGACGCCGTTCCCGAGCGCACCGCCGATGATCAGCGCGAGACTCAACACCGTCAGCGCACCCTTGCTGCGCCACATCCAGCGCCAGAGCCAGACGGCCGCGACGAAGGAGATGACGACCAGAAACCAGCGGCCGAGATCCGTGCCCTGCTGGAACAGGCCATAGGAAATGCCCCGGTTCCAGGCGAGCACGATCGTCAGGAAGGGCGCGAGATCGAACGGACCGTTCTCGGCCAGCCCGACGCCATAGAGCAGCCAGCATTTCAGGAGCTGATCCGAGACGAAGACGATCAGGACCGTGGCGAGGCCAAGGCGGCGGGCAGGCGTCATCAGGCGGACACCCCCAGCTCCTTCAGCGCCTTGGCATCGCGCGGCGTCACCTCCGGATAGGCGGCATCGGCCGTCTTGGGATCGAAATACTTCCAGGAACGAGCGCATTTGATGCCGGCAGCGCGATTCGACACCACCGCGACGCCCGGAACCTCGGCGAGGCGGAAGGCCTCGGCCAGCCCCTCCCCGTTCGTGATGCGGATATCGGAGGTGATGCTGATCTCGGCGAGGTCGACGCCGGAGAGAGCGGCATAAAGATCCGCATCGGAAACGAAGACCTGCGGTGCAGCCTCCAGCGAGGAGCCTATGCGCTTGGCGGCACGCTCCAGCTCCAGCGCGCCGGTGACGACGCGGCGCACGCGGCGGATCTTGCCCCAGCGCTCCGCCAGCTCGGGATTGAGCCAGCTCTCGGGCGCCTCGGCGAAGCGCTCCAGATGCACCGAGCCTTCGCCCGCCTTCTCCGCGGGATAGCGTTCGAGCCAGGCCTCTTCGGCGGTGAAGACCAGGATCGGCGCGAGCCAGGTCGTCAGGCAGCGGAAGAGGTGATCGACCACCGTCAGCGCGCTGCGGCGGACATGGCTCGAGGTCGGATCGCAGTAGAGCGCATCCTTGCGCACGTCGAAATAGAAGGCCGAGAGCTCGGTGTTCATGAACTGCGACAGCAGGAACACCACCTTCTTGTAGTCGTAGGTGCGATAGGCTTCCTCGACCTGCGGCCCGAGCTCGGCGAGGCGATGGAGCATCAGCCGCTCGAGCTCCGGCATGGTCTGCGGCTCCAGGACGCGGCTTTCCTCGCTGAAATGGGCGAGCGTGCCGAGCATCCAGCGCATGGTGTTGCGCAGCTTGCGATAGGTCTCGACGAAGGTCTTCAGGATCTCCTTGCCGATGCGCAGATCGTCGGAATAATCCGCCGCCGCGACCCACAGGCGCAGGATGTCGGCACCGGAATCCTTGATGATGTCCTGCGGCGCGGTGACGTTGCCCTTCGATTTCGACATCTTCTCGCCCTTCTCGTCCAGGCAGAAGCCATGGGTGAGGACGACGTCGAACGGCGCGCGGCCGCGCGTGCCGCAGCTTTCGAGCAGGCTCGAATGGAACCAGCCGCGATGCTGGTCCGAGCCTTCGAGATACATCACCTTGTCGCGGCCGCCATCGACGACGCGATGCGTCTTGAGGTCGGCGCGCTTTTCCAGGGTGAAGGCGTGGGTGGAGCCGGAATCGAACCAGACATCGAGCACGTCGGTGACGCGCTCGTATTTCGCCGGGTCATAGCCGAACGGCTTCAGGAAGCGGGCGCCGTCGGTGTCGGTGAACCAGGCGTCGGCGCCTTCGGCCTCGAAGGCCTCCGCGATCGCGGCGTTGACGGCGGGATCGACGAGGACCTCCTTCGTCTCCTTCTCGACGAAGACGGTGATCGGCACACCCCAGGCGCGCTGGCGCGAAACCACCCAGTCCGGGCGGTTGGCGATCATGCCGGTGATGCGGTTCTCGCCCACCGCCGGCACCCACTCCGTCTGCTTGATGGCCTTCAGCGCGCGGTTGCGCAGCGTGTCGGTGTTGCCGCCGGCGACGGGCTTGGGATCGGCCGCATCCGGCGCGCCACCCTCGCCGATCGGCTTGTCCATGGCGATGAACCATTGCGGCGTGTTGCGGAAGATGACCGGCTTCTTCGAGCGCCAGCTATGAGGATACTGATGCTTCAGCCGCCCGCGCGCGATGATGTTGCCGGCCTCGACCAGCGCCTTGATGACGACGTCGTTGGCGTTGCCCTTGTCGCCCTTGTCGGTGATGACCTGTGCGCCCTCGAAGCCCGGCGCCTCCTTGGTGAAGCGACCATCGGCATCGACGGTGTAGGGGATGCGCGTCTCGATGCCGCGCTCGGCCAGCATGCGGCCGTTCGCCATCCAGATGTCGAAGTCCTCGCGGCCATGGCTCGGCGCGGTGTGGACGAAGCCGGTGCCGGCATCGTCGGTGACGTGGTCGCCGTCGAGGAGGGGCACGTCGAAGTCATAGCCCTTGCCGCGCAGGGGATGGGCGGCGATGAGCCCGGCAAGCTGCTCAGCCGGAACATCCGCGACCAGCTCGAAGGCTTCGACCTTGGCGGCCTTGAAGACGCTCTCGGCGAGGTTCTTGGCGAGGATATAGGTCGCGCCCACCTTGGCCCAGTTGTTCTCGGGCGCCGCCGTGACGCGGTAGAGGCCATAGGCGATCTTGTTATGGAAGGAGATCGCGCGGTTGCCCGGGATCGTCCAGGGCGTGGTCGTCCAGATGACGATCGACGCGCCTGCGAGCGCAGCAGGCGCATTCAGCACCGGGAACGGCACATAGATCGTGTCGCTCGTATGCTCCTCGTACTCGACCTCGGCCTCGGCGAGCGCTGTCTTCTCGACCACCGACCACATCACCGGCTTGGAGCCGCGATAGAGCTGGCCGGTCTCGGCGAACTTCATGATCTCGCGAGCGATCTGCGCCTCGGCCGGATAGGCCATCGTCAGATAGGGATCGTCCCAGTCGCCCTCGACGCCGAGGCGCTTGAACTCCTTGCGCTGGATATCGACCCAGTGCTCGGCGAAGGCGCGGCATTCCTTGCGGAACTCGACGACATCAACGTCGTCCTTGTTCAGCCCCTTGGCGCGGTACTGCTCCTCGATCTTCCATTCGATCGGCAGGCCGTGGCAGTCCCAGCCCGGCACATAATTGGAATCGTAGCCGAGCATCTGCTGCGAGCGCGTGACGAGGTCCTTGAGCACCTTGTTCAGCGCGTGGCCGATATGGATGTTGCCGTTGGCATAGGGCGGGCCGTCATGCAGGACGAAACGGTCCCGGCCCTGGCCTGCCTCGCGCAGCTTGCGGTAGAGGTCGATCTCAGCCCAGCGGGCGAGCAGCTCCGGCTCGCGCTGCGGCAGGCCCGCACGCATCGGGAACTCGGTCTGGGGCAGGAACAGCGTCTGCGAATAGTCGATGCCGTCACCTGCGGGCTGGGCGGCTTTGGCGTTGTTGATCTTGTCGGTCATCTTCCGGCTCGGACAGTCGGGACGGCGGGCCATTCGGCGAGCCCAAGCGCGTCCACTCATGAAACGGGAAAAGCGGTCTTCAACCCGGACTGCGCAAGCGCCCGCGCCTGTCTAGCGCGAGGCGGCAGCCGGGCCCGTAATTCGCCGGGAAAGATCGATCAGCATGGCGCGTTCAGCGGGCATGGAGGGCTTCTAGCAGGCGTGGCTCATGGAAGGAAGGGCGGCGCGTCGAAAGCGGGGGTCCTGGCCAGAATGTCGCGCGCGCGGGCGCTGTCGGCGTCCATCTGCGCGATCAGAGCCTCGAGCGAGTCGAATTTCTCCTCGCCACGCAGCCAGTCGACGAAGGCCACGTCGACGCGCTTGCCGTAGAGATCCCCTGAAAAATCGAAGACGAAGGTCTCCAGCCGTGGTGCGCCGTCATCGAAAGTCGGGCGGCGGCCGAAGCTCGCGACGCCGTCGTGCCAGACGCCGTCGATCCTCATCCGCACCGCATAGATGCCGTGCCGCAGCTTGCAGTCGCGGGCGAGCTGCATATTGGCGGTGGGATAGCCGAGGTCTCGGCCACGCTTGTCGCCATGGGCGACGAGGCCGCGCACGAACCAGGGCCGCCCGAGGAACGCCGCGGCGCGGGCAACATCGCCCTCTTCCAGCGCCGCGCGGATCAGCGTCGACGACACGGCCTCGCCCTGCCAGGCGAAGGGAGGCACGACGCGGACCGGGACGCCGGCCGTCAGGCAGTGAGCCTGCAACATCTCCGGCGAGCCGGTGCGGCCCTTGCCGAAATGGAAATCATAGCCGCAGACAAGGCCGGCAGCGCCGAGCCGGCCGACGAGCAGGTCGTTGACGAAATGCTCGGCCGTGATCGCTGCAATCTCGCGGTCGAAGGGCAGGACGAAGACCCGAGCCAGGCCCGCATCGGCCAGCAATTCGAGCTTGATCTGCGGCGGCGTCAGCCGGAAGACGGGTTCCTCGGGGCGGAAGACGCTGCGCGGATGCGGCTCGAAGGTGAAGGCGGCCGGCACCGTACCGAGATCGCGCGCCATGGCACCGGCCACGCGGGCGAGTTCGGCGTGGCCGCGGTGGACACCGTCGAAATTGCCGAGCGCGAGGACCGCGCCGCGCAGGCCGTCGGGAATGGGCTTGTCGAGGTCGAGGACCACGGCCGCCGGCTCGGAGCGCAACGGCGCATCGGCTGGGGAAGACATCGATGAGAAACGTCCGTCTGCCCGTGAAAGCCGGGCGATGGTCGTCTTTGCGGCGAAGGCCGGCAGGGCGTCAAGGCCGCCCCCCTCCGAACCTCTCAGGATTTGGGCTTCGGCGGCATCGCCACCCAGGCCTCGCCCTCCATCACCGCCTTGCCGTCGACGAGGCACTCGCAGAACAAGCGTGCCCGGCGGCGCTCGGCGACGAGTTCGACGACCTCGACCCGAGCCGTAACGACATCGCCGATCTTGACCGGGGCCAGAAAGGTCAGCGTCTGCGAGAGATAGACAGCACCGGGACCGGGCAGGCGCGTGCCGAGCAGGGCGGAAACCAGGCTTGCCGTCAGCATGCCGTGAGCAATGCGCTGGCCGAACCTGGTGCCGGCGGCGAAATGGTCGCAGAGATGGATGGGGTTGGCATCCCCCGAAAGCTCGGCGAAGAGTGCGACATCGCGCTCCATCACGGTCCGCATCAAGCTCTCGGACTGGCCGATCGCCAGATCCTCGAAAGCGTGAACGGTGTAGAGTGTGCCGGGCCTCGGCTGAACGGTCATTGATCTCTCGTGGCTTGCAGGCGCACCCCAGCCCCTGTGCTCGATTGGCTTCATCATCTCGCAACTGCAAAATAACAGCAATTGGACTTTGGTGCGGAGCACCACCCTACCCCACGGTCACTCGGCGATCGGATTAACCGCTTCGCAACACGCCGTCGGTATCACCGAATGCGAGTGGAGACCGCCTCGAACGGGCGGCGCGGTGTCGGTATGTTCCGACGCTACAACTGCCCTGCCTGGAGCATCGCAATGGCCCTCGATCCGTCCATGCCGATCCTCGTGGTCGACGATTACCAAACGATGATCCGCATCATCCGCAACCTGCTGAAGCAGCTCGGTTTCGAGAACGTCGACGACGCCTCCGACGGCTCGGCCGCGATCGCGAAGATGCGCGACAAGAAATATGGCCTCGTGATCTCCGACTGGAACATGGAGCCGATGAGCGGCTTCGAGCTGCTGCAGAAGGTGCGGGAGGAGACCACGCTCTCCGAGACGCCCTTCATCATCGTCACGGCCGAGTCGAGGACCGAGAACGTCATCGCGGCCAAAAAGGCCGGCGTCAGCAACTACATCGTGAAGCCGTTCAACGCGCAGATGCTGAAGACCAAGATCGAATCGGTATGTGTCGCCGCCTGACGCATCGGCCCGACACGTAGCATCCACTTTCCGGAGACATCCGGCGCGGCAGTGGAGAGCCAGTTCGCCCTCACCAGACCAGATGCGGCATGGCATAGGCGGGGCGATGCGCCTGCCGGCCGAACCAGCCGTGACGCTCCTCCCAAGACGCCTCCATCAGATCCTGGGCATGGATACCTGCGAGCACCATGATGCCGGCGGCGCCGAAGCCTGAGGCGCCGGCGATATCGGTGCGGATGGCATCGCCCACCGCGCAGATCCTGTCCCGGGCGATCGCCGCTCCGCGCTTCTCCTCGGCTGCGGCCAGAGCCGCCTCATAGATCGGCCCGTGGGGCTTGCCGGCATAGACCACCTGCCCACCGATCTCCTCATAGGCCAACGCGACCGAACCGGCGCAGGGAATGATGCGCCCGCCGCGCTCGACGACGAGATCGGGATTGGCACAGATCAGCGGCAATCCGCGTGCGGCGAATCCGGCCAGAAGCTCGGCATAGGTCGCCGCCGTGTCGTTCTCGTCGTCGAACAGCCCGGTGCAGAGCACATAGGCGGCTTCGGCCGGGGCGGTTTCCTGGACATCGAGACCGGCGATCAGCGGCAGGTCCCGATCGGGACCGAGCCGATACATCGGCTCGCCGACGCGCGCGCGGATCAGCGAGCGGCAAACATCGCCGGAGGTGACGATCGCATCCCAGGCTTCGCGCGGCACGCCGAAACCGTCGAGCTGATCGATGATGACATCGCTCGGACGCGGCGCGTTGGTCACGAGAACGACGCTGATCCCGCGCTCGCGCATACGCATCAAAGCCACGAGCGCGTCGCGATAGGCGGCGACGCCGTTATGAACCACGCCCCAGACATCGCAGAGGCAGAGATCGAAGCGGTCAGCGACCTCGGAGAAGCCCGAAAGCGGGATGGTGGAAGCGATCCCCAATGGCGACACTGTCTCGATCTCCGGCGGCTAGAGGAGGCATCCACGCCTCACCGAAGCTGGTCTAGACGGGATTCGCCGGGAGCGGAACCGGATGTTGCACCGCGGCGCGCATCAAGCGCTGGCCCGGCGCAGCACCGAGCGGAACGGCAGCCGTTCGGGCCGGCTTTCTGCGGGCGCTGCGGCCGGAACGGAAGGCAGCCCGGCAACCGCGGCCGGGCGCACGACGTCGTTGGCGGCTCCAGGCTGCGGAACCTGCGGAGCCGAGACGGCAGGAGAAGGCGCAGGAGCCGCCTCCGGTTCCGCGAAGACTTCGGGCTTGACCGGGCGCGGCGGGGAGAACGCCTGGCCCTGCCCCATCGTGACGCCGAGCTCGATCATATCGGCAGCCAGCGGGTTGTCCTCGACATGCTCGGCGACAAGCGTGATCGACGCCCTGCCCAGCATCGCCGCAAGATCGCCAGCTGCGATATCGCTGACGACCTTGCCCTCGGCATGGTCCCGGAGCAGCGTCGCCGGAGCCTTGATATAGCGCATCCCGCGGTCGAACAGGGCACGCGGATCGAGCCGCAGGTCGACGACATGATCGAGCGCGAACCGCACGCCATTCGCCGACATCGCGCCGAGCAGGCCGAGGCTCGTCGGATCGAGGCTCCGGAAGACGGTCTGAGGCATCTCGATGACGAGATGCCCGGTGTGCTCGCGATATTTGTCGAGGATGCGCGTCAGTGCCGCCAGGGCACGTGACGAGCCCCAGGTCGCTGCGCTGAAATTGCAGGAGACGAAGATGCCTCCATCCTTCGAGGCGAGATGGCGGGCGATCGCCAGGGCTCGTGTCAGGACAAGCGCGTCGAGCGTCGGCCCAAAGCCGCGGGTCTCGACGGTGTCGAGGAACTCGTGCGGCAGGAGCAGGGTGTTCTCATCGAGTCGCAGACGCGCCAACGCTTCGTAGCCTTGCGTGCGGCGCTGCGGCAGCGACACGACCGGCTGAAGATGGACTTCGATACGCCCTTCGCTGAGCGCCCGGCCGATGAGCGCGGCGCGCTCGGCCTCGGCCTCTTCCTGCGCCGCCTTGGCGGCGGCGGCACGCTCGGCGGCCTGCTGCTCGGCGCGGGCGCGTCGCACCGCCTCGGGATCGAGAACCACTTCGGGAATGGAGGGTGCGGGAAGCGCCGGCGCGGCAGCCGCCGGTTCGGGCAGCCGCGCCAAGACCGCTTCATGGTCGGAGAGCGTCGTGGCTACCTGATGGATCAGATCGCCGAGCAACCCAACCTCGGCGGTTAGCTCATGAATTGCGGCCCGAGCCGGCGCGGCATCGACATCCCGCATGGGCATCTGCTCGACCCGCTGCGACAATGCGTCGAGCCGGATCGCGTTGGTGGCCAACCTGACCTTGACCTCTCCGAGTCCGGCCAGCGCCTGCTCGTGCCTGGCAAGACCGCGACGCTCGAACGTCCGCATCGCGACCAATACGCCGGCGCCGGAGGCAAGCAATCCCAGCGCCGTCCCCAGCCCGCCGGGCAAGAGAATCGTCAGGACCGCGCCAGCGGAAAGCCCGGTGATGGCACCGGCGAGAGGAGGCAGGGCTTTCAGGCGCAAAGGGGCCACGGCAGCGTTCGCGCTAGAAGGGTTGATCGGAAATTGGGAACGAATCAGAACGTTAAGCGGCAGATTACCCGTGCGCGCCGCGTTATGCGAGCAACCTTGTCCGCGCCCCATCACCACGTTCCGCAGAATGGCGCGAAGCTGAAGGCGTAGCGATGCGCGGGGCGATCTCAGGACTTGTCGAGACCGAGCGGCGCCAGAATCTGGTTCGCCACCTCGTCGGCGAAGCCCTTCCGGGCCAGATATGCACGCGGATCCTTCTTGAAGAGCGGCGCCTTGTCCCCAAGCTGCGCGATGGCTTTCGCCTGGGTCGCCGTATCGTCATCCGACGCAGCGCTGAGTGCCTGGGCCAGGAGGCCGAAGGGGCTCGTATCGGCTCCCAGCATGGCGGCATAGGTCTCCGAAACCCGCTTGGCGCCGATCAGATAGGCCCCGAGAAAAGCATAGAAGTCATAGCGCGGCGGGCGACCGACACTGAGCGCTGCCGCGCGCTCGAGCATCGGCAAGCCCTCTATCGACCGGCCGCGCCGAACATAGAGCGCGCCGAGATCTGCCATGATGTCCGGATCATAGGGATTGCGCGTCAGAGCCTCCCGCCCCTTCTGAAGCGCTTCCTCGGTCGATCCGCGCAGGAACAGGACTTTCATCATGGCCTGATAGGCCCGCGCACCTGATGGAGCCAGGCGAATAGCCGTCAAAGCCGCAGCGAGGGCGCGATCGAGCGACGACTTGTCCCTTTGGGCGCTCCCCTTGGGAACGAGGTCGTCCGGATTGAAGCCCGATCCGTATTCTCCGAGCGTCATGATGGCGAGATGAGCCCATGCGGGATAGAAGCTCGGGTCCTGCTCGATCAGCCTTTCAAGACAAGACCGGGCGAGGACATGGTCCTCCGGCACCATGGTTMGACGCGCATCGAAAGCCTGCAGGATGCAACGAACCGCCGATGATGGCTGCGATTGGCGTGCGTCGGCCGGGATGATGCCGAACGGCTCCGTCAGCCTCGTCGCCAGGCTGCGCGCCATCTCGGCAAGCTCGGACTCCTGCAGGAGTTCGAGCGATGGCCGGCCGGAGGACGCCGTCCAGACGATGCGCCCGTCCCGAACGGAACGCAGGCGCCCCAGCCCCTCCACGCCGCTGTCCACGGTCTGGACGTTCATCTCGAAAACATAATCGACGTCCCCGACCGCCGCGGTTCCCGGCGGCGGGGCCTTGATCGTCACGAGATCGTCGAAACGGGCCATGGCATCGACAAGCAGGTCGGAAAACCGGTGCAGGATGCCCGC
Source organism: Allobosea sp. 05T438 (assembly GCF_056396025.1). Classification (NCBI taxonomy): domain Bacteria; kingdom Pseudomonadati; phylum Pseudomonadota; class Alphaproteobacteria; order Hyphomicrobiales; family Alloboseaceae; genus Allobosea; species Allobosea sp. 05T438. The sequence goes on from NZ_JBFTKQ010000002.1 coordinate 667,764, forward strand.
CAGCTTGGGATCCGATGGCACCACTGGAATCGTGATGGCTACACGGACGAGCTGGAGAGGAGCTACGATTCCCTGCTGCGCACCCGCAGCCTGTTCGCTTCCGGTTGTCCTGGCCGAACTGAGCTCGGTCGGCGTGTCACCCGGCGCCAGGTACCACCAGCCGAGCGCGAGAAGCCCCAGCGCGAGGGCCACAGCCGTGACCACGGACCACCGCCGCGTGGCGGCGCGATCGGCGGCCTTTGCGACCGGGAGCGCCTCCACCGCTGTGGAATCATCGCGAACCGCGAGGAGCGGGGTCGGTTCCCACGTAATCTCCGCATCCGGGTCGACGACCTCGAAGACGGGAACATACCCGCCAACGGGCATCGAGATCACGACCGGGTCGCCCTGTCCCTCCCCGGCATAGTACTGTGTCAGGGCACGCCTGAGCCGCCCCGCCTCGACCCGAACGATCGGGTCGATCTGCGGGTTGAAATCGGCTGGCCGCCCCAGGCCTTCGACCGCGATGGTGTAACCCTTCAGTTCGGCCGCGCGACCCTCGATCGTGCGCTCGACGATGAAGCTCAGAAAGGCCGAAAGCTGAGGCGCGGCGCGAAAGGCATCGGAAGCGAGGACACGGGCCAACTCCGCACGAAGGATCGCCGCGGCCCGTTCGTCCAGCCGTCCAGGATCACTATCGCCTTCCGTCATCGGGGTCCGTTCGCATATGCCCCAAGCGGGGAGATTACGCCATCGGCGACCTAACGTCACCTACGACCTTCGCTCCGGCCGTCATCCGTTGGGCGCAGCCATGGCGTGCCATCATGGCGATTTACAGTCCGCTTTCGCCTGCTAGGTTCAACCAAGGTTAATCCACAGGGGCCTTCGATGACTTCCGCATCTTCCGCCATCGGCACGCCAAACGATCTCGAAGCCTACTGGATGCCGTTCACGGCCAATCGGTCGTTCAAGAAGAACCCCCGCATGGTCTCACGCGCCGAGGGCATGTTCTATTACACGCCCGAGAACAAGCCGGTGATGGACGGCACGGCCGGTCTCTGGTGCTGCAATGCCGGCCATGCCCGCGAGCCGATCATCCAGGCGATTCAGGCGCAGGCGCGCGACCTCGACTACGCTCCCTCCTTCCAATACGGCCATCCCAAGGTCTTCGCCGCCGCCGCGCGCATCGCGGCGCTGGCGCCGGGCGACCTCGACCACGTCTTCTTCGCCGGCTCCGGCTCGGAGGCGGCCGACTCTGCCCTCAAGATCGCCCTCGCCTACTGGAACGTCTCGGGCAAGGCTGCCAAGACCCGGCTGATCGGCCGCGAGCGCGGCTATCACGGCGTCGGCTTCGGCGGCATCTCCGTCGGCGGCATGTCGAACAACCGCAAATTCTTCGGCTCGCTGCTCACCGGCGTCGACCATCTCGCCCATACCTATGACCGCGAGAAGCAGGCCTTCAGCAAGGGCGAGCCGGAATACGGCGCGCATTTCGCCGATGATCTCGAGCGGATCGTTGCGCTGCACGACGCCTCGACCATCGCCGCCGTGATCGTCGAGCCGATGGCGGGCTCGACCGGCGCGCTGCCGCCGCCGAAGGGCTATCTCAAGCGCCTGCGCGAGATCTGCGACAAGCACGGCATCCTGCTGATCTTCGACGAGGTCATCACCGGCTTCGGCCGCCTCGGCTTCGCCTTCGCCGCCGAGCGCTACGGCGTCATTCCGGACATGATCACCTTCGCCAAGGGCGTGACCTCCGGCACGGTGCCGATGGGCGGCGTGATCGTGCGCAAGCACATCTACGATGCCTTCATGGGCGGGCCGGACAACGTCATCGAGCTGTTCCACGGCTACACCTATTCGGGCCATCCGCTGGCGGCCGCTGCGGCGCTCGCCTCGCTCGACATCTACCGTGACGAGGGCCTGTTCGAACGTGCCCGCGCCATGGAAGGCGCCTGGGCCGATGCGGTGATGAGCCTGAAGGGCGAGCCCAACGTCGTCGACATCCGCACGCTCGGCCTCGTCGGGGCGATCGATCTCGCGCCACGCGCCGAAGGCGTGGGCAAGCGCGGCTACGAGGCGATCGAGCGCGGCTTCCACGAGGAGGGGCTGATGATCCGCACCGCCGCCGACACCATCGCCTTCTCGCCGCCGCTGATCATCACCGAGTCGCAGGTCGAGGAGCTGATCGGCAAGCTGCGCCGGGTGATCCGGGCCGTGGCGGGCTGAGATCGCCCCCCGTCATTGCGAGCGTAGCGAAGCAATCCAGGGGCGGCAGGGCTCGACGCTTCACTTGGCCCTGCCAAGCCGCCGCGTTCGTCATGGTGAGGCTGCAAGCGCGGGGGGCAGAGAATGAGGGAGCCCGTCGCCTACATGATGGCGAGCGGGCGCAACGGCACGCTTTATGTCGGCGTGACCTCAAATATCAGGGAGCGTGCGTGGCAACACAGGACCGGGCTCGTTCCCGGCTTCACCAAGCGATATGGCTGCCGGTTCCTGGTCTGGTACGAGCTTCATGATCGGATGAATGAGGCAATCACGCGCGAAAAGCGGATCAAGGCCGGCTCTCGGATCAAGAAACTGGCATTGATCGAGTCGATGAATGCAGGTTGGCGTGACCTCTACGAGGATTTCGCTCCTTGAGCCGCGCTGCGGTCGGAGGCGATAACGCCCTACCTCCCCTGGATTGCTTCGCTTTTCTCGCAATGACGGAAAGCCGCAACCCTGACGAATTCACCCCCGCCGCAGCTTGTTGTAGCGCGCGATCAGCCTGTCGCGCTTGAGGCGCGACAGGCGGTCGATCCAGAAGATGCCGTCGAGTTGGTCGATCTCGTGCTGATGGCACACGGCCAGCAGGCCGCCCGCCCCCTCGATCTGCTCCGCCCCCTCCAGATCCCGGTAGCGCACCCGCACCTGGGCATGGCGCTCCAGCTCATCGGTCACGCCCGGCATCGAGACGCTGCCTTCGACATGGCGGATGGTCTCGCGCGAGACGCCGTCCAGCTCTGGATTGACATAGGTCCGGACGTCGCCCGGCGTCAGCTCGAGCACCACCAGCCTCGACAGCACACCAACATGCGGCGCTGTGATGCCGATGCCGGGCGCCGCCCGCATCGTGTCGAGCAGGTCCGCAGCAAGCTCCCGCAGATCGGCATCGAAGCGCGTGACCGCCGTGGCGGCCACGCGCAGGCGCGGATCGGGGAAACTCAGGATCGGGCGGATGGGCATGGCTGTCCGCCCGCTCAGGCCGCCTTCTTCTCCGTCGTGCCGTAAAAGCTCTCACCGGTCTTGGCCATGCGCTTCAGCAGCCGGTTCGGCTTGAAGCGTTCGCCATGGGCCTTCGCCAGTTTCTCGCAAAGCTTCACGAAGGCGGCCGCGCCCATATTGTCGATGTAGGAGAGCGTGCCGCCGGAGAAGGGCGCGAAGCCGAAGCCGATGATCGAGCCGACATCGGCCTCGCGCGGATCGGTGACGACGCCTTCCTCATAGGTCCGCGCGGCTTCGAGCGCCTGCGTCACCAGCAGCCGGTGCTTCAGCTCCTCCATGTCGACGCTGTCGGGATCGAGCTGCTGGCCGACGAGATCGGCGAGGCCCGGCCAGAGCCGCTTCGGCCCGGCTTCCGGATAGTCGTAGAAGCCCTTGCGGTTCTTGCGGCCGAGACGCCCGTGCTTCTCCACCATGTCAGAGAGCAGCTTCTCCTGCGCCGGATCGACGGCAGCGTCGCCGAGCTGGGCCTTCGTCGCCTTCAGCACCTTCCAGGCGAGATCGACCGCGACCTCGTCATTGAGCGAGAGCGGGCCGACCGGCATGCCGGCCTGCTTGCCGGCAGCCTCGATCATCGCCGGCGGCACGCCTTCCATCAGCATGAGATGGCCTTCGCGGATATAGTTGCCCACGCAGCGATTGGCGTAGAAGCCACGGGTGTCGTTAACCACGATCGGCGTCTTCCTGATGGCGCGGACATAGTCCAGCGCCATGGCGAGCGCCTTCTTGCCGGTCTTCTTGGCCATGATGACCTCGACCAGCAGCATCTTCTCGACCGGCGAGAAGAAGTGGATGCCGATGAAGTTCTTCGGCCGCTGGCTGTTCTCGGCGAGGCCGGTGATCGGCAGCGTCGAGGTGTTGGAGCCGAAAATGGTGCGCGGGCCGACCACGGCCTCGACCTCGGCGATCACCGCGGCCTTGACCTTCGGGTCCTCGAAGACGGCCTCGACGATCAGATCGCAGCCCTTGAGGTCGGCATAGTCGGCGCTGGCCTTGATACGGCCGAGCAGCGCGTCACGATCGGCGGTCTTGGCGCGGCCCTTCATGATCTGGTCGGAGACCAGCTTGTGGGAATAGGCCTTGCCCTTCTCGGCCGCCTCGATGTCCTTGTCGACGAGCACGACCTCGAGGCCCGCCTGCGCCGTGACATAGGCGATGCCGGCCCCCATGAAGCCGGCGCCGATGACGCCGACCTTCTTGAGCTTGGAGGGCGGCACGTCGGCCGGGCGGCGGGCGCCCTTGTTGAGCTCCTGCATCGAGACGAAGAGCGAGCGGATCATCGAGGCCGCCTCCTTCGTCCGGAGGATCTTGGCGAAGTAGCGGCTCTCGACCTTGAGCGCGAGGTCGATCGGGAGCTGCAGGCCTTCATAAACCGCCGAGAGGATGGCACGGGCGGCCGGGTAGTTGTCGTTGGTCTCGCGGCGATAGATCGCATTGGCCGGCGGCCAGATTTGCATGCCGGCCGGCGAGTGCACCTTGTTGGAGGGCAGCTTGAAGCCCTTCTGGTCCCAGGGCTGCGTCGCCTGCGGGTTGGCCTTGAGCCAGTCCTTGGCGTTCTGGACGATGTCGGCGCGGGCCGCGACCGCGTGGACGAGGCCGGAATTGCGGGCCGGCAGCGGCTTCACCTGCTCGCCCTTGAACATCATCTGGAGCGCGTCGCCGGTCTGCATCAGGCGCGCCACGCGCTGGGTGCCGCCAGCGCCGGGGAAGAGCCCGACCTTGATCTCGGGCAGGCCGACGCGGGTCGAGGCATCGTCCGAGACGACGCGGTACTGGCAGGACAGCGACAATTCGAAGGCACCGCCGAGGCAGACGCCATGGATCGCGGCGGCGAAGGGCTTCCCGCAGGTCTCGAGCTTGCGGTAGAGCAGCGAGAGCTTGCGGCTCTCGTCGAAGAAGCTCTGCATCGCGACAGGCTCGCCCCTCTCCCCGGCGAGCTTCACATAGAGATCGCGCAGGCCCTGGAGCATGGTGAGATCAGCGCCGCCGGAGAAGCTCTCCTTGCCGGAGGTGATGACGCAGCCCTTGATGGCTTCGTCAGAGGCGACCTTGTCGACGATCTGGTTCAGCTCCTCCATCACCGCGGGGGTGATGACGTTCATCGAGCGGCCGGGCATGTCCCAGGTCGCAACGGCGATGCCGTCGGAGTCGGTCTCGAAGCGGAAATTGGTGAGGTTCATGATGTCTCTCCCTGCCCTTCCGCTCAGACGCGCTCGATGATGGTGGCGACGCCCATGCCCACAGCGACACAGAGCGTCACCAGAGCGGTCTGCTTGTTCGTCCGCTCCAGCTCGTCGAGCACGGTGCCGAGCACCATCGCGCCGGTCGCGCCGAGCGGATGGCCCATGGCGATGGCGCCGCCGTTGACGTTCAGGATCTCGTCGTCGATGTCGAGCGCCTGCTGATAGCGCAGCACCACCGAGGAGAAGGCCTCGTTCAGCTCGAAGAGGTCGATGTCCTTCTTGGACATACCGGCCTTCTTCAACACGAGCTGGGTGACGTCGACCGGGCCGGTCAGCATCAGTGCGAGGTCGGAGCCGACCGTGGCGAAGGCCTTGATGCGGGCGCGCGGCTTCAGCCCGGCCGCCTTGCCGGCCCGCTTCGAGCCGACGAGGACCGCGGCGGCTCCGTCGACGATCCCGGAGGAATTGCCGGCATGGTGGACGTGGTTGATGAACTCGACATCGGGATGCGCGGCGGTCGCCACCGCATCGAAGCCCCCCATCTCGCCCATCTGGACGAAGGAGGCCTTGAGCGCGGCGAGCGCCTGCATGTCGGTGCCGGGGCGGATGGTCTCGTCATGGTCGAGGATGGTGAGGCCGTTGACGTCGGTGACCGGGATCACCGAATTCTTGAAGCGGCCTTCCTTCCAGGCACGGGCGGCGCGCTGGTGCGAACGCACGGCGAAGGCGTCGACATCGTCCCGCGAGAAGCCGTATTTCGTCGCGATCAGGTCGGCCGAGACACCCTGCGGCATGAAATAGGTGTCGATGGCGACGCTGGGGTCGACCGCGATACCGAAGCCCGAGGCGCCCATGCCGATGCGCGACATCGACTCGACGCCGCCGCCGATCGCCATTTCCTTCTGGCCCGACATGACCTGCGCGGCGGCGAGGTTCACCGCGTCGAGGCCGGAGGCGCAGAAGCGGTTGATCTGCACGCCCGGCACTTCCTTGCCGTAGCCGGCCTTGAGCGCGACGGTGCGGGCGATGTCGGCGCCGGCCTCGCCCACCGGATCGACGCAGCCCATCACCACGTCCTCGACGAGGAGCGGATCGAGGTTGTTGCGGTCCTTGATGGCACGCAGCGCCTGCGTGCCGAGCTCGATCGCCGTGACCTCGTGGAGCGAGCCGTCCGCCTTGCCCTTGCCGCGCGGCGTGCGGACGTGGTCGTAGATGAATGCGTCTGCCATTTGGTGGCCTCCCGGGGCGCCGTCGGCCGGCGCGTTCTGGTGCCGGACGTCATGGTCGGGCTTGCCCCGACCATCTCGTCATCCAGCGGGTTCTGCAAGAGATGCCCGGGTCAAGCCCGGGCATGACGGTCAAACCCGTCAGAACTGCTCAGGCGCCAGCGCCATGGTCGTGTCGGCCCCGGCGGTGATCCGCGCCAGATGCGCGGCGGTCTCCGGCAAGGTGCGCTCCATGAAGAAGCGAGCGGTGACGAGCTTGGCGCTCATACGCTCGGTCGCGCCGTTGGGGTCGGCCTTGAGCTTCTCCAGCGCCGCCTTGGCGATCTTCGCCCACATGTAACCGAGCGAGACGAGTCCGAGCAGATGCATGAAGTCGTTCGCGCCGGCGCCGGCATTGTCGGGCTTGGCGAGCGCGTTGTTCATGAACCACATCGCCGCCTGCTGGAGATGGCCCAGCGAAACCTGGAGAGGGCCAAGCAAGGGCTTCAGCGCCTCGTCGTCGGCATTCTCCTTCAGGAAGCCGCCGACCTCGTTGAAGAAGGCCATGATGCCACGGCCGCCGTCGCGGCCGAGCTTGCGGCCGACGAGATCCATCGCCTGCACGCCGTTGGCGCCCTCGTAGATCATGGCGATGCGGGCATCGCGCACGAACTGCTCGACGCCGGTTTCGGCGATGTAGCCGTGGCCACCGAACATCTGCTGCGCCTTCACGGCATTGTCGAAACCGATATCGGTGAGCACGCCCTTGAGCACCGGCGTCATCAAGCCGAGCTGGTCGTCGGCAGCCTGACGCTCGGCCGCATCGCCGGAGCGATGGGCGATATCGGATTGCAGCGCATTCCAGAGCACGAAGGCGCGCGCGGCCTCATTGAAGGCCTTGATCGACATCAGCGTGCGACGCACGTCGGGATGGACGATGATCGGGTCGGCCGGTCCCGCGATATTCTTGGGGCCGGTGAGCGAGCGGCCCTGCAGGCGCTCCTTCGCATAGACGACGGCGTTCTGATAGGCGACCTCGGACTGGGCAAGGCCTTGGATGGCGACGCCGAGACGGGCCTCGTTCATCATCACGAACATGGCGTTGAGGCCCTTGTTCTCGGCCCCGACCAGCCAGCCCTGCGCGCCGTCATAGTTCATGACGCAGGTCGAATTGCCGTGGATGCCCATCTTGTGCTCGATCGAGCCGCAGGAGACGCCGTTATTGGCGCCGACAGAGCCGTCCGCGCCGACCTTGTTGCGCGGCACGACGAAGAGCGAGATGCCCTTGGTGCCGGCCGGAGCCCCCTCGATGCGGGCGAGCACGAGGTGGATGATGTTCTCGGTGATGTCCTGCTCGCCGGCCGAGATGAAGATCTTGGTGCCGGAGATGGCGTAGGAGCCGTCGCCATTCGGCACGGCCTTGGTCTTGAGCAGGCCGAGATCGGTGCCGCAATGCGACTCGGTCAGGTTCATCGTACCCGACCATTTGCCCTCGATCATCTTGGGCAGGTAGGCATGCTTCTGCTCGTCCGAGCCGTGGACGTAGAGCGCGGCGATCGCGCCCATGGTCAGGCCCGGATACATGGCGAAGGCCATGTTCGCTGAGGAGGCATATTCGTTCATCACGGCGCCGAGCGTGTAGGGCAAGCCCTGCCCGCCATATTCCGGGTCCATGGCAAGGCCGATCCAGCCGCCGCCGGCATAGGCCTCATAGGCTTCCTTGAAGCCCTTCGGCGTCGTGACGCTCCCATCGGAATGGCGCGTGCAGCCCTCCTGATCACCGGAGTGGTTGATCGGCTGGAGCACTTCCTCGCAAAGCTTCGCGCCCTCGCCGAGCACGGCCTCGATCACGTCCGCGCTCGCATCGGCGAAGCCCGGCAGGTTGTTGTAGCACTCGATGTTGAAGACGTCGTTGAGCAGGAAAAGCGTATCGTCGACGGGCGCCTTGTAGACCGGCATGTGGTCCTCCCTCTCGTCGCGGGCCGCTCGCCTCTGTCGGGAGCGCCTCAATATAGTTCACATATAAACAATCTCGTTCGACTTGCAACGGGTACACCGGCATTTTGTCAGCCTGCGGACGGGCGCTGTCCATGCGACAACAAAAAACCCCGGCAAAGCCGGGGTTTCATGAAGGCCGATGCGGGAGCAATCAGGCTTTGGGCAACCGCGCCAGCGAGGCCTCGAGCTCGGTGATCGCACCCTCGATCTCGGCGCGCTGGCTGCGCAGCAGATCGAGCTGTTCGACGATCTGGTCGCGGCTGAGCTGCAGCCCGCCGACATTGGCGGCCTTGTCGCCAGCGCCCTTCTTGTCCTCGTTGGCGAGCATCGCGCGGATCTCGACCAGCGTGAAGCCAAGCTGCTTGCCCTTGAGGATCAGCGCCAGACGGGCCCGATCACGGGCCGAATAGACACGCGCCATACCCGAGCGCGTGGGCGCGATCAGGCCGCGCGACTCATAGAAGCGAAGGGTGCGCAGTGTTACGCCGAAATCGCGGGCGAGATCGCTGATGGTGTATTCGCCGGCCTCATCAGCTTGGGTAGGCGTCGCGGAGCGGGCTTCATGACTCGAAGAACCCGCCATAGCCAGATTTTGGCGTGACATGGAGGTTTCGTTCCTTGCGGTGATCGAATCGCTGCCCGTAAGGCAGCATCGATCGGGATACCTCCTCATAGGGAAGGCGCTATCGTTGCGTCAGGTAATACGTCCTCTTGCGGGGGTAAGTTACCGTTACATCAGCGCCGCCAAAGGCTTCCCAGGCGCCATTCGGAAAAAATTAACGGTCTCGGAGCCGTTTCTTAACCCGCTGTTTACCATGCCGGCCAAATGTCGGGAACGCGCATCGGCATCGTCAACGTTGTCTTCACGACTGCCAAGGTTCGCGCGGAGGTCGGCGGCATCAGGGGGCCGCGTCCTCCGGGAGACAAGCCCCGTAGGCGAGCGAGAACATGGCCACCAGCTTGCCCTGGAGCGTCAAAGGCGTCGATCCCCGGACGCGCGACGCGGCAAAGGCAGCAGCTCGCCGCGCCGGCATGACGCTCGGCGAATGGCTCGACCACAAGATCCGCGACGAGAGCGAGGCACCCGCCCCGGCTGACGCGATGCCCGAGCAGCTCGACATCGCAGCCTTGTCGGAACGGCTGGCACGTATCTCCCAAGCCCAGACGGATACGGCCTCGCGCAGGCCCGACCCCGCCCCGTCACGTTCAGAACTCCACGCTTTCATCGGCCAGGCCGCGAACATCGAGCGCCTGACCCGCGATGCCAACAGCCGTACCGCCGGCGCGCTCGATTCCATCACGCGCTGGATCGAGAAGACCGAGGATCGCCTCTCATCGAGCGAGCGCGGCGCCGCCGAGCGGCAGGAGCGCGCGACCAACGTCATCGCCGAAGCGATCAAGACGATGGGTGAACGCATCGCCGAGATCGAGCGCCGCAGCCATGAGGCCCAGAGCCGGCCGGAGCCGTCGCCGCGTCTCGCCTTCAGCCGCGACGGACTCGAGGCGGCCGTCACCAACATCCGCACGCGCCAGCGCGTTCTCGACAACGAAGAGATCATTCCTTCCCCTTCGCGGGCGGCCAACGTCACGCCAGAGCGCATTTCGGCGCTGCGCGAGGATCTGCGCGAGCTTGGCTCGCGGCTGTCTTCGGAGGGCCGGCGCGCTGGGCAGCGCCCTGCAGCGCCGCAGCCACGCCAGCCTGACACCAGCGCGATCGAGACCAAGATCGCTGCCCTGGCCGAGCGCCTCGACCGCTTCGACCGGCGCGACCAGTTCGAGCCGCTGCTGAAGCCGTTGACACGGATCGAGGCCGAGGTTTCCCGGCTATCGCAGGATCGGGCCGGCGACAGCTACCAGCGCTTCCAGCACGAGATCGCGCATCTGGCCGCCAAGGTCGACGCGCTGGCGGCGCGCGGGAATGAAACGGCCAATCTCGACCCGGTCCTGCGCGACATCGCCGAGCTGCGGAGCCTGATCCCTTCCAGCGGACAGGATCACCGGCTCGATGATCTCGCCCAGCAGGTCGCTTCGCTGGGCTTCGAGATCGGCCGGCTGCGCGAAACCCAGCCGGACCTGCGGGAGATGCGTAATCTCTCGGCCGCGATCGAGGATGTCCGCAGCGCGGTCCTGACCAGCCGCCCGCAGGATTTCGACACCGCTCCCCTGGCCTCGCTCGCAACCCAGATCGACCTGCTGTCGCGCAAATTCGACGATGTCACCGCGCAGCGGCATGACAACCATCTCGATGACCGCATCGACGCGCTGCAGCACCGGATCGAGCTGCTCGCCGAGCAGGGGCCGTCCGCCGTAACCCGCCAGATCGAAGCGCTGGCCAGCCGGATCGAGAGCCTGGCAGCATCGAGCCAGCTCAGCCGCATGGTCGGCACCGGCGAGTCCGCCGCCTCGGTCGATCTCAGCCCGATCGAACAGATGCTGCGTCATCTCGCCGACAAGATCGACGAGGCCGGTGCCCCCGGCGCAGGCGCGGAATCCTTCGAGGCGCTGGAACAGCAGATTTCGGGCATCGCCTCCCGGCTCGATGAGGCCGCGGCGACCCGCTCGGCCGAGAACGGCATCGAGCGCACGCTGCAGGATCTGGTCGTCCATCTGCGCTCGATGCGCGAGGAGACGGCGGCCGAACGCGCGGCCCTCGTCCAGGCGGCCAGCACCTCGGCGCCGGGCAAGAGCATTGCCGAGCTGTCGAGCCTCGTCACCGGCATGCGCGACACCCATGTCTCGTCGGAGCGCCTGACCCAGGACGCGCTGGGCGCAGTCCATCTGTCGCTCGAGGCGATCATGACGCGGCTCGCGGGCCTTGAATCCGAGCTGCAGGGCGAGCGCCGGAACACGCCGCAGCGTCCGGCCGCTGCCGCCCGTAGCGAGGAGCCCGCAGTCCGCGCGCCCGCCTTCGCTGCTCGCGATCACGCCGGCCCGGCGGTCAGCGCAGTTGCTCAAGATCGCTTCGGTGCGCCCACCGTCCCGGTCCGGAGCGAAGCGGCTCCCGCGCTGCCGAACACGGCCTTCGACTTGCCGCTGGAGCCGGGGTCGGGCCGCCCGCGGCCTGAAAGCGCCGCCAACGCTGGGCAGGACGCCCAATCGGTGCGGCAGAGCCTGATCGCTGCCGCCCGGCGCTCGGCCAAGGCCGCCAGCGAAGCCGCCGCGAGCGCTCCCGCAGCAGCCTCCGAGCCCGCTGCGAAGAGCTCCGGCAAGCTCAAGGAGATCCTCGAGAAGCGCAAGCGCCCGCTGCTGCTCGGCCTCGCCGCGCTGATCCTGGCCATGGGCACGGCCCATGTCGTCACCGGCGTGGTGCGCGGCGACGGGACCAAGACCGCCAGCACCACGGCGCGTAGCCTGATCGCCCAGCCAGAAGCCCCGGCCGAGGGCGTGCAGGCCCCGGCTAAGGAACCCGCTCCGGCCAGGGACCCTGCAGCCGCCAAGGACCAGTCCTCGGCGCTCTCGCCTGCACCGCTGGCGGCGCCCGCCAGCCTGATTCCGGGCCAGGCTGTGCCGGATCAGCCTGCCGCCGTGCCGCCGCCCCTCGTGACACCGGCGCCAGCCACGGCACAGACGGAAGCCTCCGCGGCCGTCGCGCCCGAGTCTGTTCAGAGCGTCACCGGGGTTGGCGATCTGCCGACCGGCTTCGGCAGCGCCGGACTGCGCAAGGCCGCCTTCGACGGCGATGCCCGCGCGGTCTACGAACTGGCAAGCAAAGCCGCCGACGGCCCGGCCGCGCAGCGCGACGCCAAGCTCGCCCTGCGCCTGTTCGAACGCGCCGCCGTCGCGGGGCTCCCACCCGCCCAGTTCCGTGTCGGCAACATGTTCGAGAAGGGCATCGGCACGCAGCGCGATCTTTCCCTCGCCCGTATCTGGTACCAGCGCGCAGCCGAGCGCGGCAACGCCAAGGCGATGCACAACCTCGCCGTGCTGCATGCCGAGGGCGTCTCCGGCAAGCCGGACTATGCCATTGCGACGGAGTGGTTCCGGCGCGCCGCCGAACTCGGCGTGCGCGACAGCCAATACAACCTCGCGGTCCTGCTCGGCCGCGGCCTTGGTGCGCCGACCGACCTCGCCCAGTCCTTCGTCTGGTTCTCGGTTGCAGCGAATCAGGGCGACGAGGACGCCGCCCGCAAGCGTGACGAGGTTGCCCAGCGCCTGAAGCCGGAAGAGCTCGCCGCCGCCAAGACGACCGCCGCGAACTGGAAGCCCAAGACGCTGGACACGATCGCCAACGAGGTCACCCCGCCGGCCAAGGGCTGGGACGCGGGCCCGACCGCGGCGGCGGCGACCAAGCCCGCCAGGCCCGCGCGCAGCTGAGTCAACCGCCGCGGCGTCATGCTTTCGACGTGTTGACGCGGCAAGGAAAACGATAGTCCTTTAAGACGGGCCGGTAACGGCCCGTCTTCCATTTCAGCAACAACTCTTAACCTGGACGGTTCAGTCTGGGACAAATCGGTGCAAGCAACGGCTATGCACCCGCCTGCGAGGGGTAGTAGTGCAGATTTACCTGCCGATCGCCGAGCTTCCGATCAGCGTGCTGATGGTGCTTGGCCTGAGCGGCGCGGTCGGTTTCATCTCCGGCCTGTTCGGMGTCGGCGGMGGCTTCCTGCTCACCCCCCTGCTGATCTTCCTCGACATCCCGCCTGCGGTGGCGGTCGCAACCGTAGCGGCGCAGGTCGCCGGCTCGTCGATGACCGGCGTGCTGACCTATTTCCGGCGCAGAGCCCTCGATCTCAAGCTCGGCGGCGTCCTGGTCAGCGGCGGCATCGTCGGCACGGTGCTCGGCGTCTTGTTCTTCAACACCATGCGCCGGCTCGGCCAGCTCGAGCTCGTCATCACGCTCTCCTATGTGACACTGTTCTCGATCATCGGCGGGCTGATGCTCTACGACGCGCTGCGCGCGATGCTGCGCGTGCGCGCCGGCAAGCCGGCACGGCTGAAGCGGCGCGGCGGCATGCATCCCTGGTGGATGGGCCTGCCCTTCCGACAGCGCTTCTATCGCTCCGGCCTCTATTGCAGCGTGCTGCCGATCGCCCTGCTCGCCATCGTCATAGGCTTCATCGGCGCCGTTCTCGGCGTCGGCGGCGGCTTCATCCTGGTGCCGGGGCTGATCTACTTCTTCCGGATTCCACCCGCCGTGGTGGTCGGCACCTCGCTCTTCCAGATTCTGGTGACGATGACGGGCGCGACAATTCTGCACGCGGTCACCAACCAGTCGGTCGATCTCATCCTCGCCACGCTGCTGCTGGTCGGCGGCGTCATCGGCGCGCAGTTCGGCGGCCGGGCGGCGCGCAACCTCAACGTCGAATCCTTCCGGCTGCTGCTGGCGCTGCTGATCCTCTCGGTCGGCCTGCGCTTCGCCATCGAGCTCTTCATTCCGCCGACCGAACGCTTCTCTGTGGTCGTGCCGGAGAGCGCGCGATGATGCGATTCCTCGCCCTCCTCGCCGCCCTGTGGATCGGCCTCGCCGCGGGGACGGCCCGGGCCGAGACGCTGATCGCGGCAATGTCGAGCCACCAGATCCAGATCACCTCGAACTACACCGGCAGCCAGCTGACGGTCTTCGGCCTGGTCGAGCGCGACGGGCGCACGGTCGCGCGCGGCGATCCCTATGACATCATCGTCACCGTCCGCGGCCCCCGGCGCATGCTGCTGGTGCGTGAAAAGGAGCGCCTCGGTCCGATCTGGATCAACCGGTCGCAGCGCCGCTTCCCGGACAATCCGGTCTTCCTGCACGTCGCCAGCAACAGGCCGATCTCGGAGATGATGAGCCCCGAAACGGCGCGGCGCGGCCGCATCGGCCTCGCCAATGCCGAGCTGCCACAGGGAAATTGGGTCGATCTCGACCCGAACTCCATCCGCTTCCGCGAAAGCCTGGTGCGGATCATGCAGGCCAAGGATCTCTACGGCTACGAGGAGCGCGGCGTCACCTTCCTGTCGAACAGCTTGTTCAGCGCGCCGATCGACATCGCCGCCACGGCGCCGACCGGCTCCTACAGCGTCGACATCGTGCTCTATTCCGGCGGGGTTCCGCTGGCGCGCCAGCAGACCAATTTCGAGGTGATCAAGACCGGCATCGAGCAGCGGCTCGCCTCCGCCGCCTATGACTGGTCGTTGCTGTACGGTCTCGCGACCGTGCTGCTGGCGCTCTTCCTCGGCTGGGGGGCGAGCGTGATCTTCCGGCGCGACTGAGACGCCCCGTCGAGCTCAGCCCAGCAAGCCGGCATAGGGCAGGAAGGGTACGGTGCTGCCCTCCTCCAGCTGCTCCAGCTCCTCAGCCAGCACGACGAGCCCGTCCGATTGCGCGAGCGAGGCGAGCGACGCCGCCCCCTCGCCGGGATGCTTGCGCGCGATTACGGCACCATCGTCCCGCCGTTCGAGCGTAACGCGCAGGAACTCCCTGCGCCCGGCCTTTTTCCGATGATGGAAGCCGGCCGTGGCGGGGAAGACAACCGGTGCTTCGGCCGTAGCCCCGGAAAGGCGCGCCAGCAGCGGCCAAGCGACGAACACAAACCCGACGAAAACCGCGACCGGATTGCCCGGCAAGCCGATGAAGGGCGTGCCGGCCGCCTCGCCGATCGCGATCGGCTTGCCCGGCTTGATCGCGACGCGCCAGAGGTCGAGAGAACCGCAGGCCGAGAGCGCAGCCTTGACGTGATCCGCGTCCCCCACGGAGACACCGCCCGAGGTGACGATGAGGTCGCAGGCGCCGGCGGCCTCGCGCAGATGCCGCTCCAGATCAGTGGGTTCATCACGCAGAATGCCGAGATCGACGACGTCGGCGCCGGCCCGCGCCAACAGGGCACGCAGCATCGCCCGGTTGGCATCGTAGATCGCCGCCGATTTCAGGGGGCGCCCCGGCTCGGTCAGCTCGTCGCCCGTCGAGAACAGCGCAACGCGCGGACGATGCCTGACCCGGACCCGCTCCAGCCCCAGGGCGGCGAGCAGCCCGAGATCCCGCGGCCGCAGGCGCCGGCCCGCTGGAAGAACCTCCTGACCGCGGGCGACATCCTCCCCCGCCCGGCGCAGATTGGCGCCAAGCCTCGACTGGAACGGCAGGATGACCTCGTCGCCACTCAGCGTGACATCCTCCTGCATCACCACCGTGTCGGCCCCGTCGGGCACAGGAGCGCCGGTGAAGATGCGCCAGGCACCGCGCCCGAGCGTACCGACCGGATCGCCAGCCGCCGTTCGGCCGAGGACCGGCAGGCGGGTCTCGGCACCGGGCCGGAGATCGGCGAAGCGGACGGCATAACCATCGACAGCGGAATTCGCGAAGGGCGGCAAATCAACGCGTGCGACCACGGCCTCCGCCAACACACGCCCATCCGCCTCGACGAGCGGCAGTTCAAGCACACCCGGCACCGGCGCGACGCGGGCAGCCGCGCGGGCTCCCGCTTCATCGAGGGATATCAGCCCGATATCCGTCCCTGCTCCGCCCGGCCTACCCGTCACGGCACTCGTCCTTTCCGGACCTGCGCCCGCATCGCCGCCCCTGGCGCGCTTTGGTCCGCTGCACCTTCATCCTCGCCGGAACGAGGCCGGTCAAGCATGCGGCATGGCGCGCGGTTGCTCCCACCCGAGCAGCCGTCCTATGAAGCGGCGACGACAACGGCCCGGTGGGCGCGAGACCATGGACACCATTCCGCTCGATCTGCGCGGCCTGAAATGCCCTCTTCCGGTGCTGCGCGTGCGCAAGGCTCTGAGCGCGGTGCAGGCCGGCACGCTGCTCGTCGTGCAATGCACCGACCCGATGGCGGCGATCGACCTGCCCAACCTCGCCCGCGAAACCGGCGACGTCATCGAGCGGCAAGGGGATGCGGACGGCGCCATCGTCTTCCATATCCGCAAGGCGGCCTGACGGCCGCGCCAGCGAACGGAGTTCAACGACGTGACCGTCTCCCAAGCCGATGTCCTGCGCGCTCTCGAACTGGTGAAATTGCCGGCGAGCGGGCAATCGCTCGCCGCCTCCGGCCGCATCGGCGATATCCTGGTCGATGGCGGCAAGGTGATCTTCGCGATCGGCATCGACCCGACCGAGGCCACCGCGATGGAGCCGGTGCGCAAGGCTGCGGAAAGCGCCGTCGGCGGCCTGCCAGGCGTGACGCAGGTGCTCGTCGGGCTGACTGCCGACAAGGCGCCGCCCTCGGCCGGCATGCAGGCCCGCCAGCAGGCGCAGCGACCCGGCCCCGGCGGCGCACCCAAGCCCAGCGGCGTCCCGGGCGTTAAGCAGATCATCGCTGTCGCCAGCGGCAAGGGCGGCGTCGGGAAATCGACCACCGCGGCCAATCTCGCCGTGGCGCTCTCGACGCTCGGCCTCAAGGTCGGCGTGCTCGATTCCGACATTTACGGCCCGTCCATGCCGAAGATCTTCGGCATCACCGGCAAGCCGCAGATCGTCTCGGGGCGGACTCTGGCGCCGATGGAGGCCTATGGGCTCAAGGTGATGTCGATCGGCTTCCTCGTCGACGAGGAGACGCCGATGATCTGGCGCGGGCCGATGGTGATCTCGGCGATCACGCAGATGCTGCGCGAGGTCGCCTGGGGCGAGCTCGACGTCCTCGTCGTCGACATGCCGCCCGGCACCGGCGATGCGCAGCTCACCATGGCGCAGCAGGTGCCGCTTGCCGGCGCCGTCATCGTCTCGACGCCGCAGGACCTCGCTTTGCTCGATGCGCGCCGCGGCGTCGCCATGTTCAGGAAGGTCGCGGTGCCGATCCTCGGCCTCGTCGAGAACATGAGCTATTTCATCTGTCCGGAATGCGGGCATCAATCCGACATCTTCGCCCATGGCGGGGCGCGGCACGAGGCTGAGCGGCTGCATATCCCCTTCCTCGGCGAGATCCCCCTGGCCATGCCGATCCGCGAAACCTCGGACGGAGGCCGGCCGATCGTCGCCAGCGATCCGCAGAGCCCGCATGCCAAGGCCTATGTCGCGCTGGCGCGGCGGGTCCAGGCCGGCCTCGGCGGAGCCTCCAGAGCAGCCCCGCGCATCGTCATCGAGTAACAAGATCGGCCCGAGACGCCCATACGCTCGCGCTTGACAGCACATCACGTATGTTCTCTTTTTGTTCTTTTGCATAAGGAGAAATGGCGATGGCTGTTCAGCGTGCCCGGCATATCGGCATCGGCATCGATCGCCCGGTGGAGCAGGTTTATGCTTTCCTGGCCGAGCCGGAGAACTTCCCGCAATGGGCGGAGGGACTCGGCCACAGCTTCGTCCATGTCGAAGGCATGACCTGGCGCGCCGAAACCCCGATGGGATCGATGCGCATCCTGTTCAGCGAGCCGAACCGTCACGGCGTGCTCGACCATGCGGTGATCTCCGAACACGGCCCGGCCATGCACAATCCGATGCGTGTGGTGCCCAATGGCGACGGCGCCGAGGTCGTCTTCACGCTGTTTCAGCGCGACGGCATGTCCGACGACGAGATGGCGGCCGATGCCGGCATGGTGGCGCGGGATCTCGCGGCGCTGAAGGCCTTGCTGGAACGCTGACGGCCGCCGCGATGGCTAGGCCGATAATCCGGCGAGACGCTGCGCCTCGCCTAGGTCGTCCGGCGTGTTGACGTTGAAGAAGGGATCGACAGGTTCCGCAGCCCATTCCGCGACGGCGACGCCATGCTCCTGCGTCCAACGGCTGATCTTCCGCTCGCCGGCCGCCAGTGCCTGCCGCAAATCCTGCCGCAGCGAGACCGGCCAGAGGCCGATGGCATGATGCGCCTGCCGGGCCGAGGCGGCGCAGGCCAACGGAAGCTGGGCCGCGATCCGCGCTTCATGCAGGCGCTGGACGAGATCGTTCGGGATGAAGGGCGTATCGGCCGGGACGCTCAGCAGCCATGCCGTTTCCGGCCGGTGCTCGGCAAGCCAATCGAGCCCGGCGAGGATGCCGGCAAGCGGACCGGCGAAGTCCGGCACCGTATCGGCAACAACCGGCAAGCCGAAGAGTGCAAAGCGCGCCGGATCGCCATTGGCGTTGAGGACAAGGCCGTCGCACTGCTCGCGAAGCCGCTCGATCACATGGGCGAGTATCGGTCTGCCGGCGAGCAGCTTGAGCGGCTTGTCGCCGCCGCCCATGCGACGGGCGAGGCCGCCCGCAAGAACGAGGCCGAGCGTTGGAGGCGGCATCGCGACCCTCATGCCAGCGAGCCGAGAAGCTGTGTCACGGCAGCGTCAGGCCGCAAGCCGGGTCGCCTCACCGACCCAGCGCTCCACCGCCGCCATGTGGGCGTCCAGTTCAACCCACTCGTCTCCGGCGAAATCGCGCCAGGCCGGCAGGAAATCACGGCGCACCGCGATCAGCACGGGCAGGCCCGCCATCACGGTATTCGCGATCTCCTCGCGCAGCCCCTCGCCCAGAGCCTCCTGCTTGCCAAACTTGTTGACCATGACGAGATCGACGCGCTCGGCCAGCGCACCGGCGAAAACCGCCGCGGCCGCAGCGAGGCCGGCTGCATCGAGATGGCAGCCCGCGGCACCCGCGCCGAGATCCTGGCTGATCGGGAAGCGATGGCCGCTGCCGAGATCTTCCAGCGACATCGCCATGCAGCGATCGTCGCAGGCGGCATCATTATGCTGAACCACGCCGCCAAGCCGGAGGCCGCGCCGCTTCAACTGCGTGGCCACGCCCTGCATGAAGGCGTCGATCGGGAAACCGCTCGTATAGGGAATGGCAGCCAGCATGGTCATGCGGGATTCCTCTCACGAACGCCTCCCTCGCGCCAGAGGCACCGGGAGCGCAGGTTTATTCTCCGCATGAGAGATGCCGCGACAGTGTTGCGCCGCACCTACAGTCGCGCGCCCGTACTCTCGCTAGGGTGGCATCGGTTCGTTTCGGGCAACCGGGCGGGCCGCCGCCCGTTACCCCGCCGGAACGCATGATCCGCCACAACGCTCAAGCTCCGCTCGACCCGGCCACCGATGCCGCGCTGCTGCTGCGGCGCATCGGCTTCGGCACGCTCGCGCTCGTCCTGCCGCTGGCCGCATTGGTCTCACGCCGCGCCGCGGTCGTCCTCGTGCCGATCGGCATCGCATTGCTGATCATTGCGATGCTGATCGAGGAACCCGCCAAATTCGTCGGCTCCCTCAAGGAGTCCGTTTTCAGCCGACCGGGACTGATCCTGCTCGGCCTCGTGGCCTGGGCGCTGCTCTCGCTGGTCTGGAGCCCCTTCCCCACATCGGCCGCCGAAAAGGCCGGAAACCTGATGCTCGCCGTCGTGCTCGGCTTCGCCGGCTTGTCGGCACTTCCGGAGCGGATGCGCTCCTCGAATCTCAACCTTTCCCCCCTCGGCACCGGCACCGCCGGTATGTTCGCGCTCGGACTGATCATCATCGCGGCCCTACGGCACGCGGAAACACCGCCCGGCGCTGTCGAGCGCGGCGTCTCGATCATCCTGATCACCGCCTGGCCGGCTCTCGCCTGGCTCCTCTCGCGCGAACGCGGGATGAGCGCGCTCGGGCTCGCCCTCGTCGTGGCACTGCTGGCACTGACGCGGTTCGACGACGGCGAAACCGTCGCGATGCTCTTTGGCGCAGTCGCCTTCGGCGCCGTCACCGCCAGCCGCCAGCGCGCTGCGCAGGTGATCGCCACCATCGTCGCCGGGCTGATGCTGTTCGCCCCCGTCCTGCCCTTCCTACTCGCGCCGTTGGTTTCGGCGCTGCCGGACAGCGCCGACGATTTCGCGCAGATGCTCTCGATCTGGGCCGACGTCATTCGGCAGTCGCCGATCGAACTCGTCACCGGGCACGGGCTCGACACCGTGGTTCGCGACCAACTCAGGGGCATGTTGCCGCAGCCGGCGCCCGCCACTCTGCTATTCGAGACCTGGTACGAGCTGGGTCTCGTCGGCGCCGCCGCCGCTGCCGCTTGCCTGTATTTCGCCATCCGCGCCGCCGGCCGCATGCCGGGCGCGCTCGCGGCCGGCGGCGTCGGCGCCTTCACCACCGCTTTCGCGCTCGCGGTTTTCGGCTTCGCGCCACTGCTGCCGTGGTGGCTGATGACGTTGACCGCCGTGGTGCTCCTGTTCGGCGCCATCGCCCGCGGCCAGTACCGCACCGACAGGCCCGCCGTGCCGCTGCCGATGCGTTCGACCGGCCGCTCGCGTCCCAAGGCGGGCGAGCCGCCGGCGGACTGATTTCTCCCCCGTGCCGGATATAGGCGAGGAGGCGTAGCGCGCCTCCCCGGTGCTTGACGGCCCTGCGCCTGACGCGCTCTCGTGCGGCCTAGAAGCCCGCCGCGCAGCGGGCAGAGGACAGAAGCACCCATGCCGTTCGACGTCACCCTTACCGATATCCAGGCCGCAGCCGGGCGCATCGCCGGCAAGGTCCGCCGCACGCCGACCTATTACAGCGCCGGCCTGTCCGAGCGGTTGGGGGTCGAGACCTGGGTGAAGCTCGAAGGCCTGCAGCTCGGCGGCTCCTTCAAGGTGCGCGGCTGCTTCAACAAGCTGATGGGCCTGAGCGAAGCCGAATTGAAGCGCGGCGTCGTCACCGTCTCCGGCGGGAATCATGCCATCGCGGTATCGCTCGTCGCCCGCGCCATGGGTGCCCGCGCCCTCGTCCTGATGCCCAAGGCGACGCCCGCGCTCAATATCCATCTGACGCAGCAGGCGGGTGGAGAGGTCGAACTCTGCGACGATTCGATCGCCGCCTTTGCCAAGGCCGAGGACTATGCCGCGCAGGGAATGGTCCATGTCCATTCCTATGACGACCCGGCGATCATTGCCGGCCATGGTACGCTCGGCCTGGAACTCGCCGCCGATGCCGGAGGGCGGCTCGACCATGTCTTCATCTCGATCGGGGGCGGCGGCTTCTCGGCCGGGGTCGGCGCGGCGCTGAAGGGGCTCGACCCAGCCGTGCGGCTGCACGGCGTCGAGACCGAGGGCGCAACGACGATGACGCAGGCGCTTGCGGCCGGCCAGCCGGTTCCGATCCGCCCCACCTCGATCGCGCGCACGCTGGGCGCGCCCTTCGCGACGGAGCGCACCATCGCGGCTGCCCGGCAGTTCCTCGAGGAAATCGTGGTGGTGCCGGATGCGGAGGCCGTGCACGAACTGGTCTGGGTGCTGCAGAACGAGCGCGTGCTGGTGGAGCCCGCCGCGGCCTGCGTGGTCGCGGCTGCCATGACGCGCAGGGAGGCCTTCGGGTCCGGCGAACGCGTCTGCCTCGTGCTCTGCGGATCGAACGTGGCTCTGGACGACATCGCCCGCTGGCGCGGCGAATTCGCGATCTAGCCTCGGCGACGGCCCGGCTCTAGAAACCTCGCATGAGCCACCATTCCGTTCCGACACTGCGGACCCAACGCCTTGCATTGCGGCCGATGACCAAATCGGACTTTCCCGCCTATGCCGCGTTTCTGGCGTCGCCTCGCTCGACGGGAGTGGGCGGCCCCTATTTGACGCGGCAGGCCTGGGGGATCTTCTGCCACGACATCGCCTGCTGGCCGCTGTTTGGCACGGCGCGCTGATGATCGAGCTTCAGTCGACCGGTGCCTGCATCGGGCAGGTCGGCATCAATGACGGCCCGCTCTTCCCCGAGAAGGAACTCGGCTGGCTGCTCTATGACGGCCAGGAGGGCCATGGCTATGCCAGCGAGGCTGCCCGTGCCCTGCGGGACTGGGCGACACGGAACCTGAAGCTTTCCAGCTTGGTGAGCTATGTGGCGCCGGGCAACACCGCATCGATCGCGGTGGCGGAACGCCTTGGAGCGACGCGCGATGCGCGCGCCGATAGACCCGATCCGAACGATCTGGTCTATCGGCATCCGCTCAACGTCACCGCCCGCTGAGGGCGACGAAAGGCTCGATCAGTTGCTGTTGCGCGCGAGCCTGGCATAGCGGCTGCGCTTGCTGGCATTGGCGTAGCGGCTGCGCTTTTGGCCGTACCAGGAGATCTCGCGCTCGCCCACATCGGCATGGACGAGGCCATTCGAATAGGTGCCGACGCCGCCGACATTAGCGAGCGCACGCGCGGCGGCCGCGGCCTTGCGCGGCGAGGCCGCCAGCGGCCGGAAGTCGACCGCCTTGCCGCTGTAGTGCTGCGAGTGCCGCGCATGGCGGCCGCCGCAGGTCGAGGTGATCTGGATCGGACCGATCTTGGCGACGAGTTCGGCGATCATCGCCTTCGTCTCGGACTTCAGGCAGCCCAGGCCTTTGACCTGCGGCTGAAAGGAGATTTTCTCAGGAGCGATGTCAGCCAGAGCGACTGAAGGCAAGAAACCAAAAACAAACGCAAGCAACGACAAGCGACGCATCATCTACCAGACATGTAAGGGGAAACGAAAAGGATCAGGCCAGATATTCTCGATGGCCTGAGCGAAGGACGCCTCCGCTATTCGTCAAGGAAGGCCAAATCATGGCTGCGGCCTTTCCGGACTATTTCACAGCCGTAATCCAGATCGCTCACTGCCTTTGGTCAAGGCGGCGTTCATCTTCCCGGCCTGCCCGCCATTCCGCCAAAGCCAACCCCCTGCGCGCTGCCGGCTTGGACAGGTGGGCCGGGGCTGGGCTAGCGTGCCGTACGGCACCCGCTTTCTGCGCGGTCGCCCCATGTCATCTCAGAGGATACGATGCCCAAAACCGACCTCATCGCGGCGCTGACCCCCGAAATCACCGCGATCCGCCGCGACATCCATCGCCACCCCGAACTGATGTACGACGTTCACCGGACCGCGGGTCTCGTGGCCGAAAAGCTCAGGGAATGGGGCGTCGACGAGGTGGTGACGGGCATCGGCCAGACCGGCGTCGTCGGCATCATCAAGGGCAAGGGCCAGGATTCCGGCAAGGTGATCGCCATGCGCGCCGACATGGACGCGTTGCCGATCCATGAGGAGACCAATCTCGAACACCGCTCGACCATTCCCGGCAAGATGCACGCCTGCGGCCATGACGGCCACACCGCCATGCTGCTGGGCGCCGCGAAGTATCTGACCCAGACCCGCGACTTCGACGGCACCGCCGTGCTGATCTTCCAGCCCGCCGAAGAAGGTGGCGCCGGCGCCAAGGCGATGATCGATGACGGGCTCATCACGCGCTTCGGCATCCAGGAAGTCTACGGTATGCACAACAAGCCGGGCATCCCGGTCGGCCGCTTCGAGATCGCCAAGGGGCCGGCCATGGCCGCCGCCGACCGCATCCACATCAAGATCGAAGGCAAGGGCGGACATGCGGCGGCGCCGCACAACGTCAACGACCCGATCGTCGCCTCCTGCGCGCTGGTCAGCGCTCTGCAGACTGTCGCCTCGCGCAATGCCGACCCGCTCGAGTCGATCGTCGTCTCCGTGACCGCACTCAATGCCGGCGAGGCCTTCAACGTCATTCCGCAGACAGCCGAGATCAAGGGCTCTGTACGCACGCTGACGCCGAAGATTCGCGAGCTCGCGCAGAAGCGCATCACCGAGATCGTCGACGGCGTGATGAAGGCCTTCGGCATGAAGTACGAGCTGGAATACCATCTCGGCTATCCCGTCACCTTCAACCATGCCGGCCAGACCGACTTCGTCACCAGCGTGACCAAGGAAATCTTCGGCTCGGAAGCGATCAAGACAGACATCCCGCCGACCATGGGCTCGGAGGACTTCTCCTATATGCTGGAGGAGCGCCCGGGCGCCTTCATCAACATCGGCAACGGCGACTCGGCGGGCCTGCATCATCCGGCCTATGAGTTCAACGACGCGGCGATCCCCGTCGGCGTGAACTACTGGACGAGCCTCATCGAGATCGCCATGCCGCCGCGCGCGGCCTGACGACCGCGCGATGAGCGACATCGATTGCCTGGTGATCGGGGCCGGCGTCGTCGGCCTCGCGGTAGCCCGCGAACTGGCGCTCGCCGGGCGCGAGGTCGTCATCGCCGAAGCGGCCGAAGGCATCGGCACCCAGACCTCGGCGCGCAACTCCGAGGTCATCCACGCCGGAATCTACTATCCGCCCGGCTCGCTGAAGGCACGCGTCTGCGTCGAAGGCCGCAAGAAGCTCTACCGCTATCTGGAAGGGCGCGGCCTGCCGCACAAGGCCTGCGGCAAGCTGATCGTCGCCACCTCCGAAGCCCAGAAGCCGGCGCTGGAAACGATCATGGCCCGCGCCCAGGCCTCGGGCGTCGACTCGCTGCGCTGGCTCGCCGGCGCCCAGGCGAAGGCGATGGAGCCGGAGGTGCGCTGCGAGATCGCCCTGCTCTCGCCCGAGACCGGAGTGGTCGACAGCCACGCACTGATGCTCTCGCTGCTTGGCGAGTGCGAGGCGGCCGGCGGTTCGCTCGCGCTCAACACGCCGATCACCGGCTGGCGGCAGGAGGCGGACGGGTTCAGCGTCGATTTCGGCGGCGCCGATCCTGCGACCTACACTGTCCGCACGGTGGTCAATTCGGCCGGGCACGGTGCGCCAAGGCTGCTCGGCCTGCTCGCGGACTTCCCCGCCGAGCATGTGCCGGTGCAGCACTACGCGAAGGGCAACTATTTCGCCCTGACCGGCAAACAGCCCTTCAGCCACCTCGTCTATCCGGTACCGGAAGCCGCTGGCCTCGGCATCCACGCCACGATCGACATGGGCGGGCGCGTCAAATTCGGGCCCGATGTCGAATGGGTTGAAAGCGACCAGGATCTGGTCGTCGATCCGGCGCGCGCGGAGAAGTTCTACGCCGCGATCCGAACCTACTGGCCAGCCCTTCCTGACGGTGCACTGGTCGCCGACTACGCCGGCATCCGGCCGAAGCTGCACGGTCCGACCGAGCCGATGCCGGACTTCCGTATCGACGGGCCGGAAGTCCATGGCGTCGCCGAACTGGTCAATCTGCTCGGCATCGAAAGTCCGGGCCTGACGAGCTCGCTCGCGATCGCGGAGATGGTGCGGGAGAAACTGGCTTAGGGCGCGTCATGCTCGGGCTTGCCCCGAGCATCTCATGCCGAAAGAGGCTGCGGCGCCGTATCCTGCCAGAGATGCTCGGGCCTGCGCTTCGCTCCGCCCGAGAATGACGCACGGCCTACGCGCGTGAGGCGAAGTCAGGCACGCGCCTTCAAGAAGGCTTCCTTCGCCTCGCGCGCCAGCGTGGTGACGCGGTTCCAGTCGCCGGCCGCAATCGCGTCGGCCGGAACGAGCCAGGAGCCGCCGACGCAGATCACCTGCGGCAAGGCGAGGTAGTCGCCGAGGTTCTTCAGGCCGACGCCGCCGGTGGGGCAGAAGCTCATCTGCGGGAACGGACCGGAGAGCGCCTTCAGCGCCGGCGGCCCGCCCGCCTGCTCGGCGGGGAAGAACTTGGCGGTGTTGCGCCCGGCCGCGACGGCCCGCATGCAGTCCGACGCCGTGGCAACGCCCGGCAACCAGGGCAGGCCCGCCTTGCGCAGCGCCTCATCGACGCTCTCGCTGAAACCGGGGCTGACCACGGCCTGGGCGCCGGCGTCCTTGACCTGCGCGACCTGAGCGGGCGTAACCACCGTACCGGCCACGGGGAGCGCCTTCGGCACTGATTTCGCGATGGCTGCGAGCGCTTCCATCGCAGCCGGGCGGCGCAGTGTGACCTCGACGACATCAATACCGCCGGCGACGAGCGCATGGGCGAGATCGACCGCGCGCGAGGCATCCTCGATCACGACGACGGGGATCACGCCGCAGCTCTTCAGCCGGGCAATCGCGACAGTCTCGTCCATGGCCTCATCTTTCAATCGATTTGAACGGATAACCGGGCTCTACTCCTTAGCCCAGTAGACGTCGAGCCCCTGCTCCCGGCGGAGCAGCATATCGACCGGCAGCGGCGTCTCGCGGGCTGCGGCCTCTTTCAGGACCGCCTCCTTCGCGCCGCCTGAGACGAGCAGGCTCGCCCAGCCCGCATCGCGCAGGCGCACCGGCGAAAGCGACAGTCGCGGCGGCAGGCCCGGCGGCTGGGCCACGACGATGCCACTGTCCGGCACCGTATCGAAGGTGCTTTCAGCGCCGGGGAAGAGCGAGGCAATGTGCCCATCCGCTCCCATGCCGCTGACCAGCAGATCGAGCGGCGGAAGCGCTGCCAACTCCGCGCACAGCAGGGCCGCGGCGGCCTCGATGTCGCTGCCATGGCCGTGGAAGGACAGGAAATCGGCACGCCCCTCCGCGAGCGGCGCGAATTGCGCGCGGATCATGCGCTCGTTCGAAGCGCTGTCGTCGGCCGCGACGAAACGTTCGTCCGTCGGCAGCAGCGTAACCTTCTCCCATGGGAGATCGCGCTGCCCGAGCGCTGCGAGAAAGCGCGCTGGCGTCGTGCCGCCGGGCACGGCCAGCAGCGCCCTGCCCTTCTCGGCGAGCAGTTCCGTCAGCCGCAGCGCGACGGTCTCGGCCAAGGCCTCCGAGGCATCGGCCAGTGTGGCGAAGCGGTGCCAGGCGAGCGGGCCGGCCGGCATCAGACGAAATCCGGATCGGCCCAGGAGCGGCCGTCGCGCTCGATCAGGCCGATCGCCTGTGACGGTCCCCAGGAGCCGGCGGCGTAGCGATGGGGATGCGGATAGTAGTCCTGCCAGCCGGATATGATCGGATCGACCCAGCCCCAGGCCTGCTCGACCTCGTCGCGATGCATGAACAGCGTCTGGTCGCCGCGGATCACATCGGTCAGCAGGCGCTCATAGGCGTCCGGCGTGCGCTCGTCGAAGGCGGTCGAATAGCGCAGATCGAGCTGGCGCGGCACGATCTTGAGCCGGCCGGAGCCCGGCACCTTCATCATCAGCTGGAGCTGGACGCCGTCGTTCGGCTGCAGGCGGATGAAGAGGCGGTTGGCGTCGAGCCGGTCGCAGGTGCCGTTGCCGAAGATCGAATGCGGCACCGGCTTGAAGGTGACGGCGATCTCGGAATAGCGCTGCGCCATGCGCTTGCCGGTGCGCAGATAGATCGGTACGCCGGCCCAGCGCCAGTTGTCGACCTCGCAACGGATGGCGACGAAGGTCTCGGTGTTCGAGCCATGGCCGAGTTCCTCGGCATAGCCGCGAACGCGCTGGCCGTCGATCTGGCCCGGCCCGTACTGGCCGCGCACGGTGTAGCGCTGCACATCGGGGCCGACGATGGGGCGCAGCGCCTTCAACACCTTGATCTTCTCCTCCCGCACCGCGCCGGCCTCGAGCATGTTCGGCGGCTCGATGGCGAAGAGGGTGAGCAGCTGCATGAGATGGTTCTGCACCATGTCGCGCATATGCCCGGCCTTGTCGTAATAGCCGGCGCGACTTTCGAGGCCGACCGTCTCGGCGACGGTGATCTGGACATGGTCGATGTCGCGGCTCGACCATGACCGTTCGAACAGCGTGTTGGCGAAGCGCAGGACGAGCAGATTCTGCACCGTCTCCTTGCCGAGATAATGGTCGATCCGGTAGGTGCGGCTCTCGGGCAGGATGCGCGCGACGGCATCGTTGATCTGCTGCGCCGAAGCGAGATCGCGGCCGAGCGGCTTCTCAAGGATGACGCGCGAGGTCGGCGTCAGAATATCCGCCTTGGCCAGGTTCTCGCAGATCGGGATGAAGAGGTCGGGCGGAGTCGAGAGATAGAAGGAGCGCACGCGCTCGCTCTCGCCCAGGGCCTGCTTCAGCGCCTTGTAGGTCTCGGGCTGGACCGCATCGAGCATCACCATCGTCAGGCGCCGCAGGAAGGGCTCAACCTGATCCTTCGGGATGCCCTCCTCATCCAGGCGCCTGGCGATCTGCTTCGGCAGCCCCTCGACATCCTCCTCCTTGCGGACGACGGCGAGGATGCGGCTTTCCTCCGGCAGGACACCATCGCGGTTACGCTGGGCGAGCGCCGGGAAGAGCTTGCGCAGGGCAAGATCGCCGCCGGCTCCAAAGATCACCAGATCGAAGGGCGGAACCGGCGTCCGCTCGGGGGCAGTCTCGGGTCGAAGCGCGTTGTCGACGATAGCGTCCATGGGACTGAAACTCCGTAAGGCGGTGCCGGTTTCAAACGACCGGCGTGAGCCCTGCCGCCCGGCCGAGGTTCGGCCTGACGCGCAGCTTTTAGCGCAAGGCTACGACCAGAGTGAGACGGTTTTGCCGCGCTGCAAAGAGGGAACGGCGCAGGGCCGCTACCCCTGCCGCTCAGCCCGCGCGCCGGAAGCCCGCGCTCGCCGCCAGCAATTGCTGCGCATAGACCGTCTGTGGCTGGCGCGCCGCCAGCGTTTCGACGGTCATTTCCTCGACGGCACGGCCGAACTGCATGACGAGCAGCCGCTCGCACATATGCCCGACCACGGCGAGGTCATGGCTGACGAGGATATAGGTCAGCTTCCGCTCTTGCCTGAGCGCTGCGAGCAGGTTCAGCACCTCCGCCTGGATCGAGACGTCGAGCGCCGAAGTTGGCTCGTCGAGCAGCAGAATCGAGGGTTCGAGCACGAGGGCGCGTGCGATGGCGACGCGCTGGCGCTGGCCGCCCGAGAGCTGATGCGGATAGCGGAAGCGGAAGGAGGCGGGCAGGCCGACATCGGAGAGGGCCTTGCCGATGCGCGCTTCGGCATCACGGGCACCGTGGATCGCCAACGGCTCCGCAAGGGTGTCATCCACGGTCTTCTTGGGGTGAAGCGAGCCGTAGGGGTCCTGAAAGACCATCTGGACATTGCGGTAGAAGGCCTTGTCCCGGACCTTGGGCTGCACGGCACCCTCGATGGAGACGGCACCGCTCCAGTCGCGGTTGAGGCCGGAGAGCACGCGCAGCACGGTCGACTTGCCGGAGCCCGACTCGCCTACGAGGCCGTAGCTCTCGCCCTTGCGCACCTCGAAGGAGAGATCCTTCACGACATGGGAGTCGCCGAAGGACACGTTGAGCTTGTCGACGGAGATCGCAGCGTTCGTCATGCCAGCCAGGCCGGGTCGCGGTTGAGGGTGGAGAGCTTCGCCCGGGGATGGTCGAGGTCCGGAAGGCATTCGAGCAGGCCGAGCGTATAGGGATGGCGGCGGCTGCGCGCGGAGGGGTCGGCGAGCTCGGCCGCCGGCAACGTCTCCATGACCTTGCCGCCATACATGACGATGACGCGGTCGCAGAAGGACTGGACCAGGTGCAGGTCGTGGCTGATGAAGATCAGTCCCATGCCGCGCTCGGTGACGAGATCGTCGAGGATCCTCAGGATCTGCAGCTGGACGGTGACGTCGAGCGCCGAGGTCGGCTCGTCGGCGATCAGGATCTCAGGCTCGGCGATCAGCATCATCGCGATCATGACGCGCTGGCCCATGCCGCCCGAGACCTCGTGCGGATAGAGGTCGTAGACGCGGGCGGGATCGCGGATCTGCACCGCTTCCAGCATGGAGAGGCTGCGCTCGCGCGCCTCACGGGTACCGGCCTTGCGGTGGATGCGATAAGCCTCGGCGATCTGGCTGCCGACCGTCTCGACCGGGTTCAGCGAGAACTTCGGATCCTGCATCACCATGGAGATGTGGCGGCCGCGCAGCTTGCGCCGCACGCCCTTGTCCATCGTCGTCAGGTCCTGGCCGCGGAAGCGCATGCCATCGGCGCTGACGACGCCGGGATGCGGGATCAGGTCGAGGATGGCGCGGCCGGTCATCGACTTGCCGGAGCCGGACTCGCCGACGATGCCCAGGCGCTCCCGCCCCAGCGTGAAGGACAGGCCTCGCACGGCGCGCACGATGCCGGTCGGCGTGTGGAAATCGACCTTGAGATTGTCGACCTCGAGAAGAGGCTGCTCGGCTTTATTCGTAAAGGCCTGCATCGCCTCACCTCGCATCCATGACGTCACGCAGCCCATCGCCGAGCAGGTTGAAGCCGAGCGCGACGACGCAGATGGCAAGGCCCGGGAAGGTCGCGACCCACCACTGGTCGAAGATCTGCTCGCGCCCGGCCGAGATCATCGCGCCCCATTCCGGCATCGGCGGCTGCGCGCCGAGGCCGAGGAAGCCGAGGCCCGCGGCGGTCAGGATGATGCCGGCCATGTCGAAGGTGGTGCGCACGATCAGCGAGGGCATGCACATCGGCACGACATGCTTCCAGATGATGCGGGCGCGCGAGGCACCCTGCAGGCGCATCGCCTCGATGTAATCCTGGTTGCGGATCACCATGGTCTCGGCGCGGGCGACGCGGGCATAGGGCGGCCAGGTCGTGATCGCGATGGCGATGATGGCGTTGACGATGCCCGGCCCCAGCGCAGCGACGAAGGCCAGCGCCAGCACGAGGCGCGGGAAGGCGAGGAAGACGTCGGTGATGCGCATCAGAAGCCGGTCGACCCAGCCGCCGAAATAGCCGGAGACCGCGCCGATCAGCAGGCCGAAGGGGCCGACGGTCACCACGACCAACAGCACGATGACCAGCGTGATGCGCGTGCCGTAGACGATGCGGCTGAAGATGTCGCGCCCGAGCGCGTCGGTGCCGAACCAGTTGGTTGCCGACGGCGGCAGCAGCCGCTTGTCGAGCGCCTGCGCAAGCGGGTCGAACGGTGCGATCAGCGGCGCGAAGGCCGCGACCAGCAGCAGCAGGACGATGATGGCAAGGCCCGCCACCGCCATCGGATTGCGCCTGAAGGCGAGCCATTGCCGGTAGAGCTGGCCGAGGCGGGCCTGGCGGCGCGATGCCGGGGAATCGCTGATGAGCCAGGCATGCAGGCCGGCGGAGGAGGTGTCACTCATGTCCGCCTCCTCAGCGCACGCGCGGATCGGCCAGCCGGCCGATGATGTCGGTCAGCAGATTGACCGCGATGAAGACGACGCCGACCACCAGCGTGCCGCCGAGCACAGCGTTCATGTCGGCGTTGAGCAGCGCGTTGGTGAGATAGCGGCCGAGCCCCGGCCAGGCGAAGATCGTCTCGGTCAGCACCGAACCTTCGAGCAGGTGCATGTAGGAGAGCGCGATCACGGTGAAGAGCGGCACCGCGGCGTTGCGCAGGGCGTGGCGCCAGATGACGGCGGTTTCCGAGACGCCCTTCACGCGGGCCGCGATGACGTATTGCTGCTGCAGCTCGCTGATCATGAAGCTGCGCGTCATCCGGCTGATATAGGCGACGGAAAGTAGACCGAGGACCAGCGCCGGCAGGATGAGATGCGAGAAGGCGTCCCAGAACGCCTCCCATTCGCCTTCGAGCGCGGCGTCCAGCATGATGATGCCGGTGCGGGTGGTGACGATGTCCTGCCAGACCACCGAGATGCGCCCCGGCCCGGAAACCCAGCCGAGCTTGGCGTAGAACAGCAGCAGCGCCATCAGGCCGATCCAGAAGACCGGCACGGAATAGCCGACGAGGCCGACAACGCGGGCGACCTGATCCTGCCAGCGGCCCTGATTGACGGCTGCGAGGATGCCGAGCGGAACGCCGATCAGGACGCCGATCAGCGTGCCCAGCGTTGCGAGCTCGAGCGTCGCCGGAAAGACGCGCTTGATGTCTTCGGTGACCGGGTTCGAGGTCAGCACAGAGGTGCCGAGATCCCCGGTGAAGACCTTGCCGATATAGATCGCGAATTGCTGCCAGAGCGGCTTGTCGAGGCCGAGCTCGATGCGCGCCGCCTCATAGGTCTCGGGACGGGCATTGTCGCCGACGACGGCGAGCACCGGATCGATCGGGATGACCCGGGCGATGAAGAAGGTGACGAGCAGCAGGCCGAACATGGTGATCACCACGGTCGTCAGCTCGCGCGAGAGGGCACGGCCCCAGCGACCGAGCCTCCCCGGCGATGCGCTCTTGCGCGCAGGCGCTTGCATCACGGCCGTCATGACTCGCCTCCGTTTCTGATCGACATGGGCAAGGATGTCTCCTGCCTGGGCGCCGGTTGCGCCGGGGCGTACTCTGCGGCAACGCAAAGACCCGCCCGAGGCCGGGGGCCGGGGCGGGTCTCCTGCGTCACGAACCTCAGTTCTTGACGATGGTCGCGTAGCGGTTGGTGTCCGAGCTCGGTCCGATGACCCAGCCATTCACGTTCTTGCGCTCGGCCGAGACCTCGATCTGCTGGAACATGATGACGAAGGGCGAGATCTTCTGATGCTCGCGCTGCAGCGTCTCATAGGTCGCCTTGCGTTTGGCGGCGTCGGCTTCCAGCACCGCGCCCTGCGTGACCTTGGTCATTGCCGGGATATCCCAGGCATTGCGCCAGGCCAGCGTCTTCGACTTCGCATCCTCGCCATTGTCCTCGTTGATGGCGAAGGTTTCGGCATTGGTGTGCGGGTCGAGATAGTCCGGGCCCCACTGGCCGATATAGATGTCGTGGGTGCGGGCGCGGTACTTGGTCAGGGTCTGCTTGCCGTCGCCCGGGATGATCTCGAGCTTGACGCCAGCCTGGGCCCAGGTTGCCTGGATCGCCTGGGCGATATCGGTGATCGGCGCAACCGAACGGGTGTCCATGGTGACGGTGAAGCCGTTGGCGAGGCCTGCCTTGGCGAGCAGTTCCTTCGCCTTGGCTACGTTGAGCTGGTAGGGCTTGTCCGAGATCGCGCCGAGGAAACCCTGCGGCAGGAAGGATTCATGGCCCTTGTAGGTGCCTTCGAGGATGTTCTTCTCGATCGAGGCGTAATCGACCAGCAGCTTCAGCGCTTCCCGCACCTCCGGCTTGGCGAGGTTCGGGTTCTTCTGGTTCAGGCCGAGATAGAGGATGTAGCCCTTGTCGCCCTGGACGATCTTGATCGCGTCGTTGCCCTTGACCGCCGCGAGCTGATCCTTGGAGAGGTTGCGGGCGATATCGGCGTCGCCCTTCTCGACGAGGAGACGCTGCGAGGCCGGCTCGGCGACATGGCGCACGACGACGCGCTTGCTCTTCGGCGCGCCTTTGTACCAGCTCTCATTCGCGTCGAGCGTGTACTGCTCGTTCGGGCGGTAGGCACGGACCTTGTAGGCACCGGAGCCGGCGGAATTGAGCTTCAGCCAGGCATTGCCCCAGTCGCCGTCCTTCTCATTCGCCTTGACCAGCTTGGAATCGACGATCGAAGCGACGCCGGAGGTCAGGCAGTTGTAGAAGAAGGTCGGCGCGAAGGGCTTGGAGACAGTGATCTGGACGGTGTTCTCGTCGACAGCCTTGACCTTCTCGAGCACGTTCTCGGCGACGAAACCGAACTGGCGCAGGATGAAGCCCGGCGACTTGTTCAGCGTCACCGCACGCTGGATCGAGTAGACCACGTCGGCTGCGGTCAGCGGGTTGCCGGAGTGGAACTTGACGCCTTTGCGCAGCTTGAAGGTGTAGGTCAGGCTGTCCGGGCTGACGGTCCAGCTCTCGGCGAGATCCGGCACCAGCGCGTTGTTGTTCGCGATATCGACGTTGATCAGCTTGTCGTAGACGTTCGCGACAACCTCGACGCCCGAGAATTCGAAAGCCTCGGCCGGGTCGAGCGTGATGATGTCGTCGATCTGCTTGGCCATGACGATCGTATCCTTCGGCGTCTGCGCGAAGGCGACCGTTGTCGACATCAGGGCTGCAAAGGCCGAAGCCGCCATCAACTTGGCTACGTGACGCATCGAATTCCCCATTGTTCGTGTCTCTGGAGCCATCGATGGCCCCTTGCGCGCTATCTGCAACCAGTCCGGCGCGGCTGTCCAGCCGACCGCAGGCCATCCGCACGCCATTATGCACATCTCTTGGGCAGAGGTTCTGCGGCCTGCCGCCACCCTGCCCACCGGCCGCCTTGCGCGCGCGTGCCGGCTCGCTAACCTGACCCGGTGGGCGGATTCCGCCTTTGCCAGCGTCACGGGGAGCCGAACCTTGGCCATCATCGCCGCGCTGAACCACGTCACCCACTATTCCTATGATCGCCCGGTCACGCTCGGGCCGCAGATCATCCGCCTGCGGCCTGCGCCGCATTGCCGGGCGGCGATCAACAGCTATTCGCTGAAGGTGACGCCGGCCCAGCATTTCGTGAACTGGCAGCAGGACCCGGCCGGCAACTGGCTGGCGCGCTTCGTCTTCCCCGAGCCCGTCAGGGAATTCCGCATCGAGGTCGATGTCGTCACCGAGCTGTCGGTGATCAATCCCTTCGACTTCTTCGTCGAAGCGGAGGCCGAGATCTTTCCCTTCGCCTACACGCCGGAGCAGCGCGCCGAGCTCGCACCCTATCTGGTGACGGAGCCGGCCGGGCCGCTGCTCGAAGCCTTCCTCGCGGAGCTGCCGAAGGAGCCGGTCAACACCGTCAACTTCATCGTCGACATCAACGCCCGCCTGCAGCAACGCATCGCCTATGGCATCCGCATGGAGCCCGGCGTGCAGGAGCCGGAGCATACGCTCTCGATCGGGTCCGGCTCCTGCCGCGACACGAGCTGGCTGCTGGTCCAGGCGCTCCGGCATCTCGGCCTCGCCGCGCGCTTCGTCTCCGGCTACCTGGTCCAGATGAAGGCCGACGTCGACCCGCTGGAGGGCCCCCGCGGCACCGACAAGGACTTCACCGACCTTCACGCCTGGGCCGAGGTCTATATTCCTGGCGCAGGCTGGGTTGGTCTCGACCCGACCTCCGGGCTTCTCACCGGAGAGGGCCACCTGCCGCTGGCGGCGACGGCGCATTATCGCTCGGCCGCGCCGGTCTCGGGTGTGGCGAGCTATGCCGAGACGACTTTCGACTTCCAGATGAGCGTGACGCGGGTGCACGAGGTGCCGCGCATCACCCTGCCCTTCTCGGATGAATCCTGGCAGGCGCTCGATACGCTCGGCGACAAGGTCGAGGCCGATCTGCAGGCGCAGGACGTGCGGCTCACCATGGGCGGCGAGCCGACCTTCGTCTCGATCGACGACCAGACCGGCGCGGAATGGAACATTGCCGCCGTCGGACCGACCAAGCGCGAGCGCGCCGACGTGCTGATCCGGCGCCTGCGCGAACGCTTCGCGCCGGGCGGAATGCTGCATTACGGGCAGGGCAAATGGTATCCTGGCGAGAGCCTGCCGCGCTGGGCCTTTGCTCTCTACTGGCGCCGGGATGGGCAACCGATCTGGCGCAATCCCGACCTGATCGCGCGCGAGCCCGGCGCCAGGACCGGCGGCGACCGCGAGCTCGAAGCCGGCGCCACCGTCCAGGATGCCGAGGCGTTGGCGAGGGAGCTTTCGGACAATCTCGGCCTCGGCGCCGACTACGTTATCCCGGCCTATGAGGACACCGGTCACTGGCTGCTGAAAGAGGCGCAGCTTCCCGACAACGTCGACCCGCTCGATTCCCGCCTCTCCGATCCCGAGGAGCGGGCGCGGATGGCGCAGGTCTTCCAGCTCGGTCTCGGCCATCCCCGCGGCTTCGTCATCCCCGTGCAGCGCTGGCAGGCGGCGGCCAACGACCGGCGCTGGCGCTCGGAGAAATGGCGGTTGCGGCGCGGCAAGTTGTTCCTCGTTCCCGGCGATTCACCGGTCGGCTACCGATTACCGCTCGGTTCCCTTCCCGACATACCGAAGGCCGAATACCCGCATATCCATCCGCAGGATCCGATGGAGCCGCGCGGGCCGCTGCCGCCGGCCGGCGTCACGCAGGCCGCGCCGGCGCCGGGCGCCGGAAGCCCACCGGCGCCGGCGGCCCCGACCAGCTTCGGAGCGCCGCCGCAGATGTCCGTCCAGGTCGATCCCGGCGGGGCAGGTACAGCCCAGCAGCGCACCGAGCAGGAGATCGGCGGCGAGCATGTGCGCACGGCGCTCAGCCTCGAAATCCGCGACAATGTGCTCTGCGTCTTCCTGCCGCCGGTCGAGCGGCTGGAGGATTACCTCGATCTTGTCGCCTCAATCGAAGCTGCCGCCGAAGAGACGGGCCTGCCCGTCCATATCGAGGGCTATGCGCCGCCCGTCGATCCGCGGCTCAGCGTCATCAAGGTCACGCCCGACCCCGGCGTGATCGAGGTCAACATCCATCCCGCGGCCGATTGGCGCGAGGCAGTGGCGATCACGCAGGGCGTCTACGAGGAGGCGAGACAGGCCCGGCTCTGCGCCGAGAAATTCATGGTCGACGGACGCCATACCGGCACAGGCGGCGGCAACCATGTGGTGCTCGGCGGCGTGACGCCTGCGGATTCGCCCTTCCTGCGCCGGCCGGACTTGTTGAAGAGCATCGTGCTCTACTGGAACAGGCACCCGTCCCTGTCCTACCTGTTCTCCGGGCTGTTCATCGGCCCGACCAGTCAGGCGCCGCGCATCGACGAAGCCCGGCAGGACCAGCTCTACGAGCTGGAGATCGCACTGGCGCAGGTGCCGAAACCGGACGAAGCGCCGATTCCGCTCTGGCTGGTCGATAGGCTGTTCCGCAACCTGCTGGTCGATGTCTCCGGCAACACGCACCGCACCGAGATCTGTATCGACAAGCTCTATTCGCCGGATGGGCCGACCGGACGGCTCGGGCTGCTGGAGTTCCGCGGCTTCGAGATGCCGCCGGATTCGCGGATGTCGCTGGCGCAGCAATTGCTGCTCAGGGCGCTGATCGCGTGGTTCTGGCGCGAGCCGCAGGCAGGCAAGCTGGTGCGCTGGGGCACCGCCCTGCACGACCGCTTCATGCTGCCGGAACTGGTCTGGCAGGATTTTCGCGAGGTGCTCGCCGACCTCCAACGCGCTGGCTATGCCTTCGATCCGGTCTGGTTCGAGGCGCAGGCGGAGTTCCGTTTCCCCTTCTTCGGCAAGGTCGCGCATGGCGGCGTCGAGATCGAGATCCGGCAGGCGCTGGAGCCCTGGCATGTGCTCGGCGAGGAGGGGGCGATCGGCGGCACGGTGCGCTACGTCGATTCCTCGGTGGAACGTCTGCAGGTCAAGGCGAAGGGCTTCGTTCCCGGCCGCCACCTGATCACCTGCAACGGCAGGCGGCTGCCCATGACACAGACGGGCACCTCCGGCGAAGCGATCGCGGCCGTGCGCTTCAAGGCCTGGCAGCCGTCTTCCGGCCTCCATCCGACGATTCCGGTCCATGCGCCGCTGACCTTCGATATCGTCGACCTCTGGTCCGGCCGCTCGCTCGGCGGCTGCGTCTACCACGTCGCCCATCCCGGCGGTCGCAATTACGAGACACCCCCGGTCAATTCCTATGAAGCGGAAGCAAGACGGCTCGCGCGTTTCGAAGCGATCGGTCATAGTCCGGGCGCTCTGGCGATTCCGCCGGAAGAGCGCAGCGCCGAATTTCCGCTCACGCTGGATCTGAGGCGCCAAGCCGGGGTCTGACAAGGCGAATGGCAGTGCAAGGCCGCACCCGATCGGGACGCAGCAGGGCAGACCGACGCGCCGCGCTGCTCGCCGGATATCGCCCCCTGCCCGGGGCCTTCGACGAGTTCATCGACGAGGCCGGCGAAGTCAGGCCCCATTGGGAGCCGTTCCTGTCGGAATGGTGCGCGCTGACGCCGGGCGAGCTCTCGCAGCGCTTCGGGCTGGCCGACCGGCATGTTCGGGACACCGGCGTGTCCTATCGCGTCCATGGCGACATCGATGCCAACGATCCGGGCTTCGGCGAGCGCTCCTGGCCGCTGTCGCATGTGCCGCTCGTCATTCCCGAGGCGGAATGGCAGGTGATCGCAGCCGGCGTCACGCAGCGCGCCGAGATCCTGTCGACGTTGCTCGACGACATCTACGGACCGGGCGAGCTGATCGCCAAGGGGCTTCTCCCGGCCGCGGTCGTCGCCGGCAGCCCCGACTACCTGCGCCCGCTCCATGGCGCGCCGGGCGGGGGCACGCTCC
The DNA here is from genome assembly GCF_056396025.1 of Allobosea sp. 05T438. NCBI lineage: Bacteria > Pseudomonadati > Pseudomonadota > Alphaproteobacteria > Hyphomicrobiales > Alloboseaceae > Allobosea > Allobosea sp. 05T438. The sequence continues at coordinate 705,913 of NZ_JBFTKQ010000002.1, forward strand.
AGCTCTACGCTGCCGATCTCGGCCGCGGCCCGGATGGGCGCTGGTGGGTGCTGCAGGATCGGACCCAGGCGCCGTCAGGCACCGGCTACGCGCTGGAGAACCGGCTGGCGCTCGCCCGCGCCTTCCCGGACATGTTCCGCAGCATGAATATCGAACGGCTCGCGGCCTTCTTCCAGAGCTTCCGCGCCGGGCTCGTGGCGCGCTCCAAGCGGGTCGAGCCGCGCATCTGCCTGCTCACCCCCGGCCCGCTCAACGAGAGCTATTTCGAGCAGGCCTATCTCGCGCGCTATCTCGGCTTCCTGCTGGTCGAGGGCGGCGACCTGCTGATGCGGGAGGGCCGCGTCCATGTTCGCACCATCGCCGGCCTCAAGCGCGCCGATGTGATCTGGCGGCGGATCGACGGCGACTTCACAGACCCGCTCGAACTCAATGCGGGCTCGGCGCTGGGCGTGGCCGGGCTGGTCGAGGCTGTCCGCCAAGGCCATGTCCATGTCGCCAATGGTCTCGGCTCCGGCGTGGTCGAGGCCCGCGCTCTGATGGGTTTCATGCCGGCTTTGGCCGAGCAGCTCACCGGCGAGGAGCTGATCCTGCCGAACGTCGCGACCTGGTGGTGCGGCCAGCGGCCGGAGCGCGAGGTCGTCCTCGACCGGCTCGAGGAGATGAGCGTGGCGCCGGCCTTCCGCAGCGCCGGCGGCGGGCTGGACACGGCACCGATCGTGGCCGGCGAACTACCTCCGGCCGAGCGGGAGGCGCTACGTCGGCGCATCGAGGCGCGCGGCATGGACTATGTCGGGCAGGAAGTGGTGCGGCTCTCGACCATGCCGGTCTTCCAGAACGGGCGTCTTGAACCGCATCCGATGACGCTGCGCGTCTTCGCCGCGGCGACACCCGACGGCTGGGCGGTGATGCCCGGCGGCTTCTGCCGCATCTCCGACGAGCCCGACGCACGCGCGGTCAGCCTGCGCAACGGGGTGCGCTCCAGCGATGTCTGGATCACCTCGGAGGAGCCGGTTGCCCAGCTCAGCCTGTTGCCGACGCCGGACCGTACCAGCATCCGGCGCGTGACCGGCACGCTGCCGAGCCGCGCCGCCGACAATTTGTTCTGGCTCGGCCGCTATCTGGAGCGCGGCGAGGCGACGCTGCGGCTGGTACGGGCCCTGCTCGGCCGGCTGATCGATCCGGATCCAGCGCCGGGACACGGCGACACGCTCCGCCAGCTCGCGGGCATGCTTGTCGCCTGGGGGGCCGCCCCCGGCGGCACCGGGCACAAGGATCCGGCGGCGCAGGCGCGCGCCGCGCTCTTCAGCCTGGACGATTACGGTTCTGYGGCCGCCTCGATCCGGGAGGCCCGACGCACGGCTTCGGTGATCCGCGAGCGCCTTTCGGTCGATGCCTGGCGTCTGTTCAGCGACCTGCAGCGCCAGCTGGTACCTGAGGAAGGGCGCAAGCCGAGCGAAGGCGAGACCTACGAAAGCGCCGACCGGGCGCTGAAGACGCTCGCCGCCTTCTCGGGCCTGAGCCAGGAAAACATGGTGCGCGGCGCGGGCTGGCGCTTCCTCGACATCGGCCGGCGCCTGGAGCGCGGCGTCGCGACCTGCCGCTTCGCCCGGCAATTCGCCGACAGTCACGCCTCCGGCGACAGCCTCGACGCCCTGCTCGACCTGACGGATTCGCAGATCACCTACCGTTCGCGCTACCTGCTCGGCGCCAGCCTGCAGCCGGTGCTCGATCTGGTGATGCTCGATCCCTACAATCCCCGCTCGGTCGCCTTCCAGATCGAACGGCTCGACGCCGAGATCGCCGCCCTGCCCGCGCTCTCCGACGACGGCATGCTGGAAGCGCCGCGCCGGCTGGTGTTGCGGCTGGCCGCCGATTGCCGCACGACCGAGGCCAGCCGGCTCGACCGCACCAGCATCCTGCTGTTCGAGCAATTGCTGATGGGCGTCTCCAGCGCGATCGCCGACCGCTATTTTCTGCAGAACAGCGGCCCGGAAGGCTCGCGGATGACGGGCATCGCGTGATCTACGAGCTGCGCCACGTCACCACCTATGGCTACAGCCGCCAGGTGCCGTTCTCCCGCTGTATCCTGCGGCTCCTGCCGCATGACGGCCCCGGCCAGATCGTGCGGAAGGCCGAGCTCTCGATCTCGCCGCGGCCAGCCGAGCGCGGCGACGGCATCTGCTTCTTCGGCAACCGGATGACCACGATCACGATCACCAAGCCGCATCGCGAGCTGAAGGTGGAGATGCGGGCCCGGATCGAGGTGCACCGGCAGACCCCGCCCCATGCCGGCCTGACCCGGAACTGGGAGGAGGTCGCACAGCTCGCGCTGGCGTCGAACAGCCTTGCCCCGGATTCACCAGCGCATCACCTCTATCCGAGCCGGCTCGTCCCCCCCGTCGCGGCCGTGATCGCCTATGCGGCCGAAAGCTTCGGCGCGAGGCGACCGGTGCTCGAAGCGGCCAGCGAGCTGATGGCGCGCATCCGGCGCGACTTCACCTATGATCCGGAGGCGACTGAGGTCACCACGCCCATCGCCGAGGCCTTCGCCCAGCGCCACGGCGTCTGCCAGGACTTCGCCCACATCATGATCGGTGGCCTGCGGGGCCTCGGGCTGCCGGCCGCCTATGTCAGCGGCTATATCCGCACCATCCCGCCGCCCGGCGAGAAGCGTCTCGAAGGCTCCGACGCCAGCCATGCCTGGGTCCTGGTCTGGTGCGGCCCGGAAACCGGCTGGGTCGGGCTTGACCCGACCAACGACCTGATCGTCGCCGACGACCATATCGTCACCGCCATCGGGCGCGATTACGCCGACGTGTCCCCGCTCGACGGCGTGGTGATCGGCCCCGGCACTCAGAAGATCAGCGTCGCGGTGGACGTCATCCCGGTCGGCTGAGCCTTTCAGGCAGCCTGATCGGCCGATCGAGATTGCGGCGCATGGGCGTGCGCCTCGCCCCAGGCCTTCAGCGCCAGAATGACCGGTTCCAGCGTGCGGCCCTTGGCCGAGAGGCTGTATTCGACGCGCGGCGGCACCTCCGGGTAGACCACACGGACGATCAGCCCGTCCGCCTCCAGCTCGCGCAGCTGCGTGGTCAGCATGCGCTGGGTCACACCGGGAACCCGTCGACGGATCTCGTTGAAGCGCAGCGTTCCGCCCATCAGATGATAGAGCGCGATGCCTTTCCATTTGCCGCCGATCAGCCCCAGCGTCGCTTCGACCGGGCAAGCGGCGGAGGAATAGGGCTCCTTGAAACGCGGCGGCATGACAGTATCCTTTTCGACACTATAGGCTGAAATTGTGCGTTCTTGCGTGTTTCCAATGTTATGCGCATCTCGGCTGTATCGCAATGCAGGAGGGACGCCATGCGCGCCGTCGGATATCGCCAATCGCAACCCATCGCCGCCGAGACCAGCCTGATCGATCTCGACCTGCCCGAGCCGAAGGCGACCGGGCGCGACCTCTTGGTCGAGGTCAAGGCGATCTCGGTCAATCCGGTCGACACCAAGGTCCGCGTCCGCAGCCAGCCGGCGGAAGGCCAGACCAGCGTGCTCGGCTGGGATGCCGCAGGCATCGTCAAGGCTATCGGGCCGGAGGTGACCGGCTTCAAGCCGGGCGATGCCGTGTTCTATGCCGGGGCGATCGACCGGCCGGGCTCGAATGCGGAATTCCATCTCGTCGACGAGCGCATCGTCGGGCCAAAGCCGAAGAGCCTCGGCTTCGCGGAAGCCGCCGCCCTGCCGCTGACCGCGATCACCGCCTGGGAAATGCTGTTCGACCGGCTCGACCTCCGCAAGCCCGTGCCCGGCGCGGCGCATGCCTTGCTCATCATCGGCGGCGCGGGCGGCGTCGGCTCGATCGCGATCCAGCTCGCGCGCCAGCTCACCGATGTCACGGTGATCGCCACCGCCTCACGGCCCGAAACCCGCGCCTGGGCGCAGGAACTCGGCGCCCATCATGTGATCGACCATACCAAGCCGTTGCCGGCGCAGGTCGCGGCGCTCGGCATCGGCGCGCCGGCCTTCGTCTTCTCGACGACGCATAGCGACACCCATCTGGAAGGGATCGTCGAACTGATGGCGCCGCAGGGACGGTTCGGCCTGATCGACGACCCGAAGACGCTCGATGCCAATCCGCTGAAGCGCAAGAGCCTGTCGCTGCACTGGGAGCTGATGTTCACCCGCTCGCTGTTCAAGACCGCGGACGTGGGCGAGCAGGGCAAGCTCCTGGCGGAGGTCTCGCGGCTTGTCGATGCCGGACAGATCCGCACGACGCTGGCCGAGCATTTCGGCGCGATCAACGCGAGCAATCTCAAGCGGGCGCATGCCTTGATCGAGAGCAACCGCGCCAAGGGCAAGATCGTGCTGGAAGGCTTCTGAACGAGAAGGGCCGCGCCTCGCGGCGCGGCCCTCGAAACGTCATCGGTTCCGAACCGATCAGGCCAGCGTGTAGGCCGTCTTGACCGTGGTGTAGAACTCCTTGGCGTAGGCGCCCTGCTCGCGCGGGCCGTAGCTGGAGCCCTTCCGGCCGCCGAACGGGACGTGATAATCGACACCCGCCGTCGGCAGGTTGACCATCACCATGCCGGCCTCGCTGTTGCGCTTGAAATGCGTCGCATGCTTCAGCGAGGTGGTGCAGATGCCCGAGGAGAGCCCGAACTCGGTGTCGTTGGCGACGGCCAGCGCCTCGTCATAATCCTTGACGCGGACGATGTTGGCGACCGGGCCGAAGACCTCCTCGCGCGAGATGCGCATGGCGTTGGTCGTCTCGGTGAACAGCGCCGGCTGGAGGTAGAAGCCGGGGGTGTCGCGCTTCAGGAGCTCGCCGCCGAAGACCAGCTTGCCGCCCTCGTCCTTGGCGATCTGGATATATTTCAGGTCCTGGTCGAGCTGGCTCTGGTCGACGACCGGGCCGATATGGGTGCCGGCCTTCAGCGCATCGTCGACGACGACGCTCTTGAGGCGCTCGATGCAGGCCTCGACGAACTTGTCGTGGATGCCGGCCTGGACGATCAGGCGCGAGGAGGCCGTGCAGCGCTGGCCGGTCGAGAAAAAGGCGCCGTTGACGGCAACCTCGACCGCGACCTTGAGGTCGGCGTCGTCGAGCACGACGAGCGGGTTCTTGCCGCCCATCTCGAGCTGGACCTTCTTCATCGGGTTGCCGGCGATGCAGGCAGCCGCGACCTTGCGGCCGGTCCCGACCGAGCCGGTGAAGGAGATGGCAGAGACGTCCTTGTGCTCCAGCAGCGCCTGGCCGACGACCGAGCCGCGGCCCATGACGAGGTTGAGCGCGCCCTTGGGCAGACCGGCACGCTGAAGGATGTCGACCAACGCCCAGGCCGAGCCCGGCACAAGATCGGCCGGCTTCAAGACGACGCAATTGCCCCAGGCCAGCGCCGGCGCGATCTTCCAGGCGGGGATCGCGATCGGGAAGTTCCAGGGCGTGATCATGCCGACGATGCCGACCGCCTCGCGGGTGATCTCGACGCCGACGCCCGGACGCACCGAGGGGACCATCTCGCCGCCGAGACGCAGGCACTCACCGGCGAAGAAGGCGAAGACCTGGCCGGCGCGGGTCGCCTCGCCGATGCCTTCGGCGAGGGTCTTGCCCTCCTCGCGCGAGAGCAGGCGGCCGAGCTCGTCCTTACGGGCGAGGATCTCGTCGGAGGCCTTCTTCAGGATGTCGTAGCGCTCCTGCGGGGTGGAGCGGCTCCAGGCCGGGAAGGCAGCCTTGGCGGCGGCGACCGCGTTGTTCAGGTCCTCGACCGAGCCCTGCACGTACTCGCCGACGACATCGTTGGTATTCGAGGGATTGATGTTGCGCGAGGCATTGGCGCCGCCGGCCCATTCGCCGGCGATGAGGTTCTTGAAGGGCGCGTTCATCTCGTTCTCCCACGAACAGGTCCGTGGGAGGGTGTTAGCGCCTTTGGGGCGGGAAGGCCAATGCCCGACGGTCGGGGAGCCATCCGCTGACCGCATCGCCGGAGAGGCGGCGGCAGCAACCTCACTTCTCCTTGATCGACAGCCCGTTCTTGCCGACCGAGATTTCGACGCCGTCCGGCTGCTTCTTCTCCTGGTAGAGCGAATAGCCGGTGACAGCGAGGGCAGCGACCAGCACCACGACCAGAACGACCAGAAGATTGCGCGAAGCGAGCATGAGACATCCTTGGAGAAGCGGCCGGAACCGCGGCCCGCTGCAAACGCCTGATACCCGGTCAAAGTTCCGCGAGGACGGAACGTTCCGCCGCCGACCGCGTTCTCATCGGGCGCGAGCCATGAGATGATCGTGCGAGCTGGAGCAAGTGATGCGCGAGACGGAAGTGCAGGAGCGAATTTGGACCGCGCTGGCCGCGCACCCCGTCTATATGGTCTCGCTGTTAGCCGAAAACACCATCAAGACCCGGCCAATGTCGGGGCATCTCGACCGCGACCATCATCGGCTGCTCTTCATCAGCCATCGCCATACCGGCATTATCGGCGCGGCCCTGCGCTCCCCTTCCGTCTCCCTCGCGATCAGCCTTGAGGACCGGAACTTCTACGCCGCCATCTCCTGCTCGGCCTCGGAAGTGCCGGGCCGGGAGGAGCTGCGCGAGATCTGGACCCCGCTGGCGAGCGCCTGGTTCCCCAATGGACCGGACGATCCCGACGCGACGCTGCTGGAGCTGACACCGATCTCGGCCGAAATCTGGGACGGCCCATCGAGCAGCGTCGTCGTCGCCTTCAAGCTGGCGACGGCGAAGATTCTGGGCCGCACGCCCGATCTCGGCGTCAACGCCACTATCGACATGCGCTGAGCCGGCTCTGAGGCCGGACGCCGAAAGCGCCAGCTGGCTTCAGGCCGTGTCGGAGGCTGCCATCCTCCGCCCGAGCCAAGCGATCGCGGTGCTCGACCAGGCAACGCCGAGACACCAGCCGCCGATGACGTCGGTCGGCCAGTGAACGCCGAGATAGACCCGGCTGAGACCGATCAGCACGATCATCACCCAGGCCAGCGAAACGCACAGCCGCTTGATGTCGTCACGCCGCGAGGCGAGGCCGACGAAGCCCGCGATGCTCAGCAGCGTCACCGCCGAGAGGAAGGCATGCCCGCTCGGAAAGCTGGCAGTGAAGGTCAGCGCCGCATGGGCGACGATGTCGGGCCGTGGGCGCCCGATCGCGATCTTCAGCCCATTGCTGACCAGCAGGGCCGCGAGCAGGCTGACGACGAGGCCCACAGCCAGGTGCCGATAACCACAGAACCAGAGCGCCAGCGTCGCGGTCGTCGCCATGAAGAACAGGCCGACAAAACTGCCGAGCGCAGTCATGTCCCGCACCGCCTCCTGAAACCAGGTCGGCCCGACCGGAGCGGCGGGATTGGCAGGGTCGCGGAACAGCTGGACCAGCGTGGTATCGAAGGCGAAGCTGTGACCCGAGGCGATGAAGGCAGCAAGCGTCACAAAGACCAGCGCGGCGGCAACCGGGACGAGAATGCGCGGCTGCCACCAGGGGGCAGACACCTGGCTCAGAGCGTGCCCAGGCTGAGACATGGCGACTTTCAACTCCGGAAGCGGGGCGGGCGAGCGGCGATGACCGTCAAGGCCCTGGGCAGCAAACCATATGCCAACGGCCCGACCTTGCGCTCGACCTCGCCATCGAAAGTGATGTGCCCGCGCCGCTTGTCGCGCCGCGAAAGCGTCACGGCATTGCCTGTGAAGGAACTGAGATTCCGCGACGAGCGCCAGAGGCCGGAAGCGACGGACAGGGCCGCCTTGCTGCGCGAATAGAGGCCGCCCGCATTCAGGACATGGACCTCGAAGATACCGCCATCGAGACAATCGCGCCGCCATTCCGCACCGTTGAAACGATTGACGGTGACCAGCACGGCATCCGCCTCGACGACGCGGCTTTGATTGCCGACGGCAATCTCGACGGTGATCGGGCGCGTGAACAGGATCGAGCGCGTCGCGGCGACACCGAAGGCAGCAACCCGGCTGAAGGGGAAGCGGCGGCGGGCATATTCGCGCTCGCGCGCCATCAGGCTGAAGAACCCCATGCCGGAGATGGAGTGGAACAGCCGATCGTTGACGCGGCCGACATCCATCGCGACGGGCTCGCCATGACAGAGCGCCTCGACCTGCTGTTCGAGCGGGCCGAACAGGCCGAGGTCACGCCCCAGCACGTTCACGGTTCCCATCGGCAGGATGCCGACCGGGCGGTCCGACTGAATCAGGACGGGCAAGGCGCCGTTGATGGTGCCGTCGCCGCCGGCCAGGACCGGTATCGTCCTGTCTTTTTCGATCGCCAGCGACAAGGCGCTGCCGATCTCGCGCGGCGGGACCAGCTTGACTTCCGCGTGGCAGCTATGGGCCTTGAAAGCAGCCTCGATGCGCGTTGCAAAAGCATCGGCACCGGCTTCCAGCACAGCTCCCGCGCGAGCGTTGACGACAACGGTATGGCGCATGTGGAGCCCAAGATAGGTGCACCCCGCAACGGTGCAAGACCGGCCTCACGCCGCCGCCGGGCGCGCGTCGAACTGCGCAGGCTGCGCCGGGGCCAGCGGCATGGGCGTCTCCGCGACTTCTTCGGTGATCACCTCGAAGCGCTGCAGCGTATGCATGCCGAAGGAGCACATCATCGCGGTATCGGTCGCGTCGCGTCCGCGGGCGATGACGATGCGGCCGATGCGCGGCTCGTTGTGGCGGGCATCGAAGGTGTACCAGCGGCCGCCCAGGAAAACCTCGAACCAGGCATTGAAGTCCATGGGCGCCGGGTCCGGGGGCACGCCGATGTCGCCGAGATAGCCATTGCAATAGCGTGCCGGGATGTTCATGCAGCGGCACAGGGCGATGGCGAGATGCGCGAAATCGCGGCAGACGCCGATCCGCTCCTCGAAGGCCTCGGCGGCCGTGCGCGTGCTGCGGGCGAAATGATAGCCGAAGGTCAGGTGATTGTGGACGAAGTCGACAATCGCCTGGACGCGCGGCCAGCCCGGCGCGACCTGCCCGAACAGCGACCAGGCCTGATCGAAGAGCTTGTCGGTTTCGCAATAGCGGCTGCCGAGCAGATAGACGAGCGCCTCGCCGGGCAGGCGCGAGGGAGCAACCTCGCGCGCCGTCGGATGGATACGGTCGGGCTCGCCCGAATCGTGCACGACCCCTTCCGATTCAAGGCGGATGCCACCGGGAGGCGCCACCATGCGCCGGCAGATATTGCCGAAGGCGTCGAGATGCTGTGCGACAGCGATCGGGAGCGACGGATCGGCCAAAGCGCTCACCCGCATCTCGTCGGGCATCGTCAGGTCATGGCGGCGTGAGGGATGGACGTCGAGCAATGTGAAGAGGGGCATGTCACGCGCGCAAACCAACTCGATCCGATAGCCGTAACGGATACGCATCTCGCTTTCTCCTGATGTGAGGGACGGCTGCCTCGCGGCTATGCCGCGGCAGCTCATCGAGTGTCGAATTCCCTCTCGGAGCAGACGCGCGAAGGCGCCCTCCGGTTCCCAAGCGCTGGAGAAAAAGCCCCGCTCTTCAGGCCTTCGCCGCCTGCGAGAACACGCAAGCCAGCTCAAAAAGAAGATGCGGGCCTTTCGGCCCGCATCCCGCCGCCACGGCGGTTCGGCTGGGGGGATAGCAACCGCCGCGACCTGCGTCTGGCAGCCGCTACATCATCCAGTAGGGCATCGTGCCGTAATAGTCGTGGACACGCTTGCCGTAAGCCTTGTCCTCCCAGTCGGGTTCGCCCTCGCTGTCGTACATCGGCGCAGCTTCGAGCTTCTCCTTCGTCAGAGGCACGACGTAGCCGCCGCGTTGCGGGTCGTAATCGAGAACGCTCCACGGAATCGGATGGTACTTCTCGCCGAGGCCGAGGAAGCCGCCGAAGGACATGATGGCGTAGGCGACCTTGCCGGTCTGCTTGTCGAGCATCACGTCGTAGATCTCGCCGAGATGCTCACCAGCTGCGTTGTAGACGTCCGTTCCGGCAACGCGGGCCCCTGCAATCAAGGGATTGGCAGTGCTGGTGGTGGGCGTGGTGGACATCGCCATGTCAGTTCCTCCATGTGTCAGCGGCGCATCGCTGCAGCGCCAGAAACTCGTCTCCTCAACGTCCTGCGGAAGCCAAAGGTTCCAGCTTTTTCAGAGCCTTTTTGTGCAATCTTCCGGCACCACATTTCCGGCCCATCGTCATGTAAATGCAGGTTGCGCTTCGCATCGGAACCTTTGCCGGCACGGCGGGTTTCGGAGTGCGAGCGACATCGCCGTTTTGTGAAGAGGAGAACAGTCGGCATGAAGAAGTTCATGGTCATCGTGGGTCTTGCAGCCGCCTTGGGCGCCTGCACCGCGCGTGAACAGAATGCAGGTACTGGCGCTCTTATCGGCGCGGGCGCGGGTGCGCTTATCGGCGGCGCAGCGACGGGCCGGGCCGGCGGTGCCTTGGCCGGTGCAGCCATCGGTGGTGCCAGCGGCGCCATCATCGGTTCCGCCGCCACGCCGGATCAAGTTTGCTACGGCCGCGACGAGTGGGGCCGGCGCGTGCGTTACGCCTGCTGACGGATGCTCCAGCGAATTCATCGGAGGCTCGCCGATCCGGCGGGCCTTTTTTGTGCAGCCTGGCTTACCGCGTCAGACCTGGCCGTAGGGGCCGAAGCGCCCGACGAAGCGATGGCGGAAGCCGGGATAGAGCAGCCGCACGGCGGTGACCGGCTTCGACTGGTTCCAGGTCCGGCGCTCGACCAGGAGGCAGGGCTCGCCGACCGCGATGTCGAGCAGGCCAGCCTCTTCCTCTCCCGCCCCGACGGCGCTGATCGCGTGCTCGGCCTGCGACCAGAGACTGTGCCTGAGCAGCCAGTCGCCGGGCGGTGTCTGCGCGAAATCCTCCTCGGCGAGACCGGACACGGCGGCAGCGTGGATGACGCGCTCTTCCAGCACATGCGGCTTGCCGTCGGCGCGATGCAGCACGACGAGATGAGCCACCTTGTCCGAACGCTTCAGGCCGAAGCGCTCGGCGACTTCCGGAGCAGGCCGGCCGTCGCTGCGTGAAAGAACGTCATATGCATAGGCCTGGCCGAGCTGCTCCACCTCTTCCGGGATCGAGAGAATGTCGAGCATGGCGTGACTGGCCGGAGGGCTGGCGACGATGGTGCCCGAGCGGCGGCGGCGGACGATGAGACCCTCACGGGCGAGTTGCACGAGCGCGCGATGCACCGTCATCCGCGAGGCGCCGAGCTGTTCCATCAAGGCGTGTTCCGGCGGCACGCCGGTGCCCGGCGGCCATTCCCCGCTGACCACCAGATCGCGGATCGCGCGCCGGATCTGCTCATAGACCGGCCCGGCGCCGTCCAGCTTCACCGCGTCGAGCCGGGTCTCCGTCATCCTGTTCCCTACGCTGCAGCAAGCAGGCGCCGCATCACGCCGGCAAAGCGCGCGCGCACCGAATCGCGGGCGACATGCTGCCCTTCGGCCACCACCCTCCTGCCACCGGCGACGACGTCGCGCAAAGGCAGGGCGTTGGCGGCGAAGATCGCGCTGTCGACCGCCTCGGCACCGGCCTTGCCGACGATGGCCGGGTGATCGGTGTCAAGCGTGATGAAATCGGCACGATGGCCCGGCGCGATCGCGCCGATGGAGCGGCCGCAGGCCTGCGCACCGCCGGCACAAGCTGCCTGCCAGAGCGCCAGGCCGGTCGAGGCTTGCTCCTCGGCGAAGAGGGCGCGGCGGCGATCGCGCAGGCGCTGCGAATATTCGAGCTGGCGCAGTTCGGCACCGGCATCGATCTGGATGTTGGAATCGCTGCCGACACCGAAGGCGCCGCCGGCATCGCGGTAGCGGATGCCGTCGAAGATTCCGTCGCCGAGGCTGGACTCGGTGATCGGGCACAGGCCGGCGACCGCGCCGCTGCGCGCAATGCCGTCGCGCTCTGCATCGCTCAGATGCGTCGCATGGATCAGGCACCAGCGCCGGTCGAGCGGGATCGTGTCCATCAGCAGTTCGACCGGGCGCTTGCCGGTGATCTTCAGACTGGCCTCGACCTCCGGCACCTGCTCGGCGACATGGATATGGACCGGGTTGCCCGGACGCAGGGAGGCCACCCACCCGAGATCGTCGAGCGCGACGGCACGCAGCGAATGTGGGGCCACGCCAAGCTGCGCATCCGGCAGATCGCGGATCGCCACCGCACTGTTCTCCAGCAGACGCTGATAAGCGTCGCGGTCATTGACGAAGCGGCGCTGGCCATGGACCGACGGCGCCTGCCCGAAATTGCCGAAGCGATAGAGCACCGGCAGCAAGGTGAGGCCGAGCCCGGTTTCTTCAGCCGCCGCGGCTATCGCCTGCCCCATGGCCGCGATGTTCGCATAGGGGCGGCCGTCCTTGTCGTGATGCAGGTAGTGAAATTCTGCGAGCGCGGTGAAGCCGCCTTCCAGCATCTCGACGAAAGCCTGGGCAGCGATGGCCTGCACATCCTCCGGGTCGAGCCGGTCGAGAAAGCGATACATCACCTCGCGCCAGGTCCAGAAGGAATCCTCCGGCGCGCCGCGCCGCTCGGACAGGCCGGCCATGCCGCGCTGGAAGGCATGGCTGTGCAGGTTCGGCATGCCGGGCAGCGCAATCCCGCCGAAACTCCGGGCTTCTCCCGCCGGCTTCCGCCCTGCTTCGACGGACATGATCACGCCGTCGGCAACGGTCAGCTTCACATCACCGGCAAAGCCCTCGGGCAGAAGAGCCTCGGCCAGATGCAGGGTCTCGGTCACCGTTTCGCTCCCTCGGTCGTTGGCGCTTAATTGCATATGCAATTAGCGCTTGCCATTTGCATATGCAATTAGATATCATCTCCCGAGATCAAAGAGTAGCGGGAGGATGCGCGGTGGCCATAGCGCCAGGTGAAACGCTGGCTTGCGACAAGCTCTGGACGAATGCGCGGCTGGCGACGATGTCACCCATCGTCAACGCAGCTTATGGCGCCATCGAGTACGGCGTCGTCGCATCCCGCGACGGACGCATCATCTTCGCCGGCCAGCGCGCGGAAGCTCCGGCCTTCGCGGCGGCCGAGACCATCGATTGCCAGGGACGCTGGATCACGCCCGGCCTGGTCGATTGCCACACCCATCTCGTCTACGGCGGCGACCGCGCGCATGAGTTCGAACTGCGCCTCCAGGGCGCGACCTATGAGGAGATCGCACGCGCCGGCGGCGGCATCCTCTCCACCGTCAAGGCGACGCGCGAGGCAAGCGAGGACGACCTCTTCGCCTCGGCCGATCGGCGCCTCGCCGCACTGACGGCCGAAGGCGTCACCACCGTCGAGATCAAGTCCGGCTACGGGCTGGAGCAGCAGGCCGAGCTGAAGCAGCTCCGCGTCGCGCGCCGGATCGGCCGTGAGCGACCCGTTACGGTGCGCACCACCTTCCTCGGCGCCCACGCCGTGCCGCCGGAATATAAGGGCCGCTCGGGCGACTACACCGCGCTCGTCGCGGGACCGATCCTCGACGCGGTTGCGGCCGAAGGACTTGCGGATGCCGTTGACGTCTTCTGCGAGGGCATCGCCTTTTCCCCCGAGGAGACGAAGGCTGTCTTCAGCGCCGCCAAGGCGAAGGGCCTCGCGATCAAGGTCCATGCCGAGCAGCTTTCCAACCTGCATGGCGCCAAGCTTGCAGCCGAGATGGGCGCGCTGTCCGCCGACCATCTCGAATATCTCGATGAGATCGGCGTCGAAGCCATGGCCAAGGCCGGCAGCGTCGCGGTCGTGCTGCCCGGCGCTTTCTATTTCCTGCGCGAGACGCAGAAGCCGCCGATCGAGCTGATGCGCAAGCACGGCGTCGCCATCGCACTGGCGACCGACGCCAATCCCGGCTCGTCGCCGCTGACCTCGCCGCTGCTCGTGCTCAACATGGCCTGCACGCTCTTCCGCATGACGCCGGAGGAGGCGCTCGCCGGCCTCACCCGCCACGCCGCCACCGCGCTCGGCCTCCAGGACGAGGTCGGCACGCTCGAAGCCGGAAAGCGCTGCGACCTCGCGATCTGGGACATCGAACGCCCGGCCGAGCTCGCCTATCGCATCGGCTTCAACCCGCTTCACACCCGCATCTGGAACGGACAATGACGACGGTTTCGCTTAACCCGGGCGCAGCACGCCTCACCGACTGGCGCGCCATCCTCGACGGCGCCGTGGCCTCCCTCGCCGGCGACAGCGCCACCTCCATCGCCTCCGGGCAGAAGATCGTCGAGGAGATCGTCGCCGCCGGCACCGTGACCTATGGCGTCAACACCGGCTTCGGCAAGCTCGCCAGCGTGCGCATCGCCGATGCCGATCTCGCCACGCTCCAGCGCAACCTCATCCTCTCGCATGCCGTCGGCACCGGCCCTGCCCTGCCAGACGGCGTGGTGCGCCTGCTGCTCGCGATGAAGGCGGCGAGCCTGGCGCGCGGCGCCTCCGGCGTGCGGCCGGTGGTGATCGAAGCGCTGACCGGTGCGCTCAAGGCCGATGCCCTGCCGGTCATCCCCGCCAAGGGCTCGGTCGGCGCCTCCGGTGACCTCGCGCCGCTGGCTCATATGACCGCAGCCCTGATGGGCTTCGGCGAGATCCGCCTGAAGGGCGAGACTCTGCCCGCAGCCGAGGCGCTGAAGCGCGCCGGCCTCAGCCCGCTCGCGCTCGGCGCCAAGGAAGGGCTCGCGCTGATCAACGGCACGCAGGTCTCGACCACGCTGGCGCTCACCGGTCTTGCCGCGATCGCCCGCGTCTTCGACGCCGCGCTGGTCGCCGGTGCGCTCTCGGTCGATGCACTCAAGGGCTCCGACACCCCGTTCGATCCGCGCATCCAGACCCTGCGCGGCCAGCCCGGTCAGATCAAGGTCGCCAAGATCCTGCTCGACCTCATCGCCGGCAGCGCCATCCGCGAGAGCCACCGCCATGGCGATACCAAGGTGCAGGACCCCTACTCCCTGCGCTGCCAGCCGCAGGTGATGGGCGCGGTGCGTGACCTCATCGGCAACGTGGCCGCCACGCTTGGCATCGAGGCCAACGCCGTCACCGACAACCCGCTGGTGCTCGGGCCGGGCGAGATCGTTTCGGGCGGCAACTTCCATGCCGAGCCGGTCGCCTTCGCCGCCGACATGCTGGCGATGGGCGTCTGCGAGATCGGCAATCTCTCCGAGCGGCGCATGGCGCTGCTGGTCGACCCTGTCATGAGCGGGCTGCCGCCCTTCCTCGCCCGCGACGCCGGCCTGAACTCCGGCTTCATGATCGCGCAGGTCACGGCCGCGGCGTTGGCTTCCGAGAACAAGCAGAAGGCTTACCCTGCTTCGGTCGACACCATCCCCACTTCAGCCAACCAGGAAGACCACGTCTCCATGGCGACGCATGGCGCCTTCCGCCTGATCGACATGGCGAAGAACGCCGCGAGCATCATCGGCGTCGAGCTGATGGCGGCGGCGGAAGCGATCGAGCATCACCGCCCGCTCAAGACCAGCGCGCGGCTGGAACCGGTGCTGGCGCTGCTGCGCGAGAAGATCGCGCCGCTGACCGAGGATCGCTATCTCGCTCCTKATCTCGCAGCCGCGACCGAGTTCGTGCTGTCCGGAGCGGTCGGCAAGGCAGCGGGCCTCGACAGCTTCGCGGAGTGCGGGGCGTGAGATCGCCTCGCGTCCCGCGAGCCCTCATCCTGAGGAGCGCCGAAGGTGCGTCTCGAAGGATGCTCGCCGAGGCTCCGCCGCACACTGGAACATCCTTCGAGACGGCGCTGACGCGCCTCCTCAGGATGAGGGCAGGAGGAAACGCGCTCAAATGACCATCGTCAGCGTCACGCAGGGCTCCTCCCCGTTCATCCTCTCGATGCCGCATCCCGGCACGGGCCTGCCGCCGGAGGTTGCGGCGGCGCTGAACAAGCGCGGTCGGCTGGTCGAGGATACCGACTGGCACATGCGCCGGCTCTACAGCTTCGCCGCGCCGTTCGAGCCGACGATCGTCGAGGCGCAGCTCTCGCGCTTCGTGATCGACCTCAACCGCGATCCGGCCGGCGTCTCGCTCTATCCGGGCCAGGCGACGACCGAACTCGTGCCGAGCACGACCTTCGACGGTGCGCCGATCTGGCAGACGGTGCCCGACGCGGCCGAGATCGAGCGGCGCAAGGTTGCCTATTTCCAGCCCTATCATCAGGCGCTCGCGGCCGAGATCGCACGGGTGAAGGCCGAGCACGGCTATTGCGTGCTCTGGGACTGCCACTCGATCAAGTCGGAGATCCCGCGTCTTTTCGATGGGACGCTGCCGACGCTGAACCTCGGCACCAATTCCGGCGAAAGCTGCGCTGATAGCGTCGAGGCGGCAGCTGTCGCCGCCATGGCAGGCCAGCCCTTCACCCAGATCCTCAACGGCCGCTTCAAGGGTGGCTGGATCACGCGCCATTACGGGCGCCCCTTCGAGCGCGTCCATGCGCTCCAGATGGAAATAGCGCTCTCCGCCTATCTCGCTGAGGAAGCCGCGCCCTGGGCCTTCGACGAGACCAAGGCCGCCAGCCTGCAGACCGCCTTGTCAGCCACAATCGAAGCCGCGCTTGCCGCAGCCGCAGCCATCGAACGGAGCCGTTCATGACCCGCCTCGACAACACCCGCACGATCCGCGCCGCGACCGGCACCGAGCTCACCGCCAAGAGCTGGCTGACCGAAGCGCCGCTGCGCATGCTGATGAACAATCTCGACCCGGACGTCGCCGAGAACCCGCATGAGCTCGTCGTCTATGGCGGCATCGGCCGGGCCGCGCGCTCCTGGGAGGATTTCGACCGCATCGTCGCGGCCCTGCGCCAGCTCGAGGCCGACGAGACCCTGCTCGTCCAGTCCGGCAAGCCGGTCGGTGTCTTCCGCACCCACAAGGATGCGCCGCGCGTGTTGATCGCCAACTCCAACCTCGTGCCGCACTGGGCGAACTGGGACCATTTCAACGAGCTCGATAAGAAGGGGCTCGCCATGTACGGCCAGATGACGGCCGGCTCCTGGATCTATATCGGCACCCAGGGCATCGTGCAGGGCACCTACGAGACCTTCGTCGAGGCCGGCCGTCAGCACTACAACGGCAGCCTCAAGGGCAAATGGGTGCTGACCGGCGGCTTAGGCGGCATGGGCGGCGCGCAGCCACTGGCAGCCGTGATGGCCGGCGCCTCCTGCCTCGCCGTCGAGTGCAATCCCGACTCGATCGATTTCCGCCTGCGCACCCGCTATCTCGACGAGAAGGCGCAAACCCTCGACGAGGCGCTCGAGATGATCGCCCGCTGGACCAAGAACGGCGAGGCGAAATCTGTCGGCCTGCTCGGCAACTGCGCCGAGATCCTGCCTGAGATGGTCCGTCGCGGCATCCGGCCCGACATGGTCACCGACCAGACCTCGGCCCATGACCCGGTCAACGGCTACCTGCCCAAGGGCTGGACCATGGGCGAGTGGAAACAGCGCCGCGAGGGCGATCCGAAGGCCGTCGAGAAGGCGGCGCGCGCCTCGATGCGCGAGCATGTCGAGGCGATGATCGCCTTCCAGGACATGGGCATCCCAACCTTCGACTACGGCAACAATATCCGCCAGGTCGCCAAGGAAGAGGGGCTGGAGAACGCCTTCGCCTTCCCCGGCTTCGTGCCGGCCTATATCCGCCCGCTGTTCTGCCGCGGCATCGGCCCGTTCCGCTGGGCCGCGCTCTCGGGCGATCCGGAGGATATCTACAAGACCGACGCCAAGGTGAAGGAGCTCACGCCCGGCAACACGCATCTGCACAACTGGCTCGACATGGCGCGCGAGCGCATCTCGTTCCAGGGCCTGCCGGCGCGCATCTGCTGGGTCGGCCTCGGCGACCGCCACCGGCTCGGGCTCGCCTTCAACGAGATGGTCAGGACCGGCGAGCTCAAGGCGCCGGTCGTCATCGGCCGCGACCATCTCGACTCCGGCTCCGTCGCCTCGCCGAACCGCGAGACCGAAGCGATGAAGGACGGCTCGGACGCGGTCTCCGACTGGCCGCTGCTCAATGCCCTGCTCAACACTGCGGGCGGCGCGACCTGGGTCTCGCTGCATCATGGCGGCGGCGTCGGCATGGGCTTCTCGCAGCATTCGGGCGTCGTCATCTGCGCTGACGGCACCGATGACGCGGCTGCCCGCCTCTCGCGCGTGCTCTGGAACGACCCGGCGACCGGCGTAATGCGCCATGCCGATGCCGGCTACGACATCGCGCTGGACTGCGCCCGCGAGAAGGGGCTCAACCTGCCGGGGATTCTGGGCTGAACTCCCTGTCATTGCGAGCGAAGCGAAGCAATCCAGTGTCGTAGAGCTCTACGCCCCCTAGATTGCTTCGTCGCTACGCTCCTCGCAATGACGACGCCAACCCGTCCACCCGTCGAGGACCATCCCATGCGCATCATCCGCGCCGCCGACTGCAAGGTCATGCCGTGGAAGAACGGCGGCGGCACCACGACCGAGATCGCGGTTTTTCCCGAGGGAGCTCCTCTCAGCGATTTCGACTGGCGCATCTCGATGGCGCATGTCGGGCAGGACGGGCCCTTCTCGTCCTTCCCCGGCATCGACCGGACCCTGTCGGTGCTGACCGGCAACGGCATCCGCCTCGCCTTCGGCGGCGGGGAGACCGTGGCGCTCGATCGCTCGACCGCCCCCTTCTTCTTCGCCGCCGACCGGGCAGTGGAAGGCGTACTGGTCGACGGGCCGATCGACGATCTCAACGTGATGAGCCGGCGCGGGGCATGGAGCCACGGCGTCGAGCGCCTGGGCGGCGGATGGCATGAGGTCGCGTCGGAGCGTGGATTGCTGGTTCTCGTGGCGCGCCATGGCAATTGGCAGGTGAACGGGACCGCGCTGGCCGCCGGGGACAGCGCCGTGCTCGAAGCTCCCGTCACGGCCGAACTCGCCGCCGGGCGCGACGGCGAGCTGTTTGTCGTGAGGCTGACTCCAGCGTCGTAAAGCACGCTGTGTTGTGACGGAACCACGCCGTCATTCCGGGGCTCGCACAGCGAAGAGCCCGGAACCCATGAACGCGCGGGTTGCCGTCATGGTCGGGCTTGTACCGGCCATCCACGCCTTCATCGGTGCAGTGCGGTGTTCAAGACGTGGATGCTCGCCACGAGGGCGAGCATGACGGAACAGGAGCAGCCTCGTGTCCATAAGTTCCGGGCTCGGTCCTACGGCCGGCCCCGGAATGACGGCGTGCTTCAGGCCGCCTGCCGCGGCTGCGGACCGACATAGACCGATTGCGGGCGGATCAGCCGGCCGCCGGCGATCTGCTCCTTGGCATGGGCGAGCCAGCCCGTCGTCCGCCCCAGTGCGAAGACGCAGGTGAAAGAGTCCGGCGTGAAGCCGAGCGCCTCCAGCAGCAGCGCGGTGTAGAACTCGACATTGGTCTCCAGCGTGCGGTTGGGCTTGCGCTCGCGCAGGATGGCGAGCGCAGCCTGCTCGACCGCCTCGGCCAGCGCGAGACGCCCGCTATCGGCGCCGAGCCGGCGGATCGCGCCCTTCAGCGCATCGGCGCGCGGGTCGCGCACGCGGTAGATGCGGTGGCCGAAACCCATCAGCCGGTCGCCGCGATCGAGCGCGGATTCGAGCCAGCTGCGGGCATTCGCCGGGGCACCGATCGCATCGAGCATCTCGATCACCGGACCGGGAGCGCCGCCATGGAGCGGCCCCTTCAGCGCGCTGATGCCCGCGAGCGTGGCCGAGACCAACCCGGCGCGGGTCGAGGCGACGACGCGGGCGGCGAAGGTCGAGGCGTTGAGGCCGTGATCGGCGACGGTGACGAGATAGGTGTCGAGGGCAGCCGCCTGCTGCTTGGTCGGCGCCTTGCCGTGCAGCATGCGCAGCGTATCGGCGGCCTGCGACAGCGCCGGGTCGGGCGCGATCGGCGCAAGTCCCTGCCGCAGGCGCAGGGACGCGGCGGTGAAGACGGCGGGCGCCGCCAGAAGCCGCAGGATCGTGCCGGCGTCCTCGCCGTCCGGGATCAGCGCAGTCATTGCCCTGATCATCTCGACCGGCTCGAGCGTCACCGGCACCGCCGCTCGGGCGACGACCGTCTCGAACAGATCCTGCCGCGCGGCGCCCAGCGCCGCCGGAAGATCCTTCATGGCGGGCAGATCCGGCACGAAGCCGTCCAGCATCAGCGCAGCCATCTCCTCAAATGAGGTGTGCCCCGCCAGTTCATCGAGGCTATGGCCGCGCATCACCAGCCGGCCAGCCGCTCCATCGACTTCCGAAAGGACAGTGTGGGCGGCAACGACATCTTCAAGGCCATCGGACATGGCGATCTCTCCTCAACATCTGAGGACTTGAGGATCGGTAGCTTCATCGCTAGAATCAATCTTGAACAATATAATCAATGTATTTCGATGACCGACTGGCTGACGGCGCAACAGGTGATGGTGCGGCTCGGGCTGAAGCCGCAGACGCTCTATGCCTATGTCAGCCGCGGGCTGATCGAGGCGCGCGGCGATGCGGGCGATTCGCGCCGGAGGCTCTATCGGGCGGAGGATGTGGCGCGGCTGGAGCGCCGCAAGGCGCGGGGGCGGAAACCGGCGGCCATCGCCGAGGACGCGATCGCCTTCGGCGAGCCGATCCTGGCCTCGGGCATCGCTACGATCCAGCGCGGCAAGCTCTGGTATCGCGGGCAGGATGCCGAGCAGCTAGCCGAGACGGCGAAGCTGGAAGATGTCGCGCGGCTGCTGTGGGATTGCGGTTCGCAACGCTTTCCGCCGCTGTTCACGATCGTGCCGGAGGCGCCGGCCCGGCAGCGCATGTTCGCGGTGATCGCGGCGCGTGCCGCCAGCGATCCCGCCATGGCCGGCCGCACGAAGAAGGCGCTCTATCTTGAGGCGGCGTCCGTCATCGACGCGCTGGTCGATGCGATTGCCGGGCGGCCGGGCCAAGGCCCGATCCATCACCGGCTGGCGCTGGCCTGGGGTTGCGACGAACGCGGCGCCGACCTCATCCGCCGCGCGCTGGTGCTGCTCGCCGACCATGAACTCAATGCCTCGACCTTCGCGGTGCGGGTCGCCGCCTCGACGCGCGCCTCGCTCGCGGCCTGTGTGCTGGCCGGGCTGGCCACACTCTCCGGCCCGCTGCATGGCGGGATGACACCGCGCGTGCTCGGGCTGATGCGGGAGATCGCGAGCGAGGGCGTGGAGATGGCTGTCTCCGCCCGCCTCGCCACAGGCATGCCCCTGCCCGGCTTCGGCCATCCGCTCTATCCGGATGGCGATGCACGGGCCCGCGCGCTGCTCACTGTGTTCACGCTGCCGCCGGCCTATGAAGAGGCCCGCCAAGCCGTCACGGCGCTGACCGGTGAGGAGCCGAATATCGATTTCGTGCTGACGGCGATCGCGAGCGAACTCGGGCTCGCAGCGGATGTCTCGTTCCAGATCTTCGCCGCCGCGCGCTGCGCGGGCTGGATCGCCCACGCGCTGGAGCAGAGCGAGACGGGGCGGCTCATCCGGCCCCGTGCCCGCTATGTCGGCCCGGAGCCGGCCTAAACCGGCTCGGCGACATACATCGTCGATGGCTTTTGCCCGAGCGTGTCTTTGCGCTCCTCGATATAGCCACGCGTGATCGGCAAGCCGTCGAGCTTCTTGGCGAGCTGGAACTGGAACACCACCAGATCATCGTGCCGGAAGCTCGCCTCCGACGCGGCGAGGTAGAACTCCCACATCCGGGCGAAGCGCTCGTCATACATCGCCACCGCCTCGTCGCGCCGGGCGAGGAAGTTCTCGCGCCAGGCCTTCAGCGTCTCGGCATAGTGGATACGCA
The DNA here is from genome assembly GCF_056396025.1 of Allobosea sp. 05T438. Taxonomy (NCBI): domain Bacteria; kingdom Pseudomonadati; phylum Pseudomonadota; class Alphaproteobacteria; order Hyphomicrobiales; family Alloboseaceae; genus Allobosea; species Allobosea sp. 05T438. The sequence continues at coordinate 727,650 of NZ_JBFTKQ010000002.1, forward strand.
GCACCTCGACATCCGTGATGACCAGCCCCTCCAGTTCGATCGCGGCCGCCACCTCCGACATGGCGGGGATGTAGCCGCCCGGGAAGATATACTTGGCGATGAAGGGATTGGTCGCGCCCGGCGGCGTCGAGCGGCCGATGGTGTGGATCAGCGCCACGCCATCGTCGTTGAGCAGCTCGCCGACCTTGCGGAAGTAGTCGCGGTAGTAGCCGACGCCGACATGCTCGAACATGCCGATCGAGACGATACGGTCGAAGGGCTCCGTCAGGTGGCGATAGTCCTGCAGCCGGAACTCGACCGGCAGGCCTGAATCCGCGCCGCGCTGCTTCGCGATGGCAAGCTGTTCCTCGGAAAGCGTGATGCCAGTGACGGAAGCGCCGGTCTCGCCGGCGATCGACAGGGCCATGCCGCCCCAGCCGCAGCCGATATCGAGCACGCGCAGGCCCGGCCGCAGATCGAGCTTGCCCATGATGTGCCGCTTCTTGGCGAGTTGCGCCTCGGCGAGTGTCATGTGCGGCTGCGCGAAATAAGCGCAGGAGTACTGCATGTCCGGGTCGAGGAAGAGCCGGAAGAAACCGCTCTTCAGGTCGTAATGATGCGCGACGTTGCGCTTCGCCAGTGCCGGCGTGTTGTTCTGGTGGAAACGGCGCACCGCGGTGCGCAGCCCCTCCAGCGTCTTGCCCCAGCCCTTCGGGCGGGCCTTGTGGACGGCGGCAACCAGCGCGTCGAGCAGATCATAGAGTGAACCCTGCTCGACCACGACGCGCCCGTCCATGACGGCCTCGCCCAGGGCGAGTTCGGGATTGAGCGCGAGTTTCAGTTCGGTCGGCCCATCCACGATCCGCATGCGCAAACGCGGCACGGCGCCCTGTCCGATGGATTGAAGCGTGCCATCGGGAAAGACGACATCGATACGTGGCTCGATCGCGAGCCGAGACAACATCCTGGCAATCAGCGAGTGCATTGGCCCCACCTTCGGCAGCGCCCCTTTCCATCAACATGGCAAGTCGAATCGCTGTCGTAACCGCCCCTCGGCGCAAGGCAGGCACTCGCCTGCGACATGACAACGCAGGCGGCGCGGCTTGGTTCCCCTACGGAAGCATGACTGGTTTTGCCTTTACGCCGCAGCCCCTTTCGTCATTGCGAGCGCAGCGAAGCAATCCAGGGAGACGTAGAGCTCCGCCGGCCCTGGATTGCTTCGTCGCTTCGCTCCTCGCAATGACGAGGATGGTCAATGATCTGCGGCGATCACCTCGGCACGGATCTCCTCAACCAGTCGCTCCTTCAGGGTGACGAATTCCGGGGTCGTTTTGATGGTGTAAGGACGCGGGTGTGGCAGATCCACGGCGATATCGGCCTTGATCCGCCCCGGGCGCGCGCTCATCACGACGACGCGGGAGCCGACGAAGATGGCCTCCTCGATATCATGGGTCACGAAGAGCACGGTCTTCTTCTCGCGCTCCCATATGCCGAGCAGCATCTCCTGCATCAGCGCGCGGGTCTGGTTGTCGAGCGCGCCGAAAGGCTCGTCGAGCAGCAGGATCTTGGGGTCGTTGGCGAGTGCGCGAGCGATCGCCGTGCGCTGCTGCATGCCGCCCGAGAGCTGCTTCGGAAAATGGTCGACGAAGCTGCCGAGCCCGACGCGCACCGCCCAGTCGCGGGCGATCCTCAGCCGCTCGGCCTCGGGCACCCCCTTTTCGCGCAGGCCGAACGCGATGTTCTGCTGCACCGTCAGCCAGGGGAAGAGCGTGTAACTCTGGAAGACGAAACCCCGATCGGCTCCCGGCCCTGACACAGGCGTGCCGTCGAGCAGGATGCGCCCCTCGCTCGCCGTCTCCAGCCCGCCGATGATGCGCAGCAAGGTCGACTTGCCGCAGCCGGAGGGGCCGAGGACGGTGATGAAGTCGTTGTCGGCGACGTTGAGCGAGGTCGGCATCAGCGCCCGCGTCGGCTCAGCACCGCGCTGGCCTGCGAAGACCTTGCCGACATTCTCGATGACAAGCTTGCTCATGCGCGCGCCCATGGAAACAGGCGCTGGTTGATCGCCTTGAAGAGGAAGTCCGAGACCAGCCCGATGAGGCCGATCACGATAATGCCGAAGATGATCTGCCCGGTGTTCAGCAGCGCCTGGCTATCGGTGATCATATGGCCGATGCCGGAAGAAGAGCCGATCAACTCGGCGACGATGACATAGGTCCAGGCCCAGCCGAGGACGAGGCGGAAGATTTCGGCGATCTCGGGAGCGGCGTTCGGCAGCATGACGCGGCGCACCACCGACCGGTCGGTGGCGCCCAGCGTATAGGCGGCATCGACCAGATCGCGCCGGATCGAACCGACCGAGACCGCGATCATCAGGATGAGCTGGAAGACCGAGCCGATGAAGATGACGAGCAGCTTCTGCGTCTCGCCGATACCGGCCCAGAGGATCAGCAGCGGAATGAAGGCAGAGGCCGGCAGATAGCGCGCGAAGGAGACGAAGGGCTCCAGGAACGCCTCGATAGGCTTGTAGGCGCCCATTAGGATGCCGAGCGGCAGCGCGACGATGACGGCGATGATGAAGCCGCCGACGACGCGCCAGATCGTCATCATGATGTCGAAGCTGAAGCCGTAGCGCACCATCAGATTGTAGCCCTCGCCGACCATGGTCAGCGGGTCGGCCAGGAAGAGACGCTGGACATAGCCGCCGAAGGTCGCGACCGACCAGAGCGCGACGAAGAGCGCGAAGAAGGCCAGGCCATAGCCGATGCGGGCCGTGGCCGAGACGGGTTGCAAGGGTCTCATCGCGATATCGTTCCGGTCACGGCCATGGCCAGTTGCTTCCAGGGTTCGATCGACCAGAAGCCGGCTGCGGCGCCTGAGGTCGAGGGTAGGACATAGATCTCGGCACCGGCCAGCTTCTCAGCCTGCCGCCCGTAGGAAAGCCGTCCCTCGCTGATCCCGAGGACGGCCTGTGCCGCGCGCTTGCCGTTGAAGGCGAGGATATCAGGCGCGCTTGCCGCGATCCGCGCCGTGAAGCCAGCCACATCGAAATGGCTGCCGCGCAGGGCAGAGTCCGGGCCGGAGGTCCGCTTGGCCACGTCGGTCAGGCCGATGCCGTAGCGCGGCAGGCTTCGGAAGTCCTCTGGCACGAGCCTTAGCGGTACGAGCCCGATCTGATGGAGAACCGGCCAGAACTTGTTGCCCGGGCCGGCATAATAGGCTCCGCGCCGGGCCGAGGCGGCTCCGGCCTGCGTGCCGCAGAAGACGACGCGCAGGCCGGGTTCCAGAACATCCGGGAGGATGTCGCCCCTTAGGCATTCAAGGCCGGCCGTCACCCTCCAGCCCTCATCCTGAGGAGCCGCGCAGCGGCGTCTCGAAGGATGCTCCAGATAGTTCCCGAGCCTTCTGAAACATCCTTCGAGACGCCATCCCTTTCGGGATGGCTCCTCAGGATGAGGGCTCGCGGAGATCTCAAGCAGCCTCCCCGGCGTTCACTTGCCGGCGACGAACTTTGTGTCGACCAGCGCGGCGAGATCGGGCTTGGCCTTGATCAGGCCGATATCAAGCAGGAGATCGGCTGCCTTGGCGGAGAAGGCCTGCCAATCGCCCGCAAAGAACTTCTTGTTGCCGTCGGCATCCGACCAGCGCAGGAAGGCGGCCGACTTGCCGAATTGCTCGCCGGTCTGCTTCACATCCGCGCCCATGATCTCATAGGCCTTGGCCTGGTCCTTCTTGATCATCTCCAGCGCCTCGAAATAGCTCTGGGCGAGCGCGGCAGCCGCCTTCTCGTTGACAAGGAAGGCAGGCGTGCAGCCGAAGGTGTCCATCACCATCGGGTAGTCGAGGGTAGTGGCGATGATCTTGCCCGCATCCGGCTTGTCGCGGACGGTGGAGAGATAGGGCTCATAGGTCATGGCCGCGTCGTTCTGGCCGGCGATGAACGCCTGCGCGGCCGGGCCGGGCTCCATGTTGACGACGGTCACGTCCTTCATGGACATGCCGTTTTCCTTGAGCATCCAGGCGAGCGCGAAATAGGGCGAGGTGCCGGGCGCCGATGCCGCGACCGTCTTGCCCTTCAGGTCCTTGATCGAGCCGACGGCATTGCGCACGGCCATGCCGTCGGCGCCGTAGCTCTTGTCGAGCTGGAAGATCTGCTTGGTCTTGATGCCGGCCGCGTCCCAGACGATCCAGGTCTCGACCGTGGTCGCGGCGCACTGGATGTCGCCCGAGGCGATGGCGAGGTGGCGATCCTTCTGCGGAATCTTCTTGATCGTCACGTCCAGGCCGTTCTTGGCGAAGATGCCCGCCTCCTTGGCGAGCACCAGCGGCGCGAAGCCGGTCCATCCGGAAATACCGATATTGACCTTGGTCTGCGCTTGGGCGCCGCCCGCCGCCAGAAGCGCCGCGAGGCCAAAGCCCACAGTCGCGCCGATGCGCTTGAAAACTGCCATGGTTGAAACCCTTCCCCTGCTTTTGCGGCTGATGCACCGCTCAGACGCCTAAACGTCATCCGCGGCGAGATTCAACCTTCCTTCCGAAGCAGGTTGAATACATATGCAAATCCGTCAAGCGGCCGATCACTGTCGCTTGGGAAAGCGATGACATTCTCTTGTTTGACAGGGCGGGAGGAATTTCCTCCCCTGCGCCCGCCGGCGCAAGGGCGCCTTCTTTCGAGTCGAGGTTTCCCAATGAACGGCGCCGACCGCCTTTGCGACACGCTTCTGATCAACGGCGTCGATACCTGCTTCGCCAATCCCGGCACCTCCGAGATGCATTTCGTCGCTGCGCTCGACCGCAAGCCGCAGATGCGCTGCGTGCTCGGCCTGTTCGAGGGCGTGGTGACCGGTGCCGCCGACGGCTATGCCCGCATGGCCGACAAGCCGGCAGCGACGCTGCTGCATTGCGGGCCGGGCATGGCGAACGCGCTCGCCAACATGCACAACGCCCGGCGCGCCCGCACGCCGATGATCAACGTCGTCGGCGACCACGCCACCTATCACCTCGTCCATGACGCGCCGCTGACCAGCGATATCGAGAGCCTGGCGCATCCGATGTCGCATTTCGTCCGGCGCATCGCGACGGCGGAGGATGTCGGCCCGGCGATCGGGGAAGCCTATGTCGCTTCGCTGACCCTGCCCGGCGTCACCACCGTGATCCTGCCGGCCGACTGCGCCTGGGGCAGCGTCGAGCCCGCCACGCTGAAGCCGACCGAGCTGCCGGCGCTGAAGAGCGTCGAAGCCGCCACGATCCGCGCGGTCGCAGCCGGCCTGCGCAAGCATGGCGCGCGTGCTGCGATCATGCTGACCGGCCTGGCGCTGCGCGAGAAGTCGATGGAGATGGCGGCCCGCATCTGCGCAACGACCGGCGCCAAGATCTTCAGCCAGATGTCGAACGGGCGCATCCAGCGCGGCGCCGGCCGCGTCGCCATGCCCAAGGTGTTCTACCCGATCGACAAGGCGCTCGATCAGCTCAAGGACATCGATTACCTCGTGCTCGTCGGGGCTCAGACCCCGGTCGGCTTCTTCGCCTATCCGGGCAAGCCCGGCCGCCTGATCCATGACGGCTGCGAGGTCGCGACGCTCGCCAGCCCTGGCGATGATCTGCCTGCATCGATCACCGCGCTCGCGGAGGAGATGGGCGCCACCAAGACCGCCCCCGCCTACATCGCCCCGCCGCGCAAGGAGCAGCCTGCCCTGCCGACCGGCAAGCTCGATGCCGACAAGGCCTGCGCCATCGTCTCGGCGCTGCTGCCGGAGAACTGCATCGTCTGCGACGAGTCGGTCTCGTCGGGCCGGAGCTTCTATTACGATTGCCACAGCGCTCCGCAGCACGACTATATCCAACTCACCGGCGGCGCGATCGGCGAAGGCATCCCGCTCGCCATCGGCGCGGCCGTCGCCTGCCCCGACCGCAAGGTCATCGGCATGCAGGCCGACGGCTCGGGCATGTACACGGTGCAGGGGCTCTGGACGCAAGCGCGCGAAAACCTCGACATCGTCACCGTCATCTTCGCCAACCGGACCTATCAGATCCTGCATGGCGAGATGCGCGCCGTCGGCGTCAACGACTTCGGCCGCAACGCGACGCTGATGCTCAACATCGACGAGCCGGCGCTCGACTGGGTGTCGATGGCCAAGGGCATGGGCGTGGAGGCTGCGCGCGCCACGACGGCCGAGGAGTTCACCAGCCTGTTCAAGGCCGCGCTGGCCAAGAAGGGGCCGTTCCTGATCGAAGCAGCGATCTGAGAGGCCGTTCGAGACAAATCGCCCTCCGCCCGGGGAACACATCTCCGGGTGGAGGGCAATCTTTGCGCGAGCAGTGAGGAGAAGCTTTTCTATTCGTCCGGTCACCATCAATCTGTCGCAGGACGCCTGCCAGAGTTGCGGCTGATTTCGAGAAGGAGCGACCAGCATGAACCGGGACGAGATTCTCAAGGCGCCGTCGATGCCCGTCTTCAGCCCCAGCTATCCGCATCCGCCGAACCGCTTCATCAAGCGGGAATATCTGATCATCACCTACGAGACGGACCCCGAAATCATCCGCGCCGCGCTGCCCGAGCCGCTCGAGCCGGCACCCGGCAACCTCGTCTTTTACGAGTGGATGAAGATGCCGGATTCGTCCGGTTTCGGCTCCTATGAGGAGAGCGGGACCGGCATCTACGCCAGCTACAAGGGAGAGCCCTGCAACTTCTCGGTGCAGATGTATCTCGACGACGAGCCGCCCATCACCGGTGGACGCGAGATCTGGGGCTTCCCCAAGAAGTACGGCGTGCCGCGCCTCAGCGTGATGAAGKACACCCTGACCGGCACGCTGCACTATGACGGCGAGCGCGTGGCAATGGGCACGATGACCTACAAGCATCGCAGCCTGGAGGATCAGCTCGACAAGGTGCGCGACGGCATCGCCGGCCTGAACATCAACCTGAAGCTGCTGCCCGATGTCGATGGCTCACCGAAGGTGGCGCAGCTCGTCGGCTACAATCTCACGGACATCGCGGTCCATGGCGCCTGGGAGGGAGAGGCGCGGCTGCATCTCATCCCTCATGTCAATTGCCGGGTCGCCGACTTCCCCGTGCGGAGAATCGTGCGGGCGCGTCACCAGCTCGTCGATTTCACGCTGCCTTTCGGCCGGGTGCTGCACGACTACCTCGCCTAGCACCCGCGCGACACCGCCTTCAGACAAACCCGCCCAGGAACGCATCGAGGCAATCGCCGATCGCCTCGATCGCATAGCCGCCCTCCTGCACCACGAGCGTCGGCAGGCCGAACGCCTTCACCTGCCGGCCGATGGTGCCGAAATCGGACGCATCCAGCTTCAGCACGCCGATCGGATCGTCCTTGTGGGCGTCGTATCCGAGCGCGACGACCAGCGCCTCGGCGCCGAAATCGCGTATCGCCTTGCCGGCGCGATCGACCGCCGCCTGCATCTCGGCTCCGCCCGCGCCGTGCGCCAAAGGCAGGTTGAGATTGAAGCCCTCGCCCGGCCCGTTGCCGCGCTCATCGGCGTAGCCCGTGAAGAAGGGATAGTAGTTCGCCGGGTCGGCATGGACCGAAATCGTCAGCACGTCGTCGCGGCGATAGAAGATCTGCTGGGTGCCGTCGCCATGATGGGCATCGACATCGAGGATCGCGACCTTGCCGAACTTGCTGCGCAGGCGCTGAGCGGCAATCGCTGTGTTGTTGAGGTAGCAGAAGCCGGTGGCACGGTCGGCACGGGCATGGTGGCCCGAGGGGCGGCACAGCGAATAGACGGCGCGCTCCCCCGCGAGGATCGCATCGGCACCGGAAACCGCGGTTTCCGATGAGCGCAGCGTCGAGTGCCAGCAGTGCTCGCCGACCGGCACCGACAGGTCCCCGAGATACCAGCCGAGCTGGCCGATGAAGCCGGTCGGGCGGCAGGGCGGGCGGACATCCTCGTCCGGGCGGCCGCTCCAATAGGGGAAGGTATTGGGCCAAGCTTCCGGCCCGCGCTCGGCCGGCAACTCCTGCCAACGCGCCCAGGCGGTTTCGAGAAACGTGACGAAGCCGGCATCGTGAATCGCGAGAACCGGGGCGGTGCCGTGAGCCGCAGGCCGCTCCGGCGTGATGCCATGCTTCGCCAGCGCACCGAGCAGGCGCGCCGTCCGTTCCGGCAGGTCCTTGGGCGCCACGACCTTGCCGAAGCGCATGTATTGCTGCGGGTCGTGGAGGGCTTGGTCGGAATGATAGAAGGCGCGCATCAGGCTCATCGTCCTCGTGGGGCAGCGAGGCGATCGCGGCCCCGCAGGCGGATGCTAGCAACGGCTGCTGCAGCGGTCAGCTACGCCGACGCCGTCCGCCCTTGCGCGGAGGGCGGAGCGACCGGCGCATCATGGCGAGAGAAGCGCCGCGAACTCGCGCGCCAGCGCATCGATCTCGAAGCGTTCGGGTCTGTACCAATCGGTCGAGCCATTGAGCGCGCCGAGCAGGAAGAGGCGCAGCACGTCCGGCGAGCGCTCCGCCGGCAGAGCGCCAGCCTGCTGCAGCTCCGCGATCAGCCGGCGCCAGACTTCCTCATAGGCGCGTCGCACGGCACGCACGCTTTCCGGCACCGGAGCCGCACCAAAGTTGAAGACCTTGATGCTGGCAGAGGTGTAGTCGCCATGGCCGTGCAGCGCCGCGAGATGGCCCCGGATCGCCGCCTCCAGCCGCTCACGTGGCAGCGCCCCTTCCGTTGCGGCGAGCGCGGCAACGACGCCCTCATGCACGAAGCGGACACCGTCGTTCACGACCGCCTCGACGATCTCCTCCTTCGAGGCGAAGTGGTAGTAGAGGCTCGCCTTGCGGATGCCGACGGCCTCGGCGATCTCGCGCAGCGTGGTCTGATGGTAGCCGCCGCTCCGCAGCAGCCGCGCGGCATGGTCGAGGATCAGGCGGCGCGAGCTGTTCTCGGTGTCGCGCGGGCTGCGGTCGGCGGCGACAGTCATGCGCAGGAGCCCACGTCATTCTCGGGCGAAGCGAAGCGCAGACCCGAGAATCTCTGGCATGAGATGCTCGGGTCAATCCCGAGCATGACGGCTGAAGGGGCGCGCAACAGCATCACAGCCGCTTCGCCACCTCTTCGAGCATCACCTCGGTGGCGCCGCCGCCGATGGACTGGACGCGGGCGTCGCGGGTCATGCGCTCGATCGCGCTTTCGCGCATGTAGCCCATGCCACCATGGAACTGCAGGCAGTCATACATGACTTCGTTGACCAGCTCGCCGCAGTAGGCCTTGACCATCGAGACCTCGCGGGTGGCGTCGAAGCCCTGCGCATCGAGCCAGGCGGCGTGATAGACGAGTTGGCGGCCGGCCTCGACCTTGCCCGCAAGCTCGGCGAGTCGCTGGCGGATCGCCTGCTTCTCCCAGAGCGGCGCGCCGAAGGCTTTTCGCGTCTTCACATAGTCCAGCGTCAGGTCGATGGCGGCCTGCGACTCCCCGATCGCCATCGCGCCGATCACGGTGCGCTCGTTCTGAAAATTGCTCATGATCGCGTAGAAGCCACGGCCCTCCTGCCCAAGCAGGTTTTCGGCCGGCACGCGACAATCGACGAAGGAAAGCTCGGCAGTATCGGACGAGCGCCAGCCATGCTTGTCGAGCGCGCGGGAGACCGAGAAGCCGGGCGTGCCCTTCTCGACGAGAAAGATCGAGACCGATTGCGAGGGCTTGGCCGCCGGATCGGTCTTGGCGGCAACGCAGTAGAGATCGGCGTAGACGCCGTTGGTGATGAACATCTTGGCGCCGTTGAGGACGTAATGGTCGCCCTCGCGCCGCGCCGTGGTGCGGATGCCCTTCACGTCCGAGCCGGCATCCGGTTCGGTGACGGCGACCGCGACGATCTTCTCGCCGGCGATGATGGCCGGCAGATACCGGTCCTTCTGCGCCTTGCTGCCGGCATTGGCGATATGGACCGAGGCCATGTCGGTGTGGACCAGCGCGGTGATGGCGACGCCCGAGAAGGTCGAGCGGCCGAGTTCCTCCGCCAGCACGACGGTCGCGAGCGTATCCATCTCCGAGCCGCCATATTCGGCCGGATAACGAATACCGAATAAGCCGAGTTCGCCCATCCGGCGCAGCACCGCGCGCGGGACGAAGCCGTCCTCCTCCCATTTCAGGGCGTGCGGCTTGATCTCGGTCTCGACGAAGCGGCGAACCTGATCGCGCAGCGCCTCATGCTCCTCGGTGAAATAGGGCGAGCGACGCGCGCCCTCGCCTGCAAGCGTCTCGACGGCCGACATGGCTTTCTCCCTGCTTGACCGCGGCGCCGCGATCTGACTACCTACCGGACGGTAGGTGAATGTTACGGCGAGATCAAGTTCCGTCATTTGCCTAAGGAGAACAGGTCATCCCGGACAAGCCGCGTCAGCGGCGCCGATCCGGGATCCATGCCGGAACCGTTCAGGCATGGATCCCGGGTCTCCGCGTCGCTCCGCCCGGGATGACGGCCAGCGGGAATCGGCATGTCGGAAGCAACCTCTTCAGCGGTCACCGCCCCTCCCCCGCTCTCCGCCATGCTGGAGACGCTGCGCCAGCGCCACGGCCTCATCGCGCAAGGCGGCGGCGAGAAGCTGCGCGCCCGGCATGAATCGCGCGGCAAGATCATGGTGCGCGAGCGCATCGATCTCCTCCTCGATCCGCAGACGCCCTTCCTCGAACTGTCACCGMTTGCAGCCTGGGAACTCTACGGCAACGAGGTGCCGGGCGCCGGCATCGTCACCGGCATCGGCATCGTGCAGGGCCGCGCCTGCATGCTGATCGCCAACGACGCCACGGTGAAGGGCGGCTCCTTCTTCGCCGAAACCGTTCGCAAGCATCTGCGGGCACAGGAGATCGCCGAGGAGCACCGGCTGCCCTGCCTCTACCTCGTCGATTGCGGCGGCGCCTTCCTGCCCGAACAGGACCGCGTCTTCCCGGACCGCGACCATTTCGGCGGCTCCTTCTATAACCAGTGCCGGATGTCGGCCGCGGGCATCCCGCAGATCTCGATCGTCTTCGGCGGCGCGACGGCGGGCGGCGCCTATATCCCGGCGCTGTCCGACCAGGTCATCATGGTGAAGGGGACGGGGCGCATCCATCTCGGCGGCCCGCCGATCGTGAAGGCGGCGATCCACGAGATCGTCGATGGCGAGACGCTGGGCGGGGCGGAAATGCATACGCTGGTCTCCGGCGTCAGCGACCACCTCGTCGAAACCGAGATGGAGGGGCTCGCCAAGCTGCGCGAGATCGTCGGCGCGCTCGGCGAAATCGGCCAGGTCGCGCCGCCGCCGCAAGCACCCGCCGCGCCAAAGCTCGACCCGGCCGAACTCGTCGATATCGTCCCGACCGATCTGCGCCGACCTTATGACGTGCGGGAGGTCATCGCACGCGTGGCCGACGACAGCGCCTTCAGCGCCTTCAAGCCGGATTACGGCGCGACGCTCGTCACCGGCTTCGCCCATATCCACGGCTATCCCGTGGGGATTCTCGCCAATAACGGCGTGCTGTTCTCGGAAAGCGCCATCAAGGGCGCGCATTTCATCGAGCTCTGCGACCAGCGCCAGATTCCGCTGCTCTTCCTGCAGAATATCACCGGCTTCATGGTCGGCACGGAGGCCGAGCGCGGCGGCATCGCCAAGCATTCGGCCAAGCTCGTCTATGCCGTCTCGAATGCGCGCGTGCCGAAATACACCGTGCTGATCGGCGGATCGTATGGCGCGGGCAATTACGGCATGTGCGGGCGCGGCTTCCGGCCACGCTTCCTGTTCTCCTGGCCGAATGCCCGGATCGCGACGATGAGCCCGGAGGTCGCGGCTACCGTGGTGACGGAACTGCGCCGGCAATCGCTCAAGGGTTCGGGCGACGAAGCGGCCATCGCCGAGCTCGACAAGCGCACCCGCGCCCAGTTCGAGGAGCAGAGCGACCCCTATTACGCCACGGCCCGGCTCTGGGACGACGGCATCATCGAGCCCCAGCAGACGCGCGACGTGCTGGGCCTTTGCCTCGCCCTTTCAGCGGGCGAGACGCGCGATACCGGCCCGCGGCCGGTCTACCGGATGTGAGCGGCGCCATGTTCGACACCCTCCTCATCGCCAATCGCGGCGAGATCGCCTGCCGCATCATCCGCACCTGCCGCAAGCTCGGCATCCGCACGGTCGCGGTCCATTCCGAGGCCGACAGAGACGCCCTGCATGTCCGGCTCGCCGACACGGCCGTGCATATTGGCCCCGCCCCGGCGCGCGATTCCTATCTGCGCGCCGACCGCATCATCGACGCCGCGCTCAAGACCGGCGCACAGGCGATCCATCCGGGTTATGGCTTCCTGTCGGAACGGCTGGATCTGATCGCCGCCTGCGAGGCGAACGGCATCACCTTCGTCGGTCCCTCCGCCCAAGCCATCGAGGCAATGGGCGACAAGATCCGCTCCAAGCAGATCGCGCGGGAGGCCGGGGTTCCCGGCGTGCCCGGCTATGACGGCGCCGATCAGGCTCCCGCGACGCTGAAGCGCGCGGCGCTGCGCATCGGTCTGCCAGTCATGGTCAAGGCCTCGGCCGGCGGCGGCGGCAAGGGCATCCGCAAGGTTGAGATCGAAGCCGATCTCGACGCCGCCATCGCGACCGCCAGCCGCGAGGCCGAAGCCGCCTTCGGCGATGGCCGCTTGCTGATCGAGAAATTCGTGACGCGGCCGCGCCATGTCGAGGTGCAGGTCGCCGGCGACAGGCACGGCAATATCGTCCATCTCTTCGAGCGCGATTGCTCGGTGCAGCGCTCAAACCAGAAGCTGCTGGAAGAGGCCCCTGCCCCCAATCTCAAGCCGGAGGTCCGCGCCGCGCTGCATGCGCATGCGCTGAAGCTCGCCCGCGCCATCGACTACGACAATCTCGGCACCGTCGAATTCCTTGTCGACGCAACGACGCAGGAAGTGTTCTTCCTCGAGATGAACACGCGCCTGCAGGTCGAGCATCCCGTGACGGAAGCGATCACGGGGCTCGATCTGGTCGAATGGCAGATCCGCATCGCCGCCGGCGAGACGCTGCCGCGGCGCCAGGAGGAGATCGCCTGCATCGGCCACGCCATCGAGGCACGGCTGACGGCGGAGCGGGCCGAGGAAGGCTTCCAGCCCGACACCGGCACGATCACGCTCTGGCGCGAGCCGGAGGGGCTGCGCGTCGACAGCGGCGTCGAAACCGGCGGCACCGTCTCGCCCTTCTACGATTCCATGCTCGCCAAGGTCATCGCCCATGGCCCCGACCGGGAGGCGGCAAGCTGGCGCCTCGCCGATGGCTTGGAGCGCATGACGGTATTCGGCCCGGCGACGATCCGGCCTTTCCTCGTCGATGCGCTGAGACAGCCGGTGTTCGCGCGTGGCGAGGCCACGACGTTGTTCATCGGCGAGACCTGGCCTGGGGGCTGGCGGCTGCGCGCCGGCACTGCGCGGGAGCGCGATGCTCTCGCGGCAGCGATCTGGCTCGCCGGGACCAAGCCGATCGCGGCGGGGCCCTGGGGGGCGCTGACCGATTTCCGGCTGCTGGGGACGGCGGGCAAGCCCGCGGAGAGCCATCTCACCCTCAGCCATGCGGGCCAGACCAGCCGGATCAGGGTCGAAAGCCGGGGTGGCGCTTTCCGCGTCATGGCCGACGGCGAAGAAACCGAGGTCTCGGTCGCAGCAGGAGCCGACCCGACGCGATGGCGGGTGATGCTCGACGGCCGGCGCCTGACGGTCGATGCGGTGCGCGACAAGACCGGAGTCCATCTGCGCTGGGGCGCATTCGAGGGGCGGATCGAGATCGCGCTTGCGGTCGCAGCGGAGGCGGCGGCGCGCGAAGCCGCGGGCGGCTCCGGCGACGCAGTGCGGGCGGCTATGCCGGGCACCGTCGCCGCCATTCATGTCCAGGAAGGCGATAGCGTCGCTGCCGGACAGGTCGTCGCAGTGCTGGAATCGATGAAGCTCTTCATGGACCTGAAGAGCCCGGCGACCGGCATCGTGACGCGGGTTGCGGCCAAGCAGGGCGCGACCGCGGCGGCGGGCGAGCTCCTGATCGCCATCGAGCCGAACTGACTCCGTCGCCCGCGTGGGGCGTCAGGCGACGTCGTCCAAGGCCGCGATCATGCTGCGGCCCTTGCCTGCGCGTTTGGCGCCGTAGAGGGCCTGATCTGCCGCGCGCTTCAGGGTCTCGGCCGTCCAGCGCTCCGGATCAAGCGCCGGCTTGACCGAGACGCCGACGCTGGCACCCACCGACACGAGCTGTCCCAGCACGATGAACGGGGCCTGCAGAACGGCCAGGGCCCGGTCCGCCACATCAGAGAGAACCGCGATATCGTCGGTTTCCCGGACCACGATGGCGAACTCGTCGCCGCCGAGACGGGCCACAACATCGCCGGGGCGTATGACGCCCTGCAATCGCCCTGCCACCTGCTTGAGCAGATCGTCGCCGCCATGATGGCCGTGCCGGTCGTTGACCTGCTTGAAGCCGTCCAGATCGAGCAGGAGAAGGCCGAGGGCCTCCTCCTTCGCGCAGGCGTCATCGAGGGCTCGATCGAGACCTCGGCGATTGGCAAGGCCGGTGAGCGAATCATGGCTCGCGGCGAAATCGAGTTCCCGCCGCACCATCATCAGTTCCTCGAATTGGCCGATGATGTGATCCGAGCTCTCGAAGATCGAGTACAGATAGACCCCGAGCAAGACGCTGAGCGCCTGATACAGCGCATCGCCCGAGAGCAGGAAGGCAGCGATCTGCGCGCCGATGGCGAGCGAGGAAAGCCCGGCACAAATCCAGTAGCGCAGCGTCCGCAGATAAGAGCCGGCCGTCAGCGCCATGTTGAGGCCAAGGCTGAGCACGAAGCCGCCGGTATGGCCGAGATAGGCCGCACCGACCGTCAAGGTCGCGATCACGCCGGTGAAGGCGAAGGCCGTATAGGCATACCCCTTCTCCCAGGCCCGCGCCTCTTCCAGAGTCAGCCTGCGGGCGGGATCGCGGCGCTTGAATCCGACGATGTTGATGACGCGTGCGATCGTCGTGATCACGCCCGCGCCGGTGATCCACCAGAAGATCGGCTCGCCGGTCTGTACGGCCATGATCGCGGAGCCAATGATCAGGCCAGCCGCGATGCACAAAATCTGCGGCAAGGCTGCGAAGAGTCTCGAGATGATCTCGATCTCGATCTCGGCGGGCAACCGCCTTGCTCGCCTGCGGGGCCTCATCAGCAGATGCATGGCACCATGTCCTACGCGCGCGGACCTAAGATTCCCTCAGCCCGATGCAGGGCATTTTACCAATCGCGGCTTCGGAACCGCTGGCTCAGCTTTTGTTCATCGCGCTCCGGCTAAAATCGCCCAAGCTCGTCTCGCCGCCTCTCGTCACGGCGAGATTGCGGAAAGGGAAGACCATGACTCGCCACAGGCTCGCTCTCTCGGCTTTCGCCGGAGCTATGCTGCTGTCGGCCATTCCAGCAGGCGCGCAGTATTACGACCCCTACCGTCCTCCTCCGCCGCCTTACGGGTACGACCGGCCGCCTCCGCCCTACGGCTACGACCGCCCGCCCCCGCCGCCCTATGGCTATGACCGGCCGCGCTATCGGCAGCGCTACAACAACATCTGCGTCACCAGTCGCGGCGATTGCCCCACGCCGCCACTGCCTTCGGGCACCGGCTGCAGCTGCTACATCCCCGGCTTCGGCAACAAGCGTGGCGCCGTGCCTTGATGCGAGGCCCCCCGGCTTCAGGGCCGGCGGTGGCTCTCGCTGCCGAGATAGCAGATGCCCTCGCCGGGCTTGGCCTTGGGGTTGGGGAAGATGATGAAGCCGTCGCGCGGCATCGTGACGACGGTGCCGTCGGCGCGGCGGGCAATCGGCGTTCCCTCGGCGACGCGGTCGCCGGTCTTCCACGCGCCTTCGACGCGGTCGCCCTCGGCCTCGCAGATCACCAGATCGTCCATGTGGACCACGACGCGCTCGGCCGGAGCCGGCGGCGCTTCTTCGGTCAAACCGACATGGGCGAGCGCATTGCGGATCGCCTTGTAGCCGACATCGACGGAAGCCGGGTCGTCGTGGCGACCGCATTCGAGCGTCACGCCATAGCCGCCGGCGAAGCGCATGAACTCGGTCGTGCCGAAGCCCTCGGTGACGGCGAGGCGCGGCAGGTTCAGCCGTTCCCGTGCCGCGATCAGCCGGACATAGATGTCGAGCCAGCCATGGATCATCAGGTCGACGCCGAGGCTGGCGGCGAAGGCGGCTTCGGCCGGGCCATGGCGGAAGGGCTCGAGCTCGCCGCGGTTGTCGTCCGGCCCGAAGAAGACGAAGGGCACGCCCTCCCCGGTGAAGGAATGGACGTCGAGCAGCATGTCGTGCTGGCGCAGGATCGCGGAGAGGCGGTTGCCGATCCGGTCCTCGTTGTCGCTCGGTTGCGGCCGCTCGCGCAGGTCGCGGTTGAGGTTGCGGTCTCCCTCTCGGGTGTTCTGCCGATAGGCCTTGGGATTGGCGACGGGCAGGAAGGTGACCTCGCCGCGCTGGATCGCGACGCGACCAGCCCGGCAATCCTCGATCACGCGGGCGATGGCATTGGGCCCGCAGGTCTCGTTGCCATGGACGGCGCCGAGGACGAGGAGCTTCGGCCCCGCCTTCAGCCCGTGGAAGCGGATGGTTTCGAGCGGAGGATCGATCAGGTGCTGGGTCGTCATCGGTCTACTGTCAGGCTTTGCGAAGCTGCGAATGCGGATCGAGGATATCGCGCAGCCCGTCACCTAGCAGGTTGAGGCCGAGCACGGTCAGGAAAATCGCGAGACCCGGAAAGATCGAGATCCAGGGCGCGGTCGAGATCTGGTCGCGCGCATCCGAGAGCATGCTGCCCCAGCTTGGGAAGGGCGGGCGGATTCCCAGGCCCAGGAAGGAGAGCGAGGCCTCCGCCAGCACGGCACCGCCCATGCCGAGCGTGCCGATGACGATGATCGGGCCGGCGATGTTGGGCAGGATCTGCGTCAGCATGATGCGGAAGGTGCCGTAGCCGAGCGAGCGGGCGGCCTCGACATAACCCAGCTGCCTCACCGAAAGCGTCGCGGCCCGGGTCAACCGGCAGGTGAAGGACCAATTGGTGAGGCCCAGCGCGATCAGCAGGCTGGTGAGGCCGGGGTTGAGGATCGCCATGATCGCCAGCGCGAATATCAGCGAGGGAATGGCGAGCATCATGTTGGTGAGGCCGTTGACAAAATCGTCCCACCAGCCGCCCCAATAGGCGGCGGAGAGGCCGAGCGCGACGCCGATCACCGTGTTGATGAGCTGCGAGACGATGCCGACCGTCAGCGAGATGCGGGCGCCGTAGAGCACGCGGCTATAGATGTCGCGCCCCTGCGCATCGGTGCCGAACCAGAATTCCGATCCCGGCGGGATTTCGGCGTTCATCAGGTTGGCGTCCATGACGGGATCGGTGTGGGCAAACCAGGGCGCGAAGACACCGCCTGCCACGACGAGCGCGAAACAGGCCCCCCCGATCCAGAGATTGGCACGAAATTTCATGGGAAGGCCTAGCTGTACTTGATGCGCGGATCGACGACGGCGCAGAGCACGTCGACGGCGATGTTCACGACGAGGAAGAAGAGCACGATCGTCAGGATGCAGCCCTGCACGACGGGGATGTCGCGCCAGGTCACGCTGTCGACCAACAGCGAACCCAGGCCAGGCCAGGCGAAGAGCTTTTCGACGACGACCGCCTGGCCAAGAACCGAGCCGAACTGCAGGCCGAGCGTGGTCAGCACGATGACGAGCGCGTTGCGCGCGACATGCCATCGCATGACGCGGTAGGAACCCGCGCCCTTGGCGCGGGCGGTGCGGACGAAATCGGCGTGCATGACTTCGAGCACCGCTGCGCGCGTCGTGCGCGCCAACAACGCAAGCGGCGAGACGCCGAGCGCGATCGCTGGCAGCACGATGTAGCGCGGATCGCCGTCGCCATAGCCGAAGCTCGGGAACCAGCCGAGCGTCAGCGCGAAGCCGTACATCAGCAGCAGGCCGAGCCAGAACATCGGCAGCGACAGACCGGAGACGGCGAAGACCATCGAGAGCATGTCGACCCAGCTCCCCGGCTTCAGCGCCGCGAGGAAACCGAGCGGTACGCCGATGACGATGGCGAAGAGCATGGCCCCGAGCGCGAGCTGAAGGCTCGGCCAGAGCCGCTCGCCGATCTGGTTGATCACCGGCTGGCGCGTGCGAAAGGAATTGCCGAGATCGAAGGTGGCGAGGCCGCCGACATATTTCGCGAAGCGCAGCGGCAGCGGGTCGTTGAGACCGAACTGCTCGTTCATGCGCGCGATGGTTTCGGCGTCGATATTGCTGCGCCCGTCAGCCATCTGGCTGGTGGCGAAATTGCCTGGGATGACGCTGAACAGCACGAAGATCAGCGCCGCGACCGCAAGCAGGATCGGGATCGCCTGAAGCAAGCGACGCGCGATATATGGCAACATGGCGAACCCCTGATTGCGGCGATCAACGTGCCGCTATCGGAAAGATCATTCTCCGCCGTCATCCCGGGCGTAGCGACGCGGAGACCCGGGATCCATGCCGGAACGGTTCAGGCATGGATCCCGGATCAGCGCCGCTGACGCGGCTTGTCCGGGATGACCGGGGCGGTCCCTCCATCTGGGCTCCGGGCCCAGATGGAGGAGGCAGACACCGCTTACTTCGCCGCCGGCGAGGAAGCGTCGACCCAGAGGTCCTCGTAGCGCTGCAGCGCGAGCTCGGTCGCGTTCGGCTGGAGGCCGTGCAGCCAGGGCTGATAGGCCATGACCGCCTTGTTGTAGTTGAAGAACCAGACCGGGGCCTCATCCTGCAGCATGGCATTGGCCTTCTTCAGCAGCTCCAGCTGCTTGGCCGGATCGTTCTCGGCCGAGGCGTCGTCGATCAGCTTGTCATAGGCCGCGTTCTTGAAGGTGGTGTAGTTGCAGGACGAGCGCGGCGTCGCGGAGTGGAAGCACTTCAGCGCCGTCAGCGAGTCAGGGCCGGAGGTGTTCGACCAGATGAAGGCCTGGAAGTCGCCGCCCACGACGACACCGCCCAGGGCCGAGGTCTCGACCGGCTTGACCTTCACCTTGATGCCGACCTTGGCGAGCATCGGGATCGTCGCCTCGACGATCGGAATGCCCCAGCTCTCGTTCGGCGTCGCGGTCCATTCGAACTCGAAGCCGTCTGGATAGCCGGCCTCGGTCAGCAGCTTCTTGGCCTTTTCCGGATCGTAGGCGTAGGGCTTGGCGTCCTTGTCGAAGACCGGCGAGGACAGCGGCAGCCAGCCCGCGGCGCGATAGGCCTTGTCACGGACCAGGCGCTTGATGATCAGGTCGCTGTCGATGGCGTGGTTGATCGCCTGGCGCACCCGCTTGTCGGAGAAGGGCTTGAAGCTCGGATTCATGCCCATGTTGCGGGTGAAGACCTCGGCGACCTCGAGAATGCCCTTCGAGAGGTTCGCATCGGCCTTGTAGGCGACGTACTGGGTCGAACCGAGGATCGAGACATCGATCTCCTTGTTGCGGAAGGCGACGTCGCGCGCAGCCGCCTCGCCCATCGGCGAGATGACGAGCTTGTCGGCATAGGGCTTGCCGGTCTGGTAGTATTTATCCCAGCGCTCGAAGGCCATACGCGAACCGGGCACGTGCTCGACGAACTTGAACGGGCCGAGGCCGATCGGCTTGTTGAAGAAGTCGGGAGCCTGCGCTTCCTTGGCCGGAAGGATCGCGGTCATCGCGCTGAACAGGAAATAGCCGGGATCGGCCTTGTCCGTCAGCGTCATTTCGAGCGTGTAGTCGTCGATCTTCTTGAGACCGGAGATCTCCTTGGCCTGGCCCTTCTGGACATCGCTGGCGCCGACGATGCGGGCGATGTAGCGCGCGCCCGGATAGTTCTTCGCCCCGTCCATGAGGCGGGTATAGGACCAGATGATGTCGTCGGCCGTCATCTTGCGGCCGTTGTGGAAGAGCGCATCGTCGCGCAGCTTGAAAGTGTAGACCTTCCCGTCCGGCGAGACCGTCACGCTCTTGGCGAGGTCGAGCGCCGGCTTGCCGGCCTTCGCATCCCATTTGTAGAGCATGCTGTGCAGCGCATAGCCGTAGATCTCGTCCTGGATCTGGTTCGAGACATGGCTGTCATTGCTGACGAAGGATGCGCCATAGGGCGCCGTAAAGCGGATCGTCCCGCCACGGCGCGGCTCCTGGGCCTGCGCTTGCGCCTGCACTGCAAAAGCCGCCAGCGTCAGCGCGGTGGCAAAGGCAAATTTCTTCAACAACACGATTATTCCTCCCGTTTTTTTCTCATCGGCTCCGGCTGATCCGGAGTTGTTTGCTTCCAAGTGGAACCATAATGGCTTTGCCGCGCTTGTCTTCCCCTGCGCGGTCGAAGCCGGCCTCACGCCCGCTCGTAGACGACCTCGCCGCCCAGAATGGTGAGATCGCAGCGCGTGTCCTTGAGGATATCCGCCGGATCGGCCGCAAGCAGATTGCGCGAGAACACCGCAACGTCGGCGAGGAAGCCGGGGGCGAGCCGCCCCTTCACGGCTTCCTGCTTCTGAGAGAAGGCGCCGTATTCGGTGTAGGCCTGCAGGGCCTCCTCGATCGAGACGCGCTGGCCTTCGTCCATCACCGTGCCCTTCCAGGTCTGGCGGGTCAGCATGGTGTGGAAGTTCGGGAAGGGGTTGGGGTCGCAGACCGGCGCGTCGCTGCCCGTCGCCGGCTTCAGGCCGAGGTCGAACCAGGTGCGGAAGGGGTAGCTCGGCAGCGCGCGCTCCGGGCCGAGGACCTTGACGTAGGCATCGCCGAAATCATGGATGAAGACCTGCTGCGGGCAGGGATAGATCCCGGCCTTGACCATGCGCTCGTGCTGGGCCGGGGTCGAGAAGCCGCAATGCTCGATGCGATGACGGCGATCTGGATCGGGATGGGCAGCGAGCGCCTTTTCATAGGCCGTGATGAGCTGTTCGATCGCAGCGTCGCCAATGGCGTGGCAGGCGAGCTGGTAGCCCTTCTTGTGGGCGTCGAGCACCATGCGTTCGAGCTCGGCATCCTCCCACATCCAGACGCCGGTGGTCTTGTCCTCGCCGAGATAGGGCTCGGTCATCCAGGCGGTGCGCCCGCCGGCCGAACCGTCGAGGAAGAGCTTCACGGCACCGATCATCAGCATGTCATCGCCGGTGCCCGAGATCAGCCCTGCGTCGTAGCACTGCGGCACGATCGAGCGGCCGTCGTCGCCGAGCAAGGTCAGCCAGGTGCGCACCGGCAGGCGCCCGTCGCGCTTGGCGCGGTGATACGCGGCAATCTCGCCGAAGCCGCCCTTCTGGCCGACCGCAGCGTCCATGCAGCTGGTGATGCCGAGCGAGAGCAGGTAGCGGCCGCCGCGCTCGATGCCGGCGATGATATCCTCCTCGGTGGCAGCAGGGATCGCGGCTTGCACCGGGGCGCGGGCGTTCTCGGCAAGCAGGCCGGTCAGGCGGCCGTTCTGCTGCTCGATCAGGCCGCCCTGCGGCGTCGGCGACTTCTCGTCGATGCCGCCGAGACGAAGCGCCTCCGAGTTGCAGATCGCGATATGGCCGCAGGTGCGGACCAGCATCACCGGATTGTTCGGCGCGGCGCGATCGAGCTCCTCGCGATAGGGATGGCGGCCGGTGTCAAGCTTGGTCTGGTCGTAGCCGCGGGAGAGAACCCACTCGCCGGGCTTCAGCGTCGCAGCCCGGGCCGAGATCGCGGCGAGCAGCGCCTCCAGCGTCGGCGCGGCCTCGGGCTTGGAATCGACCCAGCCCATGGTCATGCCGAGCGAGACGAGATGCAGGTGCGAATCGTTGAGACCCGGTGTCGCCAGACGGCCCTTCAGATCGATTACCCGCGTCTTCGGCCCGACGAGCGGTCCGATCTCGCCATCGCTTCCGGCCGCGAGCACCCGGCCCTGCCAGATCGCCAGCGCCTCGACGACGCCGTCCTCGCGCCCGCACCAGATCGGCCCGTTGCGCAGCACGATATCGGCATGAACCGCCATGGTTATCTCCTGCATTTGCTGTCTTCGCCGGCGCTTTGCGGCCGGGCTTCAGATGTCGTCGAGCGGGAAGATCGGCCGGCGCACCTTGCGGTAGGGCCGCTCCTTGAAATTGCGCGTCGAGATCGCGCCGGTATCGACTTCCAGCACCTCGCGCGCGATCGGCTCGAAGGCGGCGCGGAAGTGCTGCATCGACTTGACGATCACTGTCGATTTCCGTGTCGGATCGACACCGAGCGAGGTGAACTGGGCGAGATCGGTCGCTTGGCCGTTATGAGTGATGACGATGATCTCGACATCGTCGACGCGCAGCAGGGCCGAGAGCCCGTAATTGCGCCAGACGCCGCCGGCCATAGGGCCGTAGCACATGAAGTATCCGTCGGTCAGCGCGACGACATGGGCGTCGAGATCGAGCGGGCCGCCGCCCATGCTGGGATCGACCTTGCCGCCGAGCTTCAGCCTGACGCGATTGCCGACACCGGCCGCCTGAGCCGCGAGCGCAGCTTCGGGGTCGCAGATCGCGTGGAAGCCGACATTCTTCAGCTTCGCGTCAAGGACCGCGCGCAGCAGGTTGGTGGCATCGCCATAGGCGCCGGAGCCGGGATTGTCGGAATAATCCGAGATCACCACAGGCTTGTAGCCGGGCTTTCCGGCGTCGGCCTCGCCAGCCTTGGCGCGGGCCATGGCCTCGGCCAGCGGCGTGAAATGGATCGAGGAGAAGCGGCGCTGCTCCCAGGCGTAGTCCATCAGCTCTTCGGCGACGGCCTGCGCCTTGCCGCGATCGTCGGCCGTGACCGCGATCGACGGGCCGATGTCGTGGACGTCGGCCGAGGAGAAGCCGGCCTGAACGCTGACGACCAGCGCATCGCCGGAGGCTTCCAGCGCATCGCCCCGGCGCAGCAATTCCAGGAACGGCGGCGAGGTGGTGCGCCCGCCGTCGAGAGCATAGAGGATCGGGCGGCGGGCGAGCGCGACCTTCGGCCTGATCTCGCCCTTCATCGCGCGTTCGAGCAGTTCCGCCGCCTGCCAGGTCCGCTCATACTGGTCGATGTGCGGATAGGTGCGGTAGGAGATCAACGCGTTGGCGTTGTCGGCCATGAGCTGCGTAACCGTTGCGTGCAGGTCGAGCACCGCGACGACCGGCACATCCGGGCCGACGCGCTTGCGCAGCCGCGCCAGCAACTCGCCTTCGCCATCATCCGAGCTCTCGGTCGCCATCGCGCCGTGGAGGTGCAGCAGCACGCCGTCGACGCCATCGGCAGCATTGACGATGTGGCCGGCAAAGACGTCGAAGGCGGCATCGGTGACGCGGCCCGAGGGATTGGCACCGGTCACCAGCGGATGAGTCAGGCTCCAGCCGAACTTGTCGGCAGCCTCGAAGGCCGCGCCCATTGAGGTGCGGGTGCCGCGGAAGGCCTCGGGGATTTCATTGCCCAGAAAGGCGCCGTGCGCCCGGAAAGTGGCTTCGTCCGTGAGCTGAACACTGAAGGTGTTCGTCTCATGCATGAACTCGGCAATCAGCACGCGCCGCGTCATTCTCTCCCTCGTCGTCTTGTTCAAATTTTTTAACAGTTTTGGCGAGACGCATTCGCAATGCCACTGATTTCCACGCATACGCCCCCTCGAATGAGGGTGCTTGTCGAAATGTGGTGAGTATGCTGAACTCGGCGGAACCAAGTCGGTGCCGGCGCATTTCCGCAGCAGTGATCTGCGAGCCCACGCCATGCCGGTCTCCCCGCAAGCTAAACGACGCCCCGCCAGGATGCGACTGCGGCGCGTTTCGTCTGACGAACTCACGATCCGCCGCGTCCGTCACGGGCGCTTCTTCGGCTATCGCGATGCGGAGGGCGAGAGAATCACGGATGAGGACACGCTGGCGCGCATCCGCTCCCTCGCGATCCCCCCGGCCTATGAAGATGTCCGGATCGCCACCGACCCGCGGGCGCATCTTCAGGCGATCGGCCATGACGAGGCCGGCCGTCTGCAGCATCGCTACCATCCCGAATGGGAGAAGGTGCGCGAACGCCGCAAGCTGAAGCGGCTGGGCCGGCTGATCGCCGCTCTGCCGAAGCTGCGGGCCCGGATCGCCGGCGACATGAAGGCCCGCACGCTTTCCCACGACAAGGCCCTCGCCTGCGCCGCCGCCATCATCGACCGCTGCCACCTGCGCGTCGGCAACGAGAGCTATGCGAAGAGCAACGGCAGCCATGGCACGTCGACGCTGCTGAAGCGGCACGTCGCGCTCACGGGCACGCGGGTCGCGCTTCATTTCCGCGGCAAGGGCGGCAAGGAGATCGCCTGCACGGTCGACGACGCTCCGCTGGCACGGGCGCTCACGCGMATCGCCGCGTTGCCAGGGCGCAGGCTGCTGCAATATCGCCGCGAAGATGGGTCCGTCGCGGCGATCCATGCGGCCGAGATCAACGCTTATCTGAAGCAGGCCTGCGGCCTGCCGGTCAGCAGCAAGGATCTGCGGATGCTCGCCGCCAACGCTGCGGCAGCGGAGTTGCTGCTGGCTGCAGAGGAGGTCGCGAGCGAGGCCGGACGCAAGCGCCAGCTCGCCGACATCATGCGCGCGGTCTCGGAGCGCCTCGTCAACACGCCGGCCGTGGTGCGCAAGAGCTATGTCCACGCCATCGTCATCGATGCCTATGCCAGCGGGCGGCTGCAGCGCAGCTACGCCAGGGCTCGCGCCCGAGCTGGGTGCTCGCGGATCG
Source organism: Allobosea sp. 05T438 (assembly GCF_056396025.1). Lineage (NCBI taxonomy): Bacteria > Pseudomonadati > Pseudomonadota > Alphaproteobacteria > Hyphomicrobiales > Alloboseaceae > Allobosea > Allobosea sp. 05T438. The sequence continues at coordinate 752,318 of NZ_JBFTKQ010000002.1, forward strand.
AGCGCGCGCTCGGGCTGCTGGCGGGCTGAAGCCAGCGGGAACAATGCCGCGGCTCGCAGCTTGGTCCAGTATCTGACATGCACCCATGGAGGCCGAGATGCTCAACCGTGTCGGTTCACCAAAGCCGATCGAGACGCCGCAGCCGCCCGCTCAGTCGGTGGCCACCGGAAAGCGCCCCGGGCCGTCGCCGCACTCCGCCCATCCGACAGGCCCCGCCCCGCCATTCGAGTATGAGGAGGAGCCGCCGCAGACGGATTTCCAGGCAGGCGCGAAGAAGCTACCGTCTGGCGAAGGCTCTGGACGGAATTGATGGAATGAACAGGGATTGGGGCTTCGTTGTGTGGATCGTCGTGATCGCGATTCCACTGGGGATTGCGCTGGCGGCGCGTTGGGCAGGCGCGCGGGGGCCCGGCGCCACCATGCTCGACAAGCCGAGCGCCGAGGATCCGCGAGATCCCATTTAAGATACTGATATCGTTATTTCATTTATTTTCCTGAGATTTTCGGGAACCTGCCTGTTTGCTTCCGCGTTTCGTCGCCGCTGAATCCTGGCGGCGGAGACAGACATGGACGAAGAGAGAATCAAGCGCATTGCCCGCGCGATGTGCAGGGCTGCGCGGCTCGACCCCGACAAGCCGGCCGGCAACAAGGGCCCCTATACGATGTCGATGCAGGAACCGGGATACGAAAGCCCGCAGCCTGCCTGGATGCTTTTCTGGAAGGAGGCGGCGCAGTTCGCCGCACGGCATGGCGAGGTCGCCGTCCGGCTCTGACCTCATCACGAAGCGGCCACTCGCCTGCATGCGACGGTGGCCATGACAAGGCCCGGCACCCCGACAAGGATGCCGGGCCTTTCTGTCTGATGAGGCTTCTCGCTGAAGCTACAGCGTCTTGAACGTCGGGTAGTAGCCGCGGTAGCTCTTCTCGAGGATCGCCCCGCCGCCGCGCGACTTCAGCTCCTCGGCGACGGCGAGGCCGAGTTCCCGCGCCTGCTCGGGCGCGGCGCTGTCGCTGGCTTCGACACGCTCCGCTCCCTCGACGGACGTGACCTGCGCGTGCAGGGTCAGGCGGCCATCGGCCCAGCTGGCGCAGGCACCGACCGGCAAGCTGCAGCCGGCACCCAGCGCATGCATCATCTCGCGCTCGGCTTCGACCTCTGCACGAGCCTTGGGGCATTGGATCGCCTGCAGGATCTCGATCACGGCGGCATCGTCGGCGCGGGCTTCCAGGCCCAGCGCCCCCTGCCCGACGGCATAGGGGAAAAGCTCGGATGCCAGCACCTCGGACGATGCAACGTCCAGCCCGAGCCGGCGCAGCCCAGCTTGGGCGAGGATGACGGCATCGAGCGGATCGTCGCCGCCGATCTTGGCGAGGCGCGGGCCGACATTGCCGCGAATCGGCACGACGGTAACGTCGGGTCGCAGGTTGAGGATTTGCGCGCGGCGCCGCAGCGAGCCGGTCCCGATGCGAGCCCCCTCCCGGAGCGAAGCCATCGTCGCACCGCAGAGCGCGTCGCGCGGGTCCTCGCGCGGCGGCACGGAGGCAAGGACGAGGCCCTCCTGCAGGGCGGTCGGCAGGTCCTTCAGGGAATGAACGACGAAATCGACCTCGCGGCGCACGAGCTGCTGCTCGTGCTCGACGGCGAAGACACCGACCATGCCGAACTGATGGAATTCGGAGACGCGGTCACGATCAGCGATGGTGGCGATCTGGCAGAGGGTGAATTCCGTCTCCGGAAACTTCTCCCGGATCAACCCCATGATCTGATTGGTCTGCGCCATCGCCAGCGGGCTGCGGCGCGTGCCGATCCTCAGATGCATGACTTCTTACTTTCGATCCTATCCGGCCGGGCCGGTTGCGGCGGTCTATAACAGGGGGGCAGCTGGCTGACGAGTGGCGCGCACGCACGCGGGCGCTGCGCCTGATCAACCGCCCTGCCGTAGCTCCTCCATCCCCTGCTGCAATACCTCAAACACACGCGGATCGCGCGACTGGGCGACATTGAAGCGCATGAAGCCGCCCGCGCCTTGCGAGACGCTGAAGACGTTGCCGGGCGCCAGCACAACGTTCCGCGCCACAGCCAGCCGCGCAAGCCCGGCGGAATCGACGCCCTCAGGCAGGCGGCACCAGAGGTAGAAGCCGCCGCGCGGCATCAGCCATGGCACGATGCCGAGCATCTCCAGCCGGGTGGCGGCCTCGCGGCGAGCCTGGGCGAGGCGGCGGCGCACCTCCTCCATATGCTTGCGATAACCTCCCTCGGCGAGCACGCCTGCGACCAGATCGGCCGCGACCGGGCCGGGGCCGCCGAAATTCGTCGCGACCTGAAGGTCGACCAACCCATCGATCCAATCCGCGCGCGCGGCGATGTAGCCGCAGCGCAGGGAGGCCGAGAGCGTCTTCGAGAAGCTGCCTATGCGGATCACCCGGTCGAGCCCGTCGAGCAAAGCGAGGCGCGGCGACCGTTCCGGCTCGAAATCGGCGAAGATCTCGTCCTCGACGATGGTGAGATCCTGAGCAGCCGCGATTTGCAGGACACGGAAGGCCGTCTGCGACGAGAGGCTGGCCCCGGTTGGGTTGTGCAGCCCGGAATTGGTGAGGTAGAGGCGCGGCCGCTCGGCAGAAACCAGCGCCTCGAAAGCCGAGACGTCCGGCCCCGATGGCGTATAGGGCACGCCGAGCACGCGCAGCTGATGTGCCCGCAGCAACGCCTGGAAGTTGAAATAGCAGGGATCGTCGACAAGGACGGTGTCGCCCGGCCGCAGCAGGAAGCGGCAGACCAGATCGAGCGCCTGCGTCCCCGACCCGGTCAGCAGGAGCTGTTCGGGACCGGCGGCGAGCCCCTCCTCGGCGAAACGCCCGAGCAGATGGCGTCGCAGCGCCGGCGAGCCGCGCGTCCCGCCATATTCGGAGAGAACCGGGTCCTGCGCCCGCGCCAAAGCGCGAAAGCCGCGGCGCAGCGCCTCGCCCGGCATCCAGTCGGCCGGGAGCCAGCCACAACCCGGCTTCAGAGCGGCCTCATCCGCATCGAGCGACTGGCGCGAGACCCAGAAGGGATCGACAGCGCGCTCGTGCGGCGAGGCGGCCTGCGTCAATGCCAGGGGCGGCAGGCCATTGCCGGTGACATAGAAGCCAGAGCCCTGGCGGGCGCGGATCAGGCCTTCCGCGGCCAGCCGGTCATAAGCCTCGACAACGGTGGACGGCGAAACCCGCATCGTCGCGGCGAAACGGCGGATCGACGGCAACCGGTCGCCAGGGGCCAGAGACCGAGCCGCGAGCTTGTCCCGAATGGCGGCCATCACCACCGCCGTCCGCCCCTGCCCGGCGTCGACTACGCTCGGATCGACAACTGTCATGATGTCCATACCCATACAGTTCCAATCGAATGTATCGGATTGTCACTGTTCCGGCCAGCGCAGACTGCCTAGACCTGCGAGGATGCAGAACAGGGCAGCGACGATGCAGCAGGACGGGGCCGGCAAGGGATGGGGCAGCGGCCTCATCGGCGTGCTGATCTTCAGCGGCTCCCTGCCGGCCACGCGCGTCGCCGTCGCCGGCTTCTCGCCGCTCTTCCTCACTTCCGCCCGCGCCGTGATCGCGGCGCTTCTGGGCGCGTTCTTCCTCGTCCTGCTGCGCCAGAAGCGGCCGGAACGCTCCGATCTCGGCCCGCTCGCCATCGTCGCGCTCGGCGTCGTTCTCGGCTTTCCGCTGCTGACGGCGCTGGCGCTCCAGCACATCGCGGCGGCCCGCTCGATCGTGTTCGTCGGGCTGCTGCCGCTGGCGACGGCACTGTTCGGCGTGATGCGCGCCGGCGAGCGGCCGAAACCGGCCTTCTGGCTGTTCTCCGTGGTCGGCGCTGCGACCGTCGCAGGCTTCGCGCTCGCCCATAGCGAGGGCGGTTCGCTCACCGGCGACCTGCTGATGATCGCCGCCATCCTGCTCTGCGGCCTTGGCTATGCCGAAGGTGCGGCGCTCTCGCGCCGGCTCGGCGGCTGGCAGGTCATCTCCTGGGCGCTGCTGCTGTCACTGCCGGCGATGGCCGTGCTGACGCTGCTGTTCCTCCCGGCATCCTGGCAGGGCATCGGGACGCCCGCCTGGCTCGGCCTGGCCTATGTCTCGGTCTTCAGCATGCTGGTCGGCTTCGTGTTCTGGTACCGCGGGCTGGCGCTGGGCGGCATCGCCGGCGTCGGGCAGCTCCAGCTCCTGCAGCCCTTCTTCGGCCTGCTGCTTGCCGGCCTGCTGCTGCATGAGCCCATCGCCTGGACGATGGTCGCAGTGACGGGCGTGGTTGTCCTCTGCGTTGCGGGCGCAAAGCGCTTCGCGTGAGCCTCGCAGGCTTCGCCGCGGCACCGAAGCATCAGAAGCGGGCCGAGGCGGAGAGGGTTACCTGGCCATCAGCGCGACCAGGATCGGCCCCCAGGCAGTCAGGAGAATGTTCCCGATCGCATAGGGCACTGTGTAGCCCAGAGCGGGGACGCTGCTCTGAGCTTCGTCCTGGATCGCCCTGAGAGCAGCCGTGATCGTGCCCGCTCCGGCACAGGCGCCGAGCACGATGAGGGGATCCATCTTCAGGACATATCGGCCGAAGAGGATGCCCAGCGTGTGCGGAAGCAGCGCGGAGACGAGCCCGACGACGACCAGGCTGAGCCCGGTCGTCTTCAGCCCGGAGATGAAGCTCGGGCCCGCGCCGAGGCCGACGATGCCGATGAACACGCACAGGCCGACCGTATCGAAGATCCAGATCGCCGGTTCGGGTATGCGGCCGAAGTAGGGATAGGCCGACCGCAGCCAGCCGAAGGCCAGCCCCATGATGAGCGCGCCGCCGCTGGCGGTCAGCGTCAGCGGGATCCCGCCGACGACGACGCTCAGGAGCCCGACCAGACCGCCCAGGAAGATGCCGAGACCGACGAACACCATGTCGGTCGCAGACGTCCGCCTGTCGGGGTAGCCGAGTTTCTCCGCAGCGCGTTCGACTGCATGCATCGGTCCGATGATCGAGAGGACATCGCCGCGATTGACCTTGCTTTCCGCCTCGATCGGCATGGCCAAACCGGAGCGCATCAGCCGGGCGAGGAAGACGCCGCGGGCGAAATCCTGATTAGCGAGCTCCGCCAAGCGCTGCCCGTCGAGGGAACGGTTGGTCAGGACCACGTCGAGCGACTCGATGGGGATATCGAGAAGACCGGGATCGCTGACCTCCGGGCCGATGAGGTCGCCGTGATTTGCGTGGACCTCCTGCCGGGCCATGACGGCGACGATGTCGCCTGCGCGGATCACGAGATTGGGCTCGGGCTCGCGCAGGGTATCGCCTGAACGGATGCGCAGCAGGTAGGCACGCGCCACGCGTGGAAGCGCCTCGATCTCGGCGACAGTCCGACCGACGAACTGCTCATTGGTGACGCGATAGGTCCGCGTATCGAAAAGGCGCGCGGCCGAGACCACGCCGTCTGCCTCGCTGACCTGCCCCGATGATTGCGAGGCCATTGCGGCCGCGGTCTCCTTCAAATCGATGCCCATCAGCTTCGGGCCGATCTTCGGCAGGAACCAGACCAGCGAGGCGGTGCCGACGAGATAGGTGACGGCGTAGGCGACAGGGATGTTGTTGACCAGCGCCGTCCGTTCGGACTGGGGAAGATCGAGGCGCTGGATCGCCTCGCCCGCGGTTCCGATCACGGTCGATTCCGAAAAGGCGCCGGCGAGCAGGCCGGCAGCAGTCCCGATGTCGTAGCCGAGGAGCTTCGCGAACCCGAATGCCGAGAGGAGGCAGGTCACGCAGAGCACGACCGTCAGCGCGACCTGTGGAATGGCATCGCGCTTGAGGGCGCGAAAGAACTGGGGGCCGACCTTGTAGCCGGTCGTGAACAGGAACAGATCGAAGAAGACCGCCTTCACCGCGGCAGGCACCTTGATATCGAGCTGGCCGATCACGACGCCCGCCAGCAGGCAGCCGACGACGATGCCGAGGCTGAAGCTGCCGAATTTCAGCCGGCCGACCAGAAAACCGAGGGCGATGGTCAGGAAGATTGCGAGCTCGGGATTGCCACGCAAGGCGTCAACGACGAAACTCATGCCCCCCTCCCCGCAAATGCGCTCTCGCATAGAGCGGAACGACCCGATGGCGCTGATCGGCCATCAGGCCTGCGCGACAGCGCGGCCCTCAGGACTTCTCCTTGAGGGCGAGTTTGTAGGCCTCGAAGGCCTGCCGATAGCCACGAGCGACCGCACGCGTCGCCCGGCCGATCTGGCTGTAGACCTCGTCGTCGAGATTGGCGAAGGAGACGCGCACCGACCAGTCCGGCGCATGGAAGCCGCCACCGTTCAGCAACACGATGCCGTGGTCCTCGGCCAGCCTGAACACGATGTCGAGCGGGTGGATGTGCTGCTTCATATAGGCCACCACCTCGGGGCCGACATATTTGTTGGCCCAGAACTCGAAATCGACCAGCCCGTAATAGCGGTCGTGAAGCGGATTGTCGGGCACCTCTATGCCCAATCCCTCGATCATCCTGTCGGCGCGAGACCTGACGATATCCATGCAGGTCTTCTGATAGAGCTTGGCCTCGTCCATCATCTCGGACAGCGAGAACAGCGACATCATCACCTGCTGCGGTAGCGACAAGCCGGCGGTGTGGTTGAGGGCGATGTCGCGGCTGTCGGCGACGATGCGGTCGATCAGCCTCATCTCGCGCGGCTTCAGCGTCAGCGGCCCGTACCGCGTATCGAGCACCGTCAGGATCTTCTCGGGATGGTTCGCGATCGCCTTGTCGAAGATATTGTCGCGATGGATGGCGATGACGCCGAGCCGCCAGCCGGTGCAGCCGAAATACTTGGAGTAGGAGTAGACCCCGATCGTATTGCGCGGGAGCGCGCCGAGCAGGCCGCGGAAGCCCTTCACGAAGGTTCCGTAGACATCGTCGGTCAGGAGCAGCAGATCGGGGCGCTTCGTCGTGACCAGCTTGACGATCTTGGCGATCGTCTCCTCGCTCAGCGCGACAGCGGAGGGATTGCCGGGGTTGACCACGAAGAAGGCCTTGACCTTCGGGTCCTCCAGCTTCTTCAGCTCCTCGTCGGTGAACTGGAAGCGGTTCTCCTGCGGCGCCGCCACGGTGACGATGTTGAGGCCGTAATCCTCGAGATGCGGCATTTCGAGATAGGGGGTGAAGATCGGCGTCGCCAGGGCGATCGTGTCGCCGGGGTTCAGCAGCCTATTGGCCTTCAGCGACTTGAAGATGTAGCACATCGCCGCCGTGCCGCCCTCGACGGCATAGAGGTCGAACTGGCCGGGGGGGCGCGGCTCGCCGCACATCGCCCACATCAGGTACTCGTGCACGATGCGCTCGTTGTGGACGAGCATGCGGTCCGGCACCGGGTAGTTGTCGCCGATGATCGAGTCGACCAGCTCGTGCACGAAGGCATCAGGCTTGAAGTCGAACTTCTTGACGGCGAAGGCGACCATCTCGCGCAAGAAGGTGGCGCCGGGGGAATCTTTGTGCGCGGTCAGCCAATCCTCCAGCCGCGCGGCGATGCCGTCGGCCTTGGGCATGCCGCCGATGCCGGCGGGCTTGTTCATCACGCGGCGGCTTTCGGTGATCGCGAATTGCCCGAGCAGGAAGAAGCCTTCGCGCGGTGTCATCGCCACCCAGTTGGGGTTGCCGCGGCCGGCGTTGAGCATCGCGATCGACGAGTCCTGAGCCGTCAGCTTGGCAAGGCGGATGAGCTCGTCCTTGATCTCGAAGGGGCTGAGTTTCTCGAAGCTCCGCAGAGTGACAGGATCCATGACAAACTCCTGATATGAGCCTGAAATCGAATGGTTTCGCCTGGTTTTGTCAGGTCAGCAGAATGATGATCACCATGCCCCAGATGGTCAGAAGCGTGTTCCCGACCGCGTAGGTCACGGTGTAACCGAGCGCCGGAACCTGGCTGCCCGCGGTCTCGCAGATCATTCCGAGGGCGGCCGTCGTGGTGCGCGCCCCGGCGCAGGCGCCAAGCAGGATCGCCGGATCGAACCGGAACACATACTTGCCGGCGAACATCGCCAGGATCAGCGGGACGGCCGTCGCCAGAGCGCCCCAGAGGAAGAGGCCGACGCCCTGCGTCTGCAGCCCTTTGACGAAGCCGGGGCCGGCCGAGATGCCGACGACGGCGATGAACATGTTGAGGCCGACCGAATTCATGAACCAGACGGTCGAGCTCGGGATGCGGCCGAAGACCGGGCGCACCGACCGCAGCCAGCCGAAGACGAGACCGGAGATCAGCGCACCGCCTGCGGTCGACAGCGTCAGCGGGACACCGCCGACCTTGAACACGAGCGCGCCGATGAGCGCGCCGAGCGTGATCGCACCGCCGATGAAGGCGACATCGGCGACATCGCTCGGGCGATCCGCATGGCCGACGGTCTTCGCGACCGCGGCGATGTCCTGGGTGCGGCCGACGACGGTCAGGATGTCGCCGCGATGAATGATCGTGTCCGGCAGGATCGGGATGCTGACGGCGGTCGCGCCGCGGACGATCTTGCGCAGGAAGACGCCGCGGGCCGCCGGCATCTGGGAGAGCTCGGTCAGCGTCTTGCCATCGGCGTCCTTGCTGGTGACGTAGATGTCGACGCCCTCGGCCTTCAGGTCGAGCAGCTCGGGGTCCTCGATCTCCTCGGCATTCTGACCGATCAGGTTGACCAGCGTCTCGCGCGGACCGGCGAGAGCGATGACGTCCCCCTCCCGCAGAATCGTGTCGGCGGTCGCGTCCTCGATGACGCCGTTGCGGCGGATGCGCTCGACGAAGACGCGGGCGTCCGGCACCAGGGCCTCGGCCTCTGCGGCGCGCATGCCGGCGACCTTGGCGCCGGTGCGGAGCCGGAAGGCGCGGAGCTCGAAGCGCCGCCAGACGGAGCCCGGACCTCCGATCTCCTTGCCGCCGCCGAGCCGGGCCTCGTAGTCCTTGCAGGCCTTGGCGAGATCGATCCCGAGCAGCTTCGGGCCGAGCTGGGCGAGAACGACGGCCGAACCGACGGTGCCGAAGATGTAGGTGACCGCATAGGCGACCGGCATGGCATCGAGATATTCCTTGGTTTGTTCGGCCGACAGCCCAAGGCGGTTGATGGCGTCGGTCGCCAGACCCATCGAGGCCGAGATCGTCTGTGATCCGGCATAGAGGCCGGCCGCGTAGCCCGGATGGTAGCCGGCGATCTTCGCGATCGCGACGGGAACCGCCAGGCAGAACACGGTGACGACAACCGCAAAGATCGCCTGCGGCGCGCCGTCCTTGGCAATGCCGCGAACGAACTGCGGGCCGACGCCGTAGCCGACGGCAAACAGGAAGAGCAGGAAGAAGGTCGATTTCACATTGGGGGAGATCGTGATGCCGAGCTGGCCGATGATGACGGCGGCAATCAGCGTCGAGGTCACCGCGCCGAGGCTGAAGCCCTTATAGGCGAAGCCGCCGACATAGTATCCGATCGCCAGCGAGAGGAAGAGCGAGATCTCCGGGTAGCTTCTCAGGGTGGCAGCGAACCAGTCGAACATTCCATTCCCCCAATTGCTGGCAGTCGGGATCGACGAACAGCTAAGCTGCTCGAGGCTTTTTCTGACTCTTCTCGGCACTCACACCTTTCCTGTCGGACAGTGCGTCCGGCCTCAGCAATTTGAGGCCCTTTGCTTTCTCGTAACCATGGATTTCCTTCACATCGAGCTTGCGCATGAAGGTGATCGTTTCATGCGTCACGACCTGGCCCGGCACCAGGATCGGGAAGCCCGGCGGGTAGGGAATGACGAAATTGGCCGAGACGAGCGCCGGGCCCTTGTCGATGCGACGGTCGCATTCGGGGCTGTCGATCGGCAGGTATTCGCATTTTTCCTCCGCATAGGCGGAGAAGAACGCCGTGCGGATATCGCCTTCCGGCGTGTTCTCGCCGGCATCGCCGCGAAAGGCTTCGTGGAAGCGGCTGAAATCCGGGAGTTCGGGCACATCCTTCATCAGGCTGCGCACACGGGCGTCGAAGGCCCGTCGTTCGCCTTCGCCGCCCTGACGCAGGCGCGCCTCGATCTCATTGCTGATCTTGAGCAGGACGCCGATCAGCAGCGCCACATCGCTGCGCGTGTTGTTGATGTTGGACTGGAGGAGCACCGAGTTGCGCGACGTCTTGTTGACCTGGATGCCGTACTCGGAGGCCAGAAGTCCCTTGAACGAGGTGCCGTCGAAACCCGCTGTGCCGCAGACCAGCGTCATGCGCGTCGGGTCGAGGCAGAATTCGTCCTCGCGCATGCTGCGCAACTGGTCGTCCCAGCGCGTCTCGGGCGCAAGGAAATCGATAAAGCCGCTGGTCCGATACTGCGCCGGCACCATTCCATCGGCTCCGACGATCTTGAAGTATTTGGAGATCAGCGGGTGGATGGCGATCTCCCGCCGGATGTCGAGCGCTACTTCGATGGCGTTCATCACCAGGCCGTAGCCTTCGAGCTCCATCTGCCGGCGTGCGACCTCGAGGCTGGCGATGAGCTGCTGGTTCGGGCTCGTCGAGGCGTGGGTGAAGATCGCTTCGTGGAACTGCGCCTCGACCTTGTGGAAGTCGACATCCTTGACCAGCACCATCGACCCCTGCCGGAATGCCGACATCGATTTATGGGTCGAGTTCGTCTGATAGACGCGCAACCGGACGGCGCGCGGATCGGGGATCAGCCGCGTGTCCAGCAGGGTCTTGGCCGATGGGCTCGCGCCGAGTTCCTTGCGCTGCCGCTCATAGCTGTCGACGGCTTCCGGACCCTCCATCCAGGCTTCGATGTCGGCCGCCGCGCCCATCGCCGTTCGCGGCCTCAGGAAGGGTGACCAGCGGGCGAAGCCGAACCATGCTTCGTCCCAGAGGAAGATCAGGTCCGGCTTGATGGCGAGGCATTCCTCCATCACGCGCCGGGTGTTGTAGATGTGGCCGTCGAAGGTGCAGTTGGTCAGGTCGACCATCTTGACGCGATCCAGGCGGCCTTCCGCCTTCAGATCGAGCAGCGCCTTCTTGATGGTGCGTAGCGGCACCGCCCCGTACATCGAGTATTCCGTCATCGGGAACGCCTCGACATAGACGGGCTGCGCGCCGCTCAGCACCAGGCCGTAATGATGCGACTTGTGGCAGTTGCGGTCGAGGATGACGATGTCGCCGGGCGCGACCAGCGCCTGCAGAACCATCTTGTTCGAGGTGCTGGTGCCGTTGGTCACGAAGAAGACGTGGTCGGCGCCGAAGGCGCGCGCCGCCATTTCCTGGGCGCGCTTGATGTTGCCGGTGGGCTCCAGCAGGCTGTCCAGGCCGCCCGTGGTGGCGCTGCTCTCGGCAAGGAAGAGGTTGATGCCGTAGAACTGGCCCATGTCGCGGATCCAGGGCGAGTGGAAAACCGATTTGCCGCGAGCGATCGGAAGGGCATGGAAGGTGGCGATCGGCCTCTGCGCATAGAGCTTGAGATTGTCGAAGAAGGGCGTGTCGTAACGCGCCTTGATGCCCTCCAGCACCGACAGATGCAGCTCCAGCGGCTCCTCGACCTGGTACATCACGCGGCGGATCATCGCGGCGCGCGGATCGCCCGCCAGCTTTTCGACGCGCCGATCGGAGAGCAGATAGATATCGAGCTCGGGCCGGATCGCCTTCAGCCCGGCGGCGAGGCGCAAGGCCATGTCGGCTTCATCAGCCTTGTCGAGGAGCGGCTGCTGCGCGGCGAGGACGCTGCGCAGGATCGGGGCATCGTGCCGGGACCTCAGCACAAAGCCCTCATAGATGGCGACCGCAGCGATGTTGGGATTCAGCACTGCCGCGCAGATCGCATCTTCCAGGCTGCCAACCAGCACCGCTTCGTAGACGAACGCGTCCTCGGGGCGTCTCAGCCGGCGAAACTCGGCCGCGACATGCGGCCAGCGATCGGGGGGAGCGGGCGTCACCAGCAGCGTTTCGAAATAGGGACGGTGCGATGAACCCTCTCCCAGTGACGAGGGCAGAATGTCCACCGGCTCCGCCAGCGACAGGTCGGCCGACTGCCATTCCTTCGGATCATGCTTGTAGTTGCTCGTGATGATGGCCAGCGAGATGCGCTTGGCGAGCGACAGGAAGCCGGTTGCGTCGTCGTTCTGCAGGAGGCCCCGCAGGGCCGCTAGGAGCTCGGCGCCCGGGAACGCATGAAACTCCTCGATGACGCCGAGTTCATTGAGCGCAACCTCGACCGCGCGGCGGCTCTTGCCACCCGTCGACCAGGAGCGCGCGGCGGCATGAAGATCCCGCCAGCGGTCGGCTCGGCCCGAAGGAGCCGAGAAGAAGTGATCGATGCTGCGCGATTCCTGAACAGGAGGGGCCATGGTGAATCCTTCCCTCGGGCTGCAAGATCCGTGTGGCGCCAGCCGGCCGTCAAATTCAGCACAACGAGAGAAGACGGTGTATTGTCCTTGGGGACAGGTTCCGGCCTCTTAAGACGGGAGTATTCGTTAGGCCAATCGGCGTTTTCAGCGCCCGTGACCAAAAGTCATGGCGCGCATTCAAGTCGCTCGCGGTCACACGCCGTCCGGACTTTGCCTTAGACGTTTCTCAATGCCTCGGCACGGAGCCCGTCACATGGATAGAAAAAAGTTCATTCTTGCGGGGATAGCGGCGGCCGGTGCGGCAATTTACCTGTCGGTCGGCTCCCAGCCGGCAACGGCCTGCAATCGCACGGCCGGATGCGCCATGGATGTCCTGCAAGAGGGCCGCGACATGATGCAGGACGGGCGCGCAGCCGAGAACATGCGTGCGGGCCAGGAGAACATCGCCGCCTTCAAGCGCCAGCAGGCGGCCGATGAGGCAGCGATCAGAGCGCGTTCGGCGCGGAAATAAGCACCGGCTCAGTGCAATGGGCGGACGAACCGCCAGACACAAAAACCGGCCGCTTCGGCCGGTTTTCAACGTCTGCGGAATTGGCGAATATGAAAGTGGTGCCGCAAGAGGGATTCGAACCCCCGACCCCCTCATTACGAATGAGGTGCTCTACCAGCTGAGCTATTGCGGCAACGGGTGGCGCTGTAACAGTCACTGCGGAGCTTGGCAAGCCAAACCCGACATCTTGCACAGGGTTGCGTGGCGCCTGCCGCCGCGCAACCGACGGAGGCCGATCCGATCAGGCGGCCCCGTGAAGCCGCCGCCTGGATCGCCGCGCGCCCCATCGGGCGCGAAGCGGCAATCCAGGCCTTTGTTTGCGCATCGGATTTCTCCGAAAAGTGGAAGTCACTTTTCGGTCCGATGCTTCAGTCCTTGCGCAGCTTTTCCGTCTCCGGCTTCTCCTGCCCGAGCGCGACGATGCCGCGGCGGATCGCCCGGGTGCGGGTGAAGTGCTTGTGCAGCGTCTCGCCGTCGCCGTAGCGGATGGCGCGAGTGAGCAGCGCGAGGTCCTCGTTGAAGCGGCCGAGCATCTCCAGCACCGCTTCCTTGTTGTGCAGGAAGACGTCGCGCCACATCGTCGGGTCCGACGCCGCGATACGGGTGAAGTCGCGGAAGCCACCGGCCGAGAACTTGATGACCTCCGACTGCGTCACCGCTTCCAGGTCCTCGGCCGTGCCGACGATGTTATAGGCGATCAAGTGCGGCAGGTGACTGGTGATGGCGAGCACGAGGTCGTGGTGCTGCGCGCTCATCACCTCGACCAGCGCGCCCATCCCTTCCCAGAGCTGGCGGGTCTTGGCGATCGCGGCCGGGTCCGTCCCTTCCGGCGGCGTCAGGATGCACCAGCGGTTGAGGAAGAGGCTCGGGAAGCCGGCATCGGGGCCGGAATTCTCGGTTCCCGCGACCGGATGGGCAGGCACGAAGGAAACGCCCTCCGGCAGGTGCGGCAGGACCGCATCGACCACCGAGCCCTTGACCGAACCAACATCGGAAAGGATCGCGCCCGGCTTCAGAACCCGCGCGATCTCCACGGCAACCGCTCCGCAGGCGCCAACCGGCACGCAAAGGATGACATGGTCGGCGTCGCGGGCCGCCTCTGCCGCCGTCTCGGCGACGGCATGGCCGAGATCGAGCTCGCGCGCCCGCTGGCGGACGGCCGCGTCGCGGTCGGACAGCACGATCGTGCCAGCGAGGTTGAGCTCCTTCGCCGCCCGCGCGATCGAGGAGCCGATCAGCCCGATGCCGATGATGGCGAGACGAGCGAAGACCGGCTCGGAACGGCGCGGCGCGAAGCTCTCCGCCATCGCGGTCACGCCTTGCCGGCGAGGAAGTCGGCGAGCGCGGCGACGACGAGGCGGTTCGCCTCCTCGGAGCCGATGGTCATGCGCAGCGCATCAGGCAGGCCATAGGAGGTGACGGCGCGCAGGATGAGGCCGCGCTGGGTCAGGAAGGCGTCGGCCTCCTTGGCCGTCTTGCCCGGTGTCTTCGGGAAATGAATCAGGATGAAGTTGCCGACCGAGGGCGTCACGGTGAGACCGAGCTTCTCCAGCTCGGCCGTCGTCCAGGCCAGCCACTTCTCGTTGTGCTCCAGCGCGGCGGCGACATGGGCCTCGTCTGCGACGGCGGCGGCGCCCGCCTCGATCGCGGCGCCGTTGACGTTGAAGGGGCCGCGGATACGTTCGAGCGCATCGATGATATGGGCCGGCGCATACATCCAGCCGATGCGCAGATTGGCGAGGCCGTAGATCTTCGAGAAGGTGCGGGTCATCACCACATTCTCGCTCTCGGCGACGAGTTCGAGGCCGGAGGCGTAGTCGTTGCGGCGGACATATTCGGCATAGGCCGCGTCCAGCACCAGCAGGACATGCGGCGGAAGGCCGGCCTGCAGGCGCTTCACCTCGTCGAAGGGCAGATAGGTGCCGGTCGGGTTGTTGGGGTTGGCGAGGAAGACGATCTTGGTCTTCGGTGTCACCGCGGCGAGGATGCCGTCGACATCAGCCGTGTAGTTCTTCTCGGGCACGATCACCGGCTTGCCGCCCATGGCGAGGATGGCAATGCGATAGACCAGGAAGCCGTACTGGCTGTAGATGCCCTCGTCGCCCGCGCCGAGATAGGCCTTGGTGACGAGCTCCAGCAGTTCATCCGAGCCGTTGCCGCAGATGATCCGCGCGGGATCGAGACCGTAGCGGCCTGCGATCGCCTGCTTGAGCTTGGTCGACGTGCCGTCGGGATAGAGCTCCAGCTTGGCGGCAAGGCCTTCGAAGGCCGCGACGGCCTTCGGGCTCGGGCCGAGCGGCGTCTCGTTGGAGGAGAGCTTGTGCAGCTTCACGCCGGCGGGGGCGGCGGACTTGCCGGGGACATAGGCCTCGATGTCGAGGACGCCGGGACGGGGAACAGGGCGGGAGGCGGTCATCTCTTGCTCTTTCGGTATCATATCCGCGCGGTCATCCCGGATGGAGCGAAGCGAAGATCCGGGATCCATGCCGGAGCGTTCACCGGCAGCGCTCAGGCATGGATCCCGGGTCTCCCTATGGTCGCCCGGGATGGCGGCGTTGAGGGGGCATTAGATCAAGTTCATCTATTCACGAACGGGCGGATTTGACGGCGAAGCGGGCGGCATGGCTGCCGACCTCGGAGAAGTCGCTGAGGCCGGCGGGCGCGAGGGCGGCACGGATCACCGACTGATCGACCTCGCCGGAGGCCGCGACCAGCAGCGACAGATGCGAGCCATCGGCCGCCGAGGCCGAGACCTCGGCCAGATGCTCGGCGAGACCGTGACGGAGTGCTTCCGACCAGCGCTCGACGCGGGCGGCATAGAGCACGATCTCGCGCACGGCGGCATCGGTCAGCGGCTTGGCGATGCAGTAGACCGGCGTTCCCGCTGGATGATCCGGCCGCTCGATGAAGGGCAGGCGCGCGATGATCTTGGGCTTGTCGGCCCCGATCAGGTCCCGCCACCAGATGCCGGCGCTGGCGCCTTGGTCCATGCGGAAGATGCCGAGATCGCCGGCGGACTCGGCCACGGCGCGGATGACTGCGCGGGCATCCTCATGCGGAACGAAGGGAACGGTGAAGCCGAAATGGAAGCGAGCGGAATCGCGCATCGCCGGGTCGCCGCCGGAGACATCGGCATGCACCGAATAATTCGCCTGCACATAGGTGAAGGTCGCGATGATGATGCGCCAGATGCTCTCGACCGTATCGAGCGGCAGAAGCCCCTTATGGCGCAGCGCGAGGCGCTTCATCATGTCGGCCTCGCGGCCGGGGCGGAAGGCAGAGCCGGAGGCCTGCGTCTTCTTGACCGAGATCAGCGTCTCGATGATCTGCGAGCGCTCCATCAGCAGCGCATGCATCTCGCTGTCGATGCGATCGATCCCGGCACGGAGGTCGGCGAGGGTCGTGGGGGCGGCTTCGGTCATGGCGGCAGGTTGCGCTTCTCGACGAGGACCCGTGAGCCCTCATCCTGAGCAGCAAGCGAAGCTTGCGTCCCGAAGGATGCTCCAGGAGGTTTCGGAACCCGCTGGATCATCCTTCGAGACGCCACGTTCCGCGGCTCCTCAGGATGAGGGCTTTAGGAGTTGCCACGCTCCTTAGCGCTCCCGCCGCGCCTTGGCAAAGCCGGCTGCGCAGTCCCGCGTTGACAGCGACGCGCCGGCACGGCATCGCTAGAGTTCGATTTTCCGAACGCCTGGACCGGCAAGACAAATCACACTGCCGAAGCGGACGATATGAGCGATCTCTCCCCCAGCCTGGCCGATCCGCAGAAGGAGGCGAACGAGCCTTCGAGCCCGGTTGCGCGCTTTGGGCCCGACACGCCGCTGCTGATGGATTGCGGCGTCGTGCTCGACCGGTGGCAGATCGCCTACCAGACTTACGGCACGCTCAACGCCGACAAAACGAACGCGGTCCTAGTCTGCCATGCCCTGACCGGCGACCAATATGTCGCGAGCCGCAATCCCATCACCGGCAAGGGCGGCTGGTGGACCGCGATGATCGGACCGGGCAAGCCGATCGATACCGACCGCTTCTTCGTGATCTGCGCGAATGTGATCGGCGGCTGCACCGGCACGACCGGACCGGCCTCGACCAATCCGGCGACTGGCAAGCCCTGGGGCCTGTCTTTCCCGGTCGTCACCATCCGCGACATGGTCCGGGCGCAGGCGGCGCTGATCGACTCGCTCGGCATCGAGACGCTGTTCTGCGTCGCGGGCGGCTCGATGGGCGGCATGCAGGTGCTGCAATGGGCGGCGAGCTATCCGGGTCGCGTCTTCTCTGCGCTGCCGCTGGCGACCGGCGCCAAGCACTCGGCCCAGAACATCGCCTTCCACGAAGTCGGCCGTCAGGCAGTGATGGCCGATCCCGACTGGCGGCAGGGGCGCTATCTCGAAGAGGGCACCCGCCCGGCCAAGGGGCTTTCGGTGGCGCGGATGGGCGCGCACATCACCTATCTCTCGGAGCAGGCGCTGCACCGCAAGTTCGGCCGCAAGCTGCAGGACCGGGAGGCGCCGACCTTCTCCTTCGACGCGGACTTCCAGGTGGAGAGCTACCTGCGCTATCAGGGCCTCTCCTTCGTCGAGCGCTTCGACGCCAACTCCTATCTCTATGTGACGCGCGCGATGGATTATTTCGACCTCGCGGCCGACCATGACGGTGTGCTCGCGCGCGCTTTCGCGGGCACAAAGACACGTTTCTGCGTGGCCTCCTTCACCTCGGACTGGCTGTTCCCCACAGCGGATTCCCGCGCGATCGTGCATGCGCTCAATGCGGCCGGCGCCTCGGTCTCCTTCGTCGAACTGGAAAGCGACAAGGGGCACGATGCCTTCCTGCTGGAAGAGCCCAATCTCTTCGCCACGACACGCGGCTTCATCGGCGCAGCGGCTCGGGCACGCGGACTCTGAGCATGGCCTTCAGCGACAACCAGACCAACCGCATCGACCTGAAGCTCGTCGCCGAGATGGTGACCCCGGGCACGCGGGTGCTCGATGTCGGCTGTGGCGACGGCGTGCTGCTCGCGCTCCTCGCCGAAACCCGCCGGGTCGATGCGCGCGGCATCGAGCTTTCGCGCGAAGGCGTGGCCGATTGCGTGGCGCGAGGGCTCTCGGTGATCCAGGGTGACGCCGACGCCGATCTTGCCGGCTATCCCGACGATTCGTTCGACTACGTGATCTTGTCCCAGACGATCCAGGCGACGCGCAATCCGCGGCTCGTGCTGGAGCACATGCTGCGCATCGGCCGGCACGCGATCGTCTCCTTCCCGAATTTCGGGCATTGGCGGATGCGCAGCCAGGTGTTCTTCCAGGGGCGGATGCCGGTGACCGACGCCCTGCCCTATTCATGGTGGGACACGCCCAACATCCATTTCTGCACGATTCGGGACTTCGTCGCGCTCTGCGACCAGATCGGCGCCAAGAAGGAGCGCGCGGTGGCGCTCGATGCCGCCGGCGGCCGGGTCGGCGTCAACGCGCCCTGGTGGTTCTGGAATCTGTTCGGCGCGCAGGCGGTGTTCCTGCTGAAGCGGGGATGAGCAGCGCTTCGCTACCGAGACAAGAAAGGGCCGCTCGCGCGGCCCTTTCGTCATCTGTCTACTCCGCAGACGTCAGTTCAGCGCGACGCCCGCCGGCCGCTTTTCCTTTACGGCCGCGACATCGCCGAGCATCAGCGAGCCCGGCCCGACAGTGACGGGCACCGTCTCGCCGTCGACGATCTCGCCGGCGAGGATGGCTTCCGCCAGCGGGTCCTGCACCGACTTCTGGATCACGCGCTTGAGCGGGCGTGCGCCATAGGCGGGGTCGTAACCCTTGTCCGCCAGCCACTCGCGCGCCTCCTTCGAGAGCTCGAGCGTGATCTTGCGGTCGGTCAGCAGCTTCTGCAGCCGGGCCATCTGGATGTCGACGATCGCGCCCATGTCCTCCCGCCGCAGGCGGTGGAACAGTATGATGTCGTCGATCCGGTTCAGGAACTCCGGCCGGAAGGCATGGCGGACCACGCCCATGACCTCGTCGCGGACGGCATCGCTGTCCTGCCCTTCCGGCTGGTTCACCAGGAACTCCGAACCGAGGTTCGAGGTCATGATGATCAGCACGTTGCGGAAGTCGACCGTGCGGCCCTGGCCGTCGGTCAGGCGCCCGTCGTCGAGAACCTGCAGCAGGACGTTGAAGACGTCCGGATGCGCCTTCTCGACTTCGTCGAAGAGCACGACCTGATAGGGCCGGCGACGAACCGCCTCCGTCAGGGCACCGCCCTCCTCATAGCCGACATAGCCGGGAGGCGCGCCGATGAGCCGGGCGACCGAGTGCTTCTCCATGTACTCGGACATGTCGATGCGCACGAGCGCCGTGTCGTCGTCGAACAGGAAGGCGGCGAGCGCCTTGGTCAGCTCGGTTTTGCCGACGCCGGTCGGGCCGAGGAACATGAAGGAGCCGATCGGGCGGTTCGGGTCCTGCAGGCCGGCGCGGGCGCGGCGGACCGCGGTCGAAACTGCTTCCACGGCCTCGCGCTGCCCGACGACGCGGGAGGCCAGAACCTCCTCCATGCGGAGCAGCTTCTCCTTCTCGCCTTCGAGCATCCGATCGACCGGCACGCCGGTCCAGCGGCTGACAACCTGCGCGACATGGTCCGGCGTCACCGCCTCCTCGACCATGCCGGCATCGTCACCTTTCGCCTCGACCTCGGCCAGCTTCTTCTCGAGCTGCGGGATCTCGCCATAGGCGAGTTCGCCCGCCCGCTGGTACTCGCCCTTGCGCTGCGCCTGGGCGAGCTCGTTGCGGGCATTGTCGAGCTTGGTCTTGAGCTCCGCCGCCTGGCCGAGCTTGTCCTTCTCGGCCTTCCACTTGGTCGTGATCGCGTCGGAACGCGCCTCGAGCTCGGCCAGTTCGGATTCGAGCCGCTTCAGCCGCTCCTTCGAGCCGGCGTCGTTCTCCTTCTTGAGCGCCTCCTGCTCGATCTTGAGCCGCACGATCTCGCGGTCGATCGAATCCAGCTCCTCGGGCTTGGAGTCGACCTGCATGCGCAGCCGCGCCGAGGCTTCGTCGACAAGGTCGATTGCCTTGTCGGGCAGGAAGCGGTCGGTGATGTAGCGGTTCGAGAGCGTCGCGGCCGAGACCAGAGCCGAATCCGTGATGCGGACGCGGTGATGCTGCTCGTACTTCTCCTTCAGGCCGCGCAGGATCGAGATGGTGTCCTCGACCGTCGGCTCGTCGACGAAGACGGGCTGGAAGCGCCGCGCCAGCGCCGCGTCCTTCTCGACGTATTTGCGGTACTCGTCGAGCGTCGTCGCGCCGATGCAGTGCAACTCGCCGCGCGCGAGCGCCGGCTTCAGCAGG
The DNA here is from genome assembly GCF_056396025.1 of Allobosea sp. 05T438. Lineage (NCBI taxonomy): Bacteria > Pseudomonadati > Pseudomonadota > Alphaproteobacteria > Hyphomicrobiales > Alloboseaceae > Allobosea > Allobosea sp. 05T438. Next base: position 772,511 of record NZ_JBFTKQ010000002.1, read on the forward strand.
TTCGAGGCATCCATCGCGCCATCTGTCTTGCCGGCGCCGACAAGGGTGTGCATCTCGTCGATGAACAGGATGACGCCGCCGTCCGAGGACGAGACCTMGGTCAGCACGGCCTTCAGCCGCTCCTCGAACTCGCCGCGATACTTCGCTCCGGCGATCAGCGAGCCCATGTCTAGGGCGAGCAGCTCCTTGTCCTTCAGGCTCTCGGGCACATCGCCATTGACGATACGCAAAGCGAGGCCCTCGGCGATGGCGGTCTTGCCGACGCCGGGCTCGCCGATGAGGACGGGGTTGTTCTTGGTCCGGCGCGACAGCACCTGGATGGTGCGACGGATCTCCTCGTCACGCCCGATGACCGGGTCGAGCTTGCCCTCGCGCGCAGCGGCGGTGAGGTCGCGGGCGTATTTCTTCAGCGCGTCATAAGCCTGTTCGGCCGAGGCGGAATCGGCCGTACGGCCCTTGCGGATCGCCTCGATCGCGGCGTTGAGCGCCTGCGGCGTCACACCGGCCTTGGAGAGCGCCTTGCCCGCCTCGGTGTCCTTCTCGATCGCAAGAGCGAGCAAGAGCCGCTCGACCGTGACGAACGAGTCGCCAGCCTTCTCGGCCGCCTTCTCGGCGGTGTCGAACACGCGCGCCAGGCCCGGGGTCAGGTTGAGACCGCCCGAACCGCCCGAAACCTTCGGAATCTTCGCCAGGGCCTGATCGACGAGTTGCAGCGCGACGCGCGACTGCCCGCCGGCCCGGTCGATCAGACCGGCCGCCATGCCCTCATTGTCGTCAAGCAACGCCTTGAGCAGATGCTCCGGCGTGAACTGCTGATGTCCCTCGCGTAGCGCGATCGTCTGCGCCGCCTGAAGAAAGCCCTTCGCTCGATCCGTATATTTTTCAATGTTCATTCAAGTCACTCCGCCCGCAGAACGCGCCCCGTGGCGACGTGTTCCGCTGCCCTTTCATCGAGATGGGGCGCCGCTATGGGCCGCCCCTCGCTCTCCAAGATAGTGTGACATTGGCGCAACGGAAGAGGGTCGCCCCCACAATTGACCTGGCGCAAGCGGCAGGCGCAGATCGGGCATGGCCGGGACCAAGCGACAGCAGGCGATTCGTCGGGCGTTGAGGGCGCTGGCGCCCGGCATTCCGCTCTCCGACGCAGAGGCGGTGATCACGCTGGCGGAGCGGCGCCACATGAAGGACCTGCCGCCCTCGACGGCGCTCTGGCTCGCACTCGGCAGCCATGTCCGCCATGTCCATACCGACTACGAACGCCTGCTGGCCGAGGGCTATGACCGCGACGCCGCCCGCTTCTTCGTCGCCGACGAGACCGATGCCGTGCTCGCCGGCTGGGGCTGCCAGCGCTCGGTCAGCGACGGCGAGGACGAGGCGGATTGATCGAAACGGATACAAGATTTGATCTGTCAGGACGGCGTGGCAAGGCTATGGTCCGCCACCTTTTGCCTGTTCAGGTCGGACCATGCGCATCGAAACGCTCTATCGCTACCCTGTGAAAGGCCTCTCGCCGGAGCCGCTTCAACGCGCCGACCTGCCGACTGAAGGCTACTTTCCCGGCGACCGGCTGTTCGCCGTCGAGAATGGCCCTTCCGGCTTCGACGCCGCCGAGCCGGTGCATCAGCCGAAGATCAAGTACCTGATGCTGATGCGCAACGAGTCGCTGGCCCGGCTGCGCAGCCGCTACGACGATGCGAGCGGAGACCTCGTCATCCATGAAGGAAGCCGGGAGGTATTGCGCGCAGCAACCGCCAGTGACGACGGCAGAGCGGCGATCACGCGCTTCTTCGAAGGTTTCATGCCCGACGAGTTGCGCGGCGAGCCGAAGCTGCTGACGGCACCCTCGACCTATCGCTTCACCGATTCCCGCTCAGGCTTCGTCTCGATCATCAATCTCGCGAGCGTCGCCGATCTCGAAGAACGGCTCGGAAGACCTGTCGATCCGCTGCGCTTCCGCGGCAACCTGATGGTGAGCGGGCTCGAACCCTGGGCGGAGAACGAGTTGGTCGGCCGCGATCTGGACGGGCCGAATGGCCTGCGGCTGCATGTGATCAAGCGGATCGAGCGCTGTGCGGCGACGAATGTCGACCCGGAGACCGGCGCGCGCGACATGCAGATCCCGAAGGCGCTGATGCAGAACTACGGCCATGTCGATTGCGGCATCTATTGCCGCATCGTCGCGGGTGGGCGCCTGCAGGCAGGAGACGTGCTGACACCGGCGGAGGCATCGGCCGAACTCGGCATAGCCTGAGAGCGCAGATAAACAAAAAGGGCCCTTACGGGCCCTTTTTCAAAGCTGTCGGCGGATTTCGCGGCTTACTCAGCCGACCCATCCGTCTCGGAACCGAGAGCGTCCATGACCTCGCGCGGCGAGCGGCGGCGGCGGGTGCGCTTGGGCGCCGGCTCCGCGGCAACGTCGGCAGCCGCCTCAACCGGCTCCGCCGGTGCCGCCTCGACCGGCTCCGGCGCCGATACGCGCACGGGGTTGGTCAGGAAGGACGGCAGAGCGGTGGCGACATCCTCGCCCGCATCCGCCTCGATCTCGCGCTCGCGGCGCGGACGACGCTCGCGCTGGGGACGCTCGCTGCGCTCGAAACGACGCTCGCTCTGAACCTGCTCGGGAGCAGCCTCGGTCGCGTTCTCGCTGCTAACCGGAATATCGGAACGCGGTGCATCGGGACGCGGCGCATATCCGGGCGCCCCACTCTGGCCGCCTTCGGCATTGCGATCAAAGCGACGCTCACCGCGATCCTGACGATCGAAGCGGCGATCGTTGTTGTTACGGTCGTTGTTGTTGAAACGCTCGCGACGGTTCTGGCGGTCGAAACGCTGGCCGCCCTGCGGCTGGCCCTCGCCCCCCTCGCCTTCGGCGCGCAGGCCGCCATGACCGTTGTAGCCATTCTGGCCGGCATGGCCGTTCGGCCCGCGAAAATCGGGCTGCGGCCCGGCGCCGGGCTGGAAAAGCTGCCCCTCCTCTTCGCCCTCCTCGTCACCCTCGTCCGCATCCTCGACGAAGGCGCGATTCGGCGGGAAGGAATGGCCGAACTGCTGGGCCATCTGCTCCTGGGCCGCGAGCAGGATGCGATAGTAGTGCTCGGCGTACTGGAAATAGCTCTCGGCCGCGACCGTATCGCCAGAAGACTGGGCGTCGCGCGCAAGCTGCAGATATTTCTCGGCGACATGCTGCGCCGTGCCCCGGACCTTTACGTCCGGACCGTTGGATTCGTAGCTACGTTGCAGCGGATTAGGAGATTTGCGATTGCCGTTGTTGTTGCCGTTATTGTTACGGCCGCGCATACGCCGGTTCTGACCTGGTCTCATTCGCGTCTGTCTCGCGCTTCTGTGCTCAAAGCAACCGTGGTGCCGTCATACGCGTTGCGACACACAGCGGGTTGCGACGCTGTGCCGGACTGAGTTGACCCGAAGGGGCGATACGCCGTTTCTGGTCTTCACGCGCTCTTTTCCAAAACGGGGCTCCAGCCCCAAAAGGGGGGCTCAACCCCATGAGCCGATCGGCGCCACGCGCCTTCGGGGCTCCACCCGGCTTGTCAGCTGCACCGCTTCAGGAACACGCCTGCAAACGATGCCGAACTCGAGCAAATCCTGTAAGATCGGAAACTGCCCAGAGGCCCGGCTCTGACGCCACCAGCTTCGGCTGAATGCTGCATAGCGGCTTTTGGCGGCTTCTCCAAGCGAAATCAACCAAAAGCCTGTGCATTTCAGGCGAGCGCGAAGATCAACGCCCGCTCATGCCCCCCCAGATCGTTCCGGCTGCCCCGGAATTCAAGCCCGCCGGCCCGCATCAGCGCGATGACATCGGGTCCCTGCCCGGCACCGATCTCAAAGACGACAAGGCCGCCCGGCGCCAGCAAAGCGGGCAAGGTTCTGGCGAAGATTCGATAGGGCCCCAGCCCGTCCTCTCCGCCATCGAGAGCCAGCAGCGGGTCATGCTCCCGCACCTCGACGGACAGGCCGGCGATCTCCGCCGAGGGAATATAGGGCGGGTTGGACAGGATCAGGTCGAAGCCGCCCGTCAGTCCCTCGGTCCAGTTGCCTTGCCGGAAGCTCGCGCGATCGGTCATCCCGTTCAGCGCAGCGTTGGCAGCGGCCGTCAGGCTGGCCTCCTCCGACAGATCGATGCCGATACCCGTCGCCTGCGGCAGCTCGCTCAGCAGCGCGATCAGCAGGCAGCCGGTTCCGGTTCCGAGATCGAGCAGCTTCAGGGCCTCGCCACGGCGATCAGCCAGTTCCTTCAAGGCGGCTTCGACAATGGTCTCGCTGTCCGGCCTCGGCTCCAGCGTCGCGGGCGAGAGCCGGAACGGGAGGCCCCAGAATTCGCGTTCGCCGAGGATGCGCCAGACCGGTTCGCCCGCGACGCGCCGTGCCGCGAAGCCGCGCAGCCTGGCAAGCGCCTCTGCCGGCAAAACCATGTCGGGGTCGGGATTTTCAGCTCCGACACTGCCTTCGATGAGGAGGCGAGCATCGAGCCCGGCGGTTTCGGAACCGGCTTGGATCAGGCGCTGCGCAAGAAGACGCCGCGCCTCCCTGACGGTCGGCACGGCGCCCTCCCCTGACCAATCGATGCCGCCGGGCAAAGCGCTCGCCGGACTTGCGTTCGCTATCAGCTGTTGCCCTGCATTTTCTGATCGATGCACAGCTTCATCTTGGTATTGATCGAGGCCTTGCTTTCGCGAGCGCCCTTCATCTCCATCTGGCAGGCCTTGCGTGCCTGCGCCTGGGTCATCGACCCCTGCAAGGCCGCCGGCGGACCGGATGTGATCTTGCGAAAGGTATTCTCCTGCGCCTGCGAGATTCCGCTCATCGCCAGCGCCATCAGGCCGGCCATTGCAACCGTGGAAACAGTCTTGATCATGGGAGGCTCCCCCCTTTGCTGGTGTCGATACGTCACCAACGTCGGTCGGGCGATTTGGTTTCATCGCCACGGGCTTACGCCGCTCCTTCTTCTGCCAGGAGCCTTGCCTGATGCTCGGCGGTCAGGGCATCGACGATCTCGTCCAGGACGAGCCCCTGCATCATCTCGTCGAGCTTATAGAGCGTCAGGTTGATCCGATGGTCGGTGACCCGCCCCTGCGGGAAATTGTAGGTGCGGATACGTTCCGAGCGATCGCCCGAGCCGACCTGCGAACGCCGGTCCGCCGAGCGCTCGGCATCGATGCGCAGGCGCTCCATGTCGTAGAGCTTGGCGCGCAGCAGTTCATAGGCCCTGGCCTTGTTCTTGTGCTGAGAGCGCTCGTCCTGCACCAGCACGACGGTATTGGTCGGAATATGGGTGAGGCGCACAGCCGATTCGGTCTTGTTGACGTGCTGCCCACCCGCACCGCCCGAGCGCAGCGTGTCGGTGCGGATGTCGGCATCGTTCAGCACGATGTCGACGTCGCTCGCGAGCGGCAGGGTCGCCACCGTTGCCGCCGAGGTATGGATGCGCCCGCTCGCCTCGGTATCCGGCACACGCTGGACGCGGTGAACGCCGGATTCGAATTTGAGCCTGGCATAGACTCCGCGGCCGTTGATCTCGGCGATGGCTTCCTTGTAGCCGCCGACGGTTCCCTCGCTTTCCGAAAGCATGTCGACGCTCCAGCCCTTCTGGGCGGCATAGCGCTGATACATGCGCAGCAGATCGCCGGCGAAGAGCGAGGCTTCATCGCCCCCCGTTCCCGCCCGGATTTCGATGATGACGCCGCGCTCGTCGGCGGCATCCTTCGGCAGCAGCGCGATCAGGATCTCGCGGCCGCGCAGCTCGATCTCGGCGCGGGCGGCGTCCCGCTCCTCATAGGCAAGATCGCGGAACTCCGGGTCGGTAGCAGGATCCGCGATCAGGCTCTCTGCCTCATCCAGCGAGACCTGCGCCTGGCGCCAGGAAGCGATCGCGGCAACGACCGGGTCGAGCTCCGAGAGTTCCTTCGCCAATTCGACGGTCCGTGCCGGATCGCTCGCGTGGTTGATCTCGTCCATCGCGGCGGCATGACGCGCCACGATGCTGTCGAGACGATCCTGGGGAAGCTGAAGGGACATCGGAGAACTCTGGCAAATGATGAGAGGCCGGGCGCGACAATGAGCGTCGCTAGACCGGGACCTTGAATTCAGCCGCGAAGGCGGCGAGCTGCGGGCGCAGGCTGGCGGCGCCTTCCGGCGAAGCCAGCATCCAGTCCATGCGCTCGCGGAGCTTGCGGACGTCGAGCGCACGCAACATCGCCTTGACCGGGCCAACCGAGGCAGCCGACATCGAGAAGCCGCAATAACCCAGGCCGATCAGAGCCATGGTCTCCAGCGGCTTGCCGCCCATCTCGCCGCAAACGGTCACCGGGCAGCCGGCTTCCGAGGCCGCGTCGACGATCCGGCGCAGCGCCCTCAAGGCACCGACGCCGAGCGGATCGAACCGGTCCGCCACACGCTTGTTCTCGCGGTCGGCCGCGAACAGGAATTGCATCAGGTCGTTCGTCCCGATCGAGAGGAAATCCGCCTCGCGCGAGATTTCCGGCAGCTCGAACAGGAGCGAAGGCACTTCCACCATCACGCCCACGCGCAGATCCCGCGGCGGGGCGACGCCCTGCTTCTCCAGCATCGCCTGCTCGCGGCGGATGATCATGCGGGCGCGACGGAACTCGTCCGTGGTCGCGACCATCGGCAGCATGATCTTGAGATCGCGCCCGGCCCCTGCACGCAGCATCGCGCGCAGCTGCGCCCGGAGCAGGCGCGGCTTGTCGAGCCCGATGCGGATCGCCCGCCAGCCGAGCGCAGGGTTCTCCTCCTCGACCCGCTCCATATAGGGCAACACCTTGTCGCCGCCGATATCGAGGGTGCGGAAGGTCACGGGCCGTTCGCCCGCCGCGTCCAGCACGGCCGCATAGAGCGCCTGCTGCTCGGAGGTGGTGGGCATGTGCTGTGCCACCATGAACTGCAGCTCGGTGCGGAAGAGCCCGATACCCGACGCCGCCGTCGCCTCGATGTTCGGCATGTCGACGATCAGGCCGGCATTGATCTGCAGTGTGATCGCAACACCATCCTTGGTCGCCGCCGGAAGCTCCTTCAGCTTCTCATACTGCTTCTGCTTGCGGGCGCGCAGCCGAGCCTTGTCCTTGTAGGCGTTCTCGACGTCGGGCTGGGGGCGGATCTGCACCTCGCCGGCCTGGCCATCCACGATGATGGCGTCACCCGCCTGGATGAGCGCGGTCGCATTGGCGACCTCGCCGACTGCGGGAATGCCGAGGGCTCGGGCGACGATGGCGATGTGGCTCGTCGGGCCGCCTTCCTCCAGAACGAGGCCGCGCAGATGCGCGCGCTCATAGTCGAGCAGAGCGGCCGGTCCCATGGAGCGAGCGACGAGAATCGCATTCTCGGGCAACTTCTCATGCGCGACGCCATTGGCTTTGCCGAGCAGGGTGCGCTGGAGCCGGTTGGCGAGATCGTCCAGATCGTGCAGCCGCTCCCGCAGATAGGGATCGGTCTGGCGCAGCATCTTCGCACGGGTGTCGGACTGGACGCGCTCGACCGCCGCCTCCGCGGTCAGGCCCGTGAGCACGACCTCGCGCATCCGGCGCAGCCAGCCCTGATCGTGAGCGAACATGCGGAAAGTCTCGAGCACGTCCCGGTGCTCGCCGGTATGGGCGACGTCGCCACGCTCGATCAGCTCGTCGATCGAGGCACGCATCTCGCCGATCGCGGCTTCGAGGCGGCTGACCTCGGCAGCCGGGTTTTCAGCGATGAGGTTGCTGATCGCGACGCGCGGTTCGTGCAGCACGGCATGACCGAGACCGACGCCATCAGCCAAGATAACGCCGACGCCATGGATCGGCCGATCGAGACCGATGGATGCGCCGGGTGCCGCCAGCGACTTCAATCCGCCGGCCGCGATCATCTCCGCCATCAGCATGGCGGTGGTCTGGAGGCTCTCGATCTCCTCTTCGGAGTAGATGCGCGAGGCCCGGTTCTGGATGACGAGCACGCCCATCACGGCGCCGCCACGCAGGATCGGCACGCCGAGGAAGGAGCGATAGACCTCTTCGCCCGTCTCGGGCCGGTAGGAGAAGGAGGGATGCGCCTGCGCATCCGAAAGTGCCAGCGGCTCGGCCTCGCTCGCGATCAGGCCGACGAGGCCCTCCCCGGCACGCATGGTCGTGAGGTGAACCGCCTCGCGGTTGAGGCCCTCGGTGGCGTAGAGCTCGAGCGAGCCGTCCTCGCGCAGGACGTAGACGGAACAGACTTCCGCGACGAGATTGCCCGCGATCAGGACGACGAGCCGATCGAGCCGCTCCTGCGGGCTGATCGATGCGGCCATGACCTCGCGGAGGCGGCGCAACAGAACGCCCGGTCCTCCGAGAGCACCTCGCATCGATCTCAGCCCTCCGCCCGCCTCCTCAGCCATCGACGATACGATGCCTGTCCGACCCGAGTCGCCCGCCCCGGCCATGCTGCCTTCTAGCGACCAAAGACCTTATTCGGCAAGGGCTGTGAGCAGGCTGTGAAACATCCCCCCAAGATTTCGACCGTCTTCGTCGCGATTGTGACAAGGTCTCATGGCTGAACCACCGCCAAATGAGACACTGCGCGGGGCCCTTGCTTCCGCGGTGATTCTTTCGAGACCTTGCGGCTCTTCGCATCCTGCGACGGCCGCTTCGCGCTGGCGGCGGCCCGCGCGGGGCGCCGGGTCCCGGTTCTCGGTTTCATGTGCTCAGCTTCGGCGCCCGGCATGGCACCACTGCCCGCCAACGCGTCGAGATATCGCTGCGTCCACCAATCGATGTCCGTCGCGGTGATCGTGGCGTAAAGCGTCTCGAAACGGCGGATACGCTCAGCCTTGGGCATAGCGAGCGCGGTACGGATCGCATCCGCCACCTCATGGGCATCGTAGGGATTGACGATCAGGGCTTCGCGCATCTGCTGGGCAGCGCCAGCGAAGCGCGACAGGACAAGGACACCCGGATCTGCAGGATTCTGCGCCGCGACATATTCCTTGGCGACCAAATTCATCCCGTCCCGCATCGGGGTGACGAGCCCGACCTCCGCGCGGCGATAGAAGCCGGCGAGCGCACTGCGCGAGTATGCCTTTTTGACCACCCGGATCGGCGTCCAGTCGAACTCGCCGAGCTGAGCGTTCAGCCTGCCCGCAACCTCGTCGGAAAGACGGTCGAGCTCGGCATATTCGGGCACGTCGCTGCGCGAAGGCGGGGCGATCTGCAGGAGGCTCACATTGCCGCGGTGCTCGGGATGGCTGCGCAGGAACTCGCCGAAGGCTTCGAGGCGCTGCACGATGCCCTTGGAATAATCAAGCCGATCGACGCCGACGACCAGTTTGCGCTCACCGAGCGATTCCCGCGTGGCCCGAAGCGGTGTCGGCGCCTGACGCGTCGAGGCCGTGGCAAGGCGGCGGAAACCCTCGACGTCGATGCCGATCGGGAAGGCTTGCACCTCGGTCTCGCGCGTACCGACACGCACGCGCCGCCCGTCGCTACGGCCGCCGCACAGCGCCTCCAGCCCGCCGATCAGGTTGCGGACATCGAGCTCCGTCTGCATGCCGACCAGATCATAGGCGGCTATGGTGCGGATCAGTGTCCCGCTGAACGGCAAGGCCCCCATCACATCGGCGGAGGGCCAGGGGATATGATGGAAATAGCCGATACGGTTGCTGACACCGCGCCGGCGCAGTTCCGCTGCCAGCGGGATCAGATGATAATCGTGGATCCAGATGACGTCGTCGGGCTGGATGAGGCTCGCCAGCGCCCGCGCGAAGCGGCGATTGACGCCGAGATAGCCCATATAGTCGCTGCGCTGGAAATCGGTCAGCCCCAGCCGGTAATGCATCAGCGGCCAGAGAGCCCGGTTCGAAAAGCCGAGATAATAGCTCTGCCGTTCGGCCTCGCTGAGGTCGGTTACGGCATAGGTCACGTTGCCGCGCTGGACCTGCCGGACGTCATGGACCGCCGCGTCGCTGACGCCGCCGCTCCAGCCGAACCAGAGGCCGCCATGCTGCTCGAGCGCCTCGCGCAGCGCCACCGCCAGTCCGCCCGCCGTTGCCTTTTCCTGACGATCGGGGATGGTGACGCGGTTCGAAACGACGATGAGGCGCATAGCGACGAATTTCTCCAGGACGGCCGCCCGATTTTTGCCACCGGCGGCAGGAACAGAACGCCCAGGCAGGCGTAATGTTTCCAGGGTGCAGCGCTGGCCGCATGGCGAAGCGGTGGCAGTGCTGCGGTGAAATCGTGATCGCCACTATCGGGCGAACAGTAGAATGAGACAACCCCGATGACGATTTTTCCGCGCCGATAGCCGCGTGCGGACGATGAGAAAGGATTGTCAGCGAGGACAGCCGTTCTTCTGCCGTCTTCCCTGCCCAAATAGAAAGCGATGACGACATTGATCGAACCGGAAACTGTCCCGAGCACCCGCGATATCGCTGCGGAGGGGGAGCAGATCGCGCTGTTCCTGGATTTTGACGGAACGCTGGTCGAGATCGCGCCCTCACCCGAGGATGTCCAGCTCGACCGGCGCGTCGCCCCGGCGCTGGAAAGCCTGCGCAGCCAGCTTGGCGGCGCGCTGGCCCTGGTGTCGGGACGCCCGATCGCCTTTCTCGACGAGATGCTGGCACCTTACAGCTTCGACATCGCCGGTTTGCACGGCGCACAGATTCGGATGGGCGGCGAGCTCCGGTCCCAATCCGCCCCCCCCGAACACATGCGCGAGGCGGTGCGGGACCTCGTGCGCTTCGCCAACAGCCATGTCGGCATCATCGTCGAGGACAAGCGGATATCGACCGCACTGCACTGGCGGCTCGCGCCCGAACTCAAGGACGAGGCGCTGGATCTGATGCGCAAGGCGGCCGCGAAGCTCGGGCCGTCCGTGCGCCTGCAGGAGGGCAAGTCTGTCGCCGAGCTGGTGCCGGCCAACGCGAGCAAGGGCAGCGCCATCGCTATGCTGATGGCGACGCCGGCCTATGCAGGCCGCCGCCCCGTATTCATCGGCGATGACATCACCGACGAGGACGGCTTCGAGACGGTCAACGCCATGGATGGGCTTTCGATCCGGATCGGCGCAGATCGGGAAAGCCTGGCGACGATCCGCCTCGCCTCGCCGACCGCCTTGCGGCATATCCTTCTCGCAGCCGCCGAGAATGGCGGCCTCGCCGCTTCCAGCTTCTCCCAGGACTAAGGGTCTGGCCATGACCGTAACGACCACGGCCGCGGGGCAACGCTCCGCCTCGCTCGATCTCGGCGTGATCGGCAATTGCTCGATCGCCGCGCTCATCGACCGGCGTGCCCGCATCGTCTGGGGCTGCTTCCCGCGTTTCGACCGCGATCCGGTGTTCTGCTCGCTGATCAACAACAAGGCCGATGACGGCAATGACGAGCTCGACAAGGGCTTCTTCGCCATCGAGCTCGTCGGCATGACGCGCTGCGAGCAGGGCTATCTCGACAATACCGCCATCCTCTCCTCCGTGCTGTCGGACGATCAGGGCAACGCCATCGAGATCCTCGATTTCGCGCCACGCTTCGTGCGCTACGAGCGCTTCTTCCGGCCGCCGCAGCTCGTACGCCGCGTGCGCCGCATCTCGGGCAGGCCGCGTATCCGCGTCCTCGTCAAGCCCTGCCTCGGCATCGGAGAAGAGCCCGACGAGATCACGCGCGGCTCCAACCATGTGCGCTTCGTCGGCGCCGACCAGACGATCAGGCTGACCACGAACGCGCCGATCTCCTATATCGTCGACGGCGTTCCCTTCGCCGTCGACCAGACCTATTCCTTCTTCATCGGCACGGATGAGGCGCTGCGCGCCGAGATCGAGACGACTTCCCGCGAGTTTCTCGACAAGACCACCGATTTCTGGCGCGACTGGGTGCGCTCCCTGTCGATCCCGTTCGAGTACCAGCGGGAGGTGATCCGCGCGGCGATCACGCTCAAGCTCTGCTCCTTCGAGGAAACCGGCGCGATCGTCGCGGCGCTAACGACCTCGATTCCGGAGGCGCCGGGCACCCAGCGCAACTGGGACTACCGCTATTGCTGGCTGCGCGACGCCTATTTCGTCGTCCATGCGCTCAACCGGCTCGGCACGACGCGGACGATGGAGGACTATCTCGGCTTCATCACCAACATCGTCGACACCTTCTCGGAGAGCGGCGCCGAGCACCTGCCGCCGCTCTATCCGATCACGCGCGGCGGCACGCTAATCGAATTCGAGGCCACGAACCTTTCAGGCTATCGCGGGCATCAGCCAGTGCGCTTCGGCAACGGCGCGGCAGTGCAGATCCAGAATGATGGCTATGGCGCGGTCGTGCTGGCGGCGACGCATTCCTTCTTCGACCGCCGCCTGATCCAGCCCGGCAAGGATACGCTGTTCAGCCAGCTCGAGCGCATGGGCGAGCTGGCGATCTCGGTGTTCGACAAGCCCGACGCCGGCCCCTGGGAGCTGCGGGAGAAGGAAGCAGTGCACTCCTTCTCCAGCGTGATGTGCTGGGCGGCCTGCGACCGGCTCGCGCGCATCGCCGGCACGCTCGGGCGTGCAGATCGCAAGGAATATTGGAAGGGCGAGGCGAAGCGGCTCAAGACGACCATCACCGAGCGCATCTGGAACGGCGAGAAGGGCCATTTTGTCTCGACCTTCAACGGCCAGGATCTCGACGCGACGCTGCTGCTCCTCGCCGAGATCGGCTTCGTCACGCCGGATGACGCCCGCTTCATTGCCACCGTCGAGGCGATCGGCCGCGACCTGAGGCGCGGCGACCTGCTGCTGCGCTACGCGACGCAGGACGATTTCGGCTACATGCACACCGGCTTCCTGATCTGTGCCTTCTGGTATGTCGACGCGCTGAACACGATCGGGCGCAGCGAGGAGGCCAAGGAGCTGTTCGAGCGCATCCTGAAGCGACGCAACAGCTTCGGCCTGCTTTCGGAGGATGCCGATCTCGAAACCGGCGAGCTCTGGGGCAATTTCCCGCAGACCTATTCGATGGTCGGGCTGATCAACTGCGCGATGCGCCTCAGCCGCGACTGGGAGGAGGCGTTCTGAGCGCGCCGCGCATCAGCGGGGCGAACCGAAACGGAACGCGATCGGGATCACCCCGTAGACCATCGCCAGCACCATCGGCGGCACGGCCAAGGCCGTGACGCCGAGCGTCGGCCATCCCTGCGTCAACGGCGCGAGGAGAGCCAGCAGGAGATTGATGGCGCCATAGGCACCGGCAGTCGCAACCGCCAGGAAGCGCAGGCGTGCCGCAAGGCGCGAGAGGGAAGAAGGCGTGCCCATGTGATGGCCTTATTCATAACGAAACGGACCGTTTCGATTGGTTGAACTAAACGGCCCGTTTCGTTATGTCAAGGCGAGACCGCGAACCGACAGGGACGGGAATGCTATGGAACCGCGCATGAAGCGCCGCGCCTCGATCGGCGCGCGGCGCAGCCCCGAGACGGAGGCGGCCGTGAAGGCGGCGGCGCGGGATCTGCTGGCGGAGAAGGGCTATGCCGGCTTCTCGATCGAGGAGGTCGCCCGCCGTGCCGGTGCCGGCAAGCCGACGATCTACCGCTGGTGGCCGAACAAGGCCGATCTGTTCATTGACGTCTACGGCGCGGAAAAGGACGCCGCGATCCCCGTGCCGGACGAGGGCTCGTTGCGCGCCGACCTTCTGCGCTACACCAGAGACCTCTGGCGGTTCTGGCGCGAGGATACGGCGGGGCGCGTCTTCCGGGGATTGATCGCCGAGGCTCAGAGCAGCGAAAGCGCGCTCGCCGCGCTGCGCTTCAAGTTCATGCCGGAGAGGCTGGCGGCGCCACGGCAGATGTTCATGCGCGCCGCCGAGCGCGGCGAGTTCGCAGCGGAGGAGATCGACGACCGGCTCGAGCTCTGGGTCGGCTTCAACTGGCTGCACGTGCTGACCGACCGGCTGAGCGAGGACGAGCCCTCGCTCAGCCGCAAGATCGATCTGCTCTGCCGCTGAACCGCTCTCAGCCGACCTTCGCGGCGGCACGCATCACGGCAAGCGCCAGCACCTGCGCCGCCGGCACGAGGCTCTCGACCTCGAGGAACTCGTCCGGCGTATGCGCCATGCCGCCGATCGGGCCGACGCTGCACAGCGTCGGCGTGCCCTGCGCGGCGGTGAAGCCGGAATCGGCGCAGCCGCCGGTGAACTCCGCCGTGACGCCGATGCCGAAGGCGGCCGCCGCCTCGCGATAGGTGTCGTACAGGGCCGCCGATTCCGGCGAGCGCTCGAGCGGCAGGAACTCGCCCTTGATGGAGAGCACGGCGCTGGTGCCCTGCACTTCCGGCACCTCGACGATCGCCTTGATCCTGCCGACCATCTCGTCGCGCTGGGCGGCGGTGACATAGCGCAGGTCGATCTCGCACCAGGCGCTCGGAGCGATGGTGTTGACCGTCTGGCCGCCGCCGATCAGCCCGACATTGACGGTGATGCCCTTCTCCAGATCGGTGAGACCCTGCAGCTTGGGGATCTTGTGGCCGAGATCGACGATGGCCGAGGCGCCCTTCTCGTAATTGGCGCCGGAATGGGCCGGTTTGCCGGTGAATTCGGCCCGCATGAAAACGCCACCCTTGCGCCCGCTGGTGACCGACTGCTTGTGATCCCTGGCGAAATCGGTACCGCCCGGCAGGCGGCTGGGCTCGGCATTGAAGACGCAGCGCGACTCACGCGCCGCCTCCTCGATCACCGGCCGGGAGGACGGCGAGCCGATCTCCTCGTCGCTGGTCGTGAGCATCAGCAACGGCGAGGCCAAGCCGCCGCATTCGGAGAAAGCCGCGGCGACGAAGGCCGAGATCACGATGCCGCCCTTCATGTCGGCGACGCCCGGCCCATAGGCGCGCGAGCCCTTGATCGTGAAAGGCCGCCGCGTGGGTTCGCCCTGCGGGAAGACGGTATCGCGATGGCCGAGGAGCAGCACGGGACGCTGGTCGTTGGCCGTCGGATTGCGCAGGCGCGCCTTGACCGCATCGCCGAAGCGGGTGTCGGGCACGATTTCGACATCGAGCCCGTTCGCCTTGTGGAAGCGCGCCACGACCTCCCCTGCCCGGTCGACGCCGGCCTTGTCGTAGGAGCCCGAGTCGGTGTCGACCAGTTCGCGGAGCAGCGCGACCATGCCTTCCTTGCGGCTCGCCAGCCACTCGGTGACCTTCTGTTCCTCGGGGGTCAAAGCGCTCATCGGCTCACTCGCATTCGTTCCGGATGGGACAATGCCGGGCAGCTTATAGGCTGGGCCTTTCGCGGCAACGGGAAACGGCGGCGGAGACCCCATTCACCGTGCGCATACCAGTCGGAGCGGCGCCGAGGCCGGGCTCAATCGGCCCATTCGGGATCCGTGGTGAAAAC
Source organism: Allobosea sp. 05T438 (assembly GCF_056396025.1). Lineage (NCBI taxonomy): Bacteria > Pseudomonadati > Pseudomonadota > Alphaproteobacteria > Hyphomicrobiales > Alloboseaceae > Allobosea > Allobosea sp. 05T438. Next base: position 787,837 of record NZ_JBFTKQ010000002.1, read on the forward strand.
GATGGTGAGCCAGCGGTCGGGCGTATCGTCGCCGATCGCCTCGCCGATCTCGTCGCGAATGCGATCCCATTCCTCCAGCTTCTTCGCCGGCTCGTCCTTGGGCACGATGAAATATAGCTCGATCTGTCGTCCGCGGCCGACCCGCGCGACATAGGAGCGGTAGGTAGCAAAGCCGTAGCGACGGACGATGTCTTCCGCGACGTTGTCGGCATGGCGCTTCAGATCGGCAGGCGTCACGAGCAAGATGTCGGCCAGGGCCTGCTTGATCGTGCCGATCGGCATGGGGATCACGACGATGCAGACCAGCGCGAGCGCGACCGGATCGACATAGGGCAGCATCCAGGCGAACCGCGTCCCCTGGATCGCGTAACCGAAGACGAAGGCGACGAGCAGGGCACCGCTGAGGCCGCCCGACATCGCCCAGGCCTTGGCATCCAGCGCGACGAAGTTCGAATGGAGATCCCGGTTGGCCTGCTTGCCGTAGACCGCCATAGCGAAGGCGATCAGCATCGTCAGGACCGCATAGACAATCGCATAATCGAAGGCGAGGTGCCGGCCGCCGGCCATGATGCTGCCGATCGCGTTGATCAGCGCATAGACCGCGGCTCCGGTCAGAAGGACGCCGTTGAGCCCGAGGACCATGGGCTCCAGATGCCAGAAACCCATGGTGAAGTGCTTGACCAACCTGCCGCTGACGGCGCCTTGCGCGGTCGAGGACGTGATCAGATTCGCTACCAGCAGCGCGACGATCGTCATCGCCGCATCCGTCAAAGCGTAGACGCCATCGAAGACGATCGCGAAGGAGCCGGAGAGAAGGCCGAAGACGATGCCCGCTGCGGCGAGCAGGAAGGTGACGGCGATCGAGAGACGCAGGACGCTTTGCTCGGTCTGCACGAAAGGCCCCCTCGACCGCGGCCGGCGGCCGATCCTACACATCCGACGGGCGGAGCGCCAATTCGCGAAGGGTCCGCCCGGCTCGGGCCACCGGAGCGGTCAGACGAGGCCCGCGTACCAACCCGCGACATAGATGACCGTCCCGGCAGCCATCGGCACCAGCGGATTCAACTTGGAGCGATAGGTCACCAAGGTGGTCGCCGCCGTGATCGCGAAGCCGAAAAGGCCGGCATCGGCTGCGAGCGTCGCGACGGCCCCGCTCGCGAGCATCAGGCCGAGCGCGATCGGCACCAGAGCGAGCGTCACAATCCGAACAATGCGGTTGTCGCTATAGCGCTGCAGTCCGCGGTTGCAGGCGAGCGCGAGCAGCGAGGACGGCAGCAGCATCGCCACCGTGGCGACCAGCAGACCGCTTATCCCGGCGACATGCCAGCCGACGATGCTGCCGAGCATGATATTGGGGCCGGGCGCCGTCTGCGCGATGGCGAAGAGCCGCGCGAAGGTCGGCGCATCCATCCAGCCGAGGATCTCGACGACCTGGCGGTGGATTTCCGGCACCACGGCATTGGCGCCGCCGATCGCCATCAGGGAGATCGTGCCGAAGGTGATGACCAGCTGGCCGAAGATGCCGCGCTCCATCAGACCCGCCGCGCGCCCAGAGAGGCAGCTGCCAGTCCAAGGGGGACGAGCACCAGCAGAGTCGGCAGCATCGGCAGCCGCAGAAGCCCGACCGCGATAAAGGCGGCGGCCGCCATCACCCAGGCCCAGCGGGCGAGGCCGGCTTTCGTGAGCAGCCGTGCGGCCGTGCCGAGGATCAGCCCGGCAGCGCTGGCGGCAGCGCCGGTCAGCGCGACCCGCGCCAGCGGATGATCGGAAACAGCGCCGTAGATGTTAGCGATTGCCACGAGCGAAAGCAGCGGCATCGCCATCAGAGCGAAGACGCAGGTCAAAGCGCCGGCCGCGCCGCGAAAGCGGTCGCCCAGCATAACGGCGGCGTTGACGGTGTTCGCGCCGGGCAATGCCTGGCAGATGCCCATCATGTCGGCATAGCCGCGATCGTCGAGCCAGCTGCGCTCGGCGACGATGATATGGCGCGCCACCGGTCCGACCCCGCCGAACCCCATCATCCCGATCTTGAGAAAGCCAGTGAAAAGGTTCGGCAGGCTCGGCCGGGCAGCGTCCGTCGCGGGTTCGAGAGCTGACATCCGGGACGGCTAGCGCCGCGCCTCCATAGCCATGCGCAGTGCGAAGCCGGCGAGCACGGTGCCCATCAGCCAGCGCTGCACCAGCGACCAGAACGGGCGCGTCTTCAGGAACAGCGCGATGCTGCCGGCAGCCGTCGCGATCAGGGCGTTGACGCTGCCGCTGATCGCGATCTGGATGAAGCCGAGCACGACCGACTGGGCCAGCACGTCGCCGGCGGCCGGGTCGATGAACTGCGGCAGCAGCGCAAGATAGAACATCGCGATCTTGGGATTGAGCAGGCTGGTCAGGAAGCCCATGGCGAAGAGCTTGCGCGGCCCGTCATGCGGCAGGTCACGGACATGGAAGGGCGAGCGTCCGCCAGGGCGCACCGCCTGCCAGGCGAGCCAGAGCAGATAGGCCGCGCCGCCCAGCCGCAGCGCGTCATAGGCATAGGGAACGGCGAAGAGCAGCGCCGTGATGCCGAAGGCGGCGCAGAACATGTAGACGAAGAAGCCGAGGATCACGCCGCCGAGCGAGATCAGGCCCGCGCCCCTGCCCTGCGCGATCGAGCGCGAGATCAGGTAGATCATGTTTGGGCCGGGCGTCAGCACCATGCCGAGCGCGATCAGGGCGAAGGTGATGAGGGTCGTCGTCTCGGGCATCGGCAAGCGCTCCGGCGGAACTTCGCGCTTGGAGCATGGAACGCGATAGCCGGCAATCGGCTCCGCTGCAGGAGCCGCCATGCATGCTGTCGATACATCGAGACAAGCGCCGCGGGGCGCTGTGACGGAACCCGCCGCTGTGCGGGCGGTTGTCGCCAGCAATCGGATCGGGGGGAAGATATGACGCTGTTCAGCCGGCTGCTCTACACCATCATCGCCTTCGCGCTGCTGGGAGCCTCGATCATCCTGATCGGCGTCGCGGTCTGGCGCACCTCGCACGGTTTCTGGACCGGCGACGGCGCGCTCGACACGATGCTCGACGCGATTGGACTCGTCATCATCGCAGTCGCCGTGGCCGATGTCGGGAAGTTCCTGTTCGAGGAGGAGGTCGTCGCCGATCGCGAGATGCGCCGGCCGGCCGAGGCGCGGGGATCGCTGACCAAGTTCATGTCGATCATGATCGTGGCGCTCTCGCTGGAATCGCTGGTGCTGATCGCCAAGACCTCGCGCGAGACGATGGGGGACGTCGTCTATCCCGGCCTGTTGATGCTGCTCGCCGTGCTGGCGCTGGTCGGGCTCGGCCTGTTCCAGAAGCTCAGCCAGAACGCGACGGCGGCGGTGCCGCCGGATCGCGATGAGGAAGACGGCGATCCTGCGGACGTTTAACCGAGGCTCAAAACGCGCAGACCCAAACGCGCGTCATCCCGGCCGGAGCGAAGCAAAGAGCCGGGATCCATGCCTGAACCCACCCGATAAAAGCTCAGGCATGGATCCCGGGTCTCCCTACGGTCGCCCGGGATGACCGCACTTGAATTGCCGGGCGCCCCTCACCGCACCTCGTCGACGAGGAAGAGGTCGGTATCATCCGGCTTTGCTCCCGCCGCCGTGAGCATGGCGTGGATCTGGCCGCGATGATGAGTCTGGTGGTTGAAGAAATGCGCGATCACGAAGGCGCGCTGCCTGCCCATCTCGCGGCCGGCCGCGCCAGAATACCAGATCAGCGTTCCGCGCAGCCAATCGGCCTCGACGCTCTCCGCCCAGTCGAGAATGGCCTGGTCACGCAGGCGGCGGCGCGCGCAGCACTGCGCCCAGCCCTCGAAATAGACAGCAGAATCACGACCGCCGACGGACGGCTTCTCGCTGCCGATCAGGCGACTGAGCCAGACCTCGTCGGCCCAGAGGATGTGGTTGAAGGTGCCGTGGATCGACTTGAAAAAGGCGCCGCGGTCGAGCTTGCGGGCCTCGTCGCTCAGCCCGTCGGCCGCAGCCATCAGGCTGCGGTTCTGCCAGGCATTGTAGCGGGCCATGGTCCGGACGAAAGCGGGATCGACCATGGCGGTGCCTCCTCGTCAGATGACGTTGGCCTCCTTGAGCGGCCTGCCCGCAACGATGCGCTCGTGGCCGAGATCGGCAAGGTCGAGCGAGCGATAGCCGCCATGCGCAAGATGCTCGGCAAGTCCGCGCCCAACCGCCGGCGACTGCTGCAGGCCATGGCCGGAGAAGCCGTTGGCGAGATAGAGGTTGGGCAAGCCAACCGCAGGGCCGACGATGGCGTTGTGGTCCAGGCCGCACATGTCATAGGGCCCGGCCCAGGCGCGTCCGGGCTTGATCTGCTCGAAGGCCGGGATGCGGTTGGCGAGGGAGGGCCAGACCACCTCCTCGAAGAAGCCCCAGTCGACATCCTCGGCGGAGGGATCGGACTCGATCCATTCCACGTCCTGCTCGGGCGTCAGCGGCGAGCAGCTGCCGATGAAGAGCTGGCCTTCCGCGGTGCGCTTGCCCTCCTGCCGGCACCAGGCGCCGGTGGTGTCGATCAACAGCGGGCAGCCGTCGACATCGCCCTTGCAGGTGAAGGTGAAGACATAGCGCTTCATTGACTTCACCGGGATGGAAATGCCTGCAGTAGCGGCGAGCTTCGCGCCATGGGTGCCGCTGGCGTTGACTACGGCGCCGCAGGCGATGCGGCTGCCGTCTGCAAGCTCGACCGCAGTAACCCGGCCGCCCTCGGTGACGTAGCTGGCGATCTCGCCCTGCCTGTACTCGACGCCGAGGCTGCGCGCCTTCTTGCGGAAGGCCTGGAGCAGCGCCCAGCCGTCGAACCAGCCCTCGCCGCTGACGCCGAAGGTGCCGCAGGCGAGATCCTCGACATTGAGCCAGGGGAAGCGCTGCTTCAGCGCGGCGGGATCGTAGAGGGCGATGTCGGCACCCTCGGCCGCCTGCAGCTTCTGGTTGGCGTGAAGGACGGGCGCCCCTGCCTCGCTCGCGAGATAGAGATAGCCTCCCTCATGCAGGTCGATCGCCGGGACTTCGCCGTCGACGGCGAGGTGCTGGCCGATATTGCGCAGGAAATCGACGCCGAAGAGCGAGATGCGGATATTCACCGCGCTCGAAAACTGCTGGCGGATCGAGGCGGCGGAAAGCGCAGAGGCGGAAAAGCGATAGGTCGGGTCCTTCTCGAGCACCACGACCTTGCCGGTGAAGCCGGGATCGGCGGCGAGATGATAGGCGACGGAGGAACCGATCGCGGCTCCACCGCAGATCACGACATCGGCGCTTTCGGAGACGGGCGGCATGGCAGGCCTCGCGCGGCCGGCTTCGGGCGGGAAGCCGGGTTGGTGAATTTCGCGCATGAATGACTGAGCACGCCGCGCTTGTCGAGAGGCGCCTCAACTCGTCGGCGCACATTCTCCGAGCAGCCAGTCTCGGAAGGCGACGACCGTCGGCAGATTGGCCTTCTCCTCGGGATAGACAAGGTAATAGCCGTCCTTGCCCGTCACCGGCCTGTCGATAGGGATGACGAGCGAGCCCGAGCGCAACTCCTCCTCGACCAGAAAGCGTGGCACGATGGCGAGCCCGAGCCCCGCCACCGCCGCCTGTGCGATCATGGCGAACTGCTCGAAGCGCGGCCCCATCAGCGCGCGTTCAGGCGCCAGCCCCTGTTGTTCCAGCCAGTTGGCCCAGGCGCGCGGACGCGTCGATTGCTGGAGCAGCGGCACGCGCAGCATGTCGGCCGGGGCGGCGATACCGGCGCGCACAAGCAGGGACGGCGCGGCGACGGGCACAACCTCCTCGCCCATCAGCCGGTGCAGCCGCGCGCCCGGCCAGCTCTCCGCCCCGAAATGCACGGCAGCATCGACCTGCTCGCGGGCGAAATCGAACGGCACCAGCCGCGTGGTGAAGTTGATGGTGATGCCGGGATGCGCCTCGATGAAGCGCGGCAGGCGCGGGATCAGCCAGCGCGTGCCGAAGGTCGGCAGCGTCGCGAGGTTCAACACCCCTGCTGCCCCGCGAAAAGCCATGGCCGAGACGGTCGCGGCGGCAAGCCGCGAGAGTCCGTCCCGGATCTCGGCAGCATAGGCGGCGCCGGCCGCGGTCAGACTCACCCGCTTCTTGACGCGCTCGAACAGGCTGACGCCGAGCACTTTCTCCAGATGCGCGACCTGGCGACTGACCGCGCCCTGCGTCAGGTTGAGCTCCTCCGCCGCACGGGTGAAGCTGCCATGCCGGGCAGCCGCCTCGAAGGCGGCGAGCGCGGAGAGCGAGGGCACCGAGAGGCGGCCGGGAACGAGTGCATCATCCATGAGAATTTCTCACCAAGTGGTGAGAACATATCGGTTGCCGCCCCCCTATGAAAGAGGGCATTCTCCCGGCCCAAAGCGCGGCGGCTCCGGTTTCCGCGCCATTGCTTCATGCGCCTCGGGGTTATCAGCCCTTTGGCATCCGCCCGCGACCGCTGGAAGACAACGATGGCCACACCTCTGCCGAAAGACACGCTCGCCCTGCTCAAGCGCCTCGGGGTTTCCGAGGCAGCCTATGCCGATGCCGGCCTGTCGGCGCGCTCGCCGATCACCGGCGAGACCGTCGTGACCCTGCGCGAGACGAACCCCGCCGAGGCCGAGGCCGCGATCGGCCGGGCGCAGTCAGCCTATCTCGCCTGGCGCAAGGTGCCGGCGCCGCGGCGCGGCGAGTTCGTTCGCCTGCTCGGCGAAGAGCTGCGCGCCGCCAAGACCGATCTCGGTCTGCTGGTGACGCTCGAAGCCGGCAAGGTGACCTCCGAGGGCCTCGGCGAGGTTCAGGAGATGATCGACATCTGTGATTTCGCTGTCGGTCTGTCGCGCCAGCTCTACGGCCTGACCATCGCCACCGAGCGCCCGAACCATCGCATGATGGAGACCTGGCATCCGATCGGCGTCGTCGGCGTGATCTCGGCCTTCAACTTCCCGGTCGCGGTCTGGTGCTGGAACGCGGCGCTCGCCTTCGTCTGCGGCGACAGCGTCGTCTGGAAGCCCTCCGAGAAGACCCCGCTGACCGCGCTCGCCGTGCAGGCCATCGTCGAGAAGGCCATGAAGCGCTTCGGCCCCGAGGCTCCGGTCGGCCTTTCCGAGGTGCTGATCGGCGCTCGCGAGATCGGCGACATCCTGGTTTCCGACCACCGCGTCCCTGTCGTCTCGGCCACCGGCTCGACCCGCATGGGCAAGGAAGTCGGCCAGAAGCTGGCGTCGCGCTTCGCCCGCGCCATCCTCGAGCTCGGCGGCAACAACGCCGCGATCGTGGCGCCGTCGGCGGATCTCGACATCGCGCTGCGCGGCATCGCCTTCGCTGCGATGGGCACCGCCGGCCAGCGCTGCACCACGCTGCGCCGCCTGATCGTGCATGAAAGCGTCTATGACGCGCTCGTGCCGAAGCTCGCCAAGGTCTACGGCTCGGTGAAGATCGGCGATCCGCGCGAGGCCGGCGTGCTGGTCGGCCCGCTGGTCGACGAGGCCGCCTATCAGGGGATGCAGAAGGCGCTCTCCGAGGCCAAGGCCGAAGGCGGCAAGGTCCATGGCGGCGAGAAGGTCGATGTCGGCGCGGGCGGCTTCTACGTCCGTCCGGCGCTGGTCGAGATGCCCAAGCAGTGCGGCCCGGTCGAGCGCGAGACCTTCGCCCCGATCCTCTATGTGATGAAGTACAACTCCATCGACGAGGCGATCGCGATCCAGAACGCCGTCGGCGCCGGCCTGTCCTCCTCGATCTTCACACTGAACATGCGCGAGGCCGAGCTCTTCGTCTCGGACGAGGGTTCGGACTGCGGCATCGCCAACGTCAATATCGGCCCCTCGGGCGCCGAGATCGGCGGGGCCTTCGGCGGCGAGAAGGAGACGGGTGGCGGTCGCGAGGCCGGCTCCGACGCCTGGAAGGCTTATATGCGCCGCGCCACCAACACGCTGAACTACGGCACCACGCTGCCGTTGGCGCAGGGCGTCAGCTTCGACGTGGATGCGTGACGGATTGAGCTGAACAGCACCCGTCATTGCGAGCGAAGCGAAGCAATCCAGGAGCGGCAGCGCTCTACGTCCCCCCTGGATTGCTTCGTCGCTCCGCTCCTCGCAATGACGGTAAGTGGAAACAGGACGGGAGACGAACACCATGGCCGGCAGCCACAAGCTCGCGAAGTTCACCTGGGACGACGCCTATCTGCTCGACGAGCAGCTCACGGAAGACGAGCGGCTGATCCGCGACACGGCCCGCGCCTATGCGCAGGAGAAGCTCGCTCCCCGCATCCATGACGCCTATCTCGACGAGAAGACCGATCGCTCGATCTTCAACGAAATGGGCGAGCTCGGCCTGCTCGGCGTCACCGTCCCCGAAGAATATGGCTGCGCCGGCGCGAACTACGTCTCCTACGGGCTGGTCGCCCGCGAGGTCGAGCGCGTCGATTCCGGCTACCGCTCAATGATGTCGGTGCAGTCCTCGCTCGTGATGTATCCCATCTATGCCTATGGCAGCGAGGAGCAGCGCAAGAAGTACCTGCCGAAGCTCGCCAGCGGCGAGTGGGTCGGCTGCTTCGGCCTGACCGAGCCGGATGCCGGCTCCGACCCAGGCGGCATGAAGACCCGCGCCGAGAAGGTCGCCGACGGCTACAAGCTGACGGGATCGAAGATGTGGATCTCGAACTCGCCGATCGCCGACGTCTTCGTCGTCTGGGCGAAGTCGGCCGCGCATGACAACCAGATCCGCGGCTTCATCCTCGACAAGGGCATGAAGGGCCTCTCCGCGCCGAAGATCGGCGGCAAGCTTTCGCTGCGCGCCTCGATCACCGGCGAAGTCGTCATGGACGGCGTCATCGTGCCGGAAGAGAACCTGCTGCCGAACGTCTCGGGCCTGTCGGGTCCGTTCGGCTGCCTGAACCGCGCGCGCTACGGCATCTCTTGGGGCGTGATGGGCGCCGCCGAGGATTGCTTCCACCGCGCCCGCCAGTACGGGCTCGACCGCAAGCAGTTCAACAAGCCGCTCGCCCAGACCCAGCTTTATCAGAAGAAGCTCGCGGACATGCTGACCGAGATCACCCTCGGCCTGCAGGGTTCATTGCGCGTCGGGCGCCTGCTCGACGAGGGCAAGATGGCCCCCGAGATGATCTCGCTGGTCAAGCGCAACAACTGCGGCAAGGCACTCGACATCGCCCGCCAGGCTCGCGACATGCACGGCGGCAACGGCATCCAGATCGAGTATCAGGTGATGCGCCATGCGGCGAACCTCGAGACGGTGAACACCTATGAGGGCACGCATGACGTCCACGCGCTGATCCTCGGCCGGGCGATTACCGGCCTGCAGGCGTTCTTCTGAGCGCAATCAGGCGTCATGCCCGGGCTTGACCCGGGCATCTCGTCCCACGCGAACCTCCCCGGAGATGGTCGGGCCAAGCCCGACCATGACCCCCGAGTCGAACCCGCCATGACGACCCCTCCCCTCGCCGGCCTGCGCGTCCTCGAACTGGCGCGCATCCTTGCAGGTCCCTGGATCGGCCAGCTCCTGGCCGATCTCGGCGCCGATGTCGTCAAGGTCGAGGCGCCCGAGGGCGACGACACCCGCAAATGGGGCCCGCCCTTCGTCGAGGGCACCGGCGAAGAGCACCTCTCGGCGGCCTATTTCCATGCCGCCAATCGCGGCAAGCGCTCGATCACGGCCGATTTCCGCACGGCGGAGGGGCAGGCGCTGGTCAGGCGACTGGCCGCCCATGCCGATGTCGTCATCGAGAACTTCAAGGTGGGCGGCCTCAGCAAATACGGGCTCGACTCCGCCTCGCTGCGCAAGGAATTCCCCCGCCTGATCTATTGCTCGGTCACCGGCTTCGGCCAGGACGGCCCCTATGCGCCGCGCGCCGGCTACGACTTCCTGGTCCAGGGCATGGGCGGGGCCATGTCGATCACCGGCGAGCCGGCGGGCGCGCCGATGAAGGCCGGCTATGCGGTCGCCGACATCTACACCGGGCTCTATGCCTCGGTCGGCATCCTCTCGGCGCTGCGCCACCGCGATGCGACCGGCGAAGGCGCCACGCTCGATCTCGCCCTGCTCGACTCGCAGGTCGCCGTGCTCGGCAACCAGGCGATGAACTATCTCGTCGGCGGCAACCCGCCGCCCCGGCTCGGCAACGCCCATCCGAACATCGTGCCCTATGACGTGTTCCCGGTCGCCGACGGCCATATCATCATCGCGACCGGCAACGACGGGCAGTGGCGCAAGCTCTGCGACGTGCTCGGCGAGCCGGCACTGGCCGACCATCCCGACTATCTCGATAACAAATCGCGGGTGAAGAACCGCGTCGCGCTGACGGCGCGGCTGCACGAGCTTTGCAAGCGCCGGACCAAAGTCGATCTGCTGGCCGGGCTGGAAAAGGTCGGCGTACCCGCAGGGCCGATCAACGACATCGGCGAGGTCTTCGCCGACCCACAGGTGGTCGCGCGCGGCGTCAAGGTCGAGTTGCCGAGCGCTGCCGCGAAGGCCGGCCATATCCCGACCGTCGCCTCGCCCATCGTCATGAACGGCGTACGGCAAGTGGCAAAGCGGCCGAGCCCCCGGCTCGGCGAACATGCAGACGACATTTTGAACGATCCGGCCTGGGGCGGAGCCTCCGCGGCGGAATAACACACTCAGCCCTCATCCTGAGGAGCTGCGAAGCAGTGTCTCGAAGGATGGTCCAGTGCGCTCTGGAGCACCCTTCGAGACGCGGGCTTTGCCCGCTCCTCAGGATGAGGGCTCGCGAAAGGGACAGGGAACATGGCTAATCGCACCGGCGGGCAGATCCTCGTCGACCAGCTTCTGATCCATGGCGCCACCGACGCCTTCTGCGTTCCCGGTGAGAGCTATCTCGCCGTGCTCGACGCGCTGCACGACGCCTCGATGAAGGTCACCATCTGCCGGGCCGAGGGCGGCGCCTGCATGATGGCGGAAGCCGCCGGCAAGCTCACCGGCAAGCCAGGCATCTGCTTCGTGACGCGCGGCCCCGGCGCGACCAACGCTTCGCCCGGCATCCATATCGCCGACCAGGACTCGACCCCGCTGATCCTCTTCGTCGGCCAGATCGACGGCAGCATGCGCGAGCGCGAGGCCTTCCAGGAACTCGATTACCGCGCCGTCTTCGGCACGATGACTAAGTGGGCGACCGAGATCGACGATGCCGCGCGCATCCCGGAGATCATCAGCCGCGCCTTCCATGTCGCGACCTCGGGCCGGCCCGGCCCGGTCGTGATCGCGCTGCCCGAGGACGTGCTCACCGACCTCGCGGATGTCGCCGACGCGGAGCCCTATCAGGTCACTGAGCAGCATCCCTCGCCGGTGCAGATGGCCGATCTCGCCAAGCGCTTCGCCGCGGCCAAGTCGCCGATCGCGATCCTCGGCGGCTCGCGCTGGAGCCCGGAAGCGATCGCCGACTTCCAGGCCTTCGCCGAGCGTTTCGATCTGCCGGTCGCTGTCTCGTTCCGCCGCCAGATGCTGTTCCCGGCCGATCATCCGAACTTCGCCGGTGATCTCGGCATCGGCCCGAACCCGAAGCTGCTCGCCCGGATCAAGGAGAGCGATCTCGTCCTGCTCGTCGGCGGACGCCTCTCGGAGATGCCGAGCCAGTCCTACACCCTGTTCGGCATTCCCAATCCCGGCCGGCCGCTGGTGCATGTCCATGCCGATCCGGAGGAGCTGGGTCGCGTCTACCGGCCGACGCTCGCGATCAATGCTTCGCCCGCCGGCTTCTGCGCCGCATTGGCCGCGATCGAGCCCCCCAAGGCTCCGGCCTGGAAAGGCGCCGGCGCTGCCGCGCACGAAGCCTATATCGCCTGGAGCGAGCAGCCGGCGCCCGTGCCCGGTGAGTTCCACCCCGGCGAGATGGTGCGCTGGCTGCGCAGCCAGCTGCCCGACGACGCCATCTTGTGCAACGGCGCCGGCAATTACGCGACCTGGGTGCACCGCTTCCACCGCTTCAACAAGTTCGCGACGCAGCTCGCCCCGACCTGCGGCTCGATGGGCTATGGCGTGCCGGCCGCGATCGGCGCCAAGCGGCTCTTCCCGGAGCGCACCGTCATCGCCTTCGCCGGCGATGGCTGCTTCCTGATGAATGGCCAGGACTTCGCGACGGCCGTGCAATACGACCTGCCGGTGATCGTCGTCGTCGTCGATAACGGCATGTACGGCACGATCCGCATGCATCAGGAGCGCGAATATCCCGGCCGCGTCTCGGCGACGACCCTGAAGAACCCCGATTTCGCCGCCTATGCCAAGGCGTTCGGCGGCCATGGCGAGCGTGTCGAGAAGACCGAAGAGTTCGCCCCGGCCTTCGAGCGCGCGGTGAAGAGCGGCAAGCCCGCGATCATTCACTGCCTGCTCGACCCAGAGGCGATCACGCCGGCGAAGTCGCTCTCGACGATCCGGGCCGAGGCTTTCGCGGCCAAGGGCAAGCACTGATCGCGCCGAAGCAAAAAACTCGCCGTTGCCCCTGAACCGGCGCCGCGCCTTCCGCGACCAAACGTCGTTGAGGACACGACGCTGCGGAGGGCTCGGCGATGAGGCACGGATTTGCGATCCGGTTCGGGATGGCGGCTCTGCTGACCGTCGCAGCCGCGCCCGGTGCGGAGGCGGCCGGCTTCTTCGACAGTCTGGCGCGGGCGATCTTCGGCGCGCCCCGCCTGCGGGCCTCGCCGATCTATGAGTTCGACGATGACAGGCCCCGGGCGCGGCCACGCCCGCGGGCACCCGAAGCCTCCTCGAAGCCCAAGCTCCCGGTCGCCAAGCTGGACCCGCAGACCGACCGTCACTGGTATTTGAAGGACCCGACGCTGCGACGGGGCGATATTGTCGTCACCGCGAGCGGTGTGCTGGTCTATCAGGGGCGCGACAGCGATGCGGCGCACTCCAGCGATTTCGTGGCGCTCGGCGGCAGCGATCCCAAGGGCTGGAAGCAAAATCTGCAGACCGCAGCCGCGGGCGGCCGCACCATGTTCCAGAGCGCCCCAGGGAGGACGGACACCGCGGCGGCGGAGGCCGACCGAAGCGGCGAGGCGGCGAACGGTCGCTGAAGACGGTTACGACCAGCGCCGACCGAACCACATCCGGCCGAGCAGGCCATCGCGCCAGAGCAGCATATGGACGGCGACCGCCGCCACATGCGCGACGCCGAGCGCGATCAGGATGTTGCCGAGCTGATTGTGCAGCCACAGCATCCGCTGGTAGATGGCAGGGTTAGGACCGACCGGGTGCGGCACCGGAAACAGCCCGAAATAGAGCGTCGGGATTTGGATCGGCGCCGCCGCCGCCATCAGCAGCCCCGTGACCGGCAATGCCAGCAGGCAGAGATAGAGCCCGGCGTGAACGGTGCCGGCCGCGCCCCGCAGCCAGGGATTGCTCTCGAAAGGTCCCGGTTGCGGAATGGCAAGACGCAGCAAGAGCCGCAGCACCACGAAGAGCGCGATCGTCAACCCCACGGATTTATGGCGCTGATAGAGTTCGAAGCGGGAGATGAGGTCGCGGCTCTCGTCGCGCATCGGCCCTGCGATCCAGAACTGGAACAGCACGAGCAGCAGCGTCAGCCAGTGCAGCACGACGCTGGCCGGATGCCAGCGCGCCGGCCGCCCCGCCCCATCGCTCATCGCTTCAGGCGCCCCTTGATGACGATGTCCATCTGGTCGTCGACGATGTTCACGTCCCGGCCGATGCCATAGGCTGGCCGCAGGAAACTGCCGTTGGCCTGGAAGGGCAGCACGTCGCCGCGCCTCGCCCGCTCGATGTCTCCGTCCACGGTCGCCTTCACAGAGAAGGGCTGTGTCACGCCCTTGATCGTCAACCTGCCGCGGATGTCGAGGCTGTGCTCGCCAGTGCGCGACACGTTTTCGGAAACGAAGCTCGCCACGGGATAGTGCGCTGCATCGAGCATGCTCTCCCCGGCAATGAAGCCGTCGACCAGCGGTGAACCCGCCTTGATCGACGCCGTCTGCAGCGTCACACGGACACGACTTCGCTCGGGGTGGTCGAAATCGATGGCGAAGCTGCCTTCGTATCGCTCGAAGCGGCCGTTCGTGACCACGGCCCCGAAACGGTGCCCGATGAAGCTGATCTCGGTCGCACCCCGATCGAAGCTCCAGGCAGACTGGGCCTGCGCCTGCGATGCGGCCAGCAGGGCTGCGAGGCAGAAGCCAACGATCCTGATCATGATGGCACCCGGAAGCTGCCTGAGAAGCGGCAACCATCCGTCAACTTGAAGGAAATGCCATGGCCGCCAGAGCCGAAACACGAAAAGGTGATTCAAGGCAGACCTATCAAGGTTGACGGCGCCTTCCCGCGGACCCGGTCGATTGACCGGTCGTTAAGCGCGCCCGCGTCCTGTCGTTGAAACTTTGCATCGAGTCGTCAGTTGTTGTCCCGGCAGGGAGGCCGGCGAGATGGCGAGACGGTTGCGCGAGGTCGTATTTATCGCGGCGATGGCGAGCATCGCGGCAACCATGCCTGCGGGTGCCGCCGGCTTCCTCGACAATTTGGCCAATGCCCTGTTCGGACGGCCTCAACCGCGTCCGGTGATCGAGTTCGAGCCCTATGACCCGCTCAGCGTCACCGTTAAGCCTCACCGGAAACGCGCTTCGGCCGAGGCGGCCTCCAAGCCGAAGCCACCCGTGGTCAAGCTCGATCCCCAGCGGGACCCCGATTGGTATCTGAAGGACCCGACATTGCGACGCGGCGATGTGGTMGTCACAGCACGGGGCGTGCTGGTCTATCAGGGCCGCGACAGCGATCACATGATCGAGGGTGACTTTACCGCGCTAGGCGGCAAACCCGGCGAGAAGAGCTGGAAGGGCCAACTGCAAGCAGCCGCGGCCGGCGGCCGCAGCTTCTTCCGCGATTTCCGCGACGCACCACCCAGCCCGGCCGACATCTCGCTGGCCCAGCCGGTGGCGCAACGCGAATCCGCCCAGCCCTAGCCTTCCTGCGTCAGCCCCCCGGCCGGACACCGTCAAAGGTCGAGCGGATGGCGCGCGCCAGCGCGATCGCCGCCCAGCCCTGAAAGATCAGCTCGATCGCCAGGAAAGTGCCGAGTACCCACAGGCTCGAGCCGGGCCATTGCGCCAGGATCATGCCGCCGAGCAGCAACGACAGCGCGCCGGAGAACGCGACCCAGCCCCAATAGGGCAGCTCCCGGTTCTGGAACGCCATGATGAGGCGCAGCACGCCCGTCGCGACCAGGGCCGCACCGACCAGAAGGGTCAGCGAGGCCGTGGCGACCAGCGGATTGACGAAGGTCATCACGCCGACCGCGACGTAGAGCACGCCGATCAGGATGTGCCACAGGCGGCTTTTCCAGCCCTGATGGCGGAAGGCGTCGATCAGCACGACGATGCCGCCGACGAAGATCATGGCGCCGAACCAGATCGCACTGGCGAGGCTGAGCAGCGCCACGGCGCCGAGACCCAGAACGCCGAGGATGATGAGGACGATCCCCTCCGCCATCAGCCAGCCCCAACTACGCCGGAGCGGAATGAGATGCGTACCGAGAGAGGGAGGGGTGGAGACTCCAGACGGTGTGCTCATGGCGGCAGACTCCATTCCGGGCAGCCGCGACAGCCGGGCCGCCTCGTTCGACGACTCGCATGAGAAACCCACGCAGCGGTTGCGTCAATGATCTGACGCAAGCCGGGCGTCAGTAAGTGGCGCGCCTGCCCGAAAGATCGAAGACCGCACCCGTCGAGAAGCTGCAACACTCGCTCGCKAGCCAGGCGACCAGCTCGACCAGCTCCGCGACCTTGCCGAGCCGCTTCAGCGGGCTCTTGGCGACCATGGCCGCGACCGTCTCCGCTCATCTGCTGCAGCAGATCGGTCCCGATGGCGGCCGGCGCTCCGCCATGGCCGCTTTAGCCGAGCTTTTCGGCAACGAGCTTGCGCAGGCTGCGCAGGTCCTTGACGAAGCCGCGGATGCCTTCCGCCAGCTTCTCCGTCGCCATCGCGTCCTCGTTCATGGCGAAGCGGAAGGCCTTCTCGTCGAGCACGAGCTTTTCCGGAGCCTTGCCGGGCGCCTCGCGCTTGAGCTTGCGCGGCAGCTCCCCGGTCGCGCCGGCGAGCTCGTCGAGCAGGCCCGGGCCAATGGTCAGCCGGTCGCAGCCGGCCAGCGCCTCGATTTCGCCGGTGTTGCGGAAGGAGGCGCCCATCACCACCGTGTCGATGCCGTAGGTCTTGTAATAGGCATAGATCGACCGGACCGAAACGACGCCGGGATCGGTCTCGGCGGTGTAGGGGCCGCCGCCGGCCTTGACGTGCCAGTCGAGGATGCGCCCGACGAAGGGCGAGATCAGGAAGACCCTGGCGTCGGCCGCAGCGACCGCCTGCGGCAGCGCGAAAAGCAGCGTCAGGTTGCAGTCGATCCCCTCGGCCTGCAGCACCTTGGCCGCCTGCAGCCCTTCCCAGGTCGAGGCGACCTTGATCAGGATGCGGTCCTTGCCGACGCCGCGCTCCTTGTAGGCGGCGATGATGGCGCGGGCCTTCTCGATGCTTGCCTGCGTATCGAAGGAGAGATCGGCATCGACCTCGGTCGAGACACGGCCGGGCACGATCTTGGCCAGCTCGGTGCCGAAGCTCACCGCGAGGCGGTCGCAGACGGCATGGACCGCCTTCTCGCCGCCACCCTGCTTCTTGCCCCAGCCGATCGCTTCGTCGACGAGATGGGCATAGGCCGGGGCCTCGACGGCCTTGAGGATCAGGGTCGGATTCGTGGTGCAGTCGACCGGCTTCAACCGGCGCACGGCCTCTATATCGCCGGTGTCGGCGACGACAGTGGTCATTTCGCGGAGCTGGTCGAGCTTGGAGGCGGTCATTGATCTATCCTCGACAATTCTTCTTGTCATAACGCACGCAATGTGACGCCTGTTCGCCGCCATTGCGAGAGCGATGAAGCAGTTCTGCCATGCGGCGGAATCACCCGCGCGTCATGCCCGGGCTTGACCCGGGCATCTCTGGAGGGAGAAGCGCTCCTTCTGGCCCTAGATTCTCGGGTCGAAGCTTCGCTTCGCCCGAGAATGACGAGTTCATCAGCTCTTCACCGCGCCCGAGGTCAGGCCGCTGACCATGTTCTTGCGGAAGCCGTAATAGATCACGGCTGGCGGGATGGCATAGAGCAGACCCGCCGCCATCAGCAGGTTCCAGGGCGCATCGTCGGCCGAAAGGAAGAGGCCGAGGCCGACGGCCAGAGGCACCGCCTTCTCCGAGGAGAGCAGCAGGAAGGCGTAGAGATACTCGTTCCAGGCGAGCAGCAGCGCGTAGATGCCGATCACCACCATCGAGGGCTTCATCAGCGGCAGATAGACCAGCCGGAAGAGCTGGAGCGAGGTGGCGCCGTCCATCACCGCCGCCTCGTCGAGCTCCTTGGGCAGCTTGTCCGAGGCCTGCTTGAGCACCCAGATCGCATAGGGCGAGGCCAGCGCGACCATGGCGAGGATCAGCGAGGCCTGCGTATTGAGCAGCCCGTAGGAGCCCATCGCCTTGTACATGGGGATGGCGAGGAAGGCGGCCGGGATGAGATAGGTCGCGAGCGCGAGATTCATCATCGTGCGCCCGCCCTTCACCTTGAGCCGGGCGATGGCGAAGGCGGCGAGCGTCGCGACGAACAGCGTGATCCCCCCCGTCGCGATCGCGATGAAGAAGCTGTTGAACAGCTGCCGCCAGAAATTATGCAGGTAGTAGTGCTGCTGGTTGAAGACGATCTGGAAATTCTGCAGCGTCGGGTTGTCCGGCCAGAGCTTGCCGGCCAGCATCGACTCCTGGTTCGAGATCGACAGCACGAAGAGGTGGTAGATCGGCAGCAGCGTCCAGATCAGCACGGGAATCGCGATCAGGATCAGCTTGCCTTCGTCGAGGAACTTCCTCATGCGTCCGCTCCCTTCGACAGGCGCTTCACCATCACGAAGACCATCGGCAGGATCAGCGGCATGGCGACGATGATCGAGGCGATGCCGAGATCGAGATTGTTGTTGCGCATATAGCGGATGCCCAGCGTCGCGAGGACGTGATTGAGGTCGCCGGGGCCGCCGCTGTTGAGCAGATAGACGCTGTTGAAGTCGCCCAGCGTCCAGATCATCGAGAGCATGGTCGAGGTGACGTAGAGCGTCGCCAGCGAGGGCCAGGTGATGAAGCGGAACTGCTGCCAGCGATTGGCACCATCGACGCTTGCCGCCTCGTAGAGGTCCTGCGCGATGGCGAGCCGGCCAGTGATCAGGATCAGCGTCCAGAACGGCAGCGACTTCCAGATGTGGACCATGATCGACATGGCGAAGGCGAGCGTCGGATCGGTCAGCCAGCCCGGCCCCTCCATGACGCCGAACCACTGGAAGAGCTGCTGGTTCACCATGCCGTTCTCCGGGTTCAACATCACCCGGAACGACAGGATGGTCGGGATCGAAGGCACCGCCCAGGGCAGGATGAACAGCACCAGCACGAAGCGGATCCAGGCCCGCTGCTGCACGAAAAAGCCGGACAACCCCAGTGCGATGAGGAACTTCAGGTTCACCGCCACGAACAGGAAGATGATCGTATTGACGACGGTGCGCAGGAAGATCGGGTCGGCGAAGAGCGCCTTGTAGGAGTTCCAGTTGAGGCCGAGCCAGAGGCCATAGCCAACCGGGTAGACCACCATCACAGCGAAGACGAGCACATAGGGCGCCAGCATGATCGCACCCCAGGTCGCGCGGTCGCGCGTGAAGCCCGATTTATCCTCACGCGGTGCCGAAATCGGCGCTGTCATGGCGGCAGTGCTCATGGACTCTCCCTGGAATTGTCACCCGGTGAAAGCTCCGCCGCGGCAGGCATTGCCGCGGCGGATCGAGGATGCGAGCGTAAGGGACGCGGGGCCCTCAGATCGCCGGGGCGGATACGCCGATCCGCTCCGACGATCGATGTTCTCGTTCCTGCATCGGATTCTTCCGAAAGGCGGCTTCCACCTTTCGGTCCAATGCTTACCCGGCGATCTGCTTGATGCGGGCGATCATCTCGTCAACGGCCTGTTCGGCCGGGATCTTGTCCTGAACGACGCGGTTCACGGCCTTGGCCCAGACGTTCTCGGCGTTCACGGTCGTGAAGTTGTAGTTGTAGACGAACTGGAACGGCACGGTGCCGTCCTTGTACTGCTTGTAGACGACCGCGCGGTGCGGGTCCTTGCCGTCAGACCAGAACGGCGCCTCGATGCCCTTCAGCGTCGTCGGGACCCAGCGGCCGGCCGAGCCTTCGACGAACGGCCGCAGGTTCTCGTCCTTCATGAAGAAGGCCATGAATTCCTTGGCGCGCTTCTTGTTCTTGGCATCGGCGAAGATCACCGCCGTCTTGACCGCGGCAAGGTTCGTCATCTTGCTGCCGTCGGCCTTGAGCGGGAACTCGGCCGTGCGAATGTTGTCCTCGTAGTTCTTCTTCGCCTGCGCCCGCTGCTCGGCCGTGAGCGAGGGGTTGTTCATGTCGTCCATATGCTTGCCGGCGATCGAGATCGTGGCGTTGTGCGTGGCGACAGTCGTGCGGTTGTGGAAGGCGACGTTGTTGTCCGGGTCGAGCCAGTTGACGGAGGACGGCGGCGTGCAGCCGCGCTGGAAGATGTTGGCGTAGGACTTCACCGCCTCGACCATCGCCTTCTTGTTCTCGGGCTGGTCGAGCACGATCTTGCCGTTCTCGTCGACGACCTTGGCGTTATAGGCGTTGGCGAAAGTCAGGAAGGAGTAGAAGGTGTCGGAGGCGGCGATGCCCATCGGATGGCCGATGCCGTAGATGCGCTTGCCCTTGGCGCGCAGCGAACCCTGCACCTTGTCGCACCAGAAGTCCCAGTAGCCGTCCCAGGTCTTCGGGATGTCGGCCTCCTTGAAGCCGGCCTCCTCCAGCATGTCCTTCCAGTAGGTGATGTGCATCATCTGCTGCTCGACCGGGAAGGCATAGTAGGACTTTTTGCCGGCCTTGCCGTTCATCAGGAAGGTGGTCGAGAGCGCCATAGGCTGCAGCTCGGACTTGAGCGGCTCAAGCACGTCCGAGACGTCCTCGAGCTTGCCGTCATAGGCCCATTTTCCGGTCGTGCGGAAATCATAGGTGGTGCAGAAGCCGACATCCGGCGGCGTGCCGGCATCGACGGCGCCGACCGACTTGGTGACGCAGTCCTCGGTCGCATAGAGCGAGAGCTCGACCTTGACGCCGGTTGCCTTCTGGAACTTGTCGACGACCGCCAACAGCGCGTCGTCCTCGCCCTTATAGAAGCCCTTGGTGAACCAGGCGGTGAGGACTTCCTGCGCCGAAGCAGCCCCGGTCCAGCCCGCGAGGACCGCGGCGACGGCGGTGCCCATCGCGAAATTTCGAGCCAATTTCATCAGATAACCTCCCTTTTAAACCGTTTTAATTCGACGTTTTTGATCGCCTTGCCGCGACCCTAGTCGAAAAGCCCCGCACGAAACAAGACGGTCCGGCTCTCCGCAAATAGTATTTTTAATTCCAAACTGGACCGGCCCGGGCACAGCTTCCGGCAGCGGTTTCATGGAACCGTCATCTACGCGGTCTACGCGCAGCGCCATCTCGCAATCGCGATTCAGAGACGGAGAGTTCCATGCAGCCCAAGGCCTTGAACGCCTTCATCATTGCGGCCGGCCTTGCCGCCGCGTCCGGCGCGCTCGCGGCCGAAGGCAAGCTCGTACTCTACACCAGCCAGCCGAACACCGACGCCCAGCAGACGATCGACGCCTTCAAGGCGAAATACCCAAAGGTCGACGTCTCCTTCGTCCGCGACGGAACGCCGCGCATCATGGCGAAGCTCAAGGCGGAATTCGAGGCCGGCGCCCCGCAGGCCGACGTGCTCCTGATCGCCGATTCGGTGACGATGGAAGGCCTCAAGAAGGACGACAGGCTGCTCGCCCACGACAAGGCCGATGTCGCCGCCTACCCGGCCGGCGTCCATGATCCCAAGAAGATGTGGTTCGCGACCAAGCTGATCACCACCGGAATCGTCTACAACACCAAGGCGGCGATGAAGCCGGCGAGCTGGACCGATCTCACCAGGCCGGAAGCCAAGAACCAGCTGGCCATGCCGAGCCCGCTGAACTCGGGCGCCGCGCTGATCCACACGATCACGCTAACCGGGAATCTGAAGGACGGCTGGGACTTCTACGAGAAGCTCAAGGAGAACGGCACGCTGGCCGCCGGCGCCAATGGCGACATCCTGCGCCAGGTCGCCACGGGCGAGAAGCTCTACGGCATGATCGTCGACTTCATGCCGATCCGCGAGAAGGCCAAGGGCGCGCCGGTCGAGTTCGTCTTCCCGAGCGAGGGCGTCTCCGCCGTCAGCGAGCCCGTGGCGATCCTGAAGAGCACGAAGAACCCGGAGGCCGCGAAGGCCTTCATCGACTTCCTGCTGTCGAAGGAGGGCCAGGAACTCGCGCTGAAGCAGGGCTATGTCGCGGCCCATCCCGATGTCGCCCTGCCCGCGGGCTACCCGGCGCGCAGCGCGATCAAGCTGATGTCGTTCGACGCCGCCAAGGCGCTCGCCGACGAGGCTGCGGCGCGCAAGCGCTTCAGCTCGATCTTCGAGTAAGGTCGCTTCCATGCTAGGGGCGCCGGCGCCATGACGCTGGCCATCGACCAGAACACGAAGCGGGAGCCCGCGCTCGCGGCACCGCCTCTGCTGCCTCTGCGGCTGCCGGACGGCCTCGGCCTGCCGGCGCTCGTCGTCGCGGTCGCGCTGCTGCTCGGCGGGCTGCCCTTCTTCCGGCTCGTCGCCGCGGCCTTCGCTCCCGGCTGGCAGTTCGCGCCGGATGCCGCCTTCGCCGAGATGGCGAGCCGTTCCGCCGTCGCCGCGACCTGGCATACGCTGGAAACCGCCTGCATTTCCGCGCTCGGTGCTCTCATTGTCGGCGGCATCGTCGCTCTGGCTCTCGGCGTCACCGATGTGCGCGGGAAACGCCCCCTCGCCTTCTTCTTCGTCTTCTCGATGATGATCGCGCCGCAGGTCGCAGCGCTCGCCTTCCTCAGCCTGCTCGCGCCGAATTCGCAGATCCTTTCGCTCATCGGCCTCGCTCCCGCCCCGGGCACCCCCAATCCATTGCTGGGTCGCGGGGGCATCATCCTGGTGATGGCGCTCCACCATGCGCCGCTGGTCGCGATCACGCTCTGGACCGGCCTGCGCAGCATACCGCAATCGCTGGTCGAGGCGGCGCAGATGGAGGGCGCGTCGAACGCCACCATCACCGCGCGCATCATCATCCCGGTGCTGCGACCGCAGATCGTCGCAGCCGGCCTCATCGCCTTCGTTGCGGGCGTCGGCAATTTCGGCATCCCAGCGCTGCTCGGCCTGCCGGTGAACTATCTCACGCTGCCGACGCTGATCTATCGCCGGCTGTCGAGCTTCGGCCCGTCGAGCCTTGGCGAGACGGCGGCGCTTGCCGTGCTCGTCGGCATCGTGGCGGCGCTCGGCATCGTCGCGGGCACGCTGGTCGCCCGGCGCCAACGCGGCAAGGTCGAGATCGAGCGGCCGCTCGAACCCTACTGGCTGCTGGGCTCTGCCCGCCCCTTCGTCGCGGCCGGGCTCTGGCTGCTGCTGGCACTGAAACTCGGATTGCCCTTGCTGGCGCTGCTGAGCGAGGCGCTGACGCCCGCGCTCGGCGTCGCTCTATCCTGGCAAACGCTGACCTTCGACAAGTTCACTGAAGTTCTGCTCAGGCAAGCCGTGACCATGCGCGCCTTCCGCAACTCGCTGCTCTTCGCCGGCGCCGCCGCCGTGATCCTGGCCTTCCTCGCGATCGCTTTCGCCTATGGGCTGGAGCGGCGAATGGGCAAGCTGAGGCGTCCGATCGAGCTCATGATCGAGTTGCCCTATGCCCTGCCCGGCGTGGTCCTCGCCATCGCCTGCATCCTGATCTTCCTGAAGCCGCTGCCGCTGATCGGCGTGAGCATCTACGGCACGCCCTTCATCATCCTCTTCGCCTATCTCGCCCGATTCCTGCCGCTGGCGCTGAAGGCCCCCGTCGCGGCCATGGCCCAGATCGAGGCGCATCACGAAGAGGCGGCAAAGCTCGACGGCGCCAGCCTCTGGCAGATGCTGCGCTTCATCGTCGCCCCGATCCTGGCGCCGGCAGCCGCCGTCTCGGCGCTGATGGTCTTCCTCGTCGCGTTCAACGAGCTGACAGTCTCGGCGCTGCTGTGGTCCTCCGGCACCGAGACGCTGGGCGTCGTGCTGTTCAGCCTGAAGGAAGCCGGCCTCGCCGGCGAGGCCGCGGCCGTCGCCATCAGCGCCTCGGCCATCATCCTGGTCGCGATGCTGATCCTCGACCTGCTCGGCCGGCACCTGCCGCAGAACATCCTGCCCTGGCGCATCTAGGATGCCGCGCCGGCGGCGGCACAGTCGCAGCGCCGCCGTGACGAAAAATTAAGCTTGGGAGCGCCCTAGATGAAGCATGGGTGCTCTTACGATGCTTCAGACAAGACAAGATCCAATTGCCGACGACCGCAAGATTCTCGTCATCGAGGACTCCCGAACCTTCTCGCTGGCGTTACGGCAGTTCCTCGAAGCTGAGACCGGGCTGCCCGTCACGACCTGCGGTTCGCTCAAGGACCTGAGCGAGATCATCGTCGCAGCGCCGGGCGCCTACGCGATCGCGGTCGTCGATCTCAACCTGCCCGACGCCCCCCGCGGCGAGGCGCTGGACTGGACCGTGACCCACGGCATCCCCTCCGTCGTCTTCACCGCTACCTTCGATCTCGCCACGCGCGGGCGGATCATGGAACGGGAGGTGATCGACTACGTCCTGAAAGACAACGAGTTTGCGCTGCCCAACCTCGTCAACACGGTCAAACGGGCGCTGGACAACCGCAACACCCGGATCCTCGTCGTCGACGACACCCGGACCACCCGCAAGGTGCTCGCCCGCATGCTCGCGATCCAGCAATATGCCGTGGTCGAGGCCGGCTCCGGGCAGGAGGCGCTGACGATCCTGGAGGGCAATCCCGACATCCAGCTCGTCGTCAGTGACTACTACATGCCCGACATGGATGGTTTCGAGCTGGCGCGCCGTATCAGGCGTCTCCATCCGCATGTCCGGCTTCTCGGCATCTCGTCCTCGACCGACCGCAAGACTTCGGCGGGCTTCCTCAAGGCCGGCGCGCACGACTTCGTCTCGCGCCCCTTCGTGCTCGAGGAACTGCAGTGCCGCATCGCGTCCAATGTCGAGACGCTGACGCAGCTCAAACAGCTGCAGGACCTCGCCGCGCGCGACTTCCTCACCGGCCTGTTCAATCGCCGCCACTTCTTCGAACGCGGCCAGAAGCTGGTGGGCGAAGCCCGCGAGATGGGGTTGCCCGTTTCGATCGCCATCCTCGACGTCGACCACTTCAAGCGCCTGAACGACCGCTACGGCCATGACGGGGGCGACAAGGCTCTGGCAGCCGTCGCACGCGGCCTGAGCGCGGCCGCCGAGCGCGGCTTCAACCTGCTGGCGCGCGTCGGCGGCGAGGAATTCGCCATCCTCTTTCCGGGCGCGGACCTCGCCGAGGCGACCCGGCTTTGCGACGACATCCGGGAGGCGATTGCCCGGGAACCACTGGTCCTGGACAACGAAACGCTCGCCCTCACGGTTTCACTGGGCGTAGCCCAGATCGGCCCCGAGGACGAGCTGGACGCCTGTCTCGGCCTCGCGGACCGCGCGCTCTACGTCGCCAAGCAAAGCGGCCGGAACCGGGTCTGCGCCGACGCACTCTGAGCCCGGGCAGGCCATCTCACAACGGGGCGGCCTGCGGAGGGATGGTTCGCTTCAGGCGGCGTAACGCGGCGCCGGCTTCCGGGTCTGCGACGCTGTGACGATCGCCGTACGGGCATCGTCGAACGCTGCCCACAGTGCTTCATCCGCGACCGAAGGCCAGGTGATCGCCTCGTCGCGATCGAGCCCGGCAAGCGCGGCATCGACCAGATCTTCCGTGGTCATCACCTTCTCCGGGTCGAAGTTCTCCAGGGACACGCCCGCCAGTTCCCAGATATCGGTCGCCGTCGCCGGCGGATGCACGCTCTGGACCTTCACCGCCGTCCCCTCAAGTTCAGACTGCAGACCGCGCGAGAATGCGAGGACATAGGCCTTCGTACCGCTATAGACCGCGCTATAGGGCAGTGTGTGCAGGCTGAGGATCGAGGCGATATTGACGATCGTCCCGCGGTTCCGCGCGACGAAGCCCGGCAGGACGGCATGGGTGAGCCGCGTCAGCGCGCCGATATTCAGGGCGATCTGCGCGGCGGAGTCGGAAGCAGGCGCCTTCGCGATCGGCGCGAAGCGGGCGATGCCGGCATTGTTGACGATAAGCTCGATGTCTCCGCGCGCCGCGAGATCGCGCTCGACACCTGCGATGTCGGCCTCTTCGGCGAGATCGGCAACCAGAATCTCGGCCTCGCGGCCATGGACGGCCGCGATACGGCGGGCCACCTCCTCCAGCCGGTCGCGCCGGCGCGCAATCAGCAGAAGATCGTATCCGCGCGCGGCGAGGCGGTCGGCATAAACGGCACCGATGCCGGCGGAAGCGCCGGTGACGACAGCGAGCTTGCGGTGGGAAGGCGTGCTCATGATGAAACGTCCTATTAAATTGAGTACTCAACTTTTTTGTTGAGCGCTCAATAAAATGGGAGCACCCGAGCCCTTTTCAATAGTGCGGTGCTCAACCATTTTAGGGGTATGAACATGACATCCGATCAGAGGACGCCGGAGGCCTGCGAGGGACAGGAGGATGTGCCGGAGGCGTTCTTCGCGCTTGCCTGCACCAATACTGCCTTGCGACGCGCCACGCGGCGGCTGGGCCAGCTCTATGACGATGCGATCGCACCGCTCGGCCTGAAGGCGACACAGTTCGGACTGCTCGCTGCTATCGATGGCCTGACCGAAGACGGCAGTGGCCCGACACTGAACGAAGTTGCGGCACGCCAGCTCATCCAGATCTCGGCACTCACCCATGCTCTGCGCCCGTTGGTCCGGGACGGGCTGGTCGAACTGCATCCCGATCTGGAGGATAGGCGCAGCAAGCGGGCAGGCCTGACGGCAGCAGGCCGGGATCGCCTCCGGCAGGCCGTTTCGCGCTGGGCAGCGGCCAATGGGCGCGTCGAGACCACGCTCGGCCCCGATGTCGCAAAGGGTCTGCGGGCCCTTGCCGACCTGATCGCGTCCGATCGCTTCCTCGACGCCTATCGCAGCGGCCGTGCGCTCGATCCGCGGGACGAGCGCTGAAAGATCCGCGCGGCCTCGCCGCTCGCGCTATTCGGCGGCTGCGCGATGCTCCACCCTCCCCTCGCCCATCAGCAAGGTCCGAGACGTTTTCGCCTCGCGCACGATGAAGTCGACGATGGCGCGCACCCGCGCAACGTCCTTCAGATCGGCATGGACCAACAGCCAGAAGGAGCGCGTGATCTGCACCGTCTCCGGCAGAACGGGGACGAGGCGCGGCTCGCCCTCCGCCATGAAATGATGGATCACGCCGATGCCGGCGCCCGCCACCACAGCATTCATCTGCGCGATGACGCTGGAGCTCTGGACATGGGCGCGCAGCCCCTTGGCGACCTCGTCGAGATAGTCGAGCTCCGGCGAGAAGATGAGGTCGTCGATATAGCCGATGATGCGGTGCTCGAAGAGATCCTCCGGCTGCGTCACCGGCGGCATCGACGCGAGGTACTCCGGCGACGCGTAGAGACCCAGGCGGTAGTCGGAGAGCTTGCGCGCGACGACCTTGCCCTCCTTGGGCGGGGCCAGCGTGATCGCGACATCGGCCTCGCGCTTCGACAGCGACAAGAGTCGCGGCATCGCGATGAGCTGGATTTCGAGGCCGGGATAGGATCTCGCAAAGGTTGCGAGCCGCGGCGCCAGGAAGGCGGTGCCGAAACCGTCCGGCGCACCGATCCTGACCGTGCCGGACAAGGCCATGTCAGCGCCGCCGATGTCACTCTGGATCGCGAGAGCCTCGGTCTCCATGCTCTCCGCCTTGGCGAGCAGCCGCTCGCCATGCGCGGTCAGTGTGTAGCCCTGCGGCCGGCGCTCGAAGAGCTTGGCCTTGAGCGCTTCCTCCAGCGAGGTGATGCGGCGCGAGACGGTGGCGTGGTCGGCTCCGAGCCTGCGGGCCGCAGCCGTCAAGCGCCCGGAGCGCGCAACGGCGAGAAAGAAGCGCAGATCGTCCCAATCGAATCGCTCCAAGGCTCCCCTCCTCGTATTTGTTTTTTCGCACGACCAACGTTCTACTCTCGCTATATCCGTGCGCAAACGAGAATGGTAGGGTCTTGGGAAGATCAACACACCAGCAATTCGTAGGGAGGGCGCCATGCGTCAGGTTGGACATTTCATCGGCGGCAAGCAGGTCGCGGGCACGTCGGGGCGCAGCTCCGACATCTTCCAGCCGATGGACGGCAGCGTGATCGGCAAGGTCGCGCTCGCCTCAGCCGCCGAACTCGACGCCGCCGTGCAGAACGCCGCCGAGGCGCAGCCGAAATGGGCAGCGGTCAACCCGCAGCGCCGCGCCCGCGTGCTGATGAAGTTCCTCGACCTCATCGCCCAGAACAACGAGGAGCTTGCCGAGCTGCTCGCCCGCGAGCACGGCAAGACCATTCCCGACGCCAAGGGCGACATCCAGCGCGGCGTCGAGGTGATCGAGTATTCCCTCGGCGTGCCCGGCCTGATGAAGGGCGAGTTCACCGACGGCGCCGGCCCGGGCATCGACATCTATTCGCTGCGCCAGCCGCTCGGCGTCGTCGCCGGCATCACCCCGTTCAACTTCCCGGCGATGATCCCGCTCTGGAAGCTCGGCCCCGCGATCGCCTGCGGCAACGCCTTCATCCTGAAGCCGTCCGAGCGCGATCCGGGCGTACCGATGCGTCTCGCCGAGCTCTTCGTCGAGGCAGGCGGGCCTCCCGGCATCCTCAACGTCGTCAACGGCGACAAGGAAGCCGTCGACGCCATCCTCGACCATCCCGAGATCAAGGCCGTCGGCTTCGTGGGTTCGACCCCGATCGCCGAGTACATCTACGCTCGCGGCTGCGCGAACGGTAAGCGCGTGCAGTGCTTCGGCGGCGCCAAGAACCACATGGTCATCATGCCCGACGCCGATATGGATCAGGCCGTCGATGCGCTGATCGGAGCCGGCTACGGCTCGGCCGGCGAGCGCTGCATGGCGATCTCGGTCGCGGTCCCGGTCGGCCAGAAGACGGCCGACGAACTGGTCAAGCGGCTGATCCCGCGCGTCGAGAGCCTCAAGGTCGGTCCCTCGACCGATCTCACCGCCGATTACGGCCCCGTCGTCACCAAGGCGGCGATGGAGAAGATCAAACACTACGTCGATGTCGGCGTGGAGGAAGGCGCCAAGCTCGTGGTCGACGGCCGCGGCTTCAAGATGCAGGGCTATGAGAACGGCTTCTATGTCGGCGGCTGCCTGTTCGACAACGTCACCAAGGACATGCGGATCTACAAGGAAGAGATCTTCGGGCCGGTGCTCTCGGTCGTCCGCGCCGACAGCTATGACGAGGCGCTGAAGCTCACCAACGACCACGAATACGGCAACGGCACCGCGATCTACACCCGCGACGGCGACGCCGCGCGCGACTTCGCGTCGAAGGTGCAGGTCGGCATGGTCGGCATCAACGTGCCGATCCCCGTGCCGCTGGCCTATTACACCTTCGGCGGCTGGAAGCGGTCCGCCTTCGGCGACCTCAACCAGCACGGCCCGGATTCGATCCGCTTCTACACCAAGACCAAAACGGTGACGGCCCGCTGGCCGAGCGGCATCAAGGACGGCGCCAGCTTCGTCATCCCGACGATGAACTGACACGGAACCGCCGGAGGAGGCCATGGAGCGAGCGCTGCGGATCATCGCAATGCCGCTTCCGGCCTTCCCCGCGCGGCCCGACCTGCCATGAATGCTGCCGGCGCATCGCGATGTGCCGGCCACCCTTCCCCATTCCGATCCGACGACGCGAACAGGCCCTGCCTTTCGTCGCGATTGCGCGCGACTGCGCGACGGGACTATCTCATTGATCAGGAGGGCCAGCCTTGAACGCCTTCGCTCTCACCGAAGACCAGATCGCCATCCGCGACATGGCGCAGGATTTCGCTGCCGAAACGCTCGCGCCCCATGCCACGCGCTGGGACGAGGAGAAGCATTTCCCGGTCGAAGAGATGCGCGCTGCCGCTGCGCTCGGCATGGGCGGCATCTACATCCAGGAGGATGTTGGCGGCTCCGGCCTCACGCGGCTCGACGCGGCGCTGATCTTCGAGGCGCTCTCGACCGGCTGTCCGACGGTGGCGGCCTATATCTCGATCCACAACATGTGCGCCTGGATGATCGACCGCTACGGTGAGGGCGAGCAGCGCCAGCGCTTCCTGCCGAAGCTCTGCACCATGGAGCACCTCGCCAGCTATTGCCTGACCGAGCCCGGTGCTGGCTCCGACGCAGCCGCGCTGAAGACGAAGGCCGTGCTCGATGGCGACCATTACGTCCTCGACGGCCAGAAGCAGTTCATCTCGGGCGCCGGCGTCTCCGACATCTATGTCGTGATGGCGCGCACCGGCGAGCCCGGCCCTTCGGGCATCTCGACCATCGTCGTCGAGAAGGACACGCCCGGCCTCTCCTTCGGCGCCAACGAGAAGAAGATGGGCTGGAACGCCCAGCCGACGCGCGCCGTGATCTTCGAGAACTGCCGCGTGCCGGTGGCGAACCGCCTCGGCCCGGAGGGCATCGGCTTCAAGATCGCCATGGCCGGCCTCGACGGCGGGCGGCTCAACATCGGCGCCTGCTCGATCGGCGGGGCGCAGGGCGCACTCGACAAGGCGCTAGCCTATGCCAAAGAGCGCAAGGCTTTCGGCAGCCCTATCGCCGATTTCCAGGCCATGCAGTTCAAGCTCGCCGATATGGCGACGGAGCTCGAGGCGGCCCGCACCTTTCTGTGGCGTGCGGCCGCCGCGCTCGACGCCAAGACGCCGGACGCGACCAAGCTCTGTGCCATGGCCAAGCGCGTCGCCACCGACACCGGCTTCGAGGTCGCGAACGATGCCCTGCAGATCCATGGCGGCTACGGCTATCTCGCCGATTACGGCATCGAGAAGATCGTCCGCGACCTGCGCGTCCACCAGATCCTCGAAGGCACCAACGAAGTGATGCGGATGATCGTCGCGCGCGGGCTGGTGGGACGCGCGAAGGGGAATTGAGCCTATGCGGCGAGCGGCCTCACCCGGCTCTCGATCTCGCGGCCCGATGCCTGTCGCGCGATGCGCAGGTCGTAATCGCTCTGCAGGGTCATCCACATCTCCGGCGAGGTCGCGAAGAACTGCGCGAGACGCAACGCCGTGTCGGCCGTGATCGCCCGATCGCCCTTGACCACGCCGGCGATGCGGCTGACCGGCACATCGATGTCCCGCGCCAGGCGGTTCTGGGTGATGCCGAGCGGCTTCATGAACTCCTCCAGCAGAATCTCACCGGGTGGAAGCGGAGCGAGCGCCGCCTCATCGGCATGGTCCTGCGGATCAGTGATAGTCGACGATTTCGACATCATGCGCCTCTCCGTCCTTCCAGATGAAACAGACCCGCCATTGATCGTTGACGCGGATCGAATGCTGCCCCGCCCGATCGCCGCGCAAGGCCTCCAGCCTGTTGCCCGGCGGAATGCGCAGATCGTCCAGCCTGGCGGCTGCATGAAGCAGCAGAAGCTTGCGGCGAATGATACGTTCGATCGCCGCGAAGCGCCGGACCGGCCTGTCGTTGAAGAGCAGCTCGGCATCGCGCTGCGCGAAGGATCGTATCATCGGTCACCAAGATATTCCGCAAAGAGTATTCCGTCAAGAAGAATGGAAGGAAGCGCAGCATGACCAACATCGCCTTCATCGGCCTCGGCAATATGGGCGGCCCGATGGCCGGCAACCTCGTCAAGGCCGGGCACAGCGTCAAAGCCTTCGATCTGGTCGAGGCCTCGCGCAACGCTGCCGCAGAGCTCGGCGTCGGCATTGCGGCTTCCGCCCGGGACGCGGTCGCGGATTCCGAGATCGTCGTGACCATGCTGCCGGCCGGCAAGCATGTGCTCGCAGTCTGGGCCGATATCCTGCCGGCGGTGAAGCCCGGCACGCTGCTGATCGATTCCTCGACCATCGACGTCGAGAGCGCCCGCAAGGCGCATGCGCTGGCGGCCGAGCGCGGCTGCCTCTCGCTCGATGCCCCGGTCTCGGGCGGCACCGGCGGCGCCAAGGGCGCGACGCTGACCTTCATGGTCGGCGGTGCGACCGACGCCTTCGACAGGGGCGAGCCGATCCTCGCCAAGATGGGCCGCAAGATCGTGCATTGCGGCGGCGCCGGGAACGGGCAGGCCGCCAAGATCTGCAACAACATGATCCTCGGCATCTCGATGATCGGCGTCTCCGAGGCCTTCGTGCTCGCCGAGAAGCTCGGCCTCTCGCACCAGGCGCTGTTCGACGTCGCCTCGACGTCCTCCGGCCAGTGCTGGTCGCTGACGACCTACTGCCCGGTGCCGGGGCCGGTGCCAACCTCGCCCGCCAACAACGACTACAAGCCGGGATTCGCCTCGGCGCTGATGCTGAAGGACCTGAAGCTGGCGCAGGAGGCCGCGCAGACGGCCGGGGCCTCGACCCCGCTCGGCGCGGCGGCGGCGCAACTCTTCGGGCTGCACAATGCCTGGGGCGAGGGCGGCACCGATTTCTCCGGCATCATCCATCTGCTGCGCGGTCGCGGAGAGGCCTGAGAGGCGCTTGCGCGGCAGGGTGTCGCGGGTCTAGACCCAAGGCATGAACGACGCCCCGCTCCGCCGCGAACGCTCCTCCCTCACCGGGTTCGCGATCAATCGGCTCGACCGGCGCGAGGATCTGCGCAGCAAACCCGACGCGGTGACGGCGCTCCGCCACCGCTCGGACACCCGGATCGTCGCGGTGGCCGGCGAAACGCCGGTCCTGAAGCGGCTCGACGGCGATGCGTTTTCGGTCTGGTTCACCCATGGCGAGACCGAGATGCTCGGCCCCGCCGCCGAGGAAATCTTCCTCGGCATGGCCGAGGACGGCACGCCGCGCTTCGCGCGCCTGCTCGACAAGGCGCTGATCGAGCCGCTGAAGGAGAGATCCGAGCTTTTCCTGACCGATCTGCGCTCCGTCGCGCTCAAGCGCATCGTGCAGGAGGACGAGGTCGGGCCGCTCGGCGAGGCCAAGGCCGTGCTGGATTGGCATGCCC
This sequence comes from Allobosea sp. 05T438, assembly GCF_056396025.1. Taxonomy (NCBI): domain Bacteria; kingdom Pseudomonadati; phylum Pseudomonadota; class Alphaproteobacteria; order Hyphomicrobiales; family Alloboseaceae; genus Allobosea; species Allobosea sp. 05T438. Next base: position 820,050 of record NZ_JBFTKQ010000002.1, read on the forward strand.
GTCACCGTTTCTGCGCGCAATGCGGCGGGCCGACCGTTGCCGGGGCCTCGGGCTGGCGACGCGAATGCACCGCCTGCGGTGCGATGCATTTCCCGCGTACCGACCCGGTCGTGATTATGCTGGTGACGCGCGGCGAGAACTGCCTGCTGGCGCGCCAGGCCCGCTTCGCGCCCGGCATGTATTCCTGCATCGCCGGCTTCGTCGAGCCGGGCGAGACGCTGGAGGACGCGGTGCGCCGCGAGAGCTGGGAAGAGGCCGGTCTGCGCGTCGGTGCAGTGCGCTACGTCGCCTCGCAGCCCTGGCCGTTCCCCTCCTCGATCATGGTCGGCTGCATCGCCGAGGCGCTCGGCGACGAGATCACCCTCGACATGACCGAGCTCGAGGCCGGACGCTGGTTCCCGCGCGAGGAGGTGCTGCAAATGCTCGACGGCGCCCACCCGGACGGCCTCGCCTGCCCCCAGCATATCGCCATCGCCAACACGCTGGTGCGGGCCTGGGCGCTCGAGGGCGAGCGGATCTGACGCAGCCCTGCGCACGATCTCACTGACGAACTGCCTTTGCGGAGCCTGCCATGACGGACCCGGTCAACGCCTTCGTACCCGGGCCCCGCGCCCGCATTGCCGGCAATCCCGCTGGGCCGCTTTCCGGGCTGACCTTCGCGGTCAAGGACCTGTTCGACGTCGCCGACCTGCCGACCGGTGGCGGCAACCACGACTGGGCCAAGGCGAACCCCATCCCGACGCGCAATGCCTGGGCGGTGCAGGCACTGCTGGACGCAGGAGCGGATTTCGTCGGCAAGACGATCACGGACGAGGTCTCGCTCGGCATCCTCGGTGAAAACGCATTCGACGGCACGCCGACCAATACCGCTGCGCCCGAGCGCGTGCCCGGCGGCTCGTCCTCGGGCTCGGCCGCCGCGGTCGCCGCTGGCCTGTGCGACACCGCGCTGGGCACCGACACCGGCGGCTCGGTGAGGGTGCCGTCGAGTTTCTGCGGCCTCTACGGCATCCGGCCGACGCATGGCCGGCTCGACCTGACCGGGCTGATGCCGCAAGCTCCAAGCTCGGACACGGCGGGCTGGTTCGCGCGGGATGCAGAGACCTTCGCGCGAGTGAGCAGCGTCATGCTGGGCGAGGTCCCTGGACCGCTCCCGACAAAGCTCCTGCTCGCCGTCGACGCCTTCGGCATCGCCGATCCGGAAGTCGCCGATGCGTTGCTTCCGATGGTCCGCAAGCTCGAACGGATCGTCGGACCGGCGCGTGAGGAGATCATGGCGCCTCAGGGGCTTTCGGTCTGGGCACAGGCACAGCGCAGCCTGCAACCGGTCGAGGCCTGGCAGACCTTCAAGCCCTGGATCGAGGGGCACAATCCGCGCATGGCCTTCAGCGTCGCCGCCGGGCTGATCGCCGGTTCCCAGGTCCCGCCGAACGAGCGCAACTGGGCAGCGCTGATGCGCGACGAGGCGCGGGCACGACTGCGCTACCTGCTGCCGCCCGGCACGATCCTGTGCCTGCCGACCACGCCCTTCCCGGCGCCGCTGCGCGGCCTGCCGATCCCTGAGCTGCAGCCGATGCGCGACCGCATCACCTGCCTCTGCGCTCAGGGCGGTCTCACCGGCTCACCGCAGGTCAGCATGCCCGGTGCGACGGTGGACGGCGCGCCGGTCGGTCTCTCGATCATCGGCGGGCGCGGCACCGATGCCAGCCTGATCGCCGTCGCCCAAGCCATGGAGGCCCTCGCGTGACCGACCTGACCCCGAACTTGCCCGACGTTGTCGCCGAAATCAGCGCCCTGTTCGAGGCTTATGAGCAGGCTCTGGTCGACAAGGATGTCGACGTGCTCGACGCCTCGTTCTGGAACAGCCCGCATACCATCCGCTATGCGCTGGGCGAAAACGGCTACGGTTTCTCCGAGATCCATGCGCACCGCGTCGCGCGCCCACCGGGGCCGGGCATCAAGGAGAAGCGGATCCGCCTGGAGATCCTGACGCTCGGCCGCGACCTCGCCACGGTGAATCTCGAGTTCAAGGTGCGCGGACGCGAGATCATCGGCCGCCAGAGCCAGACCTGGGTGCGTTTCCCCGATCTCGGCTGGAAGGTCGTCTCGGCCCATGTCTCGACGATGGAGGGTCCGCGCCCCTGGTAAGGGCGAAAGAGCGGTATTGACGCCTGTCGCCGCAAGCGAAGCGGCGCGCGGCGGCGGCCGACGACGGTTCCGGCATGCCTCGTCTTTACCACTCCTTAACCATCGAGGGCGTCCCCTTGCAGGGTCGATGGGGCTTCCGGGGGCTCGGAAAGGACCGCGACCATGCACGACCTCGATCCCGAACAGGCCATCGTGGAGCAACTCGTCGGCCTGCCTGTCGCCGACGTCGAACGCGACCTGATTCTCGCCACGCTGCGGGAAACCGGTGGCAACCGCACGCATGCCGCCAATCTGCTTGGCATCGCCATCCGCACTCTGCGCAACAAGATCAACAGTTATACCGCAGAGGGATACGACGTGCCCGAGCCGCTGCAGAGCCCGGTGACGTGAGCGCCCGCAGAGGATGGGGCGCTCACGGGGCGGCCTATCCTACTCCGCCGGCTCCTCGATGGTGGAGCGGAACTCGCTCGCGGGATAGACGCCCATGATCTTCATCTCCTTGGAGAAGTAGGAGAGCTCGTCGAGCGCGCGCCGGAGCGCCGGATCATCGGGATGGCCCTCGACATCGGCATAGAACATCGTCGCCGAGAACAGGCCGTCGACCATGTAGCTTTCCAGCTTGGTCATGTTGATGCCGTTGGTGGCGAAGCCGCCCATCGCCTTGTAGAGCGCCGCCGGGATGTTGCGGACGCGGAACATCAGTGTCGTGACGGTCTTGGCCCCACCCTGGCGGGCATATTCCGGATATTTCGAGAGCACGACGAAGCGCGTGGTGTTGTGCTTCTCGTCCTCGATGTCCTCCATCAGGATGTTGAGGCCGTAGACATCCGCCGCGATACGCGGGGCAATCGCCGCGCGGGTCACGTCGCCGGCCTCGGCGACCTGCCGGGCGGAGCCGGCCGTATCGGCCGCAACCTCGGCCTTGAGGCCGAGCTTGCGGATGATCTTGCGGCACTGGCCGAGCGCATGGATGTGGCTCTGCACGGTCTTCACCGTCGCCAGCGTCGCGCCCGCGACACCCATCAGGTGGAAGCGGATCGGCAGGAAATGCTCGCCGATGATGTGTAGGCCCGAGCGCGGCAGCAGATGGTGGATGTCGGCGACGCGGCCGGCGATCGAGTTGTCGATCGGGATCATGCCGTAGCGCGCCTTGCCGTCGCTGACGGCGGCGAGCGCATCCTCGAAGGTGGGGCAGGGCAGCAGCTCGCAGTCCGGAAACACCTGGAGAGCCGCCTGCGAAGAGAAAGCGCCGGGCTCACCCTGGTAGGACACGACGAAGGACATGGGGATTCTCAGGCTCCTCAGCTTCTTGCTTTAACGCAGCTCCGAACGCAAAGCCGCCATGCCGCTTTGCGTTCGGAGCTGCTTAGCGGGACTTCAGGATCGCGCGGGCGCGATCGAGATCGGGGGGCGTGTCGACGCCACGCGGCACATGGTCGATGACCATGACGTCGATGCGCATGCCGTCTTCGAGCGCGCGCAGCTGCTCCAGCTTCTCACGCAGCTCCAGCGGCGACTGCGGCAGGCTGACGAAGCGATCGAGCGCGGCACGGCGATAAGCGTAGAGGCCGACATGGTGATAGAGCGGCCCCTCGCCCGCCGGTGCCGCCGCGCGCGTAAAATAGAGCGCACGCATATGGCCGGGCGCGATCTCGCTCCCGACAAGCTTCACGACGCTCGGCGCGATCTTCTCTTCTTCGTCGGTAATCACGCCTGCAAGCGTCGCGATATCCACAGCCGGATCGGCGAGCGGCTTCACCGCCGCGGCGATGGCCGAGGGTTCCAGCGTCGGGAAATCGCCCTGCACATTGACGATGATGTCGTAATGCCGCTGCGGATCGAGGATGTCCGCGGCTTCCTTGATGCGGTCCGAGCCGGTCTGGTGGTTGACGCTGGTCATCACCGCCCGGCCGCCAGCGGCCTCGATGGCGGCGGCGATTTCCGGCGCATCCGTCGCCACCGCGACGTCTCCGGCCCCGGATTCGACAGCCCGGCGCCAGACATGAACGATCATCGGCTCGCCGTTGATGTCGGCGAGCGGCTTGCCTGGAAGGCGGGTCGCCTGCATGCGGGCGGGGATCAGGATCAGCGGATTCGACATGTTTCCGGGCGGGCTCGGCAGGGATGCGGTTGGGTGCGGCGGGCGGCGTCAAAAGGTCTCAAAGCGGTGCGTGCTTATACGAGTTGCAATGAAGCGCGCAAAGCGGTTAAGCAACGGCGGAGGCTGGAGGCTTTCGAGACTCCGGCTATGCGCTATCTCGTCTCCCGGGCCTCGGCCGCGGAGGGCACCAAGGTTCGGATACGATGAATATCGAAGCCAACAAGATCGCCGGCGCGGTTCTCTCCACGCTGCTTGTCGTGATGAGCCTCAACATGGCGGCGGGCATCGTCTTCGCGCCGAAGAAGCCTGCCGTTCCGGGCTTCGACCTGCCGAGCGAAGAGCCGGCCGCTGCCGGCGGTGGCGCCCCTGCAGCCGCTGCTGAAGAGCCGATCAGCGTGCGCCTCGCCAAGGCCGACCCCGCCAAGGGCGAGAAGGCCACCGGCGCCTGCAAGGCCTGCCACACCTTCGAGAAGGGCGGCGCCAACAAGGTCGGCCCGCATCTGTTCGGCGTTTATGGTCGCAACGAGGGCTCTGTCGACGGCTTCGGCTACTCGGCCGCGATGAAGGGCCGCAACGACAAGACCTGGGACGCCGACGCGCTCGACCACTTCCTGAAGAACCCGAAGGCCTATGTGCCGGGCACCGCGATGGCCTTCGCCGGCATCAGCAAGCCCGAGACCCGCGCCGACGTCGTCGCCTATCTGAATTCGCTGGCGGATGCGCCCCAGCCGCTGCCGAAGCCCTGATCGGCCGAAGCTGCGACCATTTGCTTCAGAAAGCCGGGCCTTTGCCCGGCTTTTTTGTTTGGTACCGCCTTGCTCCCGCCTTCGGCTTGCCCGCACAATCGCCGCTTGCCGACCCCGCCAGGTCTCGCCGGCCATTGCCGTAACCCGCCGCGCAGGCGAGATAGAAAAGCGGCGAATCAGACGGAGACGCGAAACGATGGCGATGCGCATCACACGCCGCAGATTGCTGGAAGCCGCAGGCACTGCCGCGGTGGCGGGCGCCCTGCCCGGTCTTCCCGGAGCGGCGCTGGCGCAGGATGTCGAATCGCACGGACTGTCGACCTTCGGCGAACTCGCCCTGCCGCCGGATTTCCCGCATTTCGCCTATGTGAACCCCAAGGCGCCGAAGGGCGGCCTGCTTACCGTCCAGATCAAGCGCGGCGGCGGCAACCAGAGCTTCGACACCTTCAATACGCTCAACACCTTCGTCCTGCAGGGTGACGGCGCCGCCGGCATGGATGCCTGCTTCGACACGTTGATGGCCGGCTCCGGCGACGAGCCGGGCTCGCTCTACGGGCTGCTGGCGAAGAGCGTCACCGCCTCCGCCGACAAGCTGACCTATCGCTTTCGCCTGCGGCCGGAGGCACGCTTCCACGACGGCTCGCGCGTCACCGCCCGCGACGCCGCCTTCTCGATGAACATCCTGAAGGCGAAGGGCCATCCCTCCTACCGGCTCCTGCTCAACGAACTCGTCTCGTCGGAAGCCGAGGGCGACGACCTCTTGGTCGTGAAGCTATCGCCGAAGCGCGGGCGCGACCTCCATCTCGTCGTCGCCGGATTGCCGGTCTTCTCGGAAAAGTACTGGTCGACGCGGGACTTCACCGCCTCGACCCTGGAGCCCCCGCTGGGTTCCGGCCCCTACAAGGTCGGACGTCTCGAGCAGGGCCGCTTCATCGAGTTCGAGCGCGTGCCGGACTACTGGGCCAAGGACCTGCCGGTCAATATCGGCACCAACAATTTCGATCGGGTACGCTGGGAGTATTTCCGCGACCGGCAGGTCGCCTTCGAGGCCTTCAAGAGCGGCGTGATCACGTTCCAGGAGGAGTTCACCTCGCGCATCTGGGCGACGGGCTACGACTTCCCTGCCGTCCACGAGGGCAAGGTCAAGAAGGAAGCCCTGCCGAAGACAGAGCCTGTCGGCTCGCAGGGCTGGATCTACAACACCCGGCGCGAGAAATTCGCCGACCCGCGCATCCGCGAGGCGCTCGGACTTGCCTTCGACTTCGAATGGACGCGCAAGACCATCATGTTCGGCTCATATGAGCGCATGACGTCCTATTTCGAGAACTCGGACTCCAAGGCAGTCGGCAAGCCTTCGGCGGAGGAGCTGGCGCTGCTCGAGCCCTGGCGCGGCAAGGTGCCGGACGAGGTCTTCGGCGAGCCCTTCCTGCCGCCGGTCTCGGATGGCTCGGGCAGCGATCGCGCCCTGCTGCGCAAGGCCGACGAGATGCTGCGCGCCGCCGGCTGCAGGCGCGACGGCAATGTTCTGAAGCTGCCGAACGGCCAGCCCTTCGAGATCGAGTTTCTCGATTCCAGCCCGGCCCTGCAGCCGCATACGCAGCCCTTCCAGGCCAATCTCAAGCGCCTCGGCATCAACGCCACCTCGCGCCTCGTCGACCCCGCGCAGTATCAGCGCCGCCTCGACGAGTTCGATTTCGACATCATCAGCCGTGCGATGTCGGGCGGCGCGATCCCGAGCGATACGCTCAGCATCATCTATGGCTCGGAAGCAGCCAGGACCAAGGGCTCGCGCAATGCCGCCGGCATCAGCGATCCCGCCATCGATGCGATGATCGAGAAGATCGGCCAGGCCAAGAGCTATGCCGAGGTCGTCGTCGCCGCGAAATGCCTCGACCGGCTACTGCGCGCCGGGCGCTACTGGATCCCGATGTGGTGGAACGACGAGGAATGGCTAGCCTATTGGGACATGTACGACCGGCCGGCGACCAAGCCGAAATACTCCTCCGGCGCACCTGCGATCTGGTGGTACGACGCCGAAAAGGCCAAACGGATCGGAAAGGCGTGACCGGGGCATGCTGAGCTACATCGCCCGGCGCCTCGCGCTGATGGTACCGACGCTGTTCGGCATCTTGCTCGTCTCCTTCGTCATCGTGCAGTTCGCGCCGGGCGGGCCGGTCGAGCGCGTGATCTCTCAGCTCCAGAATCCCAACAGCGGCGCAGCCGATCGCGTCGGCGGCGGCCAGATGGGCGATGCCGGGGCGCATGGCGAGGCATCAGCCTATCGCGGAGCGCAGGGGCTAGACCCCGCCTTCATCAAGGAGCTGGAAAAGCAGTTCGGCTTCGACAAGCCGGCGCATGAGCGCTTCCTGAAGATGCTCGGCGACTACGCCCGCTTCGATTTCGGCCGCAGCTATTTCCGCGACGCGCCGGTGCTGCAGCTCATCAAGGAGAAGCTGCCGGTCTCGATCACGCTCGGCCTGTGGATGACGCTGCTGTCCTACGCGATCTCGATCCCGCTCGGCATCCGCAAAGCGGTGAAGGAGGGCTCGCGCTTCGACACCTGGACGAGTGCCGTCGTCATCGTCGGCTACGCCATCCCGAGCTTCCTCTTCGCGATCCTGCTGATCGTGCTCTTCGCCGGCGGCTCGTTCTGGCAGATCTTCCCGCTCAGGGGCCTCACCTCGGACAACTGGGGGGAACTCAGCCTCTTCGGGAAGGTGATGGACTATCTCTGGCACATCACGCTGCCGGTCCTGGCGATGGCGCTCGGAGCCTTCGCCACCTCGACGCTTCTGACCAAGAACTCCTTCCTCGACGAGATCCGGAAGCAATACGTGTTGACCGCACGGATGAAGGGTCTCAGCGAGCGCGGCGTGCTCTACGGCCATGTCTTCCGCAATGCGATGCTGATCGTGATCGCCGGCTTCCCCGGCGCCTTCGTGCATGCGCTTTTCGCCGGCGCGCTCCTGATCGAGACGATCTTCTCGCTCGACGGGCTTGGGCTGCTGTCTTTCGAGGCGATCGTCAACCGCGACTATCCCGTCGTCTTCGCCAATCTCTACATCTTCTCGCTGATCGGCCTCGTCGTGCATCTGATCACCGACCTGACCTATAGCTGGGTCGATCCCCGCATCGATTTCGAGAGCCGGGAGGCGTGAGCATGGACACGCTGATCGACGCCCCGCCGTCGGCCCTGCGCAGCGACATTCTGCTCGCGCCGGCCGAGGCGAAGCAGGGCTGGCTCAAGCTCTCGCCGATCAACCGGCGCCGGCTCAACAACTTCAAGGCGAACAAGCGGGGCTGGTGGTCTCTCTGGCTCTTCCTCGCCCTGTTCCTGCTCTCGCTCGTCGCCGAGTTCATCGCCAACGACCGCCCCCTCGTCGTGCGCTACAAGGACGAGTGGCTGTTCCCCATCGCGGTGAACTATCCCGAAGAGAAGTTCGGCGGCTTCCTCGCGACCACCGACTACCGCGACCCGGTCATCGCCAAGGAGATCGCCGCCAACGGCTTCGCGATCTGGCCGCCAATCCGCTACAGCTACCGCACGCATAATCTCGACCTGCCGGTGCCAGCCCCGGCGCCGCCGACCTGGATGCTCAGCGACGCGCAGTGCAAGCCGATCGCCGAGCGCACCGGCGGATCGACCTGCCGCGACCTCGAATGGAACTGGCTCGGCACCGACGATCAGGGGCGCGACGTGGTTGCGCGGCTGATCTACGGCTTCCGCATCTCCGTGCTGTTCGGGCTGATCCTCTGCGCCTTCTCCTCGGTGATCGGCATCGCGGCCGGCGCCATCCAGGGTTATTTCGGCGGCTGGACCGACCTGATCGTCCAGCGCCTGATCGAGATCTGGACCTCGATCCCGGCGCTCTACCTGCTGATCATCGTCGCCGCGATCATCACACCGAGCTTCTTCGTGCTGCTCGGCATCCTCCTGCTGTTTTCCTGGGTGGCCCTCGTCGGCGTGGTGCGCGCCGAGTTCCTGCGGGCGCGCAACTTCGAATATGTGCGGGCGGCGCGCGCGCTGGGTCTCTCCAACCGCACGATCATGATCCGGCACCTGCTGCCGAACGCGATGGTGGCGACACTCACCTTCCTGCCCTTCATCCTGAACGGCTCGATCACCACGCTGACCTCGCTCGACTTCCTGGGCTTCGGCCTGCCGCCGGGCTCGCCTTCGCTGGGCGAGCTGCTGGCGCAAGGCAAGGCGAACCTCCAGGCGCCCTGGCTCGGCCTCTCAGGCTTCATGGTGATCGCGCTGATGCTGTCGCTGCTGATCTTCATCGGCGAAGCCGTGCGCGACGCCTTCGACCCGCGGAAGACCTTCGCATGACGAATGTGATAATATCGGTGGCGAGGAGAGAGGCGATGAACAAGATCGTGCGCGAGCGCTATCCCGTCGAGCGGCTGCCCGAGGATCTCCGGGGTGAGTTGGGCCTTGCCCGGACGGTGACCGTCGTGATCGAGCCGGAGGCCGCGTCCCGCCAAACCGATCCGTCGGTCCGGCAGGCGATCGAGGAGCTCAAGGCTTACAGAGCACGGCTGCCGATCACTCCATCCGACTCTGTCGAGCGCATCAGCAAGCTACGCGACGAGTGGGATCGGTGACGCAACCCAAGCTCGTGTATCTCGACGCCTGCGCGATCATTGAATTGCTTGAGAAGCGCACGACTGAATCGTCGGCGCTGGGCTCCTTGCTGGAGGTGACAGCGGGCAATCCGACACGTCTCCTCACAAGCGAACTGACACTCGCCGAAGTCCTTGTCGAACCCATCCGCGGCTTGATGGACATCACGCCTTGGCAAGAAGGCGCTCCGTTCAGCCGAGACCACCATGATTGGTATCTGGCCAATCTGACAGATAACAGCCGCCTCATTCGTACCCTCTCCGTCTCCAGATCGGTCTTGACCAGAGCCGCCCTCATGCGAGCACGCGTCAAATCCTTGCGGTCTCCCGATGCGATCCACGCGGCTACCGCCTACGAATCCAGCTGCACTCATTTCATCAGCGGCGATCAGCGCCTGATAAAAGGGATTGAACGAGACCCAGCATGGCAAACGGCCAGCGGCAAGTTCAGCTTTGTCCCACTCGAAGCCGCCGCAATAGAGACACTGACACGGCAGTTCGACGTTTGACCTCAGCACCGCTCCTCTCCGTCGAAGACCTCTCCGTCGCCTTCCGCCAGGGCGGGCGGGAGACGCTCGCGGTCGATCATGTCTCCTTCTCCATCGCCAAGGGCGAGACGCTGGCGCTGGTCGGGGAATCCGGCTCCGGCAAGTCGGTCTCGGCGCTGTCGATCCTGAAGCTGCTGAACTATCCGGCGGCGCATCACCCCTCGGGCAAGGTGCTGTTCAACGGGCAGGACCTGATCGCCGCCGACGAGGACGCGATGCGCAAGGTCCGCGGCAACGACATCACAATGGTGTTCCAGGAGCCGATGACCTCGCTCAACCCGCTGCACAGCATCGAGCGGCAGATCGGCGAGATCCTCGAACTGCACAAGGGCTTGCGCGGCGAGAAGGCGCGCGCCCGCACGCTGGAGCTGCTGGAACTCGTCGGCATCCGCGAGGCCGCGAGCCGGCTCGATGCCTATCCGCACCAGCTCTCGGGCGGCCAGCGCCAGCGCGTGATGATCGCGATGGCGCTCGCCAATGAGCCGGAACTGCTGATAGCCGACGAGCCGACCACGGCCCTCGACGTCACCGTGCAGGCCCAGATCCTGAAGCTGCTCAAGGAGCTTCAGGCCCGGCTCGGCATGGCGATGCTGTTCATCACCCATGACCTCGGCATTGTCCACCGCATCGCCGACCGCGTCTGCGTGATGCTGAAGGGCAAGATCGTCGAGCAGGGGCCGGTCAGCGAGATCTTCGCCAATCCGCAGCACGACTATACCAAGCGGCTGCTCGCCGCCGAGCCGAAGGGCCGACCCTCCCCTGTTCCGACTGATGCTGCGACGCTGCTCGAAGCCGGGCCGGTCAAGGTCTGGTTCCCGATCAAGTCCGGCCTGATGCGCCGCGTCACCGGGCATGTGAAGGCCGTCGACGGCATCTCGGTGAAGGTCCGCGAGGGTGAGACGCTGGGTATCGTCGGGGAATCCGGCTCGGGCAAGACCACGCTCGGGCTGGCGATCCTCCGGCTGATCGCCTCTGAGGGGCCGATCGTCTTCCTCGGCGACCGCATCGACGGACTCTCCAGCAAGCAGGTCCGGCCGAAGCGCAAGAACCTCCAGGTCGTCTTCCAGGACCCCTACGGCTCGCTCTCGCCGCGCATGTCCGTGGCGGAGATCGTGGCGGAAGGGCTCGCCATCCAGCAGCCCGACCTCACCTATCAGCGCCGCCGCGAGATCGTGGCGCAGGCGCTCGCCGATGTCGGGCTCGATCCGGCGGCGATGGACCGCTATCCGCACGAATTCTCAGGCGGCCAGCGCCAGCGCATTGCCATCGCACGGGCGATGGCGCTCGATCCGAAATTCGTGGTGCTCGACGAGCCCACATCGGCACTCGACATGTCCGTGCAAGCGCAGATCGTCGAATTGCTGCGCGGCCTGCAAACCAGGCGCAAACTGGGCTATCTCTTCATCAGCCACGATCTCAAGGTCGTACGGGCGCTCTCGCATCGGGTGGTGGTGATGCAGAACGGCAAGGTGGTCGAGGAAGGCCCGGCGGAGGCGATCTTCGCCCGGCCGCGCGAGGCCTATACCCAGGCGCTGCTGGCGGCCGCGCTCAATCTCGAAACCGCCAACGCCACAGCGGTGAGGGACTGAGCATGGCCCGCGCTCTCCTGATGGTGCTGGATTCGGTCGGCTGCGGCGCCGCCGCGGATGCGGCTGCCTATGGCGATGCGGGTTCGGACACACTCGGCCACATCGCCGAGGCCTGCGCGGCAGGCCGCGGTGACCGCGAGGGTGTGCGCAGCGGGCCGCTACAGCTGCCGAACCTCGCGAGACTTGGCCTCGCCCATGCCTGCGAGATTTCGACCGGCCGGCCGCTCGCCGGCATCGCGAAGCCCGCGCGGCCGGAGGGGCGCTGGGGCTATGGCGTCGAGGTCAGCCAAGGCAAGGATACGCCGTCCGGCCATTGGGAGATCGCCGGTTGCCCTGTGCCGTTCCAATGGGGCTATTTCACCGACCTTGAGAACTCCTTTCCGCCGGAGCTGATCGCCGGCATCGTCAAGGAAGGCGCCCTGCCCGGCATCCTCGGCAATAAGCACGCCTCAGGCACGGTGATCATCGAGGAGCTCGGGGCGGAACATATCCGGACGGGCAAGCCGATCTGCTACACCTCGGTCGATTCCGTTCTCCAGATCGCCGCGCATGAAGAGCATTTCGGGCTCGATCGGCTCTATGCGCTCTGCAAGACGGTGCGCGGCCTCGTCGATCCGCTGCGGATCGGCCGCGTCATCGCGCGGCCCTTCGTCGGCTCGCCGGAGGAGGGCTTTACCCGCACCGGCAACCGCAAGGACTTCGCCATCCCGCCGCCGGACGAGACGATCCTCGACCGGCTGGCGGCGCAGGGACGCACGGTCGTCACCGTCGGCAAGATCGGCGACATCTTCGCCCATCGCGCCACCGGCACCGAGATCAAGCCCTTCGGCAATGCCGCCATGGTCGAGGCGATGCTCGAAGCCTGGGAGGGACTGCACGACGGCGGCTTCTGCTTCGTGAACCTCGTCGATTTCGACACCGAATACGGCCATCGGCGCGACATTCCGGGCTACGCGGCGGCGCTGGAGGCCTTCGACCGGCTTGTGCCCCATATCGAAGCGGCACTGAGGCCGGGCGACATCGCCGTCATCACCGCCGATCACGGCAACGATCCGAGCTGGCGCGGCACCGACCATACCCGCGAGCATGTGCCGATCCTCGCCTTCGGCCCCGGAATTGCCCCCGTGCCGCTCGGCCGGCGCGAAAGCTTCGCCGACATCGCGGCGAGCCTCGGCATCTTCCTCGGCATCGGGCCGGTCGGCCCCGGCCGCCACTGGTAGCTTACGCCACGCGTCCTAGCCGACGCGAAGTAGCGATCGATCGCTTAGTCTCGGCATCGGATTTTTCCGAAAGCTGGCTTCCACCTTTCGGTCCGATACTCTAGGTGGCCGCGACCCGGTTGCAGAAGCTCGCAACCTCGCGGCGGATTTCCTGCGCCTGCTGAGCCAGCGCATTCGCAGCGCCCTGAAGCTGTTGCGCTGCGCCATGGGTCTGCTGCGTCATGACCTCGAAGCCACCGGCGACGTCGGCGCTCCGTTGCGCCCCCTCGAAGGACAGGCGAACCTGATGTGCGATCTCGGCGGTTGCCCGACCTTGCTCGCCGACGGACCGCGCGATTGCGTCGGCGACACTGTCGACCTCGCCGATTGCCTCGACGATCTCGCGGATCGCCTTGAGCGAACGCTGTGACGCCTGCTGCATCGCGCCGATCTGGTGCGAGACCTCGTCCGTCGCCTTGGCGGTCTGGGCCGAGAGCGTCTTCACCTCGCTCGCGACGACTGCGAAACCGCGCCCCATCTCGCCGGCGCGCGCCGCCTCGATCGTGGCGTTGAGCGCTAGCATGCTGGTCTGTGCCGCGATGCCGCGAATGATCTCGACCACGGCGCCGACATTCTCGCTGCTATGGGCGAGGTTCTCGATCTCGTCGCTGGCGTGGCGCGCCAGTGACGCGGCCGATTTCGCACCATCGGCGGAATGGCCGGCGTTGCGGCCGATCTCGCCGATCGAGGCGACGAGTTCCGTGCTCGCCGCCGAGAGATGCTCGATGCTCTCCATCGTACCCGCCGCCGAGGCCGAGACCAGGGCCGTCTGGCGGCGCACCTGATCGGAGGTGATCGTCAAGGCGCCAGCCTCCGCCTTCATCGTCATGGCGGACTGATCGAGCACAGCCATGGCCTGCACCATCTGGACATGAAAACCGGATACGACATCGCGCAACTTTGCGGCCCGGCGACCCAGCTCCTCTGCCAGATTGCGTTCCTTCTCGCCTGCGACGCGCTCGCGCTCGGCCACAGCCTCGGCCCGCGCGAGATTGGCCTCGTTCATCGTGAACATGCGCTGCAGGATCACAGCGAACACGGCGAGGAAGGCGGTTTCGATGATGACGATCACCGCATGCAGCAGAACMCTGAGCAAGCTGCCGCCCTGATAGAACACGGCGGCCGGCAGCGCATATTGCAGGACGAGATGATGCAGCGCCGTCAGCAAGGCGCCCAGCACGATCGGCCGCCAGTCGCAGAACCCTGCGAGCAGCGCCAGGATCGCGAAATAGTACATGTGCATGTCCGGCTGCCAGAGATGGCCGGCAAAGCTGAAGACCAGGATCGAGACCTGCCCGATCAGCATCGTCGCGATGACGAGCTGGGTCACGATCGCCGGCCCGTTCAGGCGGTAGGACGCCAACGCCAGCAAGGCTGACAGCGCCGCGATGGTGACCGGCACGAACCCGTTATCGCCATGAGCCCGAAAGACCAGCGCCAGCAGCGGCACATGCAGGAGCCCAAGCGCGAGCAGGACCTGCGCCACCCTGCGGCGAACGGCGGGGAGTGACCAGATCATCGCGAGGCTTCCACCGCCGCGGCCGCATCGAGGCAGCCGGCGAGACCGGTCAGGACCAGGGAGAACCAGGCGCCATGCGGCAGCGCCGCCGCGTTTGCCGGGCCTGCAGGCGCGACCACGACGATAGAAGGCAATCGCCCGCTGCGCAGCACGCGATGACCGGTTGCAAGGCTAAGGGAAATGGCTTCGGCCGCGCCCACCCAGGGCGGGAAGACGATCGCTGCCGGCACGCTGCCGTCCGGCGCGCGCGGCAGGCTTGCCATGGCTCCGAAGCTGACGATCAGGCAAAGGCAAGCAACCAGGAGGCCATCGGAAAACGACAGCCTCTCCTCGCGCGCCGCGCAAGGCTCCAAGACGGGGATTGAAGGCATAGGCAGGAACCGGTGGGACGATGGCCGCTCGCCGACACCCAAGCCGCTCCGCGTAAAATTTCACTTAAGCGCGTCATCCGCGTGCAGGCTCAATGCACGGCGGCACCTCGACATGGAACTCGGTCAGGCGGACAGCCGGGTCAACGGCACAGGCTGCGCCGGAGCGGCAGGCGCCTTCAGCGCTGCAGGCGCTGCTTGATCCGCTTGATCAGCGTGTCGCGGACTTCGCGATAGGCATCGAGCTTCTGCTCGCGCGAGACCTGGAACACCGTCGGATCGACGGTCGGCCAGTATTCGACCTCGGCAGCGTGGGTGCGGGTGAGCTCCAGCGCCTTGTGATGCGCCTCGGGTGAGAGCGAGATGATCAGATCGAAGTTGAGGCCTTCCCATTCCTCCAGCTCCTCGACCGATTTCGGCTTGTGCCGGCTCAGATCGATGCCGATCTCGTCGAGGACTGCGAGCGCGAAACCATCGGGCTCGCCTTTGCGGGCACCGGCCGACTGGACATAGATCGACTTGCCGAAGAAGTGCTTGGCCAGCGCCTCGGCCATCGGCGAGCGCACGGCGTTCATCGCACACATGAAAAGCACGCTCTGGATCTTGCGCGGCAGAGCCTGCGCCGCATCTTCTTCACGCGAACCGGCTTCCACCTCGCTTGAAGATATTTTGCGCTCCAAGCCCGTCAGCCCTTCCAATGGAGGGCATAGATCAGTGTGAAGAGACGGCGAGCCGTGTCGAAGTCGATCTCGACCTTGTTGGCGAGCCGCTCGGCCAGGATGCCGGCCGCCTCGTCGTGGAGGCCGCGCCGGCCCATGTCGATCGCCTCGATTTGCGTCGGCGTCGCCGTGCGGATCGCAGCGTAGTAGCTCTCGCAGATCAGCTCGTAGTCCTTGATGATGCGCCGGAACGGGCTGAGCGAGAGATGGTGCGTCACGACCGCCGAGCCGTCCGCTTCCTTGACCTCGAAGACGAGGCGCCGCTCGACCATGGCCAGATGGGCAAGATAGGGGCCGCCATCATGCTCCGGCACGACGAAGCGGTTGCGCTCGATCAGGTCGTAGATGGCGACAGCGCGCTCATGCTCCTGATCGGGCGAGCCGCGCCCCAGCGAGTTCTCGTCAAGTGTTACGCCGACAAGACACTGCTTCTTGGAAGTCGAAACGTCGGACATCGCTCCTCCCGCCGCAGCGCCGCTCGGTGACCGACGCTCAGAGATTGAGCCTGATCGTCACGGATCGGCCATGCGCCTGCAACCCCTCCGATTCGGCGAGTTGCGTCGCGGCCGAGGCCAGTGCCCGCAGGCCATCGGGGCCACACTTCAACAGCGAGGTCCGCTTCATGAAGTCGCCGACGCCGAGGCCGGAGGAGAAGCGGGCCGAGCGCGCCGTCGGCAGCACATGGTTGGGGCCTCCGACATAGTCGCCGATCGCCTCCGGCGTATGGCCGCCGAGGAAGATCGCCCCGGCATTGCGGATGAGGCCGGCCAGACGCTCGGGCTCCGCCGTCATGATCTCGAGATGCTCCGGCGCGATGCGATCGACCAGCGGCACCGCCGCTTCGAGATCGGCTACCAGCACGATCGCGCCGAACTCCTGCCAGCTCCTGCCGGCGATCTCGGCACGCGGCAGCGTCGCGAGCTGGGCCATGATCGCCTTCTCGACCTCGGCAGCGAGCGCGGCATCATCCGTCATCAGGATCGACTGGGCCGAGACGTCGTGCTCGGCCTGCGCCAGCAGATCGGCGGCGATCCAGTCCGGATTGGCGGTCCGATCGGCGATCACGAGCACTTCAGAGGGGCCGGCGATCATGTCGATACCGACCTGGCCGAAGACGCGGCGCTTGGCCGCCGCAACATAGGCGTTGCCGGGGCCGACGATCTTGGCGACCGGCGCGATGGTTTCCGTGCCATAGGCCAGCGCCGCGACGGCCTGGGCACCGCCAATACGATAGACCTCGTCGACACCGGCGAGCCGCGCGGCCGCGAGCACCAGCGGATTGGTCTCGCCACGTGGCGTCGGGGCGACCATGACGATGCGCGGCACGCCGGCGACTTTCGCCGGAATCGCGTTCATCAGCACCGAGGACGGGTAGCTCGCGGTTCCGCCGGGCACGTAAAGGCCGACGGCCTCGATCGCACTCCAGCGCCAGCCGGCTTCGACACCCATGGCATCTTTGACCCATGAATCCGCGGGCTTCTGACGCTCGTGATAGACGGCGATACGATCCCGCGCCGTCTCCAGTGCGGCGAGCAGCTCCGCGGAGCAGGCGGCAACCGCAGCATCGATCTCGGTTTCGCTGACGCGCAGCGCCGTCGGCGCGAGGTCGAGGGAGTCGAAGCGGCTGGTATAGCCGATAAGCGCGGAGTCGCCTTGCTCGCGCACCGCGGCGATGATGTCGGCCGCGATCCGATCGACCTCCTCCGAGACCTCACGCTTGGCGGACAGCAGAGCGGCGAAGCCTTCTGCGAAACGTGCGTCCCTGTCGTCGAGCCTGATCGGCATTGGCATCCTCGGGCGTATCCGAATTTATAGCCGTCCTTCCGGGCGTAGCGCAGCGACGACCCGGAATCCACCATCAGGCGCCAAAGGCCTTCGATGGTTCCCGGATCAGCGCCGCTTCGCGGCTTGTCCGGGATGACGGCGCGTTCTTAGACGACGGGTGTCGCGGCTTGAAGCCGGCACAGCCGGAAAACTGGAGAGCGAGCCGCCTCGTCAGGCGCCGTTGGGATGGCCGGGCGTCGCCACGGCTTCCCACACCGGCCCCAGATCCTTCATCTGGGCCTCGACGCATTCGACCGAGAGGCGGATCGCGGCGCCTTCGGAAAAATTCAGCGTCACGTTGCCGGCGGGATCATCGCCTTGGTCGAAGGTGATGGCGAGCAGGTTCAGCACCTTGTCCGGATCGTTCTTGTCGAGCTTGGCGCTGCGGACCGAGAGCACCCGGTCGAAATGCAACGCCGCAAGCCGGCGGCGGCGCTTGCCGTGCTGTGCGCCCTCCCAGTCGAAGCGGCGCAGGGCAAGCGCAAAGCGCTTCTCAGCCGGCAGATAACGGAGATCGGCGGCTTTCAGCACCGCATCCTGAAGATGTGCCGAGACGACCGCGAGGTCGTCGGCATCGAGCGCGATGAGCTTAAGTGGATCGGCGGCATCGTCTGACATAATCGTGTTCTGACGAGCCGCCTCAAGAAAATCAACAGTCCAGAATCAACTGCTGATGCGTTCCACCACCGCGCCGCAGCGCGTGAGCTTCGCCTCCAACGACTCGAAGCCGCGGTCGAGATGATAAACGCGGTTGATGGTGGTGTCGCCCTCGGCGGCGAGACCGCCGATGACGAGCGAGACCGAAGCCCGCAGATCGGTCGCCATCACCGGAGCGCCGGTGAGCTTCTCGACGCCCTCGACATGGGCGACGTCGCCGTCGAGCCGGATCTTCGCGCCGAGCCGGGCGAGTTCCTGCACATGCATGAAGCGGTTTTCGAAGATGGTCTCGCGAATGCGCGAAGTGCCTTTTGCCTTCGTCATCAGCGCCATGAACTGCGCCTGCAGATCGGTCGGGAAGCCGGGGAAGGGATCGGTGTCAACATCGACCGCCTCGATGCCACGGCCGTTGCGACGCACGCGAATGCCTTCATTGGTCTCATCGATATCGACGCCGGCCCTGGTCAGCACGTCGAGCGCGGACTGAAGCAGATCGGCGCGCGCGCCTTCCAGCACGACATCGCCGCCGGTCATGGCAACCGCCATCGCATAGGTGCCGGTCTCGATCCTGTCCGGCAGCACGGCGTGATGCGCGCCACCGAGGCGGGACACACCCGTCACGACGATCTGCGAGGTGCCGGCGCCCTCGATCTTGGCGCCCATCTTGACGAGGCAGGCGGCAAGATCGGTGACTTCGGGCTCGCGGGCGGCGTTCTCGATCACAGTGGTGCCGTCAGCAAGGACCGCGGCCATCAAGGCCGTGTGCGTGCCGCCGACCGTGACCTTCGGGAAGACGATCTCACCACCCTTCAGCCCCTTGGGCGCACGCGCCAGCGCGTAGCCGTTCTCGATCGTGATCTCGGCTCCGAGCTTCTCCAGCGCCATCAGCAGCAGGTCGACCGGGCGCGTGCCGATGGCGCAGCCCCCCGGGAGCGAGACCTTCGCCTCGCCCATGCGGGCCAGGATCGGCGCGATCACCCAGAAGCTCGCCCGCATGGTCGAGACCAGTTCGTAGGGCGCGCAGGTATCGACGATCTGGCGCGCGGTCAGCGAGATGTTCTGGCCGGTCTCTGTCGACTGGCCGATACGCTTGCCGGCGACGGTGCGGTCGACGCCGTGGTTGGACAGGATGCGCGAGAGCGCGGTGACGTCCGAGAGACGCGGCACATTGGTCAGCGTCAGGGTCTCGTCGGTCAGAAGGCTCGCGATCATCAGCGGCAAGGCGGCGTTCTTGGCGCCCGAAATCGGAATAGCGCCATTGAGGCGCTGGCCGCCGGTGATGCGGATCTTGTCCATCGTCAGGTCCTGCTCGGCCGCACGGAAACCCGGCAGCCCAAATGAGTGAGGGAAGTCAGGACCGGGGAGGTTCGGCCTGAGTGGGCGGCACCGGCTTCTGAGAACCCACCTCCTCCGAGCGGCGAGCGCGAGCCTGGGCCTTTCGGCGCTTCAGGTTCTCGCGGAGCGCGGCGGCAAGGCGCGCCTGCTTCTCGTCCTCGGCTGTCTGGCGGGTCACGGCATCAGCTCGGTGGGTTTTGCAACTTGGCTGTTTGAACGCGGGAACGCGGCGAATTCGCGGCGCCATGGTTATCCCCACAGCGGGTTTCGGACAAGCGCCGCTGAACCAGCGCGCCGTTCCAGGATGCGGCAAAGCACTGTGCCATTCCGGATCAGGCAAGGCCGGGCTCGGAAATCCCTGAATTGATCATCCCGCAGGCGCCGCCGATCCCGGCGATTTCTTTCCCGATATCGCGCCCCCTCGAAATTTCCTGCCCCTCCCCGCTCCCTTCCGCAAGGGCCCGGCTCTTGCCTCGAGGGGGCCTGCACGGCCCCGAGATCGGTGGCATGACGCTTGGTCATCCGAAAAAGCTTAACGCTATTAACCATTTCCGGGAGTTTCCGTTTACAGTTTGTTAAGCTCGTTTAGTCTGCACGACATCAGGCAGTTCCGGGGGTGGCGTCGTGTTGCAGTCCTTGAAGATCGGAGCAGAAACCGTTTCGCCGGCCCTGCTCGAAAGCTGCGAGGTCATCGACGCGATCCGCTACAAGGCCGGCTTCCTGCCGGAGGTGGAGATCGCATACGAGCCGGACATCAAGACGCTCTGGGTCACGATCCGGCCCGAGCTGAAACCGGTCTTCACGCTGCAGCTGCTCGACAGCCTGGTGAAGATTCAGAGCGCGATCGTGGCCCTCTGGGGAGCGCCGGACCAATATCACCGCGCTCCGGTGCGCTTCCTCGCCTTCCGCGGCGCCGGCCCGTTCTTCACGCTCGGCGGCGACCTGGATTTCTATCTTGACTGCCTGGCCAAGAACGACCGCGCCGCGCTCGCCGAATATGCGCGTCTGTCAGCGGAAGGGGCGATCTGGAATTCGGGCGGCCTCAACGGGCTGGTCATCACCCTCTCGACCATCCACGCCAAGGCGATCGGCGGCGGCATCGACGCGCCGCGCTCGTGCAACGTGATGATCGCCGAGGAGCAGGCCTCGTTCGTCTACCCCGAGATCAAGTTCAACCATTTCCCGATTACTGCCGTCGCGATCCTGTCGCGCCGGATGGGCCAGCGCGCGGCGGAGCAGATGCTGCTCTCCGGCGAGGAAATGAGCGCGCAGGAGTTCATGGCGGCGGGTGGGCTCGAGGCGGTCGTCCCGACCGGCACCGGCGAAGCCTGGATCCGCAAGTATTGCTCCGATGCCCTGCCGATCCACGCAGCCAAGACGGCGCTCTTCTCGGCCTTCAATCGCCGCTCCGGCGACCTGCGCGAAGAACTCGGCCATCTCGGCCAGATCTGGACCGACTGCATGCTGCGGCTGAGCCCGAGCGCGATCTCGAAGCTGCAGCGTATCGCGCAGACGCAGGACCGCATGTTAGCGCGCGTTTACCAAAGACACCTGGCGCCGGTCTGAATCCGACGGGATGGTCCCGTACGGCACTAGAGTCACACGAAGCATTTACCTCTGCTCCCATACAAACCTTTGATGATACGCTAGGTTTGGACCTAGCGTGCATGATCGCGCTCGCGGCAAAGGCAGGAGTAGATGTCGGGCACGCTGAAGCGATTGATGGCCGCTGGCGGGCGCGAGAAGGCCGACGATGTCGACCTGACCGGCTACACGCTGCTGGTCAGCTCGCTTTTCTCGTCGCCAGCGTCGATCATCCCGGGCGGTATCGCCGGTATTCTCACCCCGTTCCTGTGCTGGCTTTCGACCGGCATGGCGATCTTCATGGGCCTCACCCTGCTGGTGACGTTCATCGTCATCCTGCGCCTCCTGACCGTCATGGCCTATCGCCGACGGAACCACGCCAACGACAGTTACGCGCAGACGCGCCGCTGGGATCGCGACTACTTCCTCGGCGCCACCGTTTTCAGCGCCGTGCTGGGCTACAGCTGCTATGTCGCGCTGGTTCACACCAACGACCCGGCCGCGCATATCACGTCGGTCGCGTCCACCATCGCCCTGGCGTCCGGCTACGTCGCACGCAATGCGGGCCGCCCGAAGTTCGTCGCGGTGCAGCTCATGACCTTCTGCATCCCGATGGCGATCGGGTTGATCGCCGCGCAGAACCCCTATTACCGCTATATCGGCTATTTCGCCTTCCTCTACGTGGCCGCGAACATCGCGATCACCAACTCGCTGCATCGGAACCTGCTGGCTCTCAGCGATGCGACGAAGCATTCAAAGGCGCTCGCCTCGGCGCTGCATTCGCAAAACCTGACGCTCGACGCCGCCCTGAACACGATGATCGACGGGCTGGCGATGTTCGACCGCAACCTCAAGCTGGCGGTCAGCAACACGCCGCACAGCACGCTTTACGGCCTGCCCGAGACGCTCGCCCTGCCCGGCACGCCGCTGACGGCGATCGCGCGCTTCCTGGTCGAGCGGCAGGTGATCAGCCAGGAGCAGCTGCGCGACATCCGGATGGCCCTGACGACGGTCCAGAGCACCCAGCAGGCTGCGAGCCACGAGGTTGTGACGCGCAGCGGGCTCGTGCTGGTCGTGACCTTCGCGCCGGCGGCCGAGGGTGGCATCCTCATGCTGACCGAGGATGCGACGGAGCGGAAGGCGACCGAGGCGCGCATCGAGCAGATGGCGCGCTTCGACGAACTGACAGGGCTCGCCAACAGGTTCGAGTACAACACGCAGATCGCCGAGGCATTTGCACGGCTCGAGCGCACCGGCGAAGCCTTCGCACTGCTCTATCTCGACCTCGACGGCTTCAAGCAGGTCAATGACAGCCTGGGCCACGATATCGGCGACCATGTGCTGATGGAGACTGCGAGCCGCCTGCGCGGCGCGATCCGCAGCAACGACATGCTGGCCCGCTTCGGCGGCGACGAGTTCCTGCTGATCCTGCCCTCAGCCGAACACACCATCGTCACGGCGATCGCGCAGCGCATGATCAATGCGATGACCCGTGCCTTCGATGTCGAGGGCAAGACGGTCTATGTGACAGCGAGTGTCGGCATTGCCATGGCGCCGCACGACGGCACCAACCCGGCGGACTTGCTGCGCCATGCCGATACCGCCCTTTACAAAGCCAAATCGGCTGGTCGGAACACCCTGATGTTCTTCAACCCGACCATGGCCGAGGAGATGCTCGAGCGGCATGAGATCGAGGTCGATCTGCGCAAGGCCTGCGCGGATGGCACGCTCGAACTTTACTATCAGCCGATCATCGACCTGAAAACGCAGGAGATCGTCTCGCGCGAGGCGCTGATGCGCTGGCGCCATCCGACCCGGGGCATGGTGCCACCCGGCATCTTCATTCCGATCGCCGAGCAGTCCGGCCTGATCGCGGCGATGGGCGATTGGGCGATCCGTCAGGCCTGCAAGGATGCGGCGAGTTGGGAGCCGGGCATCAGCGTCTCGGTGAACGTCTCGCCGCTGCAGTTCCGCGAGCCTCGCCGCATCGTCGAGACGGTCAAGAGTGCGCTGCTGACCTCCCATTTCGAATCGCGGCGGCTGATGCTCGAAGTCACGGAATCGCTGCTGATCGAGGACAACAAGCTGGCGCTTTCGGTCCTCGACGAGTTGCGGGCACTGGGCGTGACCTTCGCGCTCGACGATTTCGGAACCGGCTACTCCTCGCTCGCCTATCTCTCGACCTACCCGTTCGCGCAGGTGAAGATCGACCAGAGCTTCGCCCGCGAGGTGCACACCAACGAGGCTTCCAAGGCCGTCATCGAAGCCGTGTGCCAGCTCGCCCGCCGGCTCCATATGAACGTCGTGGTCGAGGGCATCGAAACCGAGCAGCAGCGCATCGCCGTCCAGCTTCTCGGGGCCCACCGTGCCCAAGGCTTCCTGTTCGGCCGGCCCGAACCTCTCACGACCATCAAGAGCAGAGGCGGCAACCGCAGCGTCGCTTGAAGGCCATGAGGGTGATCCCGCACGGTGGGGAGCGTGTAGGCCTTGATTCCGTCCGCCCGACAACGCATCAGCGATTGAGAACGAGAGCGAAGCGGGACATCCGGTGAGCGACGGCACGGCCAAGGCGGCGAACCCCGCCGCGTTGACACCCGACATCTGCGTGATCGGCGCGGGCGGCAACGGCATCGCGCTGTCGACGGCTGCCGCCGCCTTCGGCGTTTCCGTGGTTCTCGTCGAGAGAGGCGCGCTGGGTGGCAGTTCCGGCCCGCTCGCCATGAAGGCACTGATCGAGGCGGGAGCGGCCGCGCACACGATGCGCGAAGCCGGCCGGTTCGGTCTCAAGGCTGGCGATCCGCAGGCCAACCCGGCCCAGCTTCACGATCACATCCAGCGCGCGTTGGCAGCGGAGGCCGCGAATCACGCCGAGGAACGCCTGAAGGCCCTCGGGATCGTCATCGTGCGAGGTGAGGCGCACTTCGCCAGCCGCAGCACGGTCCGCGTGGGCGCACAAGCGATCAAGGCCCGACGTTTCGTCATCGCCACCGGCGCGTGGGCGCCTCGCCCCGAACTGCCCGGCCTCGAGACGGTGCAGGTGATCGACGTGGACGAGCTTTCCGAACTGACCCGCCTGCCCGAACGCCCTGTCGTCCTCGGCGGTGGCGCAAACGGTACGGCACTGGCGCAGGCCCTGCAGCGCCTCGGAAGCTCGGCGAGCCTCGTCGCCCCGGAAGGATTGCTGCCGGACCATGATGCGGAAGCGGCGCTTCTGGTTCGCCGGCGCCTGCTGCGTGAGGGGCTGGCCCTGCACGAGAGCAACGCTCCGGTCCGGCTGGAACGCAGCCGGACCGGCTTCCGCCTGGTTCTCGCTGGCGAGGGGAAAGAAACCGTCGTCGAGGGCTCGCATCTGCTGCTGGCCGGGCCGCGCAGGCCGGAGATCGCAGCACTTGATCTCGATCTGGGCGGTATCCGCCATGACGCCACCGGCATCGTCACCGACAAGGGCCTGCGCACCAGCAACCGCCGCGTCTATGCGCTGGGTGCCTGCGCCGGCGGAACCGCGGCGCCAATGACCGACCAGGCCGGCGACGACCATGTCGGCCTGATCCTGCGCAGCATTCTGTTTCGTCAGCCCGTGCGGACCGACGCGACAAATTTCCCGCGCGTCGCCTGGTGCCAGCCGGAAATCGCCGCGATCGGCCTTTCGGAAGCCGCGGCGCGCGCCAAGGCCGGCACGATCCAGGTCCTGCGCTGGCCCTTCGCCGAGATTCCTGGGGCGCGAGCTGCCGACGAGAGCGAGGGCTTCGTCAAGCTCGTCACCGACAGGAAGGGCAGCATCCTCGGCGTCACCATCGTTGGGAAAGGCGCCGGCGAGCTGATGGCGCCGTGGTGCGTCGCCACCAAGGCCGGACTGACGATCGCCGACATGGCCGGGGTGGTTACGCCGGCGCTTGCTCGCTCTGACACCTCGCGCAGGGTGGCGCTCTCGTTCCATGTCCCGTCGGCCACGAACCCTCGCCTGCGCCGGTTGATCGGCTTTCTGCGGCGCTTCGGTTAAGATTGGCGTCGATGCTTCAACCCGGCTTGCCCAGGAACGATCTGTCGATCAGTCAGCCGCGCGGTCTGACCCGTCTCGGCCTGTCGGCCAAATTGCTGCTCGTCACCGTGCTCTTCGTCATGCTGGCGGAAGTGCTGATCTACCTGCCCTCCATCGCGAATTTCCGGCGCAACTGGCTGCATGACAGGATCGCCGCCGCGCAGGTCGCCGCGCTGGTGCTGGAGGGCGCGCCCGAGGACGGGCTGCCGGAGGGCAGCGAGAACCGGCTGTTGATGGGCGTCGGCGCCCGGTCGATCGCTGCCCGTGTCGGCGGCGCACGCCGGCTGCTCAGCCTCGACTCGATGCCCCCGCCGGAAGTCTCCCGCTCGATCGATCTACGCAATCTCTCCTGGATCAATGCGATCGAGGAAGCGGTCGCCGTTCTGGTCTCCCCCGCCACCCTGCCAATCCGGGTGGTCGGCGAGGCGGTTGGCGGGGCCGATTTCGTCGAGATCGTCATCGACGAGGCGCCGCTGCGCCGGGCAATGCTCAAATTCTCCTGGAGCCTGCTGCTGATCTCGCTGCTGATCACCGGGCTGACGGCGCTCGCGGTCTATATCGCCCTCAACGCGCTGATCATCGGTCCGATCCGGCGTCTGGCGGCGAACGTGATGGAATTCGAGGCCGACCCGGAGAATCCGCAACGCATCATCGAACCGACATTGCGCGCCGACGAGATCGGCGAGGCGGAGCGCGCGCTCGCCCGCATGGAGGCAACGCTCGCCGACGAGCTTCGCACGAAGAAGCACCTCGCCGAGCTCGGCCTCGCCGTCTCCAAGATCAACCACGACCTGCGCAACATGCTGGCGGCTGCGCAGCTCATGTCGGACCAGTTGATAGAGACCCGCGACGCCAAGATCCGCCGCTTCGCACCACGGCTGATCGCGACGCTGGGGCGCGCCATCGAATTCTGCCAGGCCACCCTCGCCTATGGCCGCGCGGCCGAGGCAACGCCGGTCCTCCGCGAGGTCGCCCTGCGGCAGCTCGTCACAGAGCAGGCGGAGATGCTTGGCTTGCCGGGTGACGGGCGACTGCGCTTCGAGAACCGCGTCCCTGCCGAGCTGATCGCACCCTGCGATCCCGACCAGATGGCGCGGGTGCTGACGAACCTGATGCGCAATTCCGTCCAGGCTCTGACCCAGGCCGGGGCAGAAGCCGACGCCCAGCCCCTCTTGGCGGTGACGGCAGGACCCGTGAACGGCTCGGTGGCACTGCGTGTCATCGACAACGGGCCGGGCGTGCCGGAGCGCGCGCGGGCCAATCTCTTTCAGGCCTTCCGTGGCTCGGTGACGCCGGGGGGCACCGGCCTCGGCCTTGCCGTCGCAGCCGAGCTGGTCCGGCTGCATGGCGGCACGATCGAGCTCGAACCCTCCCTCGCCGGCGCCGTGTTCCGGGTCACCCTGCCGCTGCGGCGGAGCAACGGCCACGAGAGCACGCGCCGATCAGGTTGATTCAACCTGATCGGATCCACCTCCGGAATAATTGTTTGAGCAGGCTGGGCGCCTATTGGCTCGCCCAGATCACGCGTGCCATGAAGGCGATATCGGCGTGATTCAGCACGCGGTCGGGATGTTCGGGATTGAGAGAGGCGAGTTCGATCGTCTTAGCGGTCTGGCGCTTGAGCTGCTTGGCCAGCACCTCCCCCTCCACCGTCTTGACGACGACGCGGTCGCCGCGCCTCACCGTCGCGGTCGGCGAGACGATGATGGTGTCGCCGTCGCGATAGAGCGGCAGCATCGAATCGCCGGAAATCTCGAGCGCGTAGGCCTTCTCATCGGCCACGCCGGGAAAGGCGACCTCCTCCCAGCCCGTGCCGGCCGGAAAGCCGCCATCGTCGAAGAAGCCGCCGGAACCTGCCTGGGCGAAGCCGATCAGTGGAATGGTGCGCGTCGGCGCGGGCTCCCGCCGCAATACGGCACTCATGAATTCGTCGAGGGAAGCGCCCGTGGCGGCGAGAATCTTGGCGATCGACTCGGTCGAGGGCCAGCGTTCGCGCCCGTCCGGCGCCACGCGCTTGGAGCGGTTGAAGGTGGTGGCGTCGAGGCCGGCCTTGCGCGCCAGCCCCGAGGCGGTGAAACCGTAGCGCTGGGCGAGCATATCGATCGCCCCCCAGATCTGGTCATGTGACAGCATCGCGCAGGCCTCGCATTGCTTTTGTCGCCGGGCGGGGATTGAATATAGGAAATATCCCCTATCATCTAAGATTTCAATCCAGTTCTCACCGCAATCCGGCTAGCGCTTGCGGAATCCTCCTGCCAGGGATTAAGCCGGGGCCCAACCTGTTCCCGTGAGACTGCCGGTGCCTCTGATCTACAAGATATGCCCCGCCCCGCTCTGGCGTGAAGCGGAGCGGAATGGACGCTTCGATGGCGCGCCAGTCGACCTCGCGGATGGCTACATCCATTTCTCGACGGCAGCCCAGCTCGCCGAAACCGCGGCGAAGCACTTCGCCGGGCAGGACGGGCTCCTGCTTATCGCCGTGGATGATTCGCGCCTCGGCCCGGCATTGCGCTACGAGCCCTCTCGCGGCGGTGCGCTGTTCCCGCATCTTTACGCTGCCCTCGATCCGAAGGCCGTGCGCTGGATAGCGCCGCTGCCACTCGGGACCGACGGCATACACACCGTCCCGGAGGATCTGGCATGATCGGCAGCCTGTTCAACATCGCCCGGCCGCTGATCCACCGCATGGATGCGGAGACGGCGCACCGGCTCGCCGTCACGGCGCTGGCCACGGCCCCCGCGCTGAAGCCGGGGTCAGACGACCCTGTACTCGCGACGGAAGCCTTTGGCCTGACCTTCCCGAACCCCGTCGGGCTCGCAGCCGGCTTCGACAAGAATGCCGAGGCGATCGACGGCGCGCTGGGCCTGGGCTTCGGCTTCGTCGAGGTCGGCGGGGTGACGCCGCTGCCGCAACCCGGCAATCCGCGGCCGCGTGTCTTCCGACTGATCGAGGACGAAGCCGTCATCAATCGCTACGGCCTCAACAGCGAGGGCATGGAGGCGGTCGCCGCCCGGCTTGCGGCCCGGCGCAGCCGCGGCGGGCTGGTCGGCGTCAATCTCGGCGCCAACAAGGAGTCTGCCGACCGTGCCGCCGACTACGCCACGCTCGCTCGCAGGCTGGCGCCGCTCGCCGATTTCCTGACGATCAACGTCTCCTCGCCGAACACGCCCGGCCTGCGCGACCTTCAGGCCGAGGCCGCGCTCGACGACCTCGTGGCGCGTACGCTTGCAGCACGGGACGACGTTGCCGGCAGCGGCCGGCGCACGCCGGTCCTCGTCAAGATCGCGCCGGACCTGACCATGCCCGAACTCGACGGCATGATCGCGGTGGCCCGCAAGCGCGGCATCGACGGGATGATCGTCTCCAACACCACGGTCACGCGCCCGGCGAGCCTGCGCAGCGCCGCCAAGGGCGAAACGGGCGGTCTCTCCGGCAAGCCCCTCTTCACCGCCTCGACCCGCATCCTGGCCGAAGCCTTCCTGCGCGCCGAAGGACAGTTCCCGCTGATCGGCGTCGGCGGCGTCGACTCGGCCCAGACGGCCTTCGCCAAGATCCGCGCCGGCGCGACGCTGGTGCAGTTCTACTCGGCGATGGTCTTCAAGGGGCCGGGGCTGGCGAAGGAGGTCAAGGC
Organism: Allobosea sp. 05T438; assembly: GCF_056396025.1. Lineage (NCBI taxonomy): Bacteria > Pseudomonadati > Pseudomonadota > Alphaproteobacteria > Hyphomicrobiales > Alloboseaceae > Allobosea > Allobosea sp. 05T438. The sequence goes on from NZ_JBFTKQ010000002.1 coordinate 848,741, forward strand.
CGGGCTTGCGACCCAGGCGCGACGTGCCGGCCTCACCCGCCTCACCGCCCTGATCGGGCGCGACGCGGCTGCGATCGCCCGCGGCGAAGGGCTGTAACCAGACGTCATGCTCGGGCTTGACCCGAGCATCTCGGAAACCCCTGACTTCTCATCATGCGTTTCTCGGGTCGAAGCGTCGCTTCGCCCGAGGATGACGGCAGCTTACTTCCGCGCCGCGAAGAGCCGTATCAGCAGCCACAGCGGCACGACGATCAGGGCGCCGGCGATGATCCACTGCCCGACCTCTCGCACCGCGCCGAAGCCTAGCCCAGTGATCGAGCGGACGAAGCGTGCCGCCGCCTCGTAGAGGCTCTGCGGCGAGAGGCCGAGGAAGGCCATCGCCGCCCCGACCAGCAGCGAAATGAAGATCAGGCGGACGAGCACGCTGAGCGGCGAACCGCCGAGAAACCGTTCCATGGAAGCGCTGGCCATCCTCTTGCGCCCCGCACATCTCCAGGGCGCTTCGTCATCGTCTTAACCTGAAATCCGCCGCGCTTGAACGGTGTCTGAACGCTGTCCTCGATTTCTCGGAGACCATACTTGTCGGCATAAAACACGGGTCATCCCGGACGCAGCAAAGCGGAGATCCGGGATCCATGCCTGAACCTTGATCGGAAGCGCTCCGGAATGGATCCCGGGTCTCCCTCCGGTCGCCCGGGATGACCCCGGCGGATTCTCGAAGGCAGCTCAGCCTATCAGGAAGCGATCATCAAGCCGTGGCCGACGCCCCGGCCGTCGCCCAGGCGGTGCCGGCGATCTTCGAGGCGGCGATGACCGCCTGAGTGCGGCTGTCGACATCGAGCTTGGTCAGGATCGCCGAGACATGGGCCTTCACCGTCGCCTCGGAGACGCCGAGCTCATAGGCGATCTGCTTGTTGAGAAGCCCCTCGGACAGCATCATCAGCACCCGCACTTGCTGGGGCGTCAGCGTCGAGAGACGGCGGACCATGTCGGCGACCTCGGCATCGACCGGCGCCGACAGGTCGACACCCGGCGGGGTCCAGACCCCGCCGTCGAGCACAGCGCGGATCGCCTCGCCCATCTGCGCGACATCGGCGGTCTTGGGCAGGAAACCGAGCGCGCCGAACTCGATGCAGCGGCGAATCACCGCCGGATCGTCATTGGCAGAGACGACGATCACCGGGATTTCGGGGTGGTCGGCACGCAGGAAGAGCAGGCCCGAGAAGCCCTGCACCCCCGGCATGGTGAGGTCGAGCAATACGAGATCGGCATCGCCGCCGCTGGCCAGAGTTTCGGTCAGCGCTTCCAGGGAGCCGACCTCGCTGACCTCGGCGCCGCCGATCGCATGCGAGACGGCCTGGCGCAGCGCGCCGCGAAACAGCGGGTGATCGTCCGCGATGACGATCCGCGTCGAAGGCTGCTTGCTCATCGCCACCACTCCCTAAGCCCCCGCATCGGTCTGTCCGAAAATCGCATTCCACGTTTCCGGCCGACGCTCTTTTCGGCCCGGACATTTTGCCTCAGGCGAGGAAGGGATCACAAGCACCCTGAGCGCAAGGCCGCAACCCATTGCGCCTCAGTCATTGGTCGGCAACAGCGCTTCCAGCACCTCGATACGGTCAGCCTCGTGCGGCGGCTTGTCCCAGCGGATGCGGCTGATCCGGGGAAAGCGCATGGCGAGCCCCGATTTGTGGCGCGTCGAGCGCTGCAGCCCCTCGAATGCAACCTCGAAGACGAGGCCGGCCTGCGCTTCATGCGTGACCTCGCGGACGGGGCCGAAGCGGTTCACCGTGTTCTTGCGGACATATTTGTCGAGTTCGATGAGTTCCTCGTCGGTGAAGCCGAAATAGGCCTTGCCGACCGGCACCAGCTCCTCGCCGCCTTCCTCGCCCACGCGCCAGACGCCGAAAGTGTAGTCCGAATAGAAGGAGGAGCGCTTGCCGTGGCCGCGCTGGGCATACATCAGCACGCAATCGACCAGCCGCGCATCGCGCTTCCACTTCCACCAGTAGCCCTTGGGGCGGCCAGGCAGATAGGCGGAGTCGAGGCGCTTGATCATGCAGCCCTCGACCGCCGCGGCATCGGCACCAGCGCCGGCCGAAGCTGGATCGGCACGAGCCGCCGTCAGTTCTTCCCATGAAGCGAAGGCAATCAGCGGCGAAAGATCGAAGCGCACGCTGGCGAGCCGCGATAGGAAGGCGTCGAGGCGCTTCCGCCGCTCCTCGAAGGGCAGATGGCGGATGTCCTCCTCGCCGTCGACGAGCAGATCGTAGACGCGGATATGCGCCGGGAACTCGCCCAGCATCTTCGCGGTGACGGTCTTGCGATTGAGCCGCTGCTGCAGCGTGTTGAAGCTCTGGACCGCGCTCTCGCGCATCACCAGCAACTCGCCGTCGAGTGTGCCGTCCTGCGTCAACTCCTCGACGAGATCAGGGAATGCGGCGGCGATATCCTCGCCGGTGCGCGAATAGAGCCGCGTGACGCGCGCACCGTCCGCCTTGCGACCGCTGACCGCCTGGACGCGGATGCCGTCCCATTTCCATTCGGCTGAGAATTCGGCCGGGTCGAGCTTGTCGAAATCGCCGTCCTCGATTGGGTGCGAGAGCATGACCGGGCGGAACGGCGCCGGATCGCGCGCCTCCGGCCGCGCTCCCCTGCCCTCCAGCCAGGCGAAGAGCTCGGCATAGGGCGGCTCCAACCCGTGCCAGACCTGCTCGACTTCGTCGGCCGGCGCGCCGCCGAGGCTCGCGGCCGCCGTCTTGGCGAGGCGAGCCGAGACGCCGATGCGGAGCGCGCCGGTGATGAGCTTGAGCAGCGCCCAACGGCCGGTTTCGTCGAGCGCGTCGAGCCAGGAAGCAATGAGGCGCGGCAGATCGGTCTTGCCGGCCTCGCGCAGGCTCTCGACCACCTCGGGCAGATGCGGCACCGCATTGGCACCATGCCGGGCCGGCCACATCAGCGCGACCGTCTCCGAGAGGTCGCCGACATAATCATAGGATAGCGCGAACAGGATGGGATCGGTGCGCTCGGCGATCAGTGCGCGGATCAGCCCCGCCTTGGCATTGCGGAAGACGAGCCCGCCCGTCATCGCCGCCAGCGCATAGCCGCGATCGGGATCGGGCGTGGTGCGCAAATAATCCGCGATCAGCGCCAGCTTCGCGTTGCGGCGCGGCTCGTAGGCGAGGCGATCAAGCAGCCAAGCGAAGCGGTTCATGCTGTCGCACCCGCTCCACACTGCGCCCGTTTGGATTTGTTGCAGCGCATCGTTCAGATACCGTTCATGAAGCAAACCTTAACGGCAGCAGGGTAGCCAGGAGATAGACGCCGATGCGTGCCGCGATGCGGTTCCTTGCCTTGCCTGTCATCGCTGCAACGCTTTCGACCGGAGCCCCCGCACAGGCGGCGAGCTTCTCCTGCCGCGAGACGCCGATCGTACGCTCGAACGCGACGCTGGTGCCGCTCTCCGCCAAGGTCGCGCAGGGCCAGCCGCTCGCGATCCTCGCCATCGGCTCCTCCTCGACCGAGGGCGTGGGCGCCAGCGCCAAGGACAAGACCTATCCCGCGCGCCTGCAGGCGCTGCTGACAAGCGCCTGGCCGAAGTCCCAGATCGAAATCGTCAATGCCGGCATCGGCGGAGAGACCGCGCCGCAGACGCTGGCGCGGCTCAAGGCCGCGCTGGCGGCACGCCGCTACGACCTCGTGATCTGGCAGGTCGGCACCAACGACGCCGTCACCGGCGGTGACCTCGACGCCTTCAGGACGATGGTCGCCGACGGCATCGCGATGGTGCGCGATGCCGGCCCGGCGCTCGCCATCCTCGATCCGCAATTCTTCCCCTCCGTCCGCGATCCGCAGCGCTATGGCGCCTATGTCGAGGCGGTCGGCGATGTCGCCCGGCGCGAGGCCGTGCCCGTCTTCGCCCGCTATGCGGCGATGCGCGAATGGCAGCGCACCGACGCCGAGGCGTTCAAGGCCGCGCTGTGGACGGATGGCTTCCACATGAGCGATGCCGGCTATGACTGCCTCGCCCGCGACATGGCGAACGCTATGGTCGGCATGGCCGCGCCGTCTCACCCGGTCGTCGCGTCGTCGCGATAAACCCTCCATCCGGCCCTCATCCTGAGAGGCGCTTCGGAGAAGCGTGTCTCGAAGGATGATCCAGAGATCGCTGGAGCCTCCTGGAGCATCCTTCGAGATGCCGCTGCGCGGCTCCTCAGGATGAGCGCTGGTATCGTCAAACCGCCGCATCGGCCGCCTCCACGACCGGATCGGCCTCGCCCTCGTCGCCATAGCCGACGAGGTGCAGCGGCTTGGCCTTCAACTCCGCCGTGCCGCACCAGTGGACGAGGGCATCGGCCTCGCCATGGGTGACCCAGATCTCCCCGGCTTGAACCTCCTTGATCGTCGCCAGCAGATCGTCCCAATCGGCATGGTCGGAGACGACGAGCGGCAGCTCGACGCCCTTCTGCCGCGCCCGGGCGCGGATGCGCATCCAGCCGGAGGCGAAGGCGGTGACCGGGTCGGGGAAGCGGCGCGCCCAGAGATCCTGCGTCGCGCTCGGCGGGCAGATGACGATTTCGCCGCCCAGCGTCTTGCGATCGGTGTCGGCGACCAGCTTGATTTCGCCGAGCGGAATGCCTTCCGATTGATAGAACGCGGTGATCTTCTCGACCGCGCCGTGAATATAGATCGGCCGCTCGTAGCCGGCCTCGCGGATCAGCGCCATGACGCGCTGCGCCTTCCCCAGCGAATAGGCGCCGACGATATGCGTCCGCTCCGGGAAGAGCCTGACCGATTCCAGCAGCTTGGCCACCTCCCCCGCCGCCGGCGGGTGGCGGAAGACCGGCAGGCCGAAGGTCGCCTCGGTGATGAAGACATCGCAAGGCACGGCCTCGAAGGGCGCGCAGGTGGGGTCGCGCTCGCGCTTGTAGTCGCCGGAGGCAACGATACGCAGCCCGCGGCCCTCGACCGCGATCTGGGCCGAGCCAAGGACATGACCGGCCGGCACGAAGCGAAACTCGACCTCGCCGATGCGGATGGCTTCGCCGGGCGCCGCCACCTGCTGTGTGCCGGCGAAGCCCTCGCCATAGCGCAGCGCCATGATGGCCAGCGTCTCGCGCGTCGCCAGCACGGCGCCGTGGCCGGCGCGGGCATGGTCGGAATGGCCATGAGTGATCAGCGCCCGCGCTACCGGGCGGACCGGGTCGATATGGATGTCGGCCGGCGGGCAGTAGAGACCGGCCGGCGTCGGCAACAGCAACTCGGAGGGGCGCCAGCGGGCGCTTTGTCTGGCCAGCGTCACACTCCTCGGCTACATCGGTCGGTATGACCGATACAGGCTCGACCACGCATTTCGCCAGCTCCGGCGACCCCGTGCTCGACCGCCGCTATGGCTGGGCCGAGGCTGCGCTGAAGGACGGGGACGCGCAAGCGGCCGTCGAGATTCTCGACCAGACGCTGTCGCAGGCCTATCATTTCACCGCCGCCTGGCATCTCTACGGGCTGGCGCAGGAGGCGCTCGGCCACAAGGAGGACGCTGCCACGGCCTGGCGGCAATGCCTCGATCTCGACCCGAACGATCATTTCGGAGCGCGGCTCGACCTCGCCCGCATCGGCGCGATGCCGGCCGAGCAGGCGACCTCGGAGAACTTCTCCGGCGCGCTCTTCGACGCCTATGCCGACCGCTTCGACAGCCATCTCACCGAAACCCTGCAATACACTGCGCCCGCCCTCCTGAAGGCGGCGCTGGTCCGCTGCTGCAGCAACGCCGGCCGCCCCTTCCGGTTCGACACGGTCTACGATCTCGGCTGCGGCACCGGACTGATGGGCGAGGCGATCCACGAGCAGAGCGGCTTCCTCGCTGGCTGCGATCTCTCGCCGCGCATGATCGAGCGGGCGCGAGCCAAGACAGCGCCCGACGGGATGCCGCTCTACGACAAGCTCGCGGTCGCGGGGCTGACGAGCTTCCTCGCCAGCCGGCCGGACGCATCGGCAGATCTCGTGGTCGCTGCCGACGTCTTCGTCTATCTCGGCGAGCTCGCGCCCTGCTTCAGCCAGAGCGCGCGCGTGCTGGAGGCGGGCGGCCTGCTCGCCTTCACGGTGCAGACGCATCCCGGCGAAGGCGTGGTCGTCGGTGAAGACAGGCGGTTCGCGCATGCGGAGAGCTGGTTGCTGCAAAGACTGGGTGAGGCGGGGCTTGTCCCCCTACTCGTCGAGCCCGCCAGCACACGGCAGGATCGCGGCGCGCCCGTGCCGGGGCTGCTGGTCGTGGCGGAGCGGCGGTAAAGGAAGGTCCGCCATAGGTCGTTCGCGGACCGCTGGCTCTAATGCCTTGGCGGCTCAACCTCTCCGACACGGTCCGCGATCGCCATGAGCAGCATGGTGAGCGCAAAGCCCAACATGATCGCAATGAGCCATCCGAGCTTTGTACTATCCGCGCTGTTCTCAATATCCAGGAACCACTCCAGAACATTCACCGCCGCTATGGCTACGATGGATGCAAGCAGCCTTTGCTTGAGGCCCGAGAAGCCTACGTTTGCCAGACTGGTCGGCCAGGCAGGACGTTGCTGTATATTGATGGGTGCCAAGAAATTCTCGTAACTTGAGCAAATCACGATCACGATCAGATTCGCCGTCAGGGCGATGTCGACGAGCTTCAGACTGCCAACAATGATTTCGGACGGGTCTGAAACCTGGGCTCGCATGAAAAAATCGAACAGCTTGAGCGCGAAATTGAAGAGCAGCGCCGCGAGGGTGAGTATCAGGCCAAGGAGAAATGGAGCAAGGAACCAACGAGAATTTGCAATGATTGCTTCAAGCGTCAAGCGCAAGCGATCCATGACGAACTCCCTGCGGCTTCTGACCCCGGGCGGAGTTTGCGAAGGCTCAAATTGCCAGAATTGCCCGGTCACGCCAATCACAAGGTGATTGGCAATGGAATTGCGGCCGTCAGGGTCACCACGCTTGTAACAGCGCTCACGAGCCCGCACGCGGCTGGCGAGGAATTCTTGACCCTCCTGTGGCCGAGCGCTTTGGAAACAAATGCTCCCGCTGCCCAGAATCGGCCAGCCTGCCAAACGGCCCGTAACTGGACCTTCTCCGAGCCCGCTCCGGGTCGGAACCAGCCATTCCGGCCTCTCCAAGTGAACCAGCGCCAGCTTCGCTGCCAGTAGCGGCGATGGCCTCTTTATTCCCCTTTCGTTCTCTCGCGCCGCACCCTATCTTCGGCCGGCATGGCCGCCCTCTCCCCGCTCCCTCCCACCTTCGAGGCCTGGTTCACCGGGCGCGGCTGGAACGTGCGTCCGCATCAGCTCGCGCTGCTGGAGGAGGCCCGTGCCGGACGCTCGACGCTTCTGGTCGCACCGACCGGCGCCGGCAAGACGCTCGCCGGCTTCCTGCCCTCGCTGGTCGAGCTAGCGGAGCGCGAGGGCAGGCATGACGGGCTGCATACGCTCTATATCTCGCCGCTGAAGGCGCTCGCGGTCGACATCGCCCGCAATCTCGAAGCTCCCGTGCGCGAGATGGGGTTGCCGATCACGATCGAGACCCGGACCGGCGATACCTCTGCCGCCAAGCGGACGCGCCAGATCCAGCGCCCACCCGACATCCTGCTGACGACGCCGGAGCAGCTCGCGCTGCTGGTCTCGCATCGCGATGCCGTGCCCTTCTTCGCAAACCTGCGCCGCATCGTGCTCGACGAACTGCACGCGCTCGTCACGTCCAAGCGCGGCGACCTGCTCTCGCTCGACCTCGCACGGCTGAAGGCGCTGGCGCCGCAGGTCTCGGCCGTCGGCCTCTCCGCGACCGTGCGCGAGCCCGCCGATCTGCAGCGCTATCTCGGCGGCACCGAGACACCGGCCGGGCTCGTGACGGTCGCAGGCGGCGCCAAGCCGCGCATCGGCATCCTCGATACGCAGCGGCGCCTGCCGATCGCCGGCCACACCACGCTGCATGCGATGGCCGAGGTCTATGACGCCATCCGCAGCCACAAGCTGACCCTCGTCTTCGTAAACACCCGCATGCAGGCGGAATTCGCCTTCCAGGCGCTGTGGAATCTCAACGACGACAATCTGCCGATCGCACTGCATCACGGCTCGCTCGACGCGCAGCAGCGCCGCAAGGTCGAGGCCGCGATGGCGGCAGGCCGGCTCAAGGCCGTGGTCTGCACCGCGACGCTCGATCTGGGCATCGACTGGGGCGATGTCGACCTCGTCGTCAATCTCGGCGCACCGAAAGGAGCGAGCCGACTGATCCAGCGCATCGGCCGCTCCAACCACCGCATGGACGAGCCCTCGGAAGCCCTTTTGGTCCCTTCCAATCGCTTCGAGCTGCTGGAATGCCGCGCGGCATTGGAGGCCGTCCACGAAGCCGCCCAGGACACCCCACCGCCGCGCATCGGCGCGCTCGATGTCCTCGCCCAGCATGTGCTCGGCGTCGCATGTTCGGACGGCTTCGATGCCGACGCGCTCTATGAAGAAGCTCGCACCGCCTCCCCTTACGCCGATCTCGTCCGCGAAGACTTCGACGCCGTCGTCAATTTCGTCGCGACCGGCGGCTATGCGCTGAAGAGCTATGAGCGCTTCGCGAAGCTGCGGCAGGACAAGGCCGGGCTCTGGCGCGCCAGCAACGCCAGCGTCATCCAGCAATACCGCATGAATGTCGGCACCATCGTCGAGGCCACCATGCTGAAGGTCCGGCTCGGCCGGGCACGCGGCGGAAAGCCCGGCCAGCCCGGCATGATCACGCGTGGCGGGCGCGTGCTCGGCGAGATCGAGGAGTATTTCGCCGAGACCATGGTGCCGGGCGACACCTTCGTCTTCGCCGGCGAGGTCTTGCGCTTCGAGGGCATCGTCGAGAACGAGGCCGTCTGCTCGCGCGCTGCCGCCGGGACCGATCCCAAGATCCCGTCCTATGACGGCGGCAAGTTCCCGCTCTCGACCTTCCTGGCCGCCCGCGTGCGCGCCATGCTGGCCTCGCCCGGCCTCTGGCACACCCTGCCGGAGGAGGTTGCAGCCTGGCTGCATGCGCAGAAGCAGAAGTCGCGCCTGCCCAAGCCGGGCGAGCTTCTGGTGGAGACCTTTCCGCGCGGCGGGCGCTTCTATCTCGTCGCCTATCCCTTCGAGGGCCGCCTCGCCCATCAGACCCTCGGCATGCTGCTGACGCGGCGGCTGGAGCGCGCCCGCATGCGCCCGCTCGGCTTCGTCTGCAACGATTACGGCATGGCCTGCTGGACGCTCGGCGACATGACGGCGGCGATCGCGCGCGGTGCGCTCGATCTCGACGAGCTCTTCGCGCAGGACATGCTCGGCGACGACCTCGAGGACTGGATGGCGGAATCGGCGCTGATGAAGCGTACCTTCCGTTCCTGCGCGATCATCGGCGGGCTGATCGAGCGGCGCTATCCGGGCCAGGAGAAGAGCGGCCGGCAGGTGACGATCTCGACCGACCTCGTCTATGACGTGCTGCGCCGGCACGAGCCCGACCATATCCTGCTCAAGGCCGCACGCGCCGATGCGGCGACGGGCCTGCTCGACATTCGCCGGCTGGGTGAGATGCTGACACGAATCAGCGGCCGAATCGTCCATCAGCCGCTCGACCATGTCTCGCCGCTCGGCGTCTCGGTGATGCTCGAGATCGGGCGCGAGGCGGTTTTTGGCGAGGCGGCCGACGAGATCCTGGCGGAGGCGGAGGCGATGTTGACCGAAGAGGCGATGGCGTGACGGCTGCCACTACAGGGCTGGACCGAGCGCTGTCGAAAGCGAACGAAGCCTTCATGCTGGGCCGGCTCGCGCTCGTGCCCGATCTCTCCGGCGCGCTCTGGCTGCCGGACGAGCGCACGCTGGTCGTCGCCGATCTGCATCTGGAGAAGGGCTCCGCCTATGCCGCGCGCGGCGTGATGCTGCCGCCCTATGATTCGACAGCGACGCTGACCGCCCTCGCCGCAGTGGTGCGGCGCCATCAGCCGGCGCGGCTCATCGCACTCGGTGACAGCTTCCACGACCGCGAGGCCGAAGCCAGGCTCGCCCCCGCAACGCTCGCCTCGCTGCGCGAATTGCAACAGGGCCGCGACTGGCTCTGGATCACCGGCAACCATGACCCGGCGATCAGCCGCGCCATGGGCGGCGAGAGCGCCGAGTCGATCATGCTGTCCGGCGTAACACTCCGCCATGAGCCGGACAGCGCCGCGGCCGGGCTCGAAATCGCCGGCCACCTCCACCCGACCGCGAAAGTGCGGATGCGTGGACGGGCCTTGCGCCGCCGCTGCTTCGCCTTGTCGTCGCGCCGCTGCGTGATGCCGGCAATGGGCGCCTATGCCGGCGGCCTCAATCTGCGCGACGTCGCCTTCCGGCCGCTGTTCCGCGAGGGCCTGAGCGCCCACCTCTTAGGCGACGGCCGAGTTTTCCAGATCGATCCACGATTATTGCTGCCGGATTGAGAGAGCGGGTTGCGCCCGCCCCGCGCTTGTGGCATCAGGGCGCCGCTTCGGAACGACGCCAGCGCCCGCAACCGCCTCAGAGCGACCGCGACGCGCACCGGCCGCCGGACCTGCTGCGGTAGCTCAGTGGTAGAGCACTCCATTGGTAATGGAGAGGTCGAGAGTTCAATCCTCTCTCGCAGCACCAGTCTCAAGCATCTGAAATTTCGAAAAATCGTTGCGCTGCCGGGGTTGGCAGCCACGCCCTGCCGCACGGAGGCGGGTCACATGGCATTTCGCGTGGCCAATCCTCAGGCATCGCTTCGGACCAAGGATACGCGCAACGCGAGCGCGGGCGAGGTCAGCGTGAACGGGTGCCATGCCCGGCTCGCAGCCGTGTCCTACCGGGGCGAAGTGGCGATCCATCACTTTGCTTAAGCTTCGGATTTCTCCGAAAAGTGGATTTCACCTTTCAGTCCGACTCTAGCTGGCAGCCAGCTTCGCGAAGGCGATCCCGATTGAGGTGTGATCCTGCCACATCACCTGCGCAACGCGTTCGGGCCCGGTGAGCGCCGAGGTCAAACGAATCTCTCCTGCCAACTCCACACCCGCCGGTACCCGGAGCTTGGCTCCTCCGTCCGATATGTCACGGATGATGCAGCTGTAGGTGACCCCGCTGCTTGTCCGGATCTTGGCCGTTTCCACCAACCGTCGACGTTCGGAGCGGCGAGTCTGGGATGTCGTCATGGCCGGGCTGATATCAGGGCGATCGTTCTTCAGGGATGAATTCGTTTGTTTGAATTCGATTCATGCAGCCTGACCCCGTCCTTTTCCGCCAGCGGCTTCGGCGGCGCCGATCGATGACAAGAGGCCGTTGCCAGCGCCCCTTCCTCGCACAAAGCAACAGCGCATTGCAGCAGGAATCGGCTTCGGCTCCTGAAAGATCTGCACGGGTCGGCCCGACATGCGCCGGCAGGATCGTGGCCTGCGGCGCCACACGATACCGGAGCGATGGAAAATCCGCCTTTCGGCGTCAGCCCTACCCGCAATGCCATCGCGAGATGCCGGATCTCACACCCGCGAGCTGGCCGAAGGCACGCGTTCGTTCGGGCATCACCGACCAACGGAGCTAGCTGAACTGATCCAGCGGCGGCAGGATGCGGAGCAACTCCTCCTGCCGATCCTGCAAGCCCGGGGGAAAGATCAGTCGCGTCCCCAGGTTCTCGCGCGTCTCGTCGATCAGAAAGCCCGGACTGTCCGTCGAGACTTCGATCAGCAATCCGTCAGGGCCGCGAAAGTAGATCGAGCGAAAATAATGGCGGTCCTTAATCGGGCTGGCGCTGATTCCGACGCGCTCCTTGAGGGCTTCGGACATGGCGGCCAGATCAGCCTCGTCCCTCGCTCGGAAGGCGACATGATGGATCGCTCCCGCTCCGAGTCTGGGGCGTTGCCGGTCGTTCCGCCGATGCAGACAAATCCACCCACCCGCATCATCGTGCGCGGAGAATTCGATCCAATCGGCTTCGCGGCGCATTTCGGCGAAACCCAGAACTTCGGTGAGAATCCGTGTCATCAGTTCCGTCCCGCGGATGCTCAATGACACGCCGCGGAGCGCGCGGAGGGCGAAAGCCGGAGGGATATCAGGCAGCGACCAGATCGCCGCGGATGCAAGCTCGGAAGCAACCAGCGCCAGCGGTGTGTGATCGGGATCCTCAAAGCTCAGTTGGGGGTCTCCGCCCGGCGCCCGCTCGCGCCGGAACGAGACGCCGGAGGCAATAAGGCGCCTTTCCCACCAGGCGACCGCCTCCGGTGCAATGGCGAAGGATATATGCTCGCCGCCGTCTGGCCGCTCGCTCGCCGCGGCCGCGCTCAACCAAGCAAAAAACGAGAGGCTGCTTCCCGGCGCGCCGTCCGCGTTGCCGTAGATGAGGTGATAGGCGCCCGGATCCTCGTGTGTCACCGTCCGCTTTACCAAGCGGAGGCCGAGTACCCGCGTATAGAAATCCAGGTTGCGCAACGCATCCGTGGCGATTGCCGTGACATGATGCAATCCCCGCCCGGTCATGCCGGCGATCCTCCGCCAGAACGGTGTCGCTTTTCAAAAGCCCGGGTCCGGTTGTGGCTTGATATCCCGTCCGTCGCCCGCATGGGGATCCGAAGGCACTTTCTGGCGGACGTCTTGGACAATGGCGCGGTCATTTGGACGGGAGCGTCGGAAACTCCCCTTCGTTGGAAGATGCTAGCCCGAAACCGTCGAATGGCTCAATCGGATCGGTGTTGCTGCGCGGCCTTCCGACCAGCAAGGCACCTGCATCTGTCGCTATGAGCCACGATACTGCAGCGCCGGCTATTGATTTCTTCCCGGTTTGGAGCGCGCGCGACTCCGTGCCGCAGAATGCGGGATGACACGGGGTTTGCAAGACGCTAAGAACGCTTCGCTGCGACGCGTCGGGTCTCGACCGCAAGACAGCACGCGGGCGTAGTTCAGTGGTAGAACGTCAGCTTCCCAAGCTGAATGTCGTCGGTTCGATCCCGATCGCCCGCTCCAAATTCCCTCGAATTTTCAGCTTGATGTGGCGGCTCTACCGCCACATTCCCGTTCGGCGGCAGCTCAGCTCGCCGCGAAGCGCGACTCGCGCCTGCACGACTTTACGGCTCTGACCGATCGCCCCGCGCGAGTAACGCGCTGCCCCCAAGTCTCTCGTTCCTTCCGCCCGGGGAATTCCGGGCCGGCGCGTAAAGATGATCTCCACCTTTTGCCACCACATGGCGGGACAAGACGGAGGAGACCGCCATGCCCAAGCGCATCATTTCATCGGACAAAGTCAACAAGGGCAGGCTGCCCTTCGCGCAGGCGACCGTGGCCGGCGATTTCATGTTCGTCTGCTGCGTCGGCACCAACCGGGACGGCAAGCTCGCCATCGGCGATCCGCGGCGCCAGACCCAGCAATGCATCGACAACATCAAGGCGTTGCTGGAGGAAGCCGGCGGCAGCCTCGCCGATGTCGTGAAGTGTACGGTCTATGTCACCGACCGGACCTATTGGGAGCCGATGAACGAGGTCTACTTCGCCAATTTCGCCGAGGCCTCGCCGCACCGCGTCTCCTGCATCGTCAACGGCCTCGGCTCGCCCGATTGCATCGTCGAGATCGACGCCACCGCCTATCTCGGCGACAAGGTCTGACGCTGCCGGCAGCAGGCGAACAACGGTTCAAGGCGCTCTGCGCCTTGATCGGGAGCGCTCTGGCATGGACCCCGGATCAAGCCGGGATGACGGCGCGGGGCCGCGCGATAACAATGCAGCCTAGCTCGCTGCGGTCTGGTGCCGCTTCCACGCCGCATAGAGATCAGACCCATCGTCGAGACGGACGGGCACATAGCTGATCTTCATCGACTGCTCGGCGAAAGGCCTCGCCAGATCGGCATAGATTGCCGCCGTGGAAAGCCCAAACGGCGCCCCGTCATCGTTGGAATAGGCATAGTAGACTTCGCCGACGCCGGCGAGCCGCATCGCCGCCATGCACATCGGGCAGGGATGGCCGCTGGCATAGACCGCGCAGCCCGCAAGATTCGGCGAGCCCAGCTTGCGGCTCGCCGCGCGCAGCGCCGTCAGCTCGGCATGGGCGGTGGGGTCGTTGGTGGCGATGATCTCGTTGACTCCGGTGGCAACCACCTCGCCGCCCCGCACCACGACGGCTCCGAACGGACGGCCGCCTTTCTCGATATTGGCCCTGGCGAGTTCGATCGCCTCGCAAAGGAAACGCTGGGCCTGACTCATGATCGACCTCTTCACCGGGCGCCGGCGGTGCGCAGAATCTGCTCGATCTTGGCGTAGCCGCGGCTGCGCGCGTGCTGGAGCGGGGTGACGCCGTCGCGATCGGCGAGGTTCACATTCGCCCCGGCGGCGATCAGATCCTTGACGATCTGCTGATGCGCCTGCCCACCGTCGCTGAGGATGATCGCCTCGAGCAGCCCGGTCCAGCCGAGATTGTTGACGTGGTCGACGTCGACACCGGCGGCGATCAGGGTGCGGACCGTCTCGACATGGCCGCGCTCGCAGGCCGGGATCAGGGCCGTGCCGCCGTAGCGGTTGGTGCTCCTGAGGTCAGCGCCATGCACCAGCGTCAGCTTCAGGATGGCGAGGTGGCCGCGCGCCCCGGCATAGAGATAGGGGCTGTCGTTGATCGCGTCCTTGGCGTTCACATTTGCACCGACCTCGATCAGCGCCTGGGCCGCGCTGACGTGGTTCTCATGGGCCGCGACCAGCAGCGCAGTGCGCCCGCGCGCATCGCGCGTATCGATGGCAGCACCTTCCGAGAGAAGGCGCTTGATCGTGGCGACGTCGTCACGAGCCGCGGCGGCATGAAGGCTGGTGTCGGTCATGGTCTGTCCGAAGGTTCGCTGCGGGCAGAAGGCCAGCAGAAGAAGAATGAAGGCGATGATCGGCGACGATCTGGACAATCACGGACCTCCTTGGTGCCATGCCTCAGATAGGAACTGCGTCGCCCATCCGAAAATGAAATATCCGGATGCTCTCCAGTGGGCTTTCGAATGAACACGCGGGCCGTCAAGCACGATGGGCAGTCAGGCGCTGCCGGCGGGGGACCATGATCGCCCCCGAGGCCGCGACCACCAGAGCAAGGCCGAGCCAGTCGGTCGATGTGGGCCGCTCGCCCAGCAGCAACACCGAGCCGAGCACGCCGACCGCAGGGACCATCAGCGTGCCGAGGCTGGCGATGCCCGCCGGCAGACGCGCCACCACCGTGAACCAGAGGAAGTAGGCGAGCGCCTGCGCGCCGATGATGTGGAAGCTCAAAGCCGCCACCACGCGCGGCGACAGCAACTTCGGCGCGGGCAGCCCCTCGAAGGCGAGCATGCCGATGCCGGCCACGAGCCCGCCGATCAGCAATTGCCAGGCGGCGATGGCGAGCGCCGGAGCCGAGACCGGCCAGCGCTTGGTCACGATCGTACCGAGCGCCCAGCTCACCGCCGCGAGGAGCGCCAGCATCAGGCCGAAGGAGAGTTGTCCGGCCGCGATCAGCGGCAGGCCGAGACAGAGCAGGCCGGCTATGCCGAAAGCGAGACCGACGAGGCGCCGGCCGTCGAAAGCCTCACCCAGCACGAGGCGGGCGAGCAGCGTCGCCCAGATCGGCATGGTGAAGGTCAGGATCGCGGCACGCGAGGTCGGCGCCGCGAGCTGCGCGAAGGCGAGCAGCACATTGAAGGCGGCGATCGAGAGGATGCCGGCAACGACGAGGCGCAGCCACTGTCCACGCGGCACGGCGAGCGGAACGCCGCGCGCCAGCGCCACCGCGACGAGGACGAGTCCGGCGAAGCTCATGCCGGCGGCGCGCAGCGTCCAGGGCGCGATCTCGGTCAGCGAGATGCGAACCGCGGGCCAGTTGAAGCCCCAGAGTAGCCCGAGCAGCGGGACGAGCAGCAGCGCCCGGCTGGACCGCACGGCGTCCTCCGGGACGCCCGGCGCTCCAATTCCTTGTTTCAGCATCGCATTCTCCGAAAGCCGGTGTCCACTTTTCGGCCGGATGCTCCGAGCGCCGGCGCGCTCAAGCGTCAATGCTTTCGAGGCC
The DNA here is from genome assembly GCF_056396025.1 of Allobosea sp. 05T438. Lineage (NCBI taxonomy): Bacteria > Pseudomonadati > Pseudomonadota > Alphaproteobacteria > Hyphomicrobiales > Alloboseaceae > Allobosea > Allobosea sp. 05T438. Next base: position 864,743 of record NZ_JBFTKQ010000002.1, read on the forward strand.
GCACCATTCGGCGACGAAGAGCGCCATGGTGCCGGTGATGCGCTTCAGCGAAGCGAGGCTGACGCGCTCGTCGAAGGCGTGGACGTTCTCCGAAACCGGGCCGTAGCAGAGCGCCGGCACCTTGTCGTAGAGCGCGTAGACGCGGGTATCGAGATAGGCCGCAGTCATGAAGCTCTTCAGCGGCTTGCCGGTCGCGGCGGTGTGGGCGTTCGCCAGCACGCCCTCGGCATCGCTGCCGGGCTCCAGCACATAGCCCTGCGCGTAGAAGCCGTTGAAGCTGACGCGCGGCGGATTATTGGCTAGGAACCTGTCGCCGCGGGAGAAAGCCAGCACGCAGGCCTCGATACGCTTCGCCGTCTCCTCGGCGCCAACGCCGGGATAGATGCCGATGCGACAATCGAGCCGGCACCAGCACGGAACGGAGGAAGCCCAGTCGCCGCCCTCGATCTTGCCGATATTGAGGTTGATCGGGTGCGCGATATCCTCGAAATGCGCCCGCCCTGCCTTCTCGCGGTTGAGCTCCTCCTCGAGCCCTCGCAAGGCGCCGACGACGCGATAGGCCGCGTCGATGGCATTGGCGCCGGCGCCCATCTCGCGCACATGCACCGGCTTGCCGCGCACCTCGACCTGGAACCAGAGCACGCCGACATTGGCGCGCACCAGCATCTCCTCTTCCGGCTCCGGGATCAGCACGGCATCGGCCTTGTAGCCGCGCAGATGCGTCATCAACGCGCCGTTTCCGGTGGATTCCTCCTCGACCACCGACTGGACGTAGACGGTCGCGGCCGGCTGCATGCCGATGCGCCGGAGCGCATCGAGGCAGGCCAGGTTCGCCGCGTGCCCCGCCTTCATGTCGGCGGCGCCACGGCCATACATCCAGTCGCCGTCGATCACGGGATCGAAGGGCGGATGGGTCCATTGGTCGGCCGGGCCGGTCGGCACCACGTCGATATGGGCTTGGAGAATCAACGACCGCCCTTTCTCCGCGCGTGGGTGATGAATGCCGACGACGATGGGGGCATCGGAATGCGTGTCGGAGAACGGCGCGCCACCGGGATGGGCCGCGATCGCCTCGCGGTCCATGGCGAAACGGTCCATGGTCAGGCCCCGCTGCTTCATGGCGCGGAAGATGAAGTCCTGGACCGTATGCTCCTGGCCGCGCACCGAGCCGAAGCGGACGAGGTCCTGCGTGTAGGCGACCTGCTTGTCGAAGCCCGCCTCGACGGCGGCGAGGATCTTGTCGCGAAGGGCGGCGTCGAGAGGCATGGGCAGGCTCCGAGCAAAGGCAAGGTCGGCAGTCACGCTCAGCGCTCCTCCCGAGGAGCCGCGCCGCGGCGTCTCGAAGGATGCTCCAGCGCATTCTGGAAGATCCTTCGAGACGCAGCCTGACGGCTACCGCTCAGGATGAGGGCCGACGATACGAGACGCGACGCAACCTGCGTCAATTAGTGCCCGAAGCGCCCGCCGCCCGGCACTGCCGCCAGCAACTGCCGCGTATACTCGTGCTGCGGGTCGGCGAAGGGCGCCGCCGTCGGGCCGCTCCCGACGATGCGTCCGCGCTGCATCCCGGTGATGCCGTCGCGGATCTGGGCCGCGACGCGCAGATCGTGTGTGACGAAGACGATGGCGGGCCGGCCACAGCTTGCCAAGCCCACCCCAGAGCACGTGCTCACCGAATTCGCGGTCGGCCTCGCGGAGTCAGCGGGTCATTCCCGCCAGGGCATCGCGCATCGCCGCGCTCGGGATGCCGAACAAGCCGTCATAATGCGTCTCGAGATCGCTGATCACGAACATCACCGTCGAGATCGAGATGACCCCGATCCCCAGCACGATCGCGGCCACGCGCTTGCGCGGCGTCTGCAGGCCGAAGCTCAGGAACACGAGCATCAGCCAGAAGGTCAGAACGCTCGTGAAAAGCGGCGAGACCGGCCCATGCACGTCCTCGATCACGGCCCAGCGCCGCTGCTGCAACTGCAAAAAGGCCGAGCGGCATTCGGCCGCGATGTTGGCGCGGAGCGTGTCGGAAGACGCCAAGCCGTTGATCGCCCGCCCGATGCGGTTGAGCAGGGCACCGAGGGAAGGATCGGCACCCTCGCGCGCCATGACGGACGTGTCGGGGTAGGACATGCCCGCGGGCTTCGGCTCCTGCGGCCAGGTGCTGGCGATGACCGCCGCAGTGTAGCTGCGCAGGTCGAGGTGTATCGGCTCCGCCTCCGGCCCGTAGTTGCGCAGGCACTCGCCGAGTTGGGCGAGCTGGGCAGCGTCGGCGTTGCGGTCGCGATAGGCCTTGTCGAAGCTTGCCTTCACGTTCGAGAGCTGAACGCTGAGCACCAGCGCGGCAAAGGTGACGAGCAGGCTCGTCACCAGCCGCAGCGCCTCCATGGTGCGCTCAGGGAGATTTTCCTCTGACAACCAGCCGCGCAATTTCATGCCGAGAATCGCGCTTGCGCTCAACAGAGCGCAAAAGGTGAAGGCTGCAACGGTCTCGGGCATGGCCGCGGTCGCTCCCGGCAAAGTGCGGGCATACGCACGCTGCTTCACAGGGCTTACGATGATGAGCGGTGTCAATATCCGGTGACGATCAAACCGCCGACGCGGTGCGGGGCTCGCTCAGCGCGCATCCTCGACATAGGTGGCGACGAAGCGGACAAGCTCGCTCTGCCGGGCCGTTCCGGTCTTGGTGAAGAGGCGCTGGAGGTGCGTGCGCGCCGTCGTCGGCGCGATGCCGAGCCTCCTCGCCGCTACGATCGTGTCGAGCCCCTCGACGATGAGCGCCAGCATGCGCTCTTCCGTCGGCGTCAGCCCGCAGGCTTCACTGACCTGAGCGACGTTCCGCTCCATGGCGCTTTCGGGGTCGTCGACGGTCAGGACGAAGAGGTCGATGCCCGCCAGATGCACGGCATCGATCGCGACCTGCCGTCCGCAGCGCAGCGCTAGCGGCAGCCGCATCTCGCCGACCGCGCTGCCGCCCCGGCAGCGTTTCATCCAGACCTGAAGCCGCGCCATGAAATCCTTGTCGCAGGCGGTGAAGCGATCCGTGTCACCCAACCCGTTCCGGGCGAGAGCGGCCGCGCCGCGATTGCTGAAGCGCATGTTCAGGCCGGCATCGATGACGAAGACGGGTTTCGACGCCGCATCCGCAGCTTCCGGAGCCACCCGTCGTGACGGCAACGGCGTAAAGCCCGCCCTGCCGATGACCGAAACATGGAATGACATCGCAACATCCATCCCTGCAATCCATGGCTCGCCGCGCATACGTATGGAGACAGTTCCAGTACGTGCTTCGGTTTCCATTCGTCGCACCGGGGATGAAACCGGTTCAAAGCCTCTCAGATATGGACCGGGATTGGACCTCATGCCGGCGGCTGCGCGCCCGCTCGAATCAGACCTTCAGCGCCAGCCGGTAGGTATAGGTGTCACCGCGGAAAAGGCCTTCGACATATTCGAGCATGACGCCATCCGCGCCGTAGCTGCGCCGCTTGATCAGCAGGCAGGGCACCGGCTTCCGGAAGCCGAAGATCGCGCATTCCTCCTCGCTCGGAGCCGCCGCCTCGATGGTCTGGTCGCAGCGCACCAGCGGACATCCGAAACCGGCAAGAGCAGCATAGACGGAGCCTGTCAGATCTGCCCCGGCGAGCTCCGGCACCCGCTCCAGATTGTACCAGGCGCACTCGCGTGACATCGGGATGCCGTCACCGGCGCGAACACGGATCAGCTTGAGGAAGCTGGCATGCGAGGTCTCGCCGAAAATCGAGGCAATCGAGCGGTCGTTGACCACCGTGCGCTCGAGAATGCGGGAAGACGGCACCCGGCCGAGCTCGCGCATCTCCTCGGTGAAGCCCTTGAGCCGGTCCATGCCCGAGTGCAGACGACGCCCCGGCCCCTGAACGATCGAGCCGAGCCGCCCCTGCGCGCTCAGCAATTTTCGCTGTCGCAGCGTATTGTAGGAGCGTTGTACAGTGGTGCGGCTGATGCTGAGCCGCTCGGCCAATTCGCGTTCCGCCGGAAGGGTCGTGCCGGGTGGAAGGACGCCGTCGCCGATCAGTCGCGTCAGCTGATCCTCAAGCTGCTGATAGAGCGGCTTGGCGGTGTCGCTGCGCAGCTCCAGCAATTCCTGGAACGGCGGCTTGGGCGACGGCTTGGGAAAGGAAGGCTTAGGCGCAGTCATCGGTTGCATGATCGTGACACAACCCGCGTAGCAGTTCGTGAATAGGAAAATCAAACCCTATGCTCGGCAAGCCGATCTTTATCCTGGGAAGCTTCGTCCTCGCATGTTCGGCGAAAGTCGGGCGTTTTCCGCGGCCCGGGGAATCGACGACCGCCGAACGCGTCACCATCGAACCCGGCGGCAAGGGGTTGAACCAGGCGATCATGGCGCGCCGCCTAGGCACCGCCGTCGATGGACTGCTTGCTGTGGGCGACGATCTGGCTGCCAGCTTCGCGCCGACGGCCCTCGTGCGCGCCGATCTGCCGGAGGCGATGCTCGTGCGCATCGACGGGCAGACCGGGAGCGGCGTCGCCTTCATCGACGCGGCCGGCGAAACCAGCCTCGCCATCGCTCCGGGGGCCAATCTCGCCCTTTCGGAGGCGCATGTCCGGGCAAAGGCCAACGCGATCGAAGGAGCCGCCCTCGTCGCCGCGCAATTCGAGATCGCTGACGCGCCCATCCGCGAGGCCTTCGCCCTGGCCCATCGGGCGGGCGTGCCAACCCTGCTCAACCCCTCGCCTTTCCGGACGGTGCCGGAGGACATTCTGGGCTCGACCTCGGTTCTGATCGTCAACGAAACCGAGGCACGCAGCCTGGCGGCGACGTTCGGCTGGCAGGACGCGGACATCGCCACGCCGGAGCGCTTCGTCGCGGAACTCGGCCCGGCGATCCTGAAACGCGGCCCAAGGCTCGCCGTGCTGACCCGCGGCGCAGCCGGCGCCATAGCGGTCGCGGCAGATGAGCCGCCTGTCGTGCAGCCAAGTTTCCCGGTCGATACGGTCGACGCCCTCGGCGCCGGCGATGCCTTCGCTGCGACGCTCGGCGTCCGCCTGGCCGAGGGCGCCACGCTCTCCGAGGCGCTGCGTGACGCTGCAGCCGCGGGCGCGCTGACGACGACGCGGCACGGCGTCTTCGATGCCCTCCCGACGGCCGCGGACATCAGCGCGCTGACCCGGAACCGATCCGGCTGAGGCAGCTGGCGGCACCCGTTAAGGATTGGATTGTTTATGGACTTTTCCCGGACACTCCATGCTGCTACCCTTCCGATCTCAGGATCATGTCCAGCCCATGACCGTCGGGGGCCTTCATGGCGCGTCCGGATGTCGATACCGTCATGTCTGCGATCGACCGACTTCTGATCGGCGCGATTGACGAGGAACAGATGCCGAGCGCCGCAGAGACGATGCGGCAGCTCTTCGACGGCTCGGATGCCTGCTTCGCCAGCTTCGGCCCCTACCCCGAGGATCGGATCGCCTACCCGGCGAACCCCAACCCGTCGAACCCTAACCCGTCCTGGCAGGAGTACTGCAGCGAACTGGCGCCGGGCCTGATCGAGATGGGCGAGATCTTGCGCGGTATTCCGCTCGGCGTCGTCTATCGGGATCACGACGCCGCCGGCACGGCCCCCCCGCGGCGCCCGCGGGCCGGTCAGAGCTGGTTCCCCCTGGGTGACGCTCATGACGGCATGTCCTGCCGCCTTGCGGAGAAAGGACAGACCTTCTGGTTTTTCGATGTCCGGCGCGACAGCAGCCAGGAGCGTTTCGACGACGCCGATGCGTCCTTGCTCCGCCGGCTCTATCCGGTGCTGCGGCGCGTGGCGGAGCTGCGCCGCCATATCGGCCGCGTCACGATCCAGCGCGACGAGGCGCGCGGCGCGCTCGACCGCCTCGCCCTGGGTATCGCGATCCTCGATGTGGAGATGCGGATTTCCTATGCCAATGAGGGCGCCGACGAAATCCTGGCCGAGCCGGACGGGCCGATCGGGCTGCGTCAGGGGCGCCTCTACGCCCGTCAGCCGGGCGACCAGCGCCGGCTTCGGCAGCTGATCGACGGCGCGCTGCACTGCGCTCGCGACCCGCTCGCAAACCATCAGGCGAGCATGATCCTGCATGGCGGCGACGGCGGTCATTCGCTTTCGGCCTGCGTCATGCCTGCGGCGCCCTCCCCGGCGCTCCACCGGCAACATGGTCTGGTCATGATCGCGCTCAGGCGCCTCGAGACGGCGACCGACATCATCGCCTGCGCGCGCCAGCTCTTTGATTTGACCGATACCGAAGCCAAGTTTGCGTCCGCCCTGGCAAGCGGATTGTCTCTGACGGAAGCGGCCGTAGCCCAAGGCGTGCGAATCTCGACCGCCCGCACGCATTTGGCGCGGATCTTCCAGAAGACCAACACCCGCCAGCAAAGCCAGCTCGTCTCGCTGCTGCGCAGCGCGGTCCTGCCCCTTCAGCCGCGCTGAGTTCGGCCTCTACCGGGCAGAGCCGACCTGCCAACGCCCCTCCGAGCGACGAAGCTCCCTCTCGCCGCTCACCCGGCGCAAATGTAGGCAGAGCTCGCTCGGCGCCTCATCCTTCAAATGACGGAGGCATGACAGCCATGCTCAATTGCGCGCTATGGGCCGATGAAGCTCGCCTCCCGTCATCGGCAGCGGCACACCTGTCGTGGAGGGCAGGCTGAGTGGCAGCGCCTTGACCGAACGGATCGCGAAATAGGCGAAGATCTGCGCCTCGAGCGCATCGCCGTCCCACCCTACAACCTCGACAGGGTCGACGGGCACGCCGAGCCGCTGACCGAGCCGCGCCATGAAATGCCGGTTCAGCCGCCCGCCGCCGCCGACGAGCCAGCGCTTGGGCGCGCGCGGCACATGGCGCAGCGCCGCCACGATGCTCTCGACGGTGAAGGCCGCCAGCGTCGCTGCACCATCGGCATCCGAGAGCCCCTCGACAACCTGGGCGCGGCGATGGAAATCGTTGCGATCGAGCGACTTCGGCGCCGGCCGGTCGAAGAAGGGATTGGCCATGAAGCTGGCCACCAGGTCGTCATGAATGCGCCCGCTCGCCGCCAGCATGCCGTCGGCATCATAGGGGCGGCCGAGCCGGCGCAGGACGAAATCATCGAGAATCGCGCTCGCCGGGCCGGTATCGAAGGCGATGACGGTTTCGCCGTCGATATAGGTGACGTTCCCCACGCCGCCGAGATTCAGCACCATCACCGGCTGCCCCAGCCGCTGCGCCAGGGCGCGGTGATAGAGCGGCGCGAAGGGCGCCCCCTCGCCGCCGGCCGCAACATCGGCATGGCGGAAGCGGTCGACGGCCGGAATGCCGAGCGCATCGGCCACCGCCTGCCCGTCGATGAGCTGCCGGGTAAAGCGCCGTTCCGGCCGATGGTAGATCGTCTGGCCATGCAGACCGACGAGATCGAGATCCGACCAGCCGAGGTTCTGGTCGGCAACGTAACTGCGGATGGCGGCGAGATGGTCGGCCGTCACCGCGGCTTCGAGCGCGACGAGCGGCTCGGCCGAGGCGCGCTCGGCATCGGCGATGACGGCCTGCAGCGCGCGGCGCGTCTCGTCGCGATAGGGATAGGAGGCGCCCGCCCCGAAAGCGACGGCATCGCGCCCGTCGCTCGTCACCAGCGACACGTCGATGGCGTCCATCGACGTGCCGCTGATCACGCCGATGGCGGTCAGGGTCTCGCGTGCGAGATCGCGTTCAGGCGAACTCATTCGCCCGGCTGCGGGCCTTCATAGCCGCCGATGATGATGAGGTCGGACTTGCCGGCGGCGCTCAGATGCTTCATCGCCTCCTGGTATTCCGGCGAGGCGTAGCAGGCGCGCGCCGTCGCCTCGTCCTTGAACTCGATGACGACGTTGTGCTTGCGGCCTTCGCCGCGGGCGAGCTTATACTCGCCGCCGCGGACGAGGAACTTCGCGCCGTATTTGGCGAAGGCTACGGCGTTCAGCGAACGATAGCGGGCATAGGCCTCCTCGTTCTCGACATCGACGCGCGCGACCCAATAGCCCTTGGCGGCCATGGCTCAGACCCCCTCGACGGCGACGAGATCGATCTCGCCGGCGCCCTCGCGCAACTTGCGAGCCTCCGCATATTCCGGCGAGAAGAGATAGGCCCTGGCCGTCTCGAAATCCTTGAACTCGATGACGACGTTGCGGGCGCGCCCCTCACCCTCGCCGACCGTCATCTGCCCGCCGCGCACGACCGGCACGCCGCCGAACTGCTTGATCACTTCGGTGGAACGAGCGGCATAGGCCCCCCATTTGGTGGCGTCGGTGACCTTGGCGCGGCCGATGACATATCCCTTGGGCATGGTGCAATCCGTTGGCTGAATCGGTTCCGGGCCGGAGCTTACGAAGCTGCGACGATCTCGTCCATGACCGCGCCAGCCGCGGCGCGCGGGTCTGCCGCGCGGATGATGGGACGCCCGACCACGAGATGGTCGGCGCCGACGCGGATCGCCTCGGCCGGGGTGAGCGTGCGCTTCTGGTCGCCGGCGGCGCTGCCGGAGGGGCGGATGCCCGGCGTGACGATGACCATGTCGGGCCCGATGACCTCTCGCACGATCTCCGTCTCCGCAGCCGAGCAGACGATGCCGTCGATGCCGGCTGTCCGCGCCTGCTCGGCGCGCAGGCGCACGAGATCGCGCACCGCCAGCCCATAGCCGGCATCGCGCAGGTCGCTGTCGTCATAGGAGGTCAGCGCGGTGACCGCGAGCAGCTTGAGCGCCGCATCGCCGCGGCCCTCGACGGCACCGCGCATGGTCTGCGGATAGGCGTGTACGGTGAGGAAGGTGACGCCGAGCTTGGTCAGCGATTCCACGCCTTCGCTCACGGTGTTGCCGATGTCGTGGAGCTTGAGGTCGAGGAAGACCTGCTTGCCCTCGGCGACGAGCTGGCGTGCGAGATCGAGCCCGCCGGCGAAGGCGAGGCGATAGCCGATCTTGTAGAAGGTGACGCCATCGCCGAGCGTCGAGACGAGGCGGTAGGCATCCCACACGGTGGGCACGTCGAGGGCGACGATCAGGCGGTCGCGGACATCGTTGATCTTCTGCATCATCCACCGGCTCCCTGCGTTTTGCGGGAAGGCGCACGATTCGAAGCCGGATGCAAGCGAGGCCACCGGTGAGCGCCGGCGCCGCGCGGGAAGCGGCGCGGAGGATCAGTTCCCTCCGCGCGGGAGCCCCAATTGGAGGCTACCGATCACCAACGCTCGTAGCCGCGCCCATAGCCATAACCGGGACGCGGGCCAGGACGGGGACCATAGCCGGGGCCGTAGCCGGGGTGAGGCCGCGGGCCGTAGCCGCGCCCGTATCCGGGCCTGCCGCGGCCGTGCTGCTGCTGGCGCATGGTTTCCTGCATGATCATCAGCCTGCGCTCCTTGGCGGCAGTCATGCTGTACTCGACCGGCTGCCTATCGAGGCCGGAGGCAACGCCCGCAGGCAAATCCTGGGCGCTGGCCGCCATGGGCGAGGCGATCACCGCGCCAGCGATCGCAAAAGCACCGGCAATGGTCAAAAAATAGGTCGCTTGCTTCATCTGGTATCCAATCCTCAGGCCGCGTTGCGGCGAACCGCACCAACGTAGTCCTAGCTGGATTGTTCCAACATTGTTGGCAACCCACCCATGCCACTCACGCCTTGTGCGCTGCAGCATAAATGCCCATATTCGTGAAGCCCAAGGCACCCTCCCTCACAACTGAAAGGAGAGATCTGATGCTGGAACGGCACGATTCCGACTGCGCATGCGAGACACAAAGCGAGCGTCGGGAGGATTGCGAGGAACAGCGGGACGACAAGGAGTTCTCGCCTCGCACCTATCAAGAAGGCTTCTGGAGCTAAGCTTCCATGACAAAAGCGGAGGGCTGACCGGCCCTCCGCCGGTGTACCGGACGCGAAGCTTGCGGCGGCCCCCTGGATACCCGCACCTGCCTCTCCCGCCGGTCGCTCCCTCCGTAGACAATGACATCCCGACGCCTGTGCTGCACCGCACTTGGCCATGGCGCCCAACGGAACGCGGGCGACTGCCATGCGCCGCAAGCAACCCTACCATCCCATCAAAACGCCTTAAGATGGGCTTAAGGTCGCGGCCCGTACGAGATGAGTCGCGATCAAGGCATTACCGTGCCTTGGACTCAGTAAAAACAAGGCTGATACTGATCTATTTCTGGTCGATATCTAGCCGGCGTAATGCGAAGGTCAGTTATGAGCAGTCAATATATCCAGGGAATGGTCGATAATCTGAAAGAGGGCCGCCTGTCGCGACGCTCCTTCATGCAGCGGATGGCTGCGCTGGGCATCGCCGCCCCGATCGCGAGCCAGATCCTGGCATGGAACGATGTGGCGATGGCGAACGCCACGCTCGAATACAAGCCGACCAAGGCCGGCGGCGGCGGTCCGCTGAAGATGCTGCTCTGGCAGGCCCCGACCCTGCTCAACCCGCATTTCGCCTCCGGCACCAAGGATCAGATCGCCTCGCGCGTTTTCTACGAGCCGCTCGCCGGCTGGGACAAGGAAGGCAACCTCACCCCGCAGCTTGCTGCTGAAGTCCCGACCCGCGCCAATGGCGGCCTCTCGGAGGACGGCACCACCGTCACCTGGAAGCTGAAGCCGGGCGTGAAGTGGCATGACGGCAAGCCGCTCACCGCCGACGACGTCGTCTTCACCTGGGAATACGCTGCCGATCCGGCGACGGCCGCCTACACCACCGGTGCCTACAAGGACATCAAGGTCGAGAAGGTCGACGACCTCACCGTCAAGGTGATCTTCGCCAAGCCGACGCCGTTCTGGGCCGATCCCTTCGTCGGCGTCGCCGGCATGATCATTCCGAAGCATCACTTCGGCGACTACAAGGGCGCCAAGTCGCGCGAGGCGCCGGCGAACCTGAAGCCGGTCGGCACCGGCCCCTACAAGTTCGCGGACTTCAAGCCGGGCGACATCCTCACCGGCACCCTGAACCCCGACTACCACGTCAAGAACCAGCCGCATTTCGACACGTTCGAGATCAAGGGCGGCGGTGACGCGGTCTCGGCAGCGCGTGCCGTGCTCCAGACCGGCGAATACGACTACGCCTGGGACACGCTGGTCGAGGACGAGGTCCTCAAGCGCATGGAAACCGGTGGCCGCGGCAAGATCAGCGCAGCGGCGGCTGGCGACATCGAGTTCATCACGCTGAACACGACCGATCCGTGGACCGAGGTCGACGGCGAGCGCTCGAGCGTCAAGACCAAGCACCCGACGCTGTCGGATCCGGCCGTGCGCCAGGCGATCAACCTGCTGATCGACCGCGACTCGATCCAGAAGTTCATCTATGGCCGCGCCGGCAGCGCCACGGCGAGCTTCGTCAACGAGCCCAAGCAGTTCAAGTCGCAGAAGCTGAAATACGAGTTCAGCATCGACAAGGCCAACAAGATCCTCGACGACGCCGGCTGGAAGAAGGGCTCGGACGGCATCCGCGAGAAGGACGGCAAGAAGCTCAAATACGTCTACCAGACCTCGATCAACGCCCCGCGCCAGAAGGTCCAGGCCATCATCAAGCAGGCCTGCCAGCGCGCCGGCATCGACCTCGAGCTCAAGTCGGTCACGGCTTCGGTGTTCTTCTCGTCGGACGTCGCCAATCCCGACACCTACACCAAGCTCTATGTCGACATGGAGATGTACACGACCACGCAGCCGCAGCCCGATCCGGAGCGCTTCCTCAACCAGTTCGTCTCCTGGGAAGTCGCCAACAAGGAGAACAAGTGGCTGGGCCGCAACGTCTCGCGCTATACCGATCCGGCTGCCGACGAGGCCTACAAGGCCGCCCAGAAGGAGCTCGATCCGGCCAAGCGCGCCGCGCTGCTGATCAAGGTCAACGAGATCTTCTGCGAGGCCAACGTCATCCTGCCGATCCTGTCGCGCAAGAAGGTCGTCGCAGCGGCGAACAACCTCTCCCACGACCATTCCGGCTGGGACGTCGACACCTGGAACCTCGCAGCCTGGTATCGCAGCTAAGAGCTGAGCAGCCCTTCGCGGAGAGATGATCTCCGCGAAGGGCCTGCCGATAAATCGATGCCCCGCCCGCGCATGCAGGCGGGGCATTTCTATTGGGCCATGAGTGTCAAGCCGTTTTGACGAATGTCGCTTAAGGATCAGAAACGTCAATCAGGAAAGCGCGTCTCGCAGTGTTTAATATAGGTGGCGAACATACGAGGGTCCATGGCGGGCTCCATGCGGACCAAAGAATCGACATGCTTCTGCATATGCGCCTCTGCTTCGAGCTTTGTCTTACCTCGTCGTGCGAACTCTGCCTCCGCCATGATAAAGAGCCTCTGCGCCTTGCCCTGGAATTTTGCTGACTCTTTGCTCTTGCCCGCATCGGCGTATGCCTGTCCAACAATCGCAAACGCGGACCCGCACTGGAAAGCCGCCTCATTCGGCCGCATCACGTCGCGTTTCTGTTGCGCTAGACAGGCAGTCGGGACAGCAAGAGCGCCGACCAAAGCCGTAATGAGCCGCATATGCCCCCCTTTTAATGTCAAGCATTTAGGCATGCAGGCATTAGGTCCGCAACTGATGGTCGGAAGCTTCCTGTCCCGCCAGGTCTCTGGCTTCTCTCCGAAGTCGGCGCGCTGGCCGCTTCCTGTTTGGGTCCGACGAGTAGTGGATCACGCTTTTTCGCGAAGAGACGCTCTGTCCCTTTTTCATGCTTGCGGACCGCGATCGGGCTCCTAAATCTGTTGGCATCGAGGGCTTGGGGGAGCAGGGGACGTGCCATTCTCATCGCTGAATGATCCTGTTGACCTCGCTCGCGCGCAGGCAGCGCTGGAAGCTGCCTGGCAGGACGTCAAACCGGCCAATGTCGACGTGTTTGACGAGCGAGGGCGGACCAGACTGGCCTATATCGTCGCAGCGCTGGTCGCGGTCGCAGAAGACGAGGACGATCTGAGGCGGCGCGCGGTCGAGCGATATCGCCACACAACCTGACGATCGAAGGCCCCGGCCCATGGGGGACTTTCCGATCTATCGCCCTTGGCCCTGGCCGGCCGCGGCCGGGAGCGGCGGCGCGATGCGCGCGGGAAACTGCAGCGATACCGCACCCACAAGCGCGACGAGCCCGATGACCGCGAGCCAAAGCCAAAAATCCAGAGGCGGTTTCCTACGAGGAGGCATACCTTAGGAAGCCCGGATCGCAGGGGTTGTTCCTTACCAAGTGATTTCCCGGGCAGAAGGCCGCAGCAGGGACTGCCTGCGACTGGCCAATGCGTCGATCGGAGACACCTCTGCAGGCTGGACCACGCCGAATGCCGATCAGCTCGTCACTCGACCGGCGTGCACTCCATCCGCACGCGCTCGCCGGGCTGGCTCGCTGTCTGACAGCTCACCCTGGCCGGCAGTAGCGGCGAGGCCGTCGGCGTCGATCCCGTCGGTGCGGCCGTCTTGACCGGAGTCACCACGGCAGCTGGGATGATGACGGGGACCGGAGCCAGCGTCGCAGGCCGGGTGCGCGACGAGGCCAGCTGCGGCGCGTGGTGGAGGACGGGCTTGGGCTTCGGTTGGGGCCGGACCGCTGGCAGCACCGGCGGCTCCTCGACCGGCTCGGTTACCTGAGGCGGGTTCTGCGCGGTGACGACGGCCGGCGGAGGCTGTTCGGGAGACGCGCGCCACGGCGTCCACGAACTCAGCCGCGTGAAGGCCTCCATAGTCGGCCGAGTGATCGTCTCGGCGGTCGGCATCGACTGCATGCAGCCGGAAAGCGCAAAGCCGAAAATACATACGGCTGCGCGGTTCGGGATCGACAGCATCTTCGCCGCTCCTGCTGTAGATTGATCGCGAGCGGGCCGATGGTGCCCGCCCTGCCCCCGTCGAGTCAACCTTTGGCCGCATTCGCGGGAGGCAGAACGGTCGCGGGCGTGGCCTGATCGCAACGCAACCGCGACAACGCCATGACAGGGCGATGGCGATCCGCCAGCGCACATCAGCTTTGCCGGAAAACGGATTCCGGCGGAGGCGCCGATGCTTTAGGGCTCGCGCTCCGTTCTCTGGAGACAGCCGACGATGTCCGTGGCCGCGCTGATCGGCTTCCTGCTGCTGACCGGCGTTGCCGCCTATGCCCAGACGCTGACGGGCTTCGCCTTCGGCCTGATCACCATGGGCGGCGTCGGACTGTCCGGGCTGATCTCGCTGCCCGACGCAGCGATGCTCGTCAGCCTGCTGACCCTGGTCAACGCGACGCAAATGCTGCTGAAGGGCTGGCGCGACGTCGCCTGGCGCGAATTCTGGATGGTGATGGCCGCGAGCCTGCCCGCGCTCTTCATCGGCTACCGGTTGCTCGAATGGCTGGCCGACAGCCAGGCCGATCTGCTGAGGCTGGCCCTGGGTTTCGTCATCATCGTCTCGAGCCTGCAGCTCGCGCGCAAGCCGCATCCGCGGGAGCGGCTGTCCGGCGCGCCGAGCTTCCTGTTCTTCGGCAGCGTCGCCGGGCTGATGGGCGGGATGTTCTCGACCTCCGGCCCGCCGCTGGTCTACCACTTCTACCGGCAGCCGATGACGCTGGTGACGATCCGCGAGACGCTGGTGACGGTGTTCGCCCTCAATGCGCTCAGCCGCACCGGGCTGGTGGCTGCATCAGGCCACATCCCCTCGCCCTCGGTCCTCTCGGGGCTGCTGGCCGTGCCGGTCGTCATGGCCGCGACGCATCTCGCTCGGCGCTATCCACCCGCCATCTCGCCAACGGCGCTGCGGCGGATCGTCTTCATCCTGCTGTTCCTGTCGGGCGTCGCGCTCGCGGCGCCGGGCCTGGTTCATCTGGCGCGCGCCTGACGGCGCGCCCCAGGATCACGGCCGCTCAGAACTGCGGCATCTCCGGCTGCTGCTGCGCTGCCAGAACCTGCTGGAAGGCCTGAGCCCAGACCTCCGGCGGCTGCGCGCCCGAGATTGCGAGCTTGCCGTCGACGATGAAGAAGGGCACGCCGTTGACGCCGACCTTGCGGGCGTGATCCTCCAGCCCGATCACGGTCTCGCGCAGCTCGTCATTGGCGAGTTCGTCGCGGGCGGCCTGCTCGTCGAAACCCTGTTCGACGGCGATCTGGACCAGCGTCTCGATATCGCCAATGTCACGCCCATCCTGCCAATAGGCCTTGAACAGGGCGGCTGCCATATCGCCGCCGCGCTGCACCGTCGAGGCAGCCGCGATCAGCATATGGGCCATGCGCGTGTTGACGCTCTTCGTCACCTTCGCCCAGTTGAAGGTGACGCCGCTCTCCAGCGCCGCTTCCGACAGCCGCAGCTCGATTTCCTTGCGCTTGCCCGGGCCGAACTTGGCCTCGAGATACTGCGTGCGGTCCACGCCCTCCTCGGGCATGTCCGGGTTGAGCTCATAGGGCAGCCAGGTGATGGCGAAGCGCTCGGTCAGCCCATGGCGGGCAAGCGCCGTCTCCAGCCGCGTCTTGCCGATGAAGCACCACGGACAGGCAATGTCCGAGACGATCACGAGCGGCAGCTTGTCCTGCATGTCGATGTCCTTCGTATCAGGCGGGCGGATAGCGATGCTGCCCGCCATGTCGGTCTTCGGCGATGGCTTCCGCACCCGGCATCTCGCAACCGGAGAGGAAGGAAGGGCCGACCGGAATCTTGCCGGCGCCGCCGGGGATGTCGAGGATATAGGTCGGCTGGCACAGCCCCGAAAGGTGTCCGCGCAGGCTTTTGACCAGCGCCTGCCCCTCTTCCAGAGTCAGCCGGAAATGCGAGGTGCCGGGCGCGAGATCGGGATGATGCAGATAGTAGGGCTTGATGCGGTTCTCGACGAAGGCCCGCATGAGGGCGCCGAGCGTTTCGACATCGGCGTTGACGCCCCTGAGCAGCACGGACTGACTCAGCAGCACGTGACCAGCATCGGCCAGCGTCGCGATCGCGGCGCGGGCATCCTCGGTGAACTCGCGCGGATGGTTGGCGTGAATGGCGATATAGCTCGCCTTGCCGGGGATGCGCAGCGCCCTGGCATAGTCCGGCGTGATCCGGCCGGGATCGACGACGGGCACGCGGGTGTGCCAGCGCGCGACCTTGATATGCGAGATGCTGGCCAGGCGCTTGGCGACCTCGCGGACGCGGCGGGCGGAGAGGATGAAGGGGTCGCCGCCCGTCATGATCACCTCCCAGATCTCGGGGCGGGAGGCGAGATAGGCGAGCGCAGCATCGAACTTCGCGCCGGTCAGCGCGTCGCCGCCGGGGCCGACCATCTCGCGGCGGAAGCAGAAGCGGCAATAGACCGGGCAGGCATGGACGAGCTTGAGCAAAGCGCGGTCGGGGTAGCGATGCACCACGCCCTCGACCGGGGAATGGGCGTCGTCGCCGATCGGATCGGCCAGCTCCTGCGGCAGCGTCACGAGTTCGGCCGCGTCCGGGATAAACTGTCGCGCGATCGGGTCTGCCGGATCGACAGGATCGATCAGCCCGGCAACTGCTGATGTCACCGAAACGGCATAGCGCTCCGCCACCGCCTGCAACGCCTCGCGGCGCGCGGGCGCAGTCAGGCGGGCCTCGACGAGCGCGTCGATGCTGCGTAGCGGCTGGCCTCCGGGGGGCTGGTGAACGGTCATGCGCCTCCCCTGCCCGGTTCCGCAACCGGCGTCCAGAGCACATCCTCGATCCGACGCGCAGCCGTGCAGAGCATGACGAGCCGGTCGAAGCCGAGCGCAATGCCGGACGCCGCCGGCATCAGCGCCAGCGCTTCCAGGAAATCGGCATCGATCGGATAGCGCTCGCCATAGATGCGCTCCTTCTCGTCCATGTCGGCCTCGAAACGGCGGCGCTGCTCGGCCGGGTCGGTGAGCTCGCCGAAGGCATTGGCGAGCTCGACACCGCAGGCATAGAACTCGAAGCGCTCGGCCACGCGCGGATCGCCGGGCTTCGGCCGGGCGAGCGCGGCCTCGCTGATCGGGTATTCGCAGAGGATCGTGGCACGGCCGCGGCCGAGATGCGGTTCGACGCGCTCGGACAGCACACGGCTGAAGATGTCCGACCAGCTATCGTCGTCAGCCAGCCGGATGCCGGCGGCGGCGGCCTGAGCGGCCAGCGCGGCGCGGTCCGTCGCGCCGTTGAGCGAGACGGTCGCAAGCAGGTCGATGCCGGCATGGCGCGCGAACGCATCGTGCAGCGTGAGCCGCTCGGGCTCGGCGAAGGGATCAGCCTCGCTGTCGCGCCAGCGCAGCAGGGTCGCCCCGGCGGCGAGGGCCGCCTCGGCCATCAGTGCGGCGCAATCCTGCATCAGCACCGCGTAATCCTCGCCGGCGCGATACCATTCGAGCATCGTAAATTCGGGGTGGTGCAGGGCCGTGCGCTCGCGGTTGCGGAAGACGCGGGCGAAATCGAAGATGCGCGTCTCGCCGGCCGCCAGCAGCTTCTTGGCCGCAAATTCCGGCGAGGTATGCAGGTAATAGGGATGCGACTGCGCGGCATTGTCGATCAGCGTCGTGCCGAAGCCGTGCAGATGCGTCTCGTTGCCGGGCGAGCGCTGCAGGATCGCCGCCTCGACCTCAGTAAAGTCGCGCGCCTCGAACCAGCGCCGCAGCGCCGCCTTGATCCGCCCGCGGGCGAGCAGGGCCGGGCGGCGGTCGGCATGAACATCGGGCCGCCAGAACGGCGTGGGGGACGAACTCATCGAATCTCGCGTCGGAACCGTCGGGAAGCTTCCGTTTCGCGCGCGAATGCGGTAGTTGCGCGGCGACAGGAATTCGCATAGCGCGCGAGAACGCCGCGCACCAGCAAGGACATTCACGTGGTCAAGGTCATCGCCTCTTCCGTCCGCAAGGGCAACGTCCTCGAGCTCGACGGGCATCTCTGCACCGTCATTTCGGCCGAGAGCTTCTTCCCCGGCAAGGGCACGCCGACGACGCAGATCGACATGCGCCGCATCGCCGACGGCGTGAAGATGACGCAGCGCTACAAGACGACCGAGCAGGTCGAGCGCGCCTATGTCGAAGACCGCGACTTCACCTATCTCTATCAGGACGGCGAACAGTACGTCTTCATGAACCCGGAGACCTACGACCAGATCCATGTCGACAAGGACGTCGTGGGCGACGCGGCCCCTTATCTCCAGGAGAACATGAAGGTCTCGCTCTCGGTGTTCGAGGACAAGGCCGTGGCGATCGAGCTGCCGCAGCGCGTGACGCTCGAGGTCGTCGAGACCGAGCCGGTGACCAAGGGCCAGACGGCCTCCTCCTCCTACAAGCCGGCGATCCTCTCCAACGGCGTGCGCAGCGCCGTGCCGCCGCATGTCGGCGTCGGCACCCGCATCGTCGTGATGACGGCCGACGGCTCCTATGTCGAGCGCGCGAAGGATTGATCTGCTGGAGCAGAGCAAGCTGAAAGAATATTCTTTATAACGATGCGCAGCGGGCCCTTTCCGGGCCCGTTGTCGTTTCGAGGTTTCCCATGCCACTCACAGTCCAGGCCGCCGCCCTTTCCGGCTTCGTGCAGACGCTCAAGGCGCTCGACGCCATTCTCGACAAAGCCCTGGAGCAGGCCGAGACCCGCAAGATCCAGCCCGAAGTGCTGCTGACGGCGCGTCTCGCTCCCGACATGCTGGCCTTCACCCGCCAGATCCAGCTCTGCTGCGATTTCGCCAAGAACGCGGTGGCGCGGCTCTCGGGCGGCGACAACCCGCGCTTCCCCGACGAGGAGAAGAGCTTCCCGGAGCTGAAGGAGCGCATCGCCAAGACGCTGGCCTTCGTCGCCGCCGCCGACAGCGCCGCTCTCGATGCCGGGCTTTCCCGTGAGGTCACCTTCCCGCGTGGCCCCTCGGCAACCGTGACGATGACAGGCGAGGCCTATCTCACCCGCTTCGCCATCCCGAACTTCTATTTCCACGCCACGACGGCCTACGACATCCTGCGCGAGAACGGCTTCCAGATCGGCAAGCAGGACTTCCTGCTCGGCGTCTTCGACGCCTGAGGTAGAACGGGCCGGGGCATGCCCGCGGCGCCTGCGATCACGATCGAACGCGCCTCTCCCCGGGACGCCGGGGAGATTGCCGCGCTTTATCTGGCCTCACGCGCTGAAGCCCTGCCCTATCTGCGCCGCTGCCATAGCGACGAGGAGATACGGGGCTGGATCGAGGCCGTGAGGCTGCCCACGGGCGAGACCTGGGTCGCACGCGAGGCCGGGCGCATCCTCGGCTTCTTGTCACTCGACGGCGGGGAACTCGACAAGCTCTATCTGCTGCCCGGGCATTTCAGGCGCGGCATCGGCTCGCTCCTGCTTGCCAAGGCCAGAGAACGCAGCCCCGACGGCCTCAGCCTGTTCACTTTCCAGCGGAATACGGCCGCGCGGGCCTTCTATGAACGCCATGGCTTCCGCCTCGTCGATCTCAATGACGGCACGCGCAACGAGGAGGGCGAGCCAGACGCGCTTTACGAGTGGCGGAAATCGTCGGCCACCGAGGGCTTGTAATCGGCGACCAGCCTTCCCATCTCAGGGTCACGATGATGTATCGAGGGCGTTCCACTGCTCTCCATCTTCGTTGAAGACGGCCATGAGCCGAACGTGTGACGCCGGATGTACGCGCGCCCGTTCCGGACATGGCCGTTGGCTTTTAGAATGCCCGTAGCGCCCTGGCGCTGCGGGCTTTTTCTTGCGCCCGGGGACGGAAGCGCGCGCAATGTTCATTGTATGTTCATATCAAAAAGCGCAGATTGAGTATGAGGCGAGGCTCATTTGATGGGAGGTTCGTCATGATCTCAACCTTCAGCAGCAACAAGATGGTTGTCACGGCTTTCGCCGCGGCAGCGCTCTCCATAGGCGTCATCGCATGGTCGGCCCCCGCCGAGGCGCGGTTCGGTGGCGGCGGCTTTGGCGGTGGCGGCATGGCGTTCCATGGCGGCGGCAGCTTTCATGGTGGCGGCATGGCCTTCCGCGGCGGCGGTGTCCCGATGCGCGGTTTCGGGGGCGGCGGGTTCGCGCGTCAGGGTTTTGCGCGCCCGGCATTCGTGGGCCCCGGCTTCGTCCGGCCAGGCTTTGCCAACCGGGCGGTGTTCTTCCATGACCGGCGGTTCTACAATAATCGCTTCTTCTACGGTCCGGCCTTCGCGTTCGGCGTGGGAGCGCCCTACTACTACAACAGCTATTATGGCGACGACTGCTACTATGTGTGGCGGCGCAGTTTCGATCCGTGGGGCTATGTCGTCGCTCGCCGCGTGCTGGTCTGCCAGTGACACGGCCCTTCACGGCGCGCGACAGCTTCAGCCGCGGCGGCCCGCACCGCCGCGAAGCGATGCGGATGTGCCGGTCACGCTCGCAGTAAGCGATCGTGCGGCGTCTCATCGCGATTGACGACGACCATGAGCCGAACATGTGACGCCGATGCACGTGCACCGTTCCCGCCGCATGGCCGTTGGCGTTTTGGCGCCGCTATGATGTGGGCGCCGCGCGGTTCCAGGGCATGCGCGCGAGCAGCATGGCCAGTCCGCACCAGCCCGTCGCACCGGCGAAGGCCAGCATCGCCCCCATGATCCCGGCAATGGCGAAAGCCACAGTCAGACCGGCAAAGCCGGCGAGGACCAGCAGCGCGACCATCATTCCGACGATCATCTGAACCTGGCGGAAGATCGACAGCCGAGGACCGGCGTTGCCGACGATCGGCAAGCCAGCGGCCCGCCAGGCGACGATGCCGCCATCGAGGCTGACGCTCTCCGCCCGCTGGGCGGCAAGCGCGCAGGCCTGAGCACTTCGCATACCGCTCTGGCACTGGAAGATCAGCGTCCGGTCACGGGGCAGCTGCGCCAGCGCGCCCTGCAGACCGCTCAGCGGCAGGGAGACGGCGAGCGGGATATGGCTGGCGGCAAATTCGGCCGGCTCGCGCACATCGATCAGGAGCGCTTCGCCAGCGGCCAGCTGACGCTGCGCCTCTTGCGGGGAAAGGGAACGGGTCATGATGGCTGCCTTCCGCAGAAGTGGACGTAGAGCACCCCCATCAGCTCCATCACGGCCGGATGGGCGATGAAATAGTGCAGGGTTCGGTGGTCACGCCGGAAATCGACGATGCCCTCCGCCTTCAGCTTCGCCAGATGCTGGGACATCGAGGTCTGCGCGATGGCGGTTTCGGCGATCAGCTCGCCGACGCTGCGCTCGCCCTTCGACAAGGCGCACAGGATCAGCAGTCGCTGCGGATTGGCGAGTCCCTTCAGGAAGCCCGCCACGCCTTCGGCCTTCTCAGCCATCGCCTCGGCCAGCGCCGGCTCTTGCTTCGCTTCATAATTCATGTTTTTATGATATTAGAAAAATATGAACTGTCAAGGATCGACATCACCATGAGCAAGGACTACCGCACCATCACCCAGGATATTTCCGCCTATATGCGCGAGCTGCGTGGGCTCCAGCCGGAGGCGATGAAGGGCTTCAGCACCCTCGCGCAGGCGGCCGGCGCCGATGGCGCGCTCGACAAGAAGAGCAAGGAGTTCATCGCGCTCGCCATCGGCATCACGCAGCGCTGCGACGGCTGCATCGGCTTCCATGCCAAAGCCTTGGCCGGGCTCGGCGCCTCGCGCCAGGAGATCGCCGAAGTCGCGGCGATGTCGGTCTATATGGGCGGCGGCCCGGCCCTGATGTATGCTGCGGATGCGCTGCGCGCCTTCGATCAGTTCGCCGCCCCGGCAGCCTGAAGCAGCGCCCGGCCTCTAGGATCTGCTCAGCCCTCGTCCTGAGGAGCCGTTCCGGCAGGAACGGCGTCTCGAATGATGATGGCTCCACACTCCAAAACAGACGCTGGAGCACGCGCCGATCAGGTTGTTTCAACCTGATCGCATCCGGCTCTAGCCCTGCAGGAAGGGGTTGTTCAGCCGCTCCTCGCCCAACGTGCTGGCCTGGCCGTGTCCGGGCAGGAACTGCACGTCGTCACCGAGCGGCAGGAGCTTTTCCCTGATCCCCGAGATCAGCGTCTCGTGATTGCCATAAGGGAAATCGGTGCGGCCGACGGAGCCGGCGAAGACCGTATCGCCGGCGAGCAGGAAGCGCAGATCCTTCTGGAAGAAGGTGACATGGCCCGGCGTATGGCCGGGGACGTGCTGGACCGAGAAGGTCAGGCCGCCGAGCGAGACTTCGTCGCCCTCCTGCAGCCAGCGCGTCGGCTTCACCGCCTTCATGCCAAGGATATCGAAGCGCAGGCCCTGCTCCGGCAGGGCATCGAGCAGGAACCGGTCGGCCTCATGCGGGCCGATGATCGGCAGCGAGAGCGCCTCGGCGAGCTCGGTGGCGCCGCCGGCATGGTCGAGATGGCCATGCGTCAGCCAGATCGCGACCGGCGTGACGCCGAGCTCCTTAAGGGCTTCCTGCAAGCGCGGCGCGTCGCCGCCGGGATCGACGATGGCGGCCTGCTTGGTCTTCGTGTCCCAGAGGATGGAGCAGTTCTGCTGGAACGCCGTCACCGGCACGACGGCGATCTGGAGCGGCGCTTCGGGCTGGTCGGTCATCGGAGAGCCTTCGGTTCGAGCGATACGAAAGGGCCTCAGCGCCCGCCGCAGCGATTGGCGAGGAGGGCGCGGTAGTTCACCAACTCGGAATCCATCTCCGCGACATTGCGCTCGCGCTCCGCCCCGCTCTGGCAGGCGGCGAAGACCGAGCGAGCCTTCTGGAGATAGCCGACATGCTCGCGAAAAGCCCGGCACTGGGTCGCCTGATCGGCGCTGGCCGCGGCCGAGAGCCGGGTCTGCTGCAAGCGGAAGCCGGCCTCGTTCTGGAACAGGTCGCGCGAGCAGGTTGCCGGGCGCGGCTGCTGGGCGAGCGCCGGACCGGCAAGCAGAGCCGACAGCAGCGCCAGGATCAGCGCAGTCCTCATCCGAGGTTCAGCTCCTTGAAGAAGTCGTTGCCCTTGTCGTCGATGACGATGAAGGCCGGGAAATCCTCGACCTCGATCTTCCAGACCGCTTCCATGCCGAGTTCCGGATATTCCAGGACCTCGACCTTGCGAATGCAGTCCTGCGCGAGGCGCGCCGCCGGGCCGCCGATCGAGCCGAGATAGAAGCCGCCATGGGCCTTGCAGGCTTCCCGGACCGCTGCGGACCTGTTGCCCTTGGCCAGCATCACCATGGAGCCGCCGAAGGACTGGAACTGGTCGACGAAGGAATCCATGCGGCCGGCCGTGGTCGGGCCGAAGGAACCGGAGGCGAAACCCTCCGGCGTCTTGGCCGGGCCGGCATAGTAGACGGGGTGGTTCTTGAAATACTCGGGCATGCCCTCGCCGCGCTCCAGCCGCTCGCGGATCTTGGCATGGGCGAGGTCGCGGGCGACGACGATGGTGCCGGTCAGCGACAGGCGGGTCTTGACGGGATGCTTGCTCAGCGTCGCCAGGATCTCGCTCATCGGCTGATTGAGGTCGATCTTCACGACATCGCCGCCGAGCTTCGCGTCGTCGACATCCGGCAGGTATTTCGAGGGGTCCGTCTCCAGCGCCTCGAGGAAGATGCCGTCCTTGGTGATCTTGCCCTTGGCCTGACGGTCCGCCGAGCAGGAGACGCCGAGCCCGATCGGCAGCGAGGCGCCATGGCGCGGCAGGCGGATGACGCGGACGTCGTGGCAGAAATACTTGCCGCCGAACTGCGCACCGACGCCGAGCGCCTGCGTCATCTTGTGGACCTCCTCCTCCATCTCAAGGTCGCGGAAGGCATGGCCCGAGGGCGAACCCTTCGTCGGCAGCGCATCGAGATATTTGGTCGAGGCGAGCTTCACCGTCTTGAGGTTCTGCTCGGCCGAGGTGCCACCGATGACGATGGCGAGGTGGTAGGGCGGGCAGGCCGCGGTGCCGAGCGTCAGGATCTTCTCCTTCAGGAACGCCATCATGCGGTCCTTGGTGAGAAGCGACGGCGTCGCCTGGTAGAGGAAGGTCTTGTTGGCGGAGCCACCGCCCTTGCAGACGAAGAGGAACTTATAGGCGTCCTCACCCTCGGCGTAGATGTCGATCTGCGCCGGCAGGTTGGTCGCGGTGTTCTTCTCCTCGAACATCGAAAGCGGCGCGAGCTGGGAATAGCGCAGGTTGCGCTTGAGATAGGCGTCATGGACGCCCTCGCCGAGCGCCGATTCGTCGTCGCCGTCAGTCCAGACCTTCCGGCCCTTCTTGCCCATGACGATGGCCGTGCCGGTGTCCTGACACATCGGCAGGACGCCGCCAGCGGCGATATTGGCGTTCTTCAGCAGGTCATAGGCGACGAACTTGTCGTTCGAGGTCGCCTCGGGGTCGTCGAGGATCTTGGCGAGCTGAGCCAGATGGCCCGGGCGCAGCAGATGGTTGATGTCGATGAAGGCTTGTTCGGAGAGCTTGCGGATCGCCTCGCGGGAGACGCTCAGGATCTCGCGATCACCGACCTTCTCGACGCTGACGCCTTCACTTCCGAGTTTGCGATAGGGCGTCTTGTCCTCACCGAGCGGGAAGAGATCGACATGCGTGTAGGCCATGATCAGCGGCTCCGAAGCGATGAAGCGCTGCGCTCTCGATTTGGGACAAAGACCGCTCCACCGACAGGCTCGCTGTGGATCAGAACGGTCTCCAGCCGGACGCGCGGCGCCGTATGGCCGGCGTCATAGCCCGTCGACCGGCATCGTCCAAGCAGTCTTTAATGAGTTTAAGCGCAGGCGGCCTGAGTGGCCGACTCGGCAAGGATGGCGTGGATCGCCGCCGGGTCACGAATCTTGCGAACCTGCTCCAGCACCGACTGGTTGCGCAGCACGCGCGCAACGCGAGCCAGCGCCTTGAGATGGTCGGCCCCTGCCCCCTCCGGCGCGATCAGCACGAAGATGATGTCGACGGGCTGGCCGTCGAGCGCGTCGAAATCGATCGGCTTCTCGGTGCGGGCGAACAGCCCAACCAGGCGGTCGATGCCGGGCATGCGGCCGTGCGGGATAGCGATGCCGTCGCCGATCCCGGTCGAGCCGAGGCGCTCACGTTGGAGCAGCGCCTCGAAGATCTCTCGATCGGGCAAGCCCGTGAGGGCGGCGGCATGCTGGGCAAGCTCCTGCAGAGCCTGCTTCTTGCTGTTGGCCCGCAGTGGCGAAATCACCGCGGCGGGGCTCAGGAGATCGGTCAGCGTCATTCGCCCGTCCATGCATGTCCCGTGCCGGCCGAAACGCCGTCGGCACGGTTCAAGGTTCGACGGCCGGAGCGGTCGCCCCGCCGGCCTCAGGACAGCGATGCCGGCGGGTCGATCCAGCCGATATTACCGTCGCGGCGGCGGTATACGATGTTCATCCGGCCATTGCCAGCATGGCGGAAGATGATGACGGGCGAACCAGTCAGGTCGAGCTCCGCGACCGCATCGCTGACTGTCAGAACATGCAGCGATTTGGTGGTTTCGGCCACGGTCACCGGGTGATCGCCTGCGGAAACACCGTCGAACTCCTCGATATCGTCATCCGGAGCCGCAATCACATAACTGGGGATTTCGATTCCGGCGTCGCGTCCGTTGGCGGTCGAACGGTCCTTCAGCCGACGCTTGTAGCGTCGCAGCCGCTTCTCGATGCGCTCAGCCATCTTGTCGAGGCTGGCATAGGGATCGTGGGCGGTGGCGGAGGCTTCCAGCGTGATCCCCGAAGAGAGGTGTATGACGGTGTCGGTACGGAAGGCCGTACCGTCCTTGTCGACCGTGACGTGTCCCTGATAGCCGCCCTCGTAGTATTTGCTGACGGCTGCAGCGACCCGCTCTTCGGCCTGGCCGCGCAGGGCCTCGCCGACATCGAGATTCTTGCCGGAGATTCGCAAGCTCATGGACTGCTTCCCCTTGTTTAGCCATGGCCAGTGCTTGGCCATCTCCAAGAGCTAAGAACTGCGAGTCCGGGATGTCAATGTGACAAGGGCAGCATGGCGCCGATGCGCCGGCGTTTTGGAACCAAATTGCTCAACGCCCTGCGGCCGCCATCGCAACCTTCTCCCGCCGCCGCTCCATCGATGAGGGAATGCGCAGCGATTCCCGGTATTTCGCGACGGTGCGCCGGGCGATGTCGATGCCGGTGGCCTTGAGCTTCGTGACGATGGCATCGTCGGAGAGCACGTCGCGCGGACTTTCCTCGTCGATCATCTGCTTGATGCGGAAGCGCACGGCCTCGGCCGAATGCGCCTCGCCATAGCCGGTGGCCGCAATCGCCGCCGAGAAGAAGTACTTCATCTCGAAGACGCCACGCGAGCAGGTCAGGTACTTGTTCGACGTGACGCGCGAGACGGTCGATTCGTGCATGCCGATGGCGTCGGCGACCGTCTTCAGGTTGAGCGGGCGCAGATGCTCGACGCCATAGGCGAAAAAGCCGTCCTGCTGGCGCACGATTTCGCTGGCGACCTTCAGGATCGTACGGGCGCGCTGCTCCAGCGAACGCGTCAGCCAGTTCGCCGTCTGCAGACATTCGGCGATGAAGGCCTTGTCCTCGTCGTTGCGCGCCGCCTTGGAAACGCGGGCATGATAAGTCTGATTGACGAGCAGGCGCGGCAGCGTGTCCGGGTTGAGGTCGATCAGCCAGGAGCCATCGGGCGCGGCGCGGATGAAGACATCCGGAACGACCGTCTCCGCCGCCGAGCCGCCGAAGGCCCGGCCGGGCTTGGGATCGAGCCGGCGGATCTCGGCGACCATGTCGGCGATATCCTCGTCATCGACGCCGCAGACGCGCTTCAGCGCTGCAAAATCGCGCTTGGCGACGAGGTGGAGGTTCGCCAGCAGAGCCTGCATCGCCGGATCGAAGCGGTTGCGGTCGCGCAGCTGGATCGCGAGACATTCGGCAACGTCGCGTGCCGCGACGCCCGAGGGATCGAAGCTCTGGACGATGCGCAGCACGGCTTCCACCCGCTCCGCGCCGACGCCGAGACGTTCGGCAATGTCCGGGACGGGCTCGGCGAGATAGCCGCTGTCATCGACCGCATCGATGAGGTGGCGGCCGATGATGCGCTCAGCCTGATCGGCAACGGCGAGGTCGAGCTGGGCGCTGAGATGGTCGTGCAGCGAGGCTTCGGCCGTCAGCCCGCTCTCGAAGCCTTCCGGCCCGTCCTCGAAGGAGCCGCCGCGCGAGCCATAGGCGCCACCGATCACCGGAAGGCTGTCGGCGCCGCCTGAATCGCTGCGGGCCGCGCTCGGCTGCTCGCTCTGAAAGACATTGTCGAGACCGGTGCCGAGCCGGCCCTCCATCCCCTCCTGGGTATGCAGGCTTTCGGCACGGGCAAAGCTCTCGGGATCGGCGGCATGCAGGCTCTCGGCCTCCACGCCGCTACGCAGCGGGGCTTCCGGGCCGTCGTCCCGCTCCAGCAACGGATTCCGCTCAAGCTCGCCGTCGACGAAGTTCTGGAGTTCCAGATGAGAGAGCTGCAGGAGCTTGATCGCCTGCAGCAACTGCGGCGTCATCACCAGGGACTGACCCTGACGCAACTCCATGCGCGGCATCATTGCCATGCGCGAAAAGCCCTTCTCGATCACGCACCGTACGGCACGCTTCTTGCTTGCGAGAGGACCCTAGCGTCTGCTCACCGCCGCGTCAAAGCCCATGCCCCATTCGTGGGCAGGAAATTTGATGCACCGCAGCAAAACGACGCAAATCGAAGCAGGCGCCCCAGGTTAAAGGCGGAAATCCTCGCCGAGATAGACACGGCGGACATCGGGATTGGCGATGATCTCGGCCGGCGAGCCTTCCGTCAGCACGCGGCCGGAATGGATGATGTAGGCGCGGTCGACGAGGCCGAGCGTTTCGCGGACGTTGTGATCGGTGATGAGCACGCCGATGCCGCGGTCGGTCAACTGGCGCACCAGCGCCTGAATGTCGCCGACCGCGATCGGATCGATGCCGGCGAAGGGCTCGTCGAGCAGGATGAAGGAGGGCTTTCCGGCAAGCGCGCGGGCGATCTCGCAGCGACGACGCTCACCACCGGAGAGCGCGATCGACGGCGCCTTGCGCAGCCGCGAAATGGTGAACTCCTCGAGCAGTTGGTCGAGCTGGCGCTCGCGCGCCTTGCGGTCGGGCTCGACCACCTCGAGCACGGAACGGATGTTGTCCTCCACCGACAGTCCGCGGAAGATCGAGGCCTCCTGCGGCAGATAGCCGATACCGAGGCGGGCGCGCTGGTACATCGGCAGCCCGGTGATGTCGTTGCCTTCGAGCGAAATGACACCGAAATCGGCACCGACCAGGCCGGTGATCATGTAGAAGATCGTGGTCTTGCCGGCGCCGTTCGGGCCGAGCAGGCCGACGGCTTCTCCCTGGCGCAGAGAGAGGCTGGCATCCGACACCACGGTGCGGCCGCCATAGCTCTTGCGCAGATTGCTGACGGCGAGGATTCCCGGCCCGCCGATCGCAGCAGCCGTGGCGCCAAACGCGCCCTCGCCTGCGGCGCGGTTTCCGCCGCCAAAAAGCCCGCGCAGGCGGCCGAACACTCCGCCCGGGCTCGGGGCCTGGGTCCGTGCGGGCATGGTGGCGGGGCGAGGTGCTTCGGAGACAGTCACTGCGGCACGATCGGTTGGGGGCTCAGTTGGTCGGCTTGGGGGCCGGCTTGGCGCCCGGCTTGTTCGCGTCGGGCTTGTTCGTATCCGAGTTCGGCACGAAGAAGCCCTGGACGCGGCCGCCCTTGTTGGTCTCGACATTCGCGACGCCGGTGACCGTGTTGTAGGTCAGCTTCTCGCCGCGAGTGATGTTCGGGCCATCGTTCAGGGCGACGTTGCCAGTCATGATCACGACATTGTTGGCGCGGTCGAACTCGGCATTGTCGGAGGTCGCGGCCTGGGTCTTGGACACGACCGTCACCGGCCCCTTGCAGAGGATGCGCTTGATCGAGCTGTCATTGCTGTTCGGCGCGGCCGGAGTCGCGGCAGCGGGCTTGGCAGCGCCAGCGCCGCCCTGGCCGCCGGCACGCCCTTCGTAGAGCACGGTCATCACCGAACAGCGAACCGTGGTCTCGCCCTGAACCGCCACGACATTGCCGGTGAAGACGGCCTTGTTCTCCTTGTCGAGCACATCGAGCTTGTCGGCATCGATCTTGATCGGCTCCTTGCTGTCGCCGCCGAGACCGCCGAGCGGAGAAGAGGCATTGCCGCCGCGCGCCTTGCCCTGCGCGGCCTGCGCAAGAGCCGCCTGCGGGGCTGCTGCCATGGCGAAGCCCGCGGCCAACAGCAAGGCGGCGGCGCGGAATTCCTTGGCGAAACGGAAACTGTGGCTTGCCGTGCTCATGTCACTGTCTCTTCCCGTTGCCAGCATCGTTGGCGGGCGTGTCGCCTGCCGGAGCCACCCGATTCGCGTTCAGCAGTTCCGGCATCGGCGTGCTGCCCTCGCGCTCGGGCCCGGCGATCGTACCTGCTGGCGCGTTCCTGATGAAGACCCGGACTCGCCCCTCGAAGACGATCAACTCGCCATTGTTCTTCACGTCAAGCGTGTTGGCGTCCACCGTCGTCTCGCCGAGAGAGACCTTGACCGGCTCCTGCGAAGTCACGGCGCCGGATTTGAAGTCGATATCGGCCGTCTTCATCTGCATGTCGTGGCCGCTCTCGGTACGAACCTTCACGTCGTCGACGAGCTTGAGCTTTTCCTTCTGCGTATCGAACAGTCCGGTCTTCGCATTGACCGTCACCCAGCCCTCGCGCTCCATCTGGATGCGCGCGGTCAAGATCTGCAGCTCGATCTGCGTCGGATTCTTGATCTCTTGAAAGGCGTTCTCGGCCGTCACCTGATAGGGCCGGTTATTCTTGCGGTAGCCGGAGAGCTTCGGCGTCTCCATCCGGACCTTGCCACCGGTGATGCCGACCGAACTGACCGAGACATTGGCGAGCTTGCCGCGGAGAGGATTGAGGAAGGGGACGACGACCAGCGCAACCACCAGCGTCACGGCGGTCACAGGGATCAGCTTGCGCAGGATGTGAACGGCCCGGGTGTGACGGCGCGCGGCAGCAAAGGCTGCACGGCGGCGCAGCGCCTGCGCGGAAATCCTCCCCGCCGGGTCGTTCAAGGTCATTGCCACAGTCATGCCCCGCGCAATGGCAGCCGCTCACGGCTTTTTCGTGTCGCCGGGCGAACCGCAACGCGCCCCCGCGCCGCTCGCTCCAGACCGGACGGGCGCGCCCCTTGCGCCAATCTTCGCGGCAGACTGACGCAAGAACCCTTCGAAATTGTCAAGTGTGAGCGAAGATGTCCGTCTCGCTCCAGCCGGCCAGGTCGAGCTCCGCACGGTAAGGCAGGAACTTGAAGCAGGCCCGGGCGAGATCGCCGCGGCCCTCGCGCGCCAGCATCGCCTCGAGCTTTGCATGGAGCGCGTGCAGGTGCAGCACGTCGGAGGCTGCGTAGGCGAGCTGGGCCTCGCTGAGCGTATCCGCCCCCCAATCGGAAGATTGCTGCTGTTTCGAGAGCTCGACGCCGAGCAGCTCGCGCACCAGATCCTTCAGACCGTGACGATCCGTGTAGGTGCGGGTCAGCTTCGAGGCGATCTTGGTGCAGTAGACCGGAGTCGTGACCACTCCGAAAGCGTGGCGCAACACCGCAACGTCGAAGCGCGCGAAGTGGAAGAGCTTCAGCACGGCCGGGTCTTCGAGCAGGCGGATGAGGTTCTTGGGCCGCTCGCCACCCTTCAGGATCTGGACGACGTCCGCCGTGCCGTCTCCACGCGACAGCTGGACCACGCAAAGCCGATCGCGATGCGGGTTGAGGCCGAGCGTCTCGGTGTCGATCGCGACGCTCGAGCCGGCCTCATAACCGTCAGGCAGATCGCCGCGATGAAAATGGATGGTCATGCTCGAAACCTCACTCGGGCCGCGCTGAGGCGCCCTTCAACGGTACCCACGGAATGGAACGGCGGCAGACCGCGCCGGAACGACGCGCCTTCCGCAGCTAGCGACCCCGTATCGCCGGTTCAAGCCTTTTCTGATTTGGCACAACTGGCTGACCACACCGTTAACCTTTTATTCACTATAAGCTTCAAGCTTTCGTTAAGACATGCGAAAAGGGGTGGCAACGGAGCGCGACGCATGTCCCCGATTCGCCTTTTCTGCGATCTCGATGGCCGCATCGGTTTGCGCGCCTTCTGGCTCGGCAGTGCCGTCGTGGCGCTCACGCTGTTTGCGCTGCAAAGGATCCTGCCCCAGCTGATGGTTCCTCAGACCGCGCGAACCGTCCTCGCCTTCGCGAACGCCTTCGCGCTGTTTCCCTGGGCGGCGCTGGCCGCCAAGCGCGCCACCGACCGGGGCGGCAGCTCGCTCTTCGGCGTCCTGCTGGTCTGCGCGATCGTGCTGCCGGAGTACCTGCGGTTCTACATGCCATTCGGCTGGCGCCCTTCGCTGGAAGCGATCTCGACCATCGCGTGGGTCGTCGCCTTCATCGACCTCGGTCTGATGCCTTCAGCCCGGGACGAGCGGGCAGAGGCGCTGGTCGCGGTCGAGGCCGGTTCCCGCTAGGCCGAAAGCGCGCTAAAGCGGCGGCATGACGAACGCACCTGCCGCTTCAGCCCCTGCCCTTTCCTTCGACCCGGCCGATCCGGCTGCGCTCACGCAGGCGCTCGTACGCTGCCCCTCCGTCACGCCGCAGGAAGGCGGCGCGCTCGCCGTGCTCGCCTCGGTTCTGGTGGCCGAGGGCTATGAGGTGCAGCGCCCGGTTTTCAGCGAGCCGGGCACGCCGGATGTCGAGAATCTCTACGCCCGCATCGGTAACCGGGCCCCGGTCTTCGTCATCGCCGGGCATACCGACGTCGTGCCCGTCGGCGATGAGGCCGCCTGGACACGCGCGCCCTTCGATGGCGCGATCGAGAACGGCATCCTTTATGGACGCGGCGCCTGCGACATGAAGGGCGGGCTCGCCGCCATGGTCTCGGCTGCGATCCGTTATCGCCGCGAGAATCCCGATGCGCCCGGCTCGATCGCCTTTCTCGTCACCGGCGACGAAGAGGGACCAGCCGTCAACGGCACGGTGAAGCTGCTGCAATGGGCGCATGAGCGCGGCGAGCGCTTCGACCACTGTATCCTCGGCGAGCCGACAAATCCGGCGACGATGAGCGACATGATCAAGATCGGCCGTCGCGGCTCGCTGACCGGCAAGCTCACCGTCCACGGCATCCAGGGCCATGTCGGCTACCCGCATCTCGCCGACAATCCGATCCGCGGCATGGTCCGGCTGCTGGCGGCGCTCGACGCCACCCCTCTCGACGCCGGTACCGAGCATTTCGACCCGAGCAACCTCGAAGTGACGACGCTCGATGTCGGCAACCCCGCGACGAACGTCATCCCCGCCCAGGCCAGGGCCGTCTTCAACATCCGCTTCAACGACGTCTGGACGCCGGAGACCCTCGCGGCAGAGCTTGACCGGCGCCTGCGGGAGGCGGCGGGCAACACCGTGCGCTACGAGATCGACTTCCAGCCGACCAATGCCGTCGCCTTCCTGACCGAACCCGGCCCCTTCGTAGCCATGGTCGCGGATGCCGTCGCCGCCGAGACCGGCAAGCGGCCGCAGCTTTCGACGACCGGCGGCACCTCCGACGCCCGGTTCATCAAGAGCTATTGCCCCGTTGTCGAATACGGTGTCGTCGGCAAGACGATGCACCAGATCGACGAATGCGTTGCCGTCGCGGACCTCGTTGCGCTGGAGCGGATCACGCATCGGTTACTCGCCAGCTATTTTGCAGCGCAACACAAGGCTTGACGCGCCGGAACCACGGGTCATTATCCGCCTTAGACGAAAGTCTAAGATCGCAGATGATGGAGACCGTGATGAGGCTCGCCGCCGACGACATCGCGCGCTCGCTGCGCGGTTCCTGGCACTTGATGACCCGCGGCACAGAGGCGCTTTCCGAACTCGACCTCAGCCGGGACGGATTCTGGCGCTCCTATCTCGCCTTCGCATTGATGCTGCCGGCAACGATCGCAATCCTCGCCGCGACGCGCCTGATGGCCGGGCTGCCGAACAGCGCCGGCCTCTTCACCGCCCCCGCGCTCGTGCTGGCGGTCATCGGCGCGCTCTGTCTCGCGATCCTCGCCGTGCCGGCCCTGCTGATCGCGCTGCGGCCCGAACTGGCGCAGGCGCCGCGCTTCACCAGCTTCGTCATCGCCTGGAATTGGGCCGGCATCGTCTCGGCCAGCCTGATGGCGGTTCCGGCTGCCGTCTTCGCACTCGGCTGGTCGACACCGCAGCTCGCGATGGTGCAGTCCACCTTCTTCGCCGCGATCGTGCTCAGGCTGCGCTATTGCGTGGCGCGCGCCGCCTTCGGCCCGGAGGGACGCGCCATCGCGCTGCCGCTGGTCATCGCCAGCGTCGTGCTCGACTATGGCGTGATCCGGCTGTTCGACCTGTTCTGAGCCGGCCTCAGTAGTCGACCCCGGCGAGATAGAGCCCGCAGGACGGCGCCAGCGCCGCGCACTGCGCCCGGTCGCGCGCCACCAGGATCTGGCCGAGCTTCGCTTCCGGCCAGCGCCCCGCCCCGACCATCTTCAGGCTGCCGACGATCGAGCGGACCTGATGATGCAGGAAGGAGCGCGCATGGGCGTAGACCACGATCTCCGCGCCCTCGCGCCGGACATCGAGCCGGTCGAGCGTACGCATCGGGCTGTTGGCCTGGCATTCGGCGGCGCGGAAGGTGGTGAAGTCGTGGTGGCCGAGCAGCGCCTTGGCGGCCCGGTCCATAGCCTCATGGTCGAGCTTCACGGGGACGTGCCAGACGCGTCCTCGATCGAGCGCCGGCGGCGCCCGCCGGTCGAGGATGCGATAGATGTAATAGCGGCGCTTCGCCGAGATGCGGGCATCGAAATCGCCGGAGACCTGCTCCGCGCTCAGCACGCTCACCGGGACGCTGGATTTCAGCCGGGCATTGGTCGCGTCGCGCACGACGTCGGTGCGCCATTCTTTCTCGATGTCGACATGCACGACCTGATGGGTGGCGTGGACGCCGGCATCGGTGCGGCCGGCGCAGTGCAGCCTGACGGGATGGCCGCAGAAGGCCTCGACCGCCTCCTCGACGCTCTGCTGCACGGAAGGCCCGTTGAGCTGGCGCTGCCAGCCCGAGAACGGCGTGCCGTCATATTCGATGACGAGCTTGTAGCGCGGCATCAGACGCTCTCCCCTGCACCGTCATCCCGGACAAGCGGCGAAGCCGCACCGATCCGGGATCCATGCCGGAGCGCTGCCGATGAAGGTTTCGGCATGGATCCCGGGTCTTCGCTTCGCTGCGCCCGGGATGACGGCGTGGAGGGTGAGATCATCGATTCAGAGCTTGTCGCCGGCCCCGAGCCGGGCGCCGCGCAGGAACTCGGCCCCGCTCATCGGCGCCTTGCCGGCGCGCTGGACCTGCAGCAGCTTCACCGCACCGACGGCGCAGGCGACCGTGCCCTCGTCGTCAAGCAGCGTGCCGGGCTCGGCCGCGCCGCCGGCGCGCGCGGTACGCAGGATCTTCAGCCGCTCCGGGCCCTTGCCGAGGTCGATCTCGGCGAAGGTGCCCGGGAAGGGCGAGAGGCCGCGCACCCGGTCATGCACCTGCTGTGCCGGCAGCGTCCAGCTCAACTTCGCCTCGGCATTGGTGATCTTGGCGGCATAGGTGACGCCCTCTTCCGGCTGCGGCGTGAACTGCAGGCCGCCGCGACCGAGGGCGGCGAGCGCCCGCACCATCAGATCGGCGCCGAGGATGCTGAGCTGGTCGTGCAATTCGCCGGCGGTCAGATCCGGGCCGATCGGCAATGTCTCGACCATGGCGACGGGGCCGGTATCGAGCCCGGCCTCCATCTTCATCACGCAGACGCCGGTTTCGGCGTCCCCGGCCATGATCGCGCGCTGGATCGGCGCGGCGCCGCGCCAGCGCGGGAGCAGCGAGGCATGAAGATTGAGGCAGCCGAGCTCGGGCAGATCGAGGATCGCCTGCGGCAGGATCATGCCATAGGCGACGACGACGGCGACATCGGCCTGATGCGAGGCGATGATCTCGGCCTGCTCCGGCGTCTTCAGCGTCGCGGGCGTGAAGACCGGGATGCCGAAGCGCTCGGCCGCCCTGTGCACCGGCGAGGGCTTGAGATCGAGGCCGCGGCCGGCCTGCGCCGGAGCGCGGGTGTAGCAGGAGACGACCTCATGCCCCTGGCCGACGATCTCCGTCAGCACCGGCACGGCGAAATCCGGCGTGCCCATGAAAATGACGCGCAAACTCATACGCTCGACTTTACCTCAGCTCCGGCATGGCACCGGAAAGAATGAAACAGCCCTCATCCTGAGGAGCAGCCGGAGGCTGCGTCTCGAAGGATGGTCCAGTAACCTCCTGAAGCATCCTTCGAGGCGCCGCGTGCCGCGGCTCCTCAGGATGAGGGCCCGGATGATGCCTGTCGATTACGCGGCCCGCTCGCGCTTGGCCGCCTTGGCGAATTTCTTGGTGACGCGCTCGCGCTTCAACCGCGAGAGATGATCGATGAAGAGCACGCCGTCGAGATGGTCGATCTCGTGCTGCAGGCAGGTGGCGAGCAGACCGTCAGCCGCGATCTCATGTGTCTTGCCGTCGAGGTCCATGTAGCGGACCTTGACCTCTGCCGGGCGCTCGACCTCCTCGTAATACTCGGGGATCGAGAGGCAGCCCTCCTCGTAGGCGCTGAGTTCCTCCGAGGACCAGGTGATCTGCGGGTTGATGAAGACCTGCGGCTTCCTCGGCTCCGGCTCCTCGCCCTCCTTCGCCTCCGGCTTCGACAGGTCGATTGTCACGACGCGCAGCGGCGCGCCGATCTGGATCGCGGCGAGCCCGATGCCGGGCGCGTCGTACATCGTCTCGAACATGTCCTCGACCAGCGTCCGGATCTCGGGCGTGATAGCCGCGACCGGCTTCGAAACGAGGCGAAGCTGGGCGTCGGGCAGGATGACGAGCGGGCGAACGGACATGGGATTCCAACGAGAAAGAGCTGTTGAGCCCGGGACATAAGCATTTGTGAGAGAGCGGTCAAACTGTTCCGCTTTCGTTCGCTATTCTACATCGAATCGGCTAGGCTCCGCGCATGAACGAGATCGCCTTCACCCTGCTTGAACGCCCGGTGACATGGGCAGAGGCCGCCCTCGGCTTCGCGGGCTTGAGCCTCGTCTTGCTGTTCATGGCGGTGATCGCTGGCTGGCGAGGCGGCAAGAACCGCGCGATCGAGGCCGCGATGGCCGCGGAACGTGCCCGCGAGATGGACGACAAGGTCGCGGAGATGAACCGCCAGCAGGCCGAGCTCGCCGGCCGGATGCAGTCGATGGCGGAAATCCTCTCGACAAGGCAGGGCGACCTCGCCCGGCTCGTCGCCGACAGGATGGACGGGCTGAGCCACAAGGTCGGGCAAGGCCTGGAGCAGAACGTCCGCCAGACAACCGAGAGCCTCGGCAAGCTGCAGGAGCGGCTGGCGGTGATCGACACCGCCCAGAAGAACCTGACAGACCTGACCTCCGAGGTGGTGACACTCCGGGACGTGCTCGCCAACAAGCAGGCGCGCGGCGCCTATGGCCAAGGCCGGATGGAAGCGATCATCCGCGACGGGCTGCCCGCCGCCTTCTTCGCCTTCCAGCCGCAGCTCTCGAACGGGCGTCGGCCGGACTGCCTGGTCACCCTGCCCGGCGACGGGCGCGGCCTTGTGATCGACGCCAAGTTCCCGCTGGAGAGCTTCACGCTCCTGCGCGAGGCGCGTGGCGAGGAGGCGAAGAAGGCCGCCGGCCAGCGCGTGCGCAGCGATGTCGGCGTGCATGTGAAGGACATCGCCGAGCGCTATTTCCTGCCCGGCGAAACACAGGACGTCGCGCTACTCTTCGTGCCGTCCGAGTCGATCTACGCCGATCTGCACGAGCATTTCGACGATGTCGTGCAGCGGGCGCATCGGGCCCGCATCATGATCGTTTCGCCCTCGCTCTTGGCGCTGGCGATCCAGCTGATGCAGTCGCTGGTGCGCGACGCGCGAATGCGGGAGGAGGCGCAGGTCATCCAGACCGAAGTCGGCAAGCTGCTTGACGATGTGCGCCGGCTCGGCGAACGCGTCGATAAGCTCGACAATCATTTCCGCCAGGCGCAGGACGATGTCGGCCAGATCAAGACCTCGGCCGGCAAGGTCACGAGCCGCGCCGAGAAGATCGGCGCGCTCGATTTCGACGACGAGAAGAGCGAGCCGAAGCTGCCCTTCGCCAAGGGGCTGGAGCTGAAGGCCGCGGCGGAGTGATCAGCCGCGGTTGAGCACCGCCGACAGTTCGGGCTTCACGTTCAGCGTCTGGAAGACGACGCAGTAGCGCTCGGTGAGCTTGAGCAGGGTGTCGAGCTTCTCCTGCGGCGCATCGGTCTCGACGTCGAAGGAGAGGCGGATCGCCTTGAAGCCGACGGCTGCATCCTTTGCGACGCCGAGCGTGCCGCGGAAGTCGAGATCGCCCTCGGCGCGCACCACGCCCTTCTTCAGCTCGATTTCGAGCGCGGTCGCCACCGCCTTCAGGGTCACGCCGGCGCAGGCGACCAGCGCCTCCAGCAGCATATCGCCCGAGCAGAGCTCCGCACCCGAACCGCCGGTCGCCGGATGCAGGCCCGCAAGCGCGATGGCGCGGCCGGTCTCGACCTTGCAGGCGATATGCTGGTCGTCGAGCTCGCCATGGGCCTTGAGCGTGATGACGGCGGCCTCGGGATTGGTCCGATACTCGTCCTTGAGCGGCGCCTGCAGGGCGCGCAGAGCGGTGACGTCCATGATCGTGATCCTCGTGAAGCGGTCCGCCGGCTTGTAGCCGCTTCAGGCCGCCGCCTCCACCTCCGGCGCGGCATGCCGGTTTTCCTTGTCGAGCGCCCGGCGCAATTCGCGCCGCAGGGTGACGAAGCCGACGGAGCCCTCCTCGCGCGGACGGGCCAGCAGATTCTCGAGGCTGAA
Source organism: Allobosea sp. 05T438 (assembly GCF_056396025.1). Taxonomy (NCBI): domain Bacteria; kingdom Pseudomonadati; phylum Pseudomonadota; class Alphaproteobacteria; order Hyphomicrobiales; family Alloboseaceae; genus Allobosea; species Allobosea sp. 05T438. The sequence continues at coordinate 902,528 of NZ_JBFTKQ010000002.1, forward strand.
GGCGGGCGGCCCCGGCTGCCGTGGCAGGACGAGGATGCGATCGGCCAACCGCAAGGCCTCCTCGACGGAACCGGTGGCGATGGCGACGGCGGGTCGCGCTTGCGTACAGAGCTCCGGCAGAAAGGCGGCGAGCCGGCTGCGGGTTTCGGCATCGAGCGCCGCAAAGGGCTCATCGACCAGCAGCAGCCGCGGCCTGACCAACAGAAGGCGGGCAATGGCGAGCCGCAGCAGCCCTTCGGGCGAGAGCGCGCCCGGCCGCTGCGTCGCCTGCCCCGCGAGGCCAAGGCGCACCAGCACATTGGCGATCAGGCCCTCGCGCTCGAACGGCGTCGCCTTCGGCAGGACGAAAGCCAGGTTCTCGGTGAGATCGAGCCAAGGGAAGAAGCGCGGCCGCGCGCAGAGCAGGCCGATTTCGGCCGTCGGCACCTCACCCTCATCGGTCCGCAAACTGGCAAGCGCACGCAGCGCCGCCCGCCGCACCTCGGACGCGCCTAGCAGGGCGACGATCTCGCCGGCAGCAGGGCGCGGCGGAACGGTCTCGGGAGAGCGGGAGAGAGTGTGAAGAGCGGCCGACATTGCTGGCTCCATCCATGAACAAGGCGGAAGGAGCGCGGACGGCAGCAGGCCGTCCCGTCGTCCCGCGCTTTAGCTGCATTTGTTTCGCGCCCGCAAGCTGAGGCTCAAATCGGCGCGTGTCCTTTTCTAAGGTCCGAACGTCCGCTTTGTCAAACGACGTTCACCACCACATGCCGGCCGTCTCGGCCGTCCTTTCCTGATGCGGCGCCTCGTCGCGCAGGGAGCGGTCGAGCGCGCGCAGCGGCTCGCGTTTCGCGAGGCGGCGGGCGATGCTTGTCATGGATGCGATCCCTCATTTCGACGACGCGAGGGATCGGGACGGGTGGCGTCCTTGGCCCCACGCTTTAGCTGCACTTATTTCGCGCCCGCAAGCTGGTGGCTCAAATCGGCGTATATCCGTCTTTCAGGTCCAATCGTTCTGTTTACCAAACAACACAATCGTGATCGGTAACTGCATCATTACCGTATACAGGCTGTAGAATTTAGTTCTCTCGTCCCCTTTCCCCGCGTGCTAGAACAAATGGCAGACGACGGAACCGTGCCCACGTGACAGCCTCCTCGACAGCGCCCGCACTTGCCCTCTCCGACATGCTGCACGATCCGGAGGCGGGCATCGCGAGACTGTTCGAGGCGGCGCGGCGCAAGGACAAGGCGGAGAAGCGGCAACTGCTGGTGGCGGCGCTGCGGCAGCTGCTCGACGATGGCCGGGTTTCGGCCAAGGCGATCCTGACCGGTCCGCGCGGCGGGCTTTCCTGCGCGCACCGGCTCTCGGCCGTGATGGATGCGGTCGTCATCGGGCTGCACAAGGCCGCGACCTCGTATTTCTATCCGGCCGACAACCCCTCGCAATCGGAGCGGATCGCGGTCGTCGCCGTCGGCGGCTATGGCCGCGGCACGCTGGCGCCCGGATCGGACGTCGATCTTCTCTTCCTCTTCCCGCATAAGCAGACCGCCTGGGGCGAGAGCGTGGTCGAATCCATGCTCTATCCGCTCTGGGACCTGAAGTTGAAGGTCGGCCATTCCGTGCGCTCGGTCGATGATTGCGTGCGCGAGGCGCGGGCGGACATGACGATCCGCACCGCCCTGCTGGAGGCACGCTTCCTGGTGGGCGACCGGGCGCTGTTCGACGAGATGACCCGCCGCTTCAATGCCGAGGTGGTAGAGGGCACAGCCGCCGCCTTCACCGAGGCCAAGCTCGCCGAGCGCGAGACGCGGGTGCAACGGGCCGGCGCGTCGCGCTATCTGGTCGAGCCCAACGTCAAGGACGGCAAGGGCGGCTTGCGCGACCTCAATACGCTGTTCTGGATCGCCAAATATTCCTACCGCGTCGATGACGTGCGCGAACTGGTCGCGGCCGGGCTCTTCGACGAGGACGAGCTGCAGATGTTCCAGCGCTCGGAGGAGTTCCTCTGGCGCGTACGCTGCTGGCTGCATTTCATCACCGGACGCGCCGAGGAGCGGCTCTCCTTCGACCTGCAGCGCCAGGTCGCCGCCGCAATCGGCTATGTCGGCCGCAGCGGCCAGGCCCCCGTCGAGCGCTTCATGAAGGCCTACTTCCTGATCGCCAAGGATGTCGGCGACCTCACCGCCATCGTCTGCGCGGCGCTGGAAGCGCGCCAGCAGAAGCCGCGCGCGACGCTCTCCCGGCTTTTCGACACCCTGGCGAAGCGCAAGCGCGAGCGCTCCCTCGGCCATCGCGACTTCAAGCTGACGAGCCAGCGGCTCAACGTCGTCGACGACAGCGCCTTCGAGCGCGACCCGGTCAATCTGCTGCGGCTCTACGAAATCGCCAGCCGCGAGGATCTCGCGATCCACCCCGGGGCAAGCCGCCTGGTGACGCAGTCGCTCAGACTGGTGACGCCGGGCCTGCGCAACGACCCGGAAGCCAACCGCATCTTCCTCGAAATCCTCACCGCCCGGCGCTCGCCGGAGGTGGTGCTCCGCCGCATGAATGAATCCGGCCTGCTCGGCCGCTTCATCCCGGATTTCGGCCGGGTCGTGGCGATGATGCAGTTCAACATGTACCATCACTATACGGTGGACGAGCATCTGATCCGGGCGATCGGCGTGCTGGCCGAGATCGACGCTGGCGTGCTCCAGGCCGAACACCCGCTCGCCAACGACATCATGCCGACCGTCGCCAACCGGCGTGCGCTCTATGTCGCCCTGTTCCTGCACGACATCGCCAAGGGCCGGCCGGAGGACCATTCGCTCGCCGGCGCCCGCATTGCCCGCAAGCTCGGCCCGCGCTTCGGCCTGACCAGCGCGCAGACCGAAACCGTGGCCTGGCTGGTCGAGCACCATCTCGATATGTCGACCGTGGCGCAGAGCCGCGACCTGGGCGACCCCAAGACGATCGAGAGCTTCGCCGCGACGGTGCAGACCCTGGAGCGGCTGAAGCTGCTGCTCATTCTCACCGTGGCGGACATCAAGGCAGTCGGTCCCGGCGTCTGGAACGGCTGGAAGGGCCAGCTGCTGCGCACGCTCTATTTCGAGACCGAGCTCGTGCTGGCAGGCGGCCATTCGGCCGTCGAGCGCAAGGCGCGCGTCGCCATGAAGCAGGACGCGCTGCGCCAGCGCCTGGCGGATTGGAGCGGGGAGGAGCGCGACGCCTATATCGCGCGCCACTACCCGGCCTACTGGATCAAGGTCGATCCCGACCGGCAGGAAAAGCACGCCCGCTTCCTGCGCGAGGCCGAACAGGCAGGGCGGACGACCGCGACCATCGTCGAGACGGACAAGTTCCGCGGGGTGACCGAGCTCACCGTGCTGGCGCCGGACCATCCGCGCCTGCTCGCCATCGTCACCGGAGCCTGCGCGGCGGCCGGCGGCAACATCGTCGACGCCCAGATCTTCACCACCAGCGACGGGCTCGTGCTCGATACCATCTCGGTCTCGCGCGCTTTCGACCGCGACGACGACGAGCTGCGCCGGGCCGAGCGGATCGCGGCCGCGATCGAGCGGGCGCTGAAGGGCGAGATCAAGATCGCCGATCTGGTGGCCCAGCGCCGGGCGCCGCCGCCACGCGGCCAGACCTTCCAGGTGCAGCCGGAAGTCATCATCGACAACGTGCTGTCGACGCGCCACACCGTGCTCGAGGTCTCCGGCCTCGACCGGCCAGGCCTGCTCTACGATCTCACCACCGCGATCGGGAAGCTCAACCTCAATATCGCCTCGGCCCATATCGCGACCTTCGGCGAAAAGGCGGTCGACGTTTTCTACGTCACCGACCTGACCCATGCGAAGATCGTCTCGACCGGACGACAGCTCTCGATCCGCAAGGCGCTGCTCGACGTCTTCAAGCTCGAGGCCGAGAAGCCGGCGCCGGCCAAGGTGAAAGTGCCAGCCCGCGCTTGATTTAACGGGCTATAAGGCCGATATCCGGCACGAACGCGGCTGCGCCCCGATATGATCGGCCCCGGCTCTGCAAGGAGCGGCGCAGCCAGCCAGACAAAGGGACCTGAAGATACGATGACGCAGAACCCTGCGACGCAAGACCCCAATCTCGAAGCCGCGGCCGATGCAGCCGAGCAGGCCACGGCCGCCGAGGGCACCGAAGCCCTGGTCGCGAAGCTCCAGGCCGAGCGCGACGACCTCAAGGACAAGCTGCTGCGCACCCTGGCCGAGATGGAGAATCTGCGCCGCCGCACAGAGCGCGAGATCGCCGATGCCAAGGCCTATGCGGTGACGAGCTTCGCGCGCGACATGCTCGGCTCCTCGGACAATCTGCGCCGGGCGCTGGAGAGCTTGCCCGAGACGGCCCGCAACAGTGCCGAAGGCGACGTGAAGACGCTCTACGAAGGCGTCGAGCTGACCGAGCGCGAGCTGCTGAAGACGCTGGAGCGTCACGGCGTACGCCGGATCGATCCGCAGGGCGAGAAGTTCGACCCGAACCTGCACCAGGCGATGTTCGAGGCGCCCGACGCCGCGATCGCCAAGGGACTCGTCTCGAAGGTGATTCAGGTCGGTTATAAGATCGGCGAGCGCGTTCTGCGCCCGGCGCTGGTCGGTGTCTCCGCCGGCGCGCCAAAGGCGGCGGAACCGCCGGCCGGCGACGCGCCCAAGCACTGACGCCGTGTTCGAAGCCGCCGGCGTCGCCATCTTCGCGCTGACCGGCGCGATCGTCGCGGCCCGCAAGGGGATGGACCCGTTCGGTTTCATCCTGCTGGCAACCGTCACCGGTGCCGGCGGCGGCACGTTGCGGGACGTTCTGCTCGGGAACAGCGCGTTCTGGGTGAATGACCCATCCGATGTCGCGGTCTGCGTCGTGGTGGCGCTCAGCGCCTGGACGACGGCCTATTTCCGGCCCGGCCTCCTCGAAGGCTGGGCCGGCCGCAAGGTCCTGATCTGGGCCGACGCGGCCGGGCTCTCGCTTTTCGCCGTCATCGGCACGTTCAAGGGCCTTTCGGCCGGCGCGCCGGTTCTTTCCGCCGTGGCGCTCGGGGCCATGACCGCAAGTTTCGGCGGCATTCTGCGCGACATTCTGGCCGGCGACAGGCCGATGGTGCTCTGGAGCCGCGATTTCTATGTCACCGCGGCGACCGCGGGAGCGGCCGTCACTGCCCTGCTGGTCGGGCTCGGCCTTCCGACCGCGATCGTCATGCTGGGCGGCCTGACCGCCGGCTTCGGGCTCAGGGCCGGCTCGCTGCTGTGGGGCTGGGCATTCCCCGGCCTGCCCGGAAAGCTCTAGGGTCCGAACTCAGGGCTTCATCACGCGCCTGAGCGTCAGATTGATCCGCCCGCCTTCCGGCAGCAGCGTCGAGGAACCGGAGAGGATCCGGTCGATGCCGTGATAGGCCAACCGCGCCTCGCCGCCGAAGAGCAGCACATCGCCGGAAGAGAGCTTGAGCGAGGTCGTCTTGCCGCCGCGCTCCGCCCCGCCGATGCGGAAGATCGCAGCGTCACCAAGCGAAACCGAGAGGACCGGGGCATCGAACTCCTGCTCGTCGCGGTCCTGGTGCAGGCCCATCTTCGCGCCACCGGCATAGAAGTTGACGAGGCAGGCCTCCGGCGGATGCGGATAGCCGGAAAGCTCGCTCCAAAGATCGAGCAAGGGCGCGGGCATGATCGGCCAGGGCTCGCCTGTCTCCGGGTGTTCAGGCTGATAGCGATAACCCCGCTCGTCGGAGACCCAGCCGAGCGGGCCGCAATTGGTCATCCGCACCGAGAACGGCTTGCCCGTCTTCGGCATGCGCGGTTGGAAGAACGGCGCCTTGCGGGCGACCGCGCGCAGTTCCGCCAGCAGCGCGGCCTGCTCCATCGGCGCAAGCCGGCCCGGCCAGTGGACGACACCCGGCGCGACGACGAGGCGGGTCATGGTCAGAGCGTATCGAGGCCGAGCACGTCGGCCATGGAGTAGAGCCCAGGCGCCCTGCCTCGCCCCCAGAGCGCCGCCTTGACCGCCCCCTGTGCGAACAGACTGCGATCCTCGGCGACATGGGCAAGCTCGAGCCGCTCGCCCGCACCGGCGAAGATCACCTTGTGGTCGCCGACGACCGTGCCACCGCGCAGGGCGGCAAAGCCGATCGTACCGGGCTCGCGCGCGCCGGTGATGCCGTCTCGCACGGCAACGCGATGCTGCGCCAGATCGACGGCGCGCCCTTGCGCCGCCGCCTCGCCCAGAAGCACCGCGGTGCCCGAGGGGGCATCGACCTTCATGCGGTGATGCATCTCGACGATCTCGATGTCCCAGTCCGTGCCCAAAGTCGCGGCGACCTTGCGCACCAGCGCCGCCAGCAGGTTGACGCCCAGGCTCATATTGCCGGAGCGGATGATCGGGGTGCGGCGCGCCGCCTCGGCCAGCCGAGCGAGATGCGCGGGCTCTAGCCCGGTCGTGCCGACGACATGCAGGATACCAGCCTCGGCTGCGAGATCGGCGAAAGCGATCGTCGCCTCCGGTGCGGTGAAATCGAGCACGGCATCCGCCGCGGCGAAGGCAGCGGCGGTATCGCTCGTCACGGCGACGCCGAGCGAGGGCAGACCGGCGAGCACGCCCGCATCGACACCAAGGGCAGCGGAGCCTGCGCGCTCGATCGCCGCCACCAGCCGGCACCCCTCTGCCTGATCGATGGCGCGGATCAGCATCCGCCCCATGCGCCCGGCGGCTCCAACGACGACGAGACGCATATCACTCATGGCAGGCAGGCTCCGGGCTCTTTCGACGGCAAAGACGCCATGGCTTGGCCAGTATCGCAATAGGCCGGTTTTCGCTAGATCGCCGCGCATCCGGCCGGGCGCGGCAACGGCGACCTATCTATCTGTTATCGCAACGGATTGTTCCGAAAAGTGGATTCCACCTTTCGATCCGGTCCTGTGGCGCCCCCCGCGAAAGCCGGACAAAACAAAACGGCCGGGATGCCCCGGCCGCTCTCGTTTCTCACGATGGCGGATCAGGCCGCCTGCTGGATGCCCGAGAGCTTCCAGGCGCCGCCGCGCTCGCGCAGGAAGGTCCAGTATTCCTTGACCTCCTGGGACTGCGTCGGGTTGCCGTCGACAACCTGGCCGCTCTTGCGATCGTAGAGCGCGTTCGTCAGGCTGAAGCGCATCGCGACGGTGGCGTAGTCGTTGTCGCCCTCGCGCCAGGCCTGCGACAGATCGCCCTGGAGCAGCTTGACGTCGGAGACGCGGTCGGCAACGCCGCGGCGGGCGTTCGCCGTCAGGTCCTCGTCGAAATACCCGAACATCTCCGGCGTGGTGCGCTGGCGCAGACCGGCCTCGTCTTCGTTCGAATAGGCGGTGTTGATCTCCCCAAGCAGGCGCTCGAAGCTGTTGAAGTCATCGCCGGCGAGCTCGATCGGCTGGGGCTGGGCGGCGGCAGCCGCGGCGCCACCGCCACCGAAGCCGCCCATGCGGGCCGCGGCCGGCTGCGGCCCGTCATAGCCCTGGCGGGCATAGGGCGCGCCCGCACCGGCGAGCTGTGGCTCGGACCGGCGGCGGAAGAAGCGGATGGCGAGCATCACGATGCCAGCGATCAGCGCGAGCTGCAGCAGGAAGCCGAACATGCCGGCAAGCGAAGCCAGGCCGCCGAAGAAACCCGAGCCGGAGAGCATGCCGAACAGGCCGGCGCCGAGCAGGCCCGCGCCGATGCCCATCATCATGTTGCGGGCGAAGGACGGGCGAGCCGCCTGTGCCGCAGCCGCGCCGGCGGCAGGGCCGGCAAAGGACGGCGACGGCGAGGAGGGGGCCGTGCGCTGGAAGGTCTGGGCGCCACCCGGCGTCGTGTTGGTCGCAGGCGGCGCGCTGTTGGTGAACGACCCGCGGCTGCCCGAGCTGCGGCCGCCGCCCGGACGGGCTTCGGCAACGAGCGGCACGAGCAACAGGGCCCCGGCGACCAGGGCGACGGCACGTCCACGACGGGCGAGCGAAATCAGAGACATTGTTCCTCCCGGAGCCCACCATGGGCCCACCGGCCCAGAATATGGAGAGCGATTGCATTCCACGCAAGGCCTCGGCCGGCTAACAGACTGAAATCTCTTACTCTTTCAAATCAGTACATAATCATTCGTCGCGATCGGGCACGCATGGTAAAATGCTTGTCGACCTCGCCATGCTAAAGGCAGGGAGAGAGCCCATGACCGGATCCGGACCGAGGCCTCACCGACATCGGGCGCTGCGCTGGCTGCTCGCGCTCGCCGTACTGTTCCTCATCAGCGAAGCCGCCGCGGCTGGCGAAACGGCCGTCGCGCTCGACCCGCCGCGTCTCGCGCAGGCGCCGGAGCCGCTCTGCTTCTGCTGGAACGATGGCCGCAAGATCGCCGAAGGATCGAACTCCTGCATCAGGACCACTCAGGGCCGCCGGCTGGCGACCTGCGGACGTGTCGTGAACATGATGTCCTGGCAGATCACCGAAACACCCTGCCCCGAAAGCTGAGGCGCAGCGAGCGACCCTGCATCAAAACAGAAGCGCCGCCGGGATGTCCCGGCGGCGCTGCATTTTCATGACTCTTGTGGTCCTAGCGACTTCGAGACTGACCCCGTCAGAACGCTCCCAGAACGATTGCCATCATGAACACGAAGGCCGCACCCATGATCCACCGGTCGAGACGTAGCGTGATACTCATCACACCCTCCTCCTGTCATTGACCTGTCGCGGAAGCTAGCAGAACTGACGGGGGCCGCAAGGGGGCGAGACGGTGGCGGCGCAACGGCGGAGGCTAGATCATCCTTAAAACTTGCTTAAAGCACTGATTAGATTTGGGGATATTTCGAAAGAGAAAACGTCGCAGAAGCGTCTTCTCACACCCCTCGCCTCGCCGCCGCCATGTTTCTCCACCGGGCTTCGCCGGCTGATCTTCACCGCGACTGGGAGCTGCTGCCCGGTCGCGCCCGGTACCGACGGTTAACGCGCGCCCAGCCCGAATTAAGGGCCGGTTCACCACCACGTCAAAGTTAATCCGGCTGTGGCGGCCGGGGCGCAGTCGGTTGAGAAACCGTTCACCAAACGCTTCGCATTTGATGGGTATGCGACGCGCAAAACTCGCCCTCTTCGCACTTGGTCTGGTCGGCGCCGCCGGCCTGGCCGGCTGCGGCAAATTCCAGAAGCCGCAGCGCGCTCCCTGGCGCGACCAGGCCGAAGCAACCTGCATGGCCTCCGGCCAAGTGCAGATCTCGAGTTATGTCAGCCTGCGTGGCAAGGCGATCGACGGCCCCGGAATCTGCGGCATGCAGCAGCCGCTGAAGGTCACGGCCCTGCAGAACGGCAGCGTCAGCCTGACGAGCCCGGCCCTGCTCGCCTGCCCGGTCGTGGCGACGACCGACCAGTGGTTCGCCGAGGTCGTGCAGCCCGCCGCGATGAACATCCTTGGCGCACAGGTGATCGAGATCCGGTCCGGCTCCTATTCCTGCCGCGCGATGAACAACGGCACCTACACGACGCGCACGTCGGAGCATGCCTATGGCAATGCCGTCGACGTCTTCTCCTTCCGGCTGAACGACAACCGCGTCGTCACCGTCAAGGACGGCTGGCGGGGCTCGCCGGAGGAACAGAACTTCCTGCGCGAGATCTTCGTCGGCGCCTGCACCTATTTCGGCACCGTGCTCGGCCCCGGCGCCGATCCGATGCATTACGACCACCTCCACATCGACCTCGCCCGCCACGCAAAGGGCCGGCATATCTGCAAGCCGATCATCAAATACACGCCGAACTACAACCTGCCTCCGCCGGACCCGGCCCGGCCCTATTCCTCGGCTCAGAACGCCCCGGCATCTCCGCGCGGCAGTGCGCCGGCTGCCACGGCCTATGCCGGCGGGCCGCTGCTGCGCCAGCCGAACGAAGGCCTGCGTCCGCCCGGCGCCGTGCAGGGCGGCTATCCGGTCGCGAACAACGGGCGAGGCCAGGACAACAGCCTCGACGCACAGCAGCGCTTCCTGGAGCAATATGACGCGCGCCAGCGCCAGGGACGCTTCCAGCCTCAGCCCTTGCCAAGCGAAACGCGCGGGCCGCTCGCCCTGCCCGGCGCGGTCGAGCCCTCGGAGGAGGAGGCCGCCCTCGGCGATGGCGGCGGCTCGGGCGTCGTCGACCAGCAGGGCTCCGAGGAGGCGATGCCGATCAACCCCGAGCACGACCCCTTCGCCTACAGCTCAGGGCGCGTACCGCGGAGGCGCTGAGGCGAGACCTCAGTGCGAAACGAGCACCTGGCGGCATTCCGGCGGCAGGGCATCGAGCGACATCGGCGGCTTGGGCTTCGGCTTCGGACCCGGCTTGGGCTTGGGCGGATTGAAGATCGCCTGATACTGGCGCTCGACCCAGCCGCTCAGCTCCGCCCCGCAACCATCGCCGAAATTCGGCGGCTCCTGGCCCTGGCAGCTCGCCATGCCGGCCGGGCAGGCCATGCGGATGTGGAAGTGATAGTTGTGGCCCCAGATCGGCCGCACCTTATCCAGCCAGCTCTTGTCCGCCCCGGCCTCCCGGCAAAGCGCAACCTTCAGCGCCGGATTGACGAAAATGCGCTCGACGCGGGGTTCGGCCGCAACGGCCTTGATCAGGCGCGTATGGGCCGGGGTCCAGTTGCGCGGGTCGACGTCACGCCAGTCGGCGCGGGCCATGTTGACCGCCGGCATGTTCTCGCGCCCCTCGCGGTCGATCCGGCCCTTCGGCATCGGCGTGAGCCAGACATCGGCATCGAGCCCGATCTGATGCGAGGCGTGGCCGGTGAGCATCGGACCGCCGCGCGGCTGCGACATGTCGCCGACGAGAAGGCCCGGCCAGCCGGTGATGCGAGGCACGTCGCGGGCGAGCTTTTCGAGGTAATCGATCAGGACCGGATGGCCCCAGTTGCGATTGCGGTTGAGCCGCATCACCTGCCAGCTCGGCCCGTCGACCGGCAGCGCCTCGGCGCCGGCAAGGCAGCCGCGGGCATAGGAGCCGATGGCGCGCGGCTCCATGCTCGCCGGCGTCGTCTTCTGGCCGAACAGCGCACGGGCGGCATCAGGATAGGCGGCGATGTTGGCGGCCCGCGTCTTCGCCTCCTGCTCGGCGGTCGACTGTGCCAGGGCAGCGGTCGGCAGGAGAGCCAGCGACGCGAGAAGGGCGGCGATTCGGGAGGTATTGCGCATGACGGCAGAATCGCCGCGACCTTCGGCGGCGGTCAAGCGCGACGGCTGGGCAGGCGGCGCGACGAATTGCAGCCTCGAGCCGAGGCGACGCAAAGCGGCCAGCTCTTCCTGCAATCCGAAATGAGGAAATGAGGCGACCTGATCCGGGGTGCCCGCATCAAGCTCGAATGATCCCGAAGGCCTTTCCTCGGAACCGACCATTTCCGGACGGCGTTTCCCGTTAGAACGCGCCCCACAGGGGCACCGATTTACGGGAGCTTACCATGTCCACCGTCCTGATCGTCCTGCTCGTCATCCTGCTGCTTGGCGGCGGCGGGTATTACGGCCACCGCAGCTACGGCACTGCCGGCCTCGGCGGCGTGCTCGGCCTTGTCCTCGTCATCGTGCTGATCCTGTGGCTGCTCGGAGCCATCGGCGGCGCGCCTATGGCGTAGCCGCGCGCAGTTGATCGGCAGGGATCGCGCTACGGCTCAGGCGTCAGGCGCGGTTGTCCCAGACCGCGATGGCAGCCGCCAGATCCTCGAGCGCGACGCCGACCGACTTGAACAGCGTGATGCCGCCGCCCTCGATCTGGCCGGCGATCCTGCCATGGCAGAGATCGGCCAAGGTGCCTGAGACCTGGTCAGCGCTGTAGCTGCCCTCGGCAATCGCGACGGCGACATCGCCGCCCTCGTCGATCGCCTTGCTGGAATCGACCACGACACGGGCACGATGCAGCGCATCGGCATCGGCCTCGCGCATCTGCATGGTGAAGCCGCCGATGAGGTCGAGATGCGCCTCGCGCTTCAGCCAATGGCCGTGGATGAGCGGTTCGGTCGCATTGGTGGCGCAGGAGATGATGTCGGCGGTGCGCGCCTCGCCTTCGAGATCGATGGTGGCACGGGCTTCGATGCCATCCTTCGCCAGTTCGGCGACGACAGCCTCGGCCGCCTCCGGACGGCGGGCCCAGATCGCGATCTCGGTCAGCGGCCGGACCGAGCGATGCGCCTTGATGATGAAGGGCGAAAGCGCGCCGGCCCCGACCATCAGCATGCGACTGGCTTCCGGATTGGACATGTAGCGCGAAGCCAGGGCCGAGGCAGCGGCGGTGCGCCAGGTCGTCAGGCGGTTGCCGTCCATCACCGCGAGCGGCGCGCCGGTTTCGCCATCCATCAGCAGATAGGCGCCCATCACGCCGGGCAAGTTGCGGCGGCCATTGCCGAAGAAGACCGAGACGATCTTCGTGCCGATATAGGGCTTGTCGACATCCGGCCCGCTCCAGGCCGGCATGGTGAGCAGAATGGCGTTCTCCTCGCCCGGGCGCTCGATCGCGTATTGCCCGCGCTTGGGGGCGATGACCTCGCTGCGGAACGCGTCGTCGAGGATGTCGATCAGGGCGGGATAGCTCAGGGCCGCGTCGATCTCGGCCGCATCGAAAAGGCGCATCAATTACGTCCGCTGGTCAGGGCCGGCAGGGCAGAATCGGGAACGGCGGAACGCAGGGCCTGCGTCTCGGAGCGCAGGGCCTCGACCTCGCGACGATTGCGGCGCGCAGCCTTGCGGTGCTTGCCCTGGGCGACCCAGGACGCCAGGCCGCCGACAAGGACGCCGACGGCGATCGCCGCCAGCACCACGGCGAAGAGCGGCAGCTCATAAGAAAGCGCCGGCAGGTCCCGGCTGAAGGGATCGAGAGAAACCCGCACCGGCGCACGGTTCGCCACCGAAAACAGCACGACCAGCAGCGCGACCGGAACCAGCACCAACGCCTTGAGAAAGGCCTTCATCACGTTCTCCGTGCCGGCAGGAACGGCCGGCTCTCGGCTTACGACTTGCCGTTGAGGCGCAGCCGCAGCTCCTTGCCCGTCTTGAAGACGGGGACGAACTTCTCCTCGACCTCCACCGCATCGCCCGTGCGGGGGTTGCGGCCGACGCGGGCGGAGCGCGCCTTGCGCGAGAAAGCGCCGAAGCCACGCAACTCCACCCTGTCACCGCGCGCGAGAGCCTTCACGACCTCGTCCAGGATGGCCGAGACGATGTTCTCGATGTCGCGCTGATAAAGGTGGGTGTTCTGATCAGCGATCCGCTGAACGAGTTCGGATTTAATCATCGCCGGAGTATAACCATTTGTATCAACATCACTTTTCAGCGGCAGGCTGCCAGAGCGCCAAGGGCGCGTCAAGCCGCAAGCCGACCGGCTGGTCCGCGGCCCGCGCGATCGTCGCGGCCAGTGCCTCGAGCCCCGCGCCGCGCGCCATCGCCTCGGCCAAGCTCCATAGGCCAAAGGAGGAGGATTCGCTGCGGCGACGCCAGTCCCGCACCTTGAGATCCTTGGCGACGCCCCTCTCGCTTTCGAGCCAGGCGATCGCCTCGGTCTCGCCGCCGATCTGGTCGACCAGCTTCAGCGCCTGTGCCTGGCGGCCGGAATGGACCCGCCCGTCCGAGACGGTGGCCAGTTCGGCGTCGGCGAGGTGACGTCGGTCGCGCACCATCTGCTTGAACCAGGCGTAGTTGTCGTCGACGACGCGCTGGAGCGCCTCGCGCGCCTCCGGAGAGGTCGGCTCGAAGCCGCTCGGCGCGGCCTTGAGCGGGCTCGACTTGATCGACTCGACCTTGACGCCGACCGTATCGAGCAGATGCGAGACATTGGGGAACTGGAAGAGCACGCCGATCGAACCGACGAGTGAGGTCTGGCGCGCGACGATGCGGTCCGCGCCCATGGCAGCGATATAGCCGCCGGAAGCAGCGACGCCGTCGACCACGGTGACCATCGGCTTCTTGGCCGCGAGCTGGCGCAGCGCCGTGTGCAACGCCTCCGAGCCGGAGGTGGTGCCGCCAGGGCTGTCGACCCTGAGAACGACGGCCGAGACGGCGCTGCTGTCCTCGACCGACTTGATCAGGTCGAGCGTGCGACGATCGCCGGAGATGAAGCCGGAGACGGTGACGCGCGCGATATGCGCGCTCGACAGGCTCACGGGGCTATCGCCCCTCCAGGCGAGGCCGCCGACCACTGCGGCGACGATCACACCGAGCACGGCAAGCACACGCCAGAGCGTCAGCTTGCGCCGCAGGCTGCGGCGATCGGCGAGCAAGTCGGCATCGGACGACATCGGGCACTCCTGGAGCATGTTCCAACCGACTTGGCGATCAGAGCATGCTCAACTTTTTGATTTGGCGCGAATTCTTTTCGCTCGACCGATCCCGGCCGAACGGAAAGCGAGCGGCGGCTGCGGGTCCGTGATGTAGACCCGACATGCCGGGCCGGCAAGGCGCGAGCTTGCCTTCAGGCCGCGACCGAGACGCGCGCCCGGTCGAGCGCGAGCAGCGCGAGGCCACTCGCGACCGAGCGGAAGGCATCGCCGATATGCACCTTCCCGGCGCCGAAACGTCGATCGAACAGGCTGCGCACCGCCGGGACATAGGAGGTTCCGCCGGTCATGAAAACCGCCTCGATGCGATCCCCGCCGAGACCGGCCTCCGCCAGAGCGCGGTCGAGCGCGGCTTCGATCGCGCCGACGTCGTCGGCGATCCAGCGCTCGAAATCGGTGCGGCGGATTTGCTTCTCGATGGTGACGCCCATCTGGCCGAAGCTCAGCGTGGTCGCCTCATTGTCGGAGAGCGCGACCTTGGCGGCGGAAACGGCGCGATAGAGCTCGTAGCCGAGATCGTATTCGATCACCGTCAGCAGGTCCTCGAGCTTGCCGGGCTCGACCGCCTCGCGGATCAGGGCATTGAGCTCCGCCATGGTCTCGCGGCTCTTCATCAGCGAGAGCTTGTGCCATTGCGCGAAGGCGGCGTGATAATGCGCGGGGACCGGCAGGAGCTTGCCGAAGGAGCGATAATCCGTGCCCTTGCCGAGCGCCGGCGAAACGGCGTGCTCGATGATGCGGTAGTCGAAGGTGTCGCCGGCGACGCCGACACCGGCATGGGAAAGCGGGATGGCCTCAAGCCTGCCGCCCTCCCCCGGCTCAAAGCGCATCACCGAGAAGTCGCTGGTGCCGCCGCCGAAGTCGGCGACCAGCATGGTCTGCGGCTCCTTGAGATCGCGTGCGTACCAATAGGCGGCGCCTAGCGGCTCATAGGCGAAATCGACTTGTCTCATCCCGGCCTTGCCGTAGGAGGCCTTGAGGCGGGCGACCGCGAGCTCCTCGTCGGGCCGCTCGCCGGCGAAGACGACCGGGCGGCCGGATATCAGCGGCAGCGCGTCATGACCGGCGAGGCCCGCCGAGAGATCGGCCAGGAAGACGCCGATCAGATCCTCCAGCCGGAAAAGCTTGCCGAACAGCCGGGTTTCCTGGAAGGCGCGGCTGGAAAGATGGGTCTTGAGCGACTGCAGGAAGCGGTGCTCGGCGGTCATTCCCAGCGCCATGTCAAGCGCATCGGGGCCGCTGACATGGGTGACGCGGGTCTCGGGCGGGCGCCCCTCGCGCCAGAACATCAGCGCCGAGCGATAGGCGTCGACCGCGCCCTGCCTGGTGACGAAGGAGCGTGTCATGACCGAGCCGTCCGCTCCCGCCAACGCGACGACGCTGTTGGTGGTGCCGAAGTCGATGCCGATAGCGGCGGGGGTCATGGCGGGCTCCTTTCGCGAGATGGACAGGCCAGCCCTCATCCTGAGGAGCGGGCGCAGCCCGCGTCTCGACGGATGTTCCAGAGCGCACTGGAGCCTCCTTCGAGACGCCGCTGCGCGGCTCCTCAGGATGAGGGCTGAGGATAATCAGCCGAAACAAAAGCCCGCGCGGATTTCTCCGCGCGGGCCGAATTCGAAGGCCGGCCGCTTCCGCGGCCGAAACCTCACTTCTTGTCGGTGGCCTTCTTGAGCGCGGCGCCCAGAATGTCGCCGAGCGAGGCGCCGGAGTCGGACGAACCGAACTGGGCGATCGCCTCCTTCTCCTCAGCCATCTCCAGAGCCTTGACCGACACCTGGATCTTGCGGGCCTTCTTGTCGAAGAGCACGACGCGGGCGTCGATGCGCTCGCCGGCCGCGAAGCGCTCGGGGCGCTGCTCGGAGCGATCGCGGGCCAGCTCGGCGCGCTTGATGAAGGTCATCATGTCGGTGTCGGCGATCTTCACGTCGAGACCCGACTCCTTCACCTCAACCACCTCACAGGTGACGATCTGACCCTTCTTGAACTCGCCGGCATCCACGAAGGGATCGCCGCCGAGCTGCTTCAGGCCGAGCGAGATACGCTCCTTCTCGACGTCCACATCGAGAACGACGGCCTGCAGGACGTCGCCCTTCTTGTATTCCTCGATGACCTGCTCGCCCGGACGGTTCCAGTCGAGATCCGAGAGATGGATCATGCCGTCGATATCGCCTTCGAGACCCAGGAACAGGCCGAACTCGGTCTTGTTCTTGACCTCGCCCTCGACAGTCGAGCCCGACGGGTGCTGCTCCGCGAAGAGCTCCCACGGGTTGCGCAGGGTCTGCTTGAGGCCGAGCGAGATGCGGCGCTTGACCGGATCGACCTCGAGGATCGCGACGTCGACTTCCTGCGAGGTCGAGACGATCTTGCCGGGGTGGACGTTCTTCTTGGTCCAGGACATCTCGGAGACGTGGATCAGGCCTTCGATGCCCGGCTCCACTTCGACGAACGCGCCGTAGTCCGTGATGTTGGTCACGCGACCCTTGAGGCGGGTGCCGACCGGGTAACGCTCGGCGATGCCATCCCACGGATCGGCCAGCAGCTGCTTGATGCCGAGCGAGATGCGGTGCGTGTCCTGGTTGATCTTGATGATCTTGACCTTGACCGTCTGGCCGATGGTCACGACCTCGGACGGGTGGTTCACGCGGCGCCACGCCATGTCGGTGACGTGCAGCAGGCCGTCGATGCCGCCGAGGTCAACGAACGCACCGTACTCGGTGATGTTCTTGACGACGCCGTCGATGACCTGGCCCTCTTCGAGCGAGGCGACGAGCTCGGAACGAGCCTCGGCGCGGGTCTCTTCGAGGACGGTGCGGCGCGACACGACGATGTTGCCGCGGCGACGATCCATCTTGAGGATCTCGAAGGGCTGCGGCTGGCCCATCAGCGGGCCAACGTCGCGGATCGGGCGGATGTCGACCTGCGAGCGCGGCAGGAAGGCCACGGCGCCGTCGAGGTCGACGGTGTAGCCGCCCTTGACGGTGTTGAAGATCATGCCGGTGACCTTCTCGCGGGCCTCGAAGGCCTTCTCGAGCTTGACCCAGCTCTCTTCGCGACGAGCCTTGTCACGCGAGATGACGGCTTCGCCGAGCGCGTTCTCGATCCGGTCCAGATAGACCTCGACCTCGTCGCCGACGTTCAGTTCCTGCTCACGGCCGGGGCCGGTGAATTCCTTGAGCGCGACGCGACCTTCGGTCTTCAGACCGACGTCGATGATCGCCATATCCTTCTCGATGGCGACGACCTTGCCCTTGATGACGGAGCCTTCGAGGGCCTCGTTCCGGGTGAAGGACTCTTCGAGCAGGGCGGCGAAATCCTCGCGACCCGCGCTGTAGCTTTCAACTGCAGACATGTAATCTCCTGGGAGCCGGCCGCGTATCCCGCGGATGTCCGGCTTGGGCGCCTGGGCTGGTGTTGCGTTCCGGACCGCTACCGTCAGCTTCTCCTCTCGGAGGAATCCCGCCCCGATATGCTCGGGGCCGGAGGCGCCATGCCGCCGGTTCGATCCGTATCCAAAGAGCCCGCTTCCAGCACGAAACGGGAGCAGGTCTCGAAGACCGCCCCCGGCGCATGATCGATCACGGCCCTTCGGACAAGGGCGATGTAATCCACTCCGGTCGTCAGAGCAAGCTTTCTGCCGCTTTTCCGAGGTCTCCGGCCGTGCCAGTGTGCATGCTCTAGGGCCGGCACAAGGGGAGCTTTGCATGGGCTGGGTCATACTCGGGCTGATCGTGGCCCTCGTCGTCTATGCGATCATGACCTATAACGGGCTCGTGACGATGCGGCAGCAACCAGGCCTTCGCCGACATCGACGTCCAGCTCAAGCAGCGCCACGACCTGATCCCCAACCTCGTCGAGACGGTGAAGGGGTATGCGACACATGAGAAGTCGACGCTCGACGCGGTGATCGCCGCCCGCAACGCCGCGCAGGGCGCCAGCGGCGTGCACGACAAGGCCGCCGCCGAGCAGCAGCTTTCCGGCGCCGTCGGGCGGCTGCTGGCGTTGGGCGAGGCTTATCCCGACCTCAAGGCCAGCGCGAATTTCCAGCAGCTGCAGGTCGATCTCGGCAATGTCGAGGACAAGCTCGCGGCGGCGCGGCGCTTCTTCAACAATGCGGTCGGCGAGTTCAACGCGGCGATCCAGGCCTTCCCGGCCGTGCTGTTCGCCCCGCAGATGGGCTTCACGCAGCGCGAATTCTTCGATGTCGGCGAGACCGCGCGCGCCCAGATCGAGGTCGCGCCGAGCGTGAAGTTCTAGCGCAAGACTGCCGGCGGCAGGCAGGGGGAGCGCGAGCGATGGCTCAGGCCTTCGGGCTCTATACCCATCAGCGCAACAACCGGATCAGGTCCAACCTCCTGATCGCCGGGCTCTTCCTGCTCGTCTACCTCACCGCCTGGGGCCTGCTGCTGATCGCGTATGGCTATGGCGGCGTGCCGCGCGGGCAAACCGTCTTCGGCGAGGCGAACCGCATCTTCCGCTCCTGGTTTCCCTTCATCACGCTGGCGACGATCCTCTGGATCTTCGTCGGCTTCCGCATCAATGTCGCGCTGATCGGCGCGGTGACCGGCGCCAGGGGCATCACGCAGGCGGACAACCCCAAGCTCTACCGGATGCTGGAGAATCTCTGCATCTCGCGCGGCCTGTCGATGCCCAGGCTCGCCATCATGGAGAGCGATGCGCTCAACGCCTTCGCCAGCGGCGTGAACGACAAGCAGTTCACCGTGACCGTCACCAGCGGCTTGCTGGCACAGCTCAACGACGCCGAGGTCGAGGCGGTGCTCGCCCATGAGCTGACCCATATCCGCAACGGCGATGTCCGGCTGATGGTGGTCGCGGTGGTGATCGCCGGCGTGGTCTCCTTCATCGGCGAGATCGTGTTCCGCGGTTTCGGCCGCAGCAGGATCAGGGTTTCGTCGGACGATTCCAAGAAGGGCAACGGGCTGGCGATCGTCATCGGCGTCGCGGTGATCGCGATTTCCTGGTTCCTGGCCGTACTGATCCGGCTGTCTCTGTCGCGGTCGCGCGAATATCTGGCCGATGCCGGAGCGGTCGAGCTGACCAAGAACCCGGATGCGATGATCTCGGCCCTGCTCAAGATTTCCGGCCGGGCCGACATCGACGGCATTCCCTCCGGCGTGATGGACATGTGCTTCGAGAACGACCCCGACGATTTCGCCGATCTGTTCTCGACCCACCCTTCCGTCACCAAGCGCGTGCAGGCGCTGATCGAGACAGCGGGCGGACGCATGCCGGAGATGCCGCCGCACCCGCCCAGGCTCGCTGAGCGTCAGGACCTGCAGACCATGGTCGAGGAGACGGCGGCGCGCGGCCCCTGGTCCCGCCCGCCGCAAGCGCCCGGCCAAGGCTGATCAGGCAACGACCAGCTTCGCGGAGTCGATCTCGAAAACGAGCGGATAGAAGGTGCTCCAGCGGTTCCAGCGCTGCGTCCCGGCCTCGCTGACCGCCCAGAGCTTGCCGTCCGGCGCACGGCCGAGGTCTTCGATGCCGCCGGGAGCTCCGTAACGCGCCAGGACCGCGCCGGTGCGGCTGTCGAGCCTCGACAGGTATGCGGGCCGATTGCCGGCGCTCTGCGATATCCAGATGCTCCCGTCATCGCCGAAGGTCGCGCCCTGCGCGAGGAGCGGCAGCGGGATGGTCGCCGCCGCATCCGCGAGGCTGATCGCCACCTCGCTCCCGGACAGCACCCGGGCGACCGGCACGGCATGGAGGCTAGGCATGCCCTCGCGGCGGAAGGGACCGAACCAGAGCCTGTCGCCGGATGCAGCAAGGAACGAAGGTCCCATCGCTTTGTCGACGCGCGCCTCCTTCAGCGGCACGCATTCGCCAACGCGGCAGGATTCCTTAAAATCGAGCGCGAGCAGACGTCCCGAATTGGCAACGAACAGCGTGTCCTTGACCATGGCGAGGCCACCCGGATGGCCGTAGGTCGCCGGCAAGGCGAAGCTGCCGAGCAAACGCCCATCGGTGCGGGACAGGCGAAAGAGCTGGGACGGACCATTGTCCTGATCACGCTCGCTGCTGCGATAGGCGGCGATCAGGATCTCGTCGCGATAGACCGTCAGGCCCTGGGGAATGTAGCCTTCGTTCAGACCCGGAGACCAATAGCGGCGGCCGATGGCAGGCTCATTGGGCACGGCGCTGAGTTCGCGCATATCGTAGCCGGGCGCGTCGCCGGACAGGGACGGGCGCGCCAGCGCAGCGGGAGCCAGGAAGAGACCTGCGCCCGCCGCCAGGAGACGGCGGCGATCCACGATCACGATTTCAGCGCCCGTCCTGCGCCCATTCGAGCGCTTCCTCCAGCCGATCGTCGCCCCAGAACAATTCACCATCGCCGGCGACGAAGAAGGGCGCGCCGAAGATGCCGATGGACTTGGCATATTCGATCTCGGCTTTGAGCCGGCCCTTGACCTCCTCGCTGCGTGACAGCGGCAGCGCGACATTGGGATCGCTGCCGGCCTCCTTCAGCGCCGCCGTCAATACGGCTTCCTCCGCGATGTTCTTGCCTTCGCAGAACTGCGCCCGGAACAGAGCCCGCGAAAAGACCGGCGTCCACCCCGCTTCGCGGCCGGCCAGCGCCAACCGCGTCGCGGTCAGCGAATTGTGGGGAAAATTGTCGGGCTTGATGAAGCTGAACCCCTGCCGCCGGGCGCGCCGAGCCGTGTCGCGCCACATGTAACGGCCCTTGCTGGGGAAGAGTGCGAAGGGCGAGCTGTTCCAACCCTGCGCAGCAAAGATCGGCCCCAACAGGAAAGGCCGCCAGCGCAAGGAGACACCGGCCTCCTCGGCCAGCTTCTCGATTCTGAGTGCACTCAGGCAGGAATAGGGCGACGCGAACTCATACCAGAAGTCCAGAACGGGACGATTCGGCATTCAGCCTCCGAACAGGTCGTCATCTCGTGTCGCGCATCGGTGAGCCTGCGCCCTCCGAAGCACGACCGCAAGCGCCGCAAACGGGCGCTATCGGAAAGTGGGACGACGCCGTCGCCAACGCCGACCCATCACAGGACGACGCGGGATCGATCAGAAGGTTCCGATTGCTTCGCCCCGAACCCTGCGATAGTGCGCCATTGCGTCCGAAACGCGGCCCGCGGGCCGCCAGCAGGAAATTGATCAGATGGCTGACAGCAGCGTGAAGAAGGTCGTCCTCGCCTACTCCGGCGGACTCGACACCTCGATCATCCTCAAATGGCTGCAGACCACCTATCGATGCGAGGTCGTGACCTTCACGGCCGATCTCGGTCAGGGTGAGGAGCTCGGCCCTGCCCGCGACAAGGCGCTGCTGCTCGGTATCAAGCCGGAGAACATCTATATCGAGGACCTGCGCGAGGAATTCGTGCGCGACTACGTCTTCCCGATGTTCCGGGCGAATGCCGCCTATGAAGGCGTCTATCTGCTGGGAACCTCGATCGCGCGGCCGCTGATCGCCAAGAAGCTGATCGAGATCGCCGAGAAGACCGGCGCCGACGCCGTCTCCCACGGCGCCACCGGCAAGGGCAACGACCAGGTCCGCTTCGAGCTCACCGCCTATGCGCTGAAGCCCGACGTCGTGGTGATCGCGCCCTGGCGCGAATGGGATCTGCGCTCGCGCGAGCAGCTCATCGCCTTCGCCGAGCAGCACCAGATTCCGATCGCGAAGAACAAGCGCGGCGAGGCCCCCTTCTCCGTCGACGCCAACCTGCTGCACGCCTCCTCGGAAGGCCGTGTGCTGGAGGATCCGGCGGTCGAGGTGCCCGATTACGTCTATTCGCGCACGATCTCGCCGGAGGACGCGCCGGACACCCCGACGATCGTCACGGTCTCCTTCGAGAAGGGCGACGCGGTCGCGATCGACGGCGAGAAGCTCTCGCCGGCGACGCTGCTCGCCAAGCTCAACGATCTCGGCCGCGACAACGGCATCGGCCGGCTCGACCTCGTCGAGAACCGCTTCGTCGGCATGAAGAGCCGCGGCATGTACGAGACGCCCGGCGGCACGATCCTGCATGCGGCCCATCGCGCCATCGAATCGATCACGCTCGACCGCGGCGCGGCGCATCTCAAGGACCAGATCATGCCGCAATATGCCGAGCTGATCTATAACGGCTTCTGGTTCTCGCCGGAGCGCGAGATGCTGCAGGCGCTGATCGACAAGAGCCAGGAGTTCGTCACCGGCGACGTCCGCCTCAAGCTCTACAAGGGCGGCGTCCACGTCATCGGCCGCTCTAGCGACTACTCGCTCTACGATCAGGACCTCGTCACCTTCGAGGAAGGCGCCGTGGCCTATGACCACCGCGACGCGGCAGGCTTCATCAAGCTCAACGCTCTGCGCCTGCGCACGCTGGGCCAGCGCAAGAAGAAGCTCGGTCTCTGAGCCCTCTCCTACGAAAGCCCGCCTATCGGCGGGCTTTCTTTTTTGAACCGACGGCCTCCTGAAGCGTTCAGCACTCTCCATTATCGATGTGAGTGCTTCTGCATGCTCCGCTGCCTCGCCGCCGTTCTGATCTCCACCGCGCTATCGGCTTCCGCCTTCGCACAAGAAGTCCCACCGAAGAGCGAGAAGCCGGCGACGCCGGAAATCGCGACCTGCAAGGCAGCGGCGCTCCAGACGCTCCACGCCAGGGAGCCGGAGATCAAGGACATCTATATCGACGAGGACGGCACCACGGTCGCAGTGTCGGAATCGAAGATCGAGACCATTCCGGTTACGCGCATCCTGATGGGAGAGGCCTATCTCCGGACCGACCGCTCCGACAAGCCCCGCCGTTTTCTCTGCCTCCTCGGCGAGAACAGCAAGGTGCTGCTGACCTTCTTCACCGCGCGCTGAAGCCGAATCCGATCGCGTTTCGGTTCGATCGGCGCGTGCCCCAGAGACGCTCCCGGCCTGATCGGCTTGGATCGGAGGCGAAGCGCACCGCCTCTAGGGCTCGTCGATGACCTCGGTCGCGGGCCGGTCGTGGCCATCGGCCAGTTCCTGGTGCCACTGGCCGTCCTTGTCCTGATAGACGATGCCATCGGTGTGGCCGGCGACCATCTGACGTGCCGCCGCCCGCGTGGCGGCCTTCAGCGCCGCCTCATGCGAACGGAAGGTTTCCGACAACACGTCGCCGACCTTATAGGCCCACCCGCCATCGTGCTCGACGATCTCGTACTTGACCAGGGCCATCGCACGTCCTCCTTCCGATCCGGGGAGAACGATGGTCCCGCCGCAGGGTTCCGTCTACTCCCCGTTGCCGCTGTCGGCGGCGCGCAGGCTGTCGAGCGTCGGCATCGAAGTGATGTGATAGCCGGCGTCGATGTGGTGGACGTCGCCTGTGACACCGCCCGACAGGTCAGAAAGATAGTATAGAGCCGAGCCGCCGATCTCATCTAGCGAGACCGATTTGCGCAGCGGCGAGTTGGCCCGCTGCCAGGACAGCATGGCGCGCGCATCCGAGATGCCGGCACCGGCCAGCGTCCGCACCGGCCCGGGCGAGAGAGCGTTCACGCGGATGCCGCGCGGGCCGTAGTCACCGGCGAGATAACGCACGCTCGCCTCGAGCGCTGCCTTGGCCACGCCCATGACATTGTAGTTCGGCATGATCCGGGTCGAGCCGCCATAGGTCAGCGTGATCATGCTGCCGCCCTTCGGCATGCGGTCCGCGGCGCGCTTGGCGATCTCGGTGAAGGAGAAGCAGGAGATCACCATGGTGCGCGAGAAGTTCTCGCGCGAGGTGTCGGCATAGAGCCCCTTGAGCTCGTTCTTGTCGGAGAAGCCGATGGCGTGGACGACGAAGTCGAACGTGTTGCGCTCGGGATCGCCACCCCAGGCCTCGTCGAGAGCCGCAAAGGCCGCGTCGACGGAGGCGATGTCCTCGACGTCGCAGGGGATGACCAGATTCGAGCCGAGGCTTTCCGCCAGCGGGCGGACGCGCTTGCCCAGCGCATCGCCCTGATAGGTGAAAGCGACCTCGGCACCATGCGCGTGAAGGGTGCGGGCAATGCCCCAGGCAATCGAGTTCTGGTTGGCGACGCCCATGATGAGGCCGCGCTTGTTATGCATCAGCGGGAGCATGGCACACTCTGAAAGAGATCTTCAGGAACTGGTCGGATGGCGGGAGAAGAGGAAAACGCTCGGCAACTCTGGCTCGTCAAGCCTGAACGGCATCTGCGGATTGCACGCCCGTTGCACGGGCGGCGAACGTGACGCAGCACAACTAGGATTTCAGCACCGCGGCAGCCGCCGCCTTCGACGCCGCTACAGGGACGATCTCGAAGCGGGCAAGATCGCTCCACCGCAGAACCCATTCCTGCAGCAGAGCGACATCGTCGCATTCCATGATCTGGAAGCAGCGCCCCAGATCGGCGGCGACCCAGCTTTCGACGTAGCGCAAGCCTTCCGGCGCCATACGCCCGCGCTCCTGGAAGCGGGCGTAGACATCCTTCACGCGGGCCTGATCGAAATGCTCGATCACCATGAAGAGCATGGCGGCCTCAGGCCTCCAGGCGCTTCATCACGATGGTGGCGTTGGTGCCGCCGAAACCGAAGGAGTTGGAGAGGACGCAGCCGAGTCCGGCATTGTCGATGCGCTTGCGCACGATCGGCATGTCGGCAAAGGCAGGGTCGAGTTCCTCGATATGGGCGCTCTCGCAGATGAAATCATTGTTGAGCATCAGCAGCGAGTAGATCGCCTCCTGCACGCCGGTCGCGCCGAGCGAGTGGCCGGTGAGCGACTTTGTCGCGGAGATCGGCGGGCTCTTCTCGCCGGCGCCGAACACGGCGCGGATCGCCTCGATTTCCTTGGCATCGCCGACCGGGGTCGAGGTGCCGTGCGGATTGATGTAGTCGACCTTGGCCTTCACACCCTGCAGCGCCATGCGCATGCAGCGCTCCGCGCCCTCGCCCGAGGGGGCGACCATGTCGTAGCCGTCCGAGGTCGCGCCATAACCGACGATCTCGCCATAGATCTTGGCGCCGCGCGCCTTGGCGTGCTCCAGCTCTTCCAGCACGACGACGCCGGCGCCGCCGGCGATGACGAAGCCGTCGCGCCGGACGTCATAGGCACGGGAGGCGACCGACGGCCGATCGTTGAAGTCGGAGGACATCGCGCCCATGGCGTCGAAGAGGACGGAGAGCGTCCAGTCCAGCTCCTCGCAGCCACCGGCGAAGATCATGTCCTGCTTGCCCCACTGGATCAGCTCATAGGCGTTGCCGATGCAGTGGTTGGAGGTCGCGCAGGCCGAGGAGATCGAATAGTTGACGCCCTTGATCTTGAACCAGGTCGCGAGCGTGGCCGAGGCGGTCGAGGACATGCCCTTCGGCACGGCGAAGGGGCCGACCTTCTTGGAGGAGCCGCTCTCGCGGGCCTTGTCGTAGGCGTCGATCAGCGCGCGGGTCGAGGGACCGCCCGAGCCCATGACGATGCCGGTCCGCTCGTTGCTGACTTCGGCCGGTTCGAGCCCGGCATCGACGATCGCCTGCTCCATCGCGACCTGATTCCAGGCCGAACCGCCGCCGTGGAAGCGCATGGCACGCCGGTCGAGCACGGTCGCAGGATCGAGCGTGGGAACGCCCGCGACCTGGCTGCGGAAGCCGTGCGCGGCGAAGTCGGCGACATGGGAAATGCCCGATTTCGCTTCGTGCAGCGAGGCCAGGACCTCCTGCGTGTTGTTGCCGATGGACGAGACGATGCCCATCCCGGTGACGACGACGCGTCTCATGCTCGCTTCACTCCAGCTGTGAGCACGCGGCGGGCTGGCCCGCCGCTCTGGATTCGTACCGCGCAAATGGACCTCGCAGCAGAAGCGCGCAAGGTCGCGGTGCGTTTTTCCTCAGGCCGATTCCGGCTTGAACAGGCCGACGCGCATATCGCTGACCGTATAGATCCGCTTACCGTCCGCCTCGAGCCAGCCATCGGCAATGCCGAGCACGAGCTTCGACTTGAAGACGCGCTTGAAGTCGACGCCATAGACGACCTGCTTGACCGTCGGCAGCACCTGATCGGCGAACTTCACCTCGCCGACGCCGAGCGCGCGGCCGCGGCCGGGCAGGCCGAGCCAGCCGAGAAAGAAGCCGGTGAGCTGCCAGAGCGCATCGAGGCCGAGGCAGCCCGGCATCACCGGATCACCCTTGAAATGGCAATCGAAGAACCAGAGGTCGGGCTTGATGTCGAACTCGGCGCGGACGAGGCCCTTGCCGTGCTCACCGCCCTCTTCGGCGATCTCGGTGATGCGGTCGAACATCAGCATCGGCGGCAGCGGCAGCTGCGCGTTGCCCGGCCCGAACAGTTCCCCGCGGCCACAGGCGAGGATCTCCTCGTAGCTGAAAGACGACTGACGCTGCATTCCCGTTCCGCTCCTTTGCGCCGGCTGGATTCGGCACGGCATATTCTGCGCCGTGCCTAACACAGCGGGAACCTGAAACGAAAGGGCGCAGGCGCGCCGACCCACACGCCAACGTCAAAAACAGCCGCAGCCATGCGCCAGATCAAAGCGGACAGGGCCTTCATCCGCTAGGAAGTCGGTGTCGTGCTTGCGACGGTGAAGCTGAGGTCCTACATTTCTTTAGGATGATTTCAATAAACCGGCGGAGCTGCGGGCGCCCGTTGCGAACAAAGACACGAGAACGAGAATTGGCATGAGCGATCTGACTTCGCAAAACCAGGGCGACGGCTTGGTTGTGCGGCAGGGCTGCCCCTTCCACGATGTCCGGCAGAAGTTGCGGCGTGTCGGCCTGCGGCCAACCCGCCAGCGCGTTTCGCTCGGCTGGGTGCTCTTCGCCAAGGGCCAGCGCCATGTCAGCGCCGAGATGCTCTATGAAGAGGCGATGAAGGAGCGGATCCCGGTTTCGCTCGCGACGATCTACAACACGCTGCGCCAGTTCACCGAGGCAGGCCTCCTGCGCGAACTGACGCTCGACGGCGCCAAGGCCTATTTCGACACGGCCGATCACGAGCATCACCATTTCGTCGTGGAAGGCGAGAACCGCGTCATCGATATTCCGGCGCAGGAGATCGACGTCGCCAGCCTGCCGACACCGCCCGAGGGCTACCAAATCGCCCGCGTCGACGTCGTGGTGCGGCTGCGCAAGATTGACGGCTGAACCGGCCTCCTTTCGCTTGAAAGGTCGATGACGATGCGCTCTCGCCGCCCCCTGATCTCGCGGCGGACCTTCGCGGGGCTGGCTTTCGCCGCGGCTCTTCCCTCCATTCCCGCTGTCGCGGCGCCGCGGACGCTGAGCGGCACCGTGTCCTATCGCGAGCGCATGCTGCTGCCACCGAGCGCGACCGTTGAGGTCAAGCTCCTCGATGTCTCCCTCGCCGACGCGCCGGCGCGCACCATCGCCGAAACCCGTGTCTCCGGACGGCGCATCCCCGCGCCCTGGACCTTGCATTTCGATTCGCAGCAGATCGAACCGCGGCGCAGCTACGCGCTGCAGGCACGCATCCTCGATCGGAGACAGCTGCTCTTCACCACCATGGAACGACACAGCGTCTTTGCAGGCGGGCCGGACCAGACCGAAATCTGGGTCCAGCGCGTGGCGGCGCAGGATCAGCCGGCCACACCGGCCTCCTCCCCTATCGGGAGCTGGCGCCTCGCCAGTCTCGGTGGCGCCGAGACACCGGCTTCGATCACGACCGCCATCACCATCGCCGACGATGGCAGAGTGTCCGGCCGCGGCGGCTGCAACGGGTTTGGCGGCAACGCGACCGTCCGGGGACGGACGATCCGGTTCTCGCGCATGGTCTCGACGATGATGGCCTGCGCACCCGACGTGATGAATCAGGAGCAGCGCTTCCTGAAGACTCTCGAGCGGGTACATCGCTGGAGCATCGAGCGTCGCACGGGGCGGCTCGCCTTGCTCGACCGGGGCGGCCGGCCGCTGATGACGCTAACCCGGCAGTAGCCCCGACTGCCCGCCCGTCTCAGTCAACCTTTTCGTTCGGATAGACGCCCCAGAGGCGCTCCTGGCGGATAAAGCCGATGATGTTGCCGACGCTGACGCGGCACCAGGCATTGGCGCAGGAGTTGACATTCGTGACGACCCCCGCCTGCAGCCGGGCGACCACGTTCGCGTCCTCCGATGCGCTGCTACGCATCGGGAACACCTCGTCCTTGTTCCGGGACCACGGCGCCACGAGCGCAGTGCGGCGTCCGGAAAGCAGGCTGTGCAGCACCCAGCCCTCGGTGCCGTCCGCATCGCGCACGCGGCGCCAGGTCTCGAATTCCGCCGTCACCTCGACCGGCAGCCCGGCGCGCTGATAGACCCAGCGGGTGCGATGCTCCTTCGACGGCCCCTCGCGCAAATTCACCCGGTCCGTCTTTAGGCTGACATAGCGCGGCACCGGCAGGCCCGTGACGGAGCCCGCTTGCATGTCCTGCGCGGCGGCGGTGAGCGACGAACCGATGAAGAGTGCGCCGATCAGGGCGATTTGGCGCATCGTCGTAACCTTCATCCGCCGTTCTCCCTGTTCGGCACCCTGCCCCCGGCGAAGGGTCAAGTTGTCTTCCGCTGCGCCGCCGCATAGACAACTCATACGGGGCTGCGCAACCGCTCCATTCCTGGGCCAGCAGGGTTAATGGCTGGTTGAAGGCCGCGGCGAATACGGATGACGGAAGGGTGACCGGCATGTCGAAGAAGAAACCCCTGGTCGTGGTGACGCGCAAGCTGCCCGCGGTGGTGGAAACCCGAATGCGCGAGCTGTTCGACGCCAGGCTCAACATCGATGACAAGCCGATGTCGCAGGCCGCCCTCGTCGAAGCCGTGAAGACCGCCGACGTGCTGGTCCCAACAGTCACCGACAAGATCGACGCCGCCATCATCGCGCAGGCCGGGGACCAGCTCCGGCTCATCGCCAATTTCGGCAACGGCGTCGACAATATCGACGTCGCCAGCGCCGTGCAGCGCGGCATCACCGTCACCAACACGCCGGGCGTGCTCACCGACGACACCGCCGACATGACGATCGCGCTGATCCTCGCCGTGGCGCGCCGGATCGCCGAGGGCGCCCGCGTCATCCCCGACGACGACTGGGCCGGCTGGTCGCCGACCTGGATGCTTGGCCGGCGCATCACCGGCAAGCGCCTCGGGATCGTCGGCATGGGGCGCATCGGCCAGGCCGTGGCGAAGCGCGCCGCCGCCTTCGGGCTGTCGATCCACTATCACAACCGCCGCCGGGTCGATCCCCGCACCGAGGAGAGGCTCGATGCAACCTACTGGGATTCGCTCGACCAGATGCTGGCGCGGATGGATATCGTCTCGGTGAACTGCCCGCATACGCCGGCGACCTATCACCTGCTCTCGGCGCGCCGCCTCAAGCTGATGAAGCCGGACGCGATCCTGGTGAACACCGCACGCGGCGAGATCGTCGACGAGACGGCGCTCGCCCGCATGCTGGAAGCCGGAGAACTCGCCGGCGCTGGCCTCGACGTGTTCGAGAGCGAGCCCGCGGTCAATCCGCGACTGCTCAAGCTCGCCCGCCAGCACAAGGTCGTGGTGCTCCCGCATATGGGCTCGGCCACGCATGAAGGCCGCGCCGACATGGGCGAGAAGGTCATCGTCAACATCAAGACCTTCATGGACGGCCACAAGCCGCCGGATCGCGTGCTGCCGAGCATGCTCTAGCAGCGGACCGAAAAGCGGAATCCACTTTTCGGCAGAATCCGATGTTCCGACAAAGGGATAGATCGCCACCATGCGTCCGGTGGGACGCATGACGACCTGAAAGCCGGGCGCCTCAGGCGGCGTGGAGCTCCGCGAGCCGCGCCGCCTCGCCCGGCCAGTCCCGATAGGTGTCGATCACGCCGGTGGCCCCTGCAGCCAGCAGGCGATCACGCATACGCGGCTTGTCATGGGCCGTTCCGGTGAAGCCCACCACCTGCATGCCCGCCGCCCGGGCAGCCTGCACGCCCGGCACGGAATCCTCCAGGACAAGGCAATTTGCCGGCTGAACAACCATCTGCGCGGCGGCGAAGAGGAAGACGTCAGGCGCCGGCTTGCCGCGGGCGACCTGCGACACCGAAAAGACATGCGGATCGAACAGGTCGAGAAGGCCGGCGAGGCCAAGGTTGCGCCGCAACGGTTCGAGGCTGGTCGAGGAAGCGACGCAACGGCGCCCGGCGAGCAGAGGCAACGCCTCCCGCACCCCCGGCAGCGCCCGCAGCTCGCGTTCGAGCCGGGCAGCCACACCGTTCTCGATTCTGCTCTCGAAATCGGCCGGCAGCCGGCGGCCGAGCGCCGCTTCGATCACCTTGAAGCCGTCGGCAAGCGGAATGCCGACAAGATGCGCGTTGTAATCCTCGATCGTCCACTGCGTCAGGCCGATCTCGTGGCAAAGCACGAGACTGACCTCGCTGTAGAGCGTCTCGCTATCGATCAGCGTGCCGTCGCAATCGTAGATGACGAGATCGAACGGCATCCTCGCCTCCCGGCGCTGCCGCTCAGCTCGCCCGGGCAGTGTCGAACTGGCCGGCCTTGCGGAAGCGCCAGAGATAGGAGGAGATGATCGCCTCGACCGAAGTCGGGGCAATGCCGATCCCGGCGAAGTCCCGGCCTTCCTTGGCCGCGGCCGAGGAGACGACGTTGTCGCTTTGGAGCAGCGTCACCTGATCACGGGTCAGGACCAGCTCGTCGGGAATCAGCCCGAGCGTCAGCGCGTCCAGCACCTGCAGCACGCTGCCCATGATCCGCGCCAGCGGGAAAGGCAGCGGCGCCAGCAGGCGCTTGCGGCCAGTCACGCGGCAGACCTCCTCGAGGACCTGGCGCAGGCTCATGACCTCCGGGCCGCCAAGCTCGTAGACGCGCCCGCTCTGCACCGTGCCATCGACCGCACGCGCCGCCACCTCGGCGACGTCGCCGACGAAGGCCGGCTGGAACTTCGTCGCGCCATCGCCGACCAGCGGCAGCACCGGCAGCATCCGCGCCATCGAGGCGAAGCGGTTGAAGAAGGTGTCCTCCGGTCCGAACATCACGGAAGGCCGCAGCACGACCGCGCCTGGCACGGCGGCGAACACGGCGGCCTCGCCCTCGGCCTTGGTGCGGGCGTAGGTCGAGGCCGATTCGGCAACCGCGCCGAGCGCCGAGACATGGACCAGCCGGGTGATGCCTGCGGCGGCGCAGGCCTGGGCCACGGCGCGAGCACCGTTCGCCTGCACGGCCAGGAAGCTCTGGCGCCCCTGCTCCTGCATGATGCCGACGAGGTTGATGACGGCGTCAGCGCCCTTCACGGCAGCGGCAACCGAGGCGGGATAGCGCAGATTGGCCTGCACGGCATGGATCTGGCCGACAGTGCCGATCGGCTGCAGGAAACCTGCGAGGTCCGGGCGGCGCACCGCGACCCGCACCCGATAGCCGCGCTTGACGAGCGCCCGCACGACGTGGCGGCCGACGAATCCGGAACCACCGAAAACCGTGACGAGTTGCTGAGCCGGGGCTTGAAGGGCCATCGCGGGAGCTCCGTTTAGAATGCTTCTGCCCTCCTAGATCATGTTCCGCCAAAGTGGAAATCCCTTTTGCGCCGAACACGCACTGGTCCGGAAGATGCGGCCTTTCGCCCTAGGCCGGTTCAGTTCTTCGGGCATTCCTTCCCGCTTTCCGCGTGGCTTTCCGGGTAACCCGATATTCCGGGCCGAGACGCTTTCCACAGGCTGCGGCCAGCCGAATGCATTTCGTTGATGCAGGCCCGTTGACAGGACGACTCGGCCCCCGTAAACGAACCGCCGTTGCCCAGGTGGCGGAATTGGTAGACGCACCAGCTTCAGGTGCTGGCGCCTGCAAGGGCGTGGAGGTTCGAGTCCTCTCCTGGGCACCACTCATCTACCAGAGTGGTGGTTTGTCAGCACCTTAGCTGACATGATGGGGCTATGCCTCGCCGTTGTCGTGAACGATGGCGAGCGCCGATGGTGGTGCGCTTCGGCGCCCCCATCAGCCGGAACTCCTTTTCCATCGTCTACATCGTCCAGCGCATTCCGTCAGACCGGAGCCGACGAGCGCAAGCTGCGCATTGCCCTTCATGAGCAAGGCCGGCTTATCTTGCCGCCCCCCAAGGTGCCGAGCCGCAATGATGCGCCCTCGAAGCAAAGATCATGTGACCCGTGTCGCACGAATAGCGAAACACGGGCGGTGGATGCCGCGAGCGCCCCATCGCAAACCGGCAAATCGCGTAGCCGACAAACAAGCGGCCGCTTGGCTCCCGGCCTACTCCTTGGCGGATCGCGCTGAAGCGACAGAAGCTTCATCGGCATAGACGGGCGCCGCGGACCGTACCTGTTCGGCGAAATCCACCGCCACTGCCGAACGGAAGCGGCCGGCCCCCCAGATGATGGCCATCTCGAAGAAGACCCGCGGCCTGAGCGGGCGAATCTCGATACCCATGTGCCGATATTCTCACCGCCGCCACACCGAGCTGCGCGAAGGCGATCACAGCATGCACGCCGCTGGCCGCTCGGAGGCCAAGGATATCAAGCCGCGTCGTGATCGCGGGTCGCGAGATCCTCGACATAGCGGCGGCGGATCTCGGCCGTGTTCGGAAGGTGCCGCGCCTCGAGCCAGGCCACGAAAGGCCCCGGCCGAATCGTGACGATCTGCAAGGCCCGCCCTCTGGCAAGCCAAGCATTCATCACGGTCTCCGCACTCCGCCGCCAGTCCTCATAGCGCGGCGGCATCTCGGAGCGGTCCTGGGCAAGCTCCCAAAGGACAGGAAAATCCTCAGGTTCGTACCACGGCATCGCCACCGTGTACTCTTCCACCGTCGGTTTCACATCCAAGCCGATCGTCCGCGCGCGGCGCGGAAACTGAGGGTGCTAACCGCCCAAGTCGGGGGTAGTCGGCCTGAGTCGATCAGGCGCTTGGGCATGGGCGATGTCAAGCGACGGCAGCTTGCCCGGCCGAGCGCGCCGACCAGGAAACGGAGGCGGTTCCTTACGGGCCGTTGATCCGCTGCACATCTGCTATGGCCGGCTCGGATCGAAGTGTTTCGTGAGCTTATGGCCGTAGCCGCCGTAGTCTTTCTGAAAGGCATTGGCCCCGGCGGCGAACGCCGTGACCTGCTGCGGAAACCGGGTCTCGAACATGAAGGCGAGCGTCCCCTCCAGCTTGTGCGGCTTCAGCTCGACATTGCTGGCGCGCTCGAAGGCGTCGACGTCGGGCCCATGCGGCAGCATCATGTTGTGCAGCGAGATGCCGCCCGGCACGAAGCCGCCCCCGGTCTTGGCGTCGTAGACGCCGTAGACCAGCCCCATGAACTCGCTCATCACGTTCATGTGGTACCAGGGCGGGCGGAACGTGTTCTCGGCCACCAGCCAGCGATCGGAGAAGATGACGAAGTCGATATTGGCGGTGCCGGGGGTCTCGGATGGCGAGGTCAGCACCGTGAAGATCGACGGATCGGCATGGTCGTATAGAACCGGCCCGACCGGCGAATATTTGCGCAGGTCATATTTGTAGGGCGCGTAATTGCCGTGCCAGGCGACGACGTCGAGGGGCGAATGCGCGATGTCGGCGACCCAGAGATTGCCGCCCCATTTTACGAACATTCTGGAAGCTGCGTCGCGGTCCTCAAAAGCTGCGACGGGCGTGAGGAAGTCGCGGGGATTGGCGAGACAGTTGGCGCCGATGGGCCCCCGCTCCGGCAGGCTGAAGGCGCCGCCATAGTTTTCGCAGATGTAGCCGCGCGCCGGCCCGCCGGGCAGCTCGACGCGGATCTTCACCCCGCGCGGGATCACTGCAATCTCGCCCGGCTCGATGTCGATGATGCCGAACTCGGTCCACAGGCGTAAGGCGCCCTGCTGCGGCACGAACAGCATCTCACCATCGGCATTGTAGAAGTACTCGTCCACCATCGAGCGCGTGGCGAGATAGACATGTGCGCCCATGCCGCCCTGGCTGCCGGCGTCGCCGGCCGTGGTCATGCTGTGGATGCCCTCGACGAAGGACAGCGGCTGCGACGGGATGGGGAGCGGACTCCAGCGCATCGGGGCGAGCGGCAGGTCGACCTCGCGGGCGGGAGCGGTGCGCCACAGCCCGATATCGGCCTTTCGGAACCGGTTCCAATGCGCCACCGTCGGCCGGATGCGGTAGAGCCAGGAGCGCTCATTGGTGGTGCGCGGCGCGGTGAAGGGCGAGCCTGAAAGCTGCTCGGCGTAGAGGCCGTAAGCGCAGCGCTGCGGCGAGTTGCGCCCGAGCGGCAGGGCGCCCGGCAGAGCCTCGGTCTCGAAGCCGTTGCCGAAGCCGGACATGTAGCCCGACTGGATGGCGCTTTCGATCTTGCGTTCCCCGGCAGTCGGCGTGGCGGAATTCTGGACGTTCATGATCGCGACCTCCCGGTGCCGGTCCGCGGCAAGGCAATCGACGGCGGCCGGCGTCCCCATCCCGCGCGTCGCCGGTGGGTCCCGGCGATGCCCTCGGCAAAAGCCGTTGCTTTCGTAACTGTTGATTTTGTAACCAACAAGGCATGACGACGCTCGCGCTCGAACGCTTCCTTCCCTATCGGTTCAACCGGCTGAGCACGGCGCTATCGCTGAGATTCCGAGCGGTCTACGGGACGCACCATGACCTGACCGTGCCTGAATGGCGGGTGCTGGCGACAATCGGCCAGTTCGGCGCGATGACCGCAAAAGCGATCGGCGCGCATTCGGCAATGCACAAGACCAAGGTCAGTCGCGCCGTGCGCGCGCTCGAGGAGCGTCGCTGGCTGACACGGCGCGAGAACGAGGCGGACCGGCGCGAGGAGAGCCTCACCCTGACGGCGGCGGGCCTGCGCGCCTATGGCGAGATCGTGCCGCGTGCGCTCGCCTTCGAGGCGGAGATCCTGACCGCGCTCGGCCCCGACGCCGCCTTGTTGCTGCAGGGGCTGGACCGGCTGGAGGCGCGATTGTCGCCGCCTGAGGAAGCCCGTCAGAACCGCGGGGCGCGCTTCTGGAAGAAGGCCTGAATTCCTTCCTTGAAGTCGGCTGTCCCGGCATTGGCAATAAAGGCCTGCTTCTCCAGATCGAGCTGTGCGTCGAAGGAGCCCTCCATCGCGGCCTGAACGAGCGCCTTGCTCGCCCTGTTGGCGCCGAAGCTGCACTGGCTCAGCCGCTCGGCCATCGCCTGCACCGCCTCCGCGAGCTCGCCGTCCGGCACCACCCGGTTGACGAGGCCGAGGCGCAGCGCGGTCTCGGCGTCCATCGCCTCGTTCAGCAGCACGAATTCGAGCGCACGCCGCGGGCCGAGCAGCCTCGCGAGCGACCATGTCGTTCCGCCATCCGGGTTGGTTCCGAGCCTGGTGTAGGCTGACAGGAAGCTCGCGCCCTGTGCGGCAATGACGAAGTCGCAGGCCAGCGCCAGACCGACGCCGCCACCCGCGACCGGCCCCTGCACCGCGGCGACCACCGGCTGCGGCAAGGCCTTGATCAGGCGCATCAGGGCATGAAAGCGGCCGATGAGCTGGCCAGCCGTCGCCGCTGCGGCCGCGAGATCGGCATGGAAGCGGGAAAGATCCCCGCCCGCCATGAAAGAACGGCCGGCACCGGCCAGAACGACCGCCCTGATGCTTGAATCCGCGGCGATCGGCTCGAATGCCGCGATCAGCGCGTCCGCCAGCGTCTCGTCGAGAACATTCAGCGCCTTCGGCCGGTTCATGGTCACCGTCAGCACGGCGCCCTTTCTGTCAACGACCACCACGTCGCCGGAGGAATCCTGCATTGTACACCTTCCAGATGATGCGCCGCCAACTCTGCCCCGCCAGGCTCGTGAAGACCAGCAGAAGGGGTCTGCTCCCAACGCATCGCTCGATCGTGGATTTTTCTTGCGATCCGCCATGGACCGGCGGATGACGGATCGTCGTTCCCAGCTAACATTCCAAGGATCGCGGCGATGACGAGCCCTGCCGGCCAGGCACCCGAGGCTTCGACCGAAAACGAAGCCTTTCGTCCGCATACTTCGCACTGGGGCGTATTTTCGGCCCGGATGAAGGACGGGGAGCTCGAGGTGCGGCCGCATCCGGGCGATCCCGATCCGAACGACATCATCCAGAATTTCCCCGGGGCGCTGCGCCACCGCGCCCGCATTGCGCAGCCGATGGTGCGCCGCGGCTGGCTGGAGAACGGGCCGGGCCCGGACGATCGCCGCGGGCGCGACGAATACGTGCCGATGTCGTGGTCGGCGGTGCTCGACAAGCTCGCCGCGGAACTGCGCCGCGTGCGCGACGACCATGGCCCGGGCGCGATCTTCGGCGGCTCCTATGGCTGGGCGAGCGCCGGACGCTTTCACCACGCCCAGAGCCAGATCCACCGCTTCCTCAACACCTCGACCGGCGGCTATGTGAAGTCGGTCAACAGCTACTCCTCGGGGGCTTCCTCCGTCCTCGTGCCGCACATCATCGGCGACTACGAGGATCTGGTGAAGCGCAACGTCTCCTGGGAGCAGATCGCCGAGCACAGCGAGATCGTGCTCGCCTTCGGTGGGATGGCGCTCAAGAACAGCATGGTCGCCGGCGGCAGCATCAGCCGCCACGTCGAGCGTGGCGCGATGGAGCGCGCGCAGGAGCGCGGCTGCGAGTTCGTGCTGGTCAGCCCGCTGCGGGGCGATCTCCCGGCCGAGGCAGGCGCGGAATGGGTCGCGAACATCCCGGGCAGCGATGCGGCGCTGATGCTGGCGCTCGTCCACACGCTCGTCGTCAACGGGCTGCATGACCGCGCCTTCCTCGAGCGTTACACGGTCGGCTGGCCGGTCTTCGAGCGCTATCTGCTCGGCGAAAACGACGGGCAGCCCAAGGATGCGGCCTGGGCCGCTCCCATCACCGGCATGCCGGCTGAGGACATCGTGGCGCTGGCGAAGCGCCTGCACGGCAAGCGCGCGCTGATCGTCGTGGCGCACGCCCTGCAGCGCGCCGAGCATGGCGAGCAGCCGGTCTGGATGGGCATGGTGCTGGCGGCGGCGCTCGGCCAGATCGGCCTGCCCGGCGGCGGCTACGGCTACGGGCTCGGCGCCATCGCCTATTACGGCCGGCGCTACAATGCCGTGCCGATGCCGACCTTCTCGCAGGGCAAGAACCCGATCAGCGATTACATCCCGGTCGCACGCATCTCCGACATGCTGCTCAATCCGGGAACGACCTATCGCTACAACGGCCAGACCCGGACCTACCCTGAGATCAAGCTGGTCTACTGGGCCGGCGGCAACCCGTTCCATCACCATCAGGATCTCAACCGGCTGCGGCAGGCCTTCGCCCGCCTGGACACGCTTGTCGTTCATGAACTCGCCTGGACGGCGACGGCACGCCATGCGGACATCGTGCTGCCCTGCACGATGACGCTGGAGCGCGAGGATATCGGCGGCAATTCCAACGATCCGCTGCTGGTGCCGATGCACCCGGTCGTCGCGCCCTATGGCGAGGCCCGCGACGACTACGCCATCTTCGCCGATCTTGCGGAGCGGCTGGGCACGGCCGAAGCCTTCACCGAAGGCCGCAGCGTGCGGCAGTGGCTGGAGTATCTCTACGAGCCGACCCGCGCCGGCCTCGCCGAGAAGGGGCTGCCGGCGCCCACCTTCGCCGAATTCTGGGCGAGCGAAGGCTATGAGCTGCCGCAACAGCCCGACGATGGCGGCAAGCTGCGCGCCTTCCGGCAGGATCCGGCCGCTTCGCCTCTGCCGACCCCGAGCGGCAAGCTCGAGATTTTTTCAGAGACCATTGCGAGCTTCGGCGAAACCGATTGCCTGGGTCACCCAGCCTGGCTCGGCGCGACGAACGTTCCCGATGCGGCCAACCCCTACGTCCTCGTCGCCAATCAGCCGCGAACCCGGCTGCACAGCCAGTTCGATTTCGGCGGTCATAGCGGCGAGGGCAAGCTTCGCGGCCGCGAGGTCGCGCGCATGCATCCGGAGGATGCCGCCGCACGCGACATCGTCGATGGCGATATCATCCGCATCTCGAACGAACGCGGCGCCTGCCTTGCTGGCGTCATCGTCACCGACGGCATCCGCAAAGGTGTCGTCCAGCTGCCGACCGGTGCCTGGTACGATCCCGCCGACCCGGACGAGGACAAGCCGCTCTGCGTCCACGGCAATCCGAATGTCCTGACGCGCGATATCGGCACCTCGGCCCTGGCGCAGGGTTGCACGGGGCAGTTGACGACGGTGCAGGTCGAGCGCTTCGACGGCAATCTGCCGCCGATCCAGGCCTATGATCCGCCGGGCGCATCGACCGCCGAAGCGGCGGAATAAGCTATCGCGGCTTGAAGCGCGATCCGCTGTGCTGAAGAGCGCCGGCGGATCGCGCGATAGCTGTCCACCGAAGTCGTCTTCCGCCTGCCGCGAGCCCTGATGTCCCCCTCCTATATCGATACCTACTACCGCCGTACCCTCGCTTCGGCGGACGGCTACCCGCCTGCCGAGGGGCAGATCAAAGCGGAGATCTGCATCGTCGGTGGCGGACTGGCAGGACTGACCGCCGCGCTCGAACTGGCACGGTCCGGCCGCTCGGTCGTGCTGCTGGAGGCGCAGCGTGTCGCCTGGGGCGCTTCGGGACGCAATGGCGGCTTCGTCAGCGCCGGCTATGCGACCTCGCTCTCGGCCATCGAACGCCAGGCGGGACGCGAGCAGGCCGAGGAACTCTATCGGCTGACGCTCGAAGGCGTCGGCATCGTCCGGCGCAACATCGAAAGCCTCGGCATCGACGATGCAGCGCCATCGCCCGGCATCATGCGGGTCGTGCGCTACGATGGCGGCGCGGCGCTGCAGAAGGAGCGCGACGCGCAGAAAAAGCGGTTCGGCCGCAATCTGCGCTATCTCGACCGGGAGGAGACGCGCGCGCTGCTGCGCTCGCCGAAATACCACGCGGCGATCGCCGACGACGACGCCTTCCACTTTCATCCGCTCAACTATGCCCGCGGCCTCGCCCGCGAGATCACGCGGCTCGGCGGCGCAATCCATGAGGGCTCGCCGGTCCTGTGCTGCGAGCTGGAAGGGCCTGTGAAGCGCTTGCGCACGGCGCAGGCAACCATCGAGGCCGAGCAGGTTCTCTTCACGACGGGCGGCTATACCGGCGGCCTGTTCGCGCCGCTAAAGCGCGCCTTTCTGCCGATCGCGACCTATGTTCTGCTGACCGAGGCGGCGCCGGAGCGGATCCGCGAGGCTATCCGCACCAGCGCGGGCGTCGGCGACGATCGGCGCGCCGGCGACTATTACCGGCTCGTCGAGGGTGGCTCCCGCATCCTCTGGGGCGGCCGGATCACCACACGCACGAGCGAGCCGCGCGATGTCGCGGCGCTCCTGCGGCGCGAGATGGTCACGACCTATCCGCAGCTTTCGGAGCTCAAGGTCGAGCTCGCCTGGTCGGGCCTGATGTCCTATGCGCGCCACCTGATGCCGCAGATCGGGCAGTACCGTCCGGGCGTCTGGTACTGCACCGCCTTCGGCGGCCACGGCATGAACACGACGGCAGTCGGAGGCACCGTCATCGCGGAGGCGATCCGGGGCGCGAGCGATCGCTTCAAGCTGTTCGCTCCATTTGGCCTCGCCTGGAACGGCGGCCCGTTCGGCACCGCCGCGGTCCAGCTGACCTACTGGCGCTATCAGGCAGCCGATTTCCTGCGGGAACGCCGGCAATAGCGGCCGACTCGACGCCAAGGCGGTTCTTCGAATCGTAGCGGTGCTCTTCAACAGTCGGGAAATAACTCCGCGCTAACGATGTTTCGGGGCGTTCCGTCCGCGCGTCCGCGCAAGCGCGATCGGGGAGCCCCAACTGCACCTCGATGAGAGATTGAATCATGAAGAGCCTGACGATACGCCGCCGTATCCTGCTCAGCTTCGCCGCAGTGATGGCCGTGATGTCTGCCATCGCGGCGCTCAGCTATGTCTGGTTCCTGCAGACCGAGCGCGAGGCGCTGACCGTCGAGACCAACACGGTGCCCGGTCTTTATTACAGCGCGCAGTTGACCACGGCCTGGACCGGAGCCCGCGGCCTCATCCGCGAATTCCAGCTTTCGGACACGGCGGCGGAAAGGACCCGCGCGAGCGATGCCATCCTCGCGAGCAGGGAGAAGGTGCGCTCCCTGCTGAAAGCGTATCAACCCACCATCGACTCCGACGAGGATCGCAAGAACTACGCCGAGGCGGTGCGGCTGTTCGAGCAATATGTCCCGATCGAGGACGCGATGCTCGCGGGCGCAAAGCTCGCGGCCACCAATGGGCAGGCGATTGATCAGAGCGCAATGGTGAAGGACCAGATCGAGCCGCTCGCGGCTCGGCTCGGCAGCGCCTTCCAGAGCATGATGGAATTCAACAAGGCCGAGGCAGACGACTCGACCCGCAGCATCGTCCGCATCGTCCGCGCCGCCGAGTTCGGGTTGCTCATCGCCTTCGTCGTCGCGCTGGGCCTCGCGATCCTCTGCGGCTACCTGCTGTTCAGGGCGATCACCATTCCGCTCGGCCGGTTGCTGGGCATCGTCGATGTGATGCGGCGGGGCGATTTCAGCGAAAGGCTGGAACTCGACCGGCGCGACGAGTTCAGCACGCTGGCGGACGGCGTCAACGCCATGGCCGACGACCTCGCGGGACTGATCGGCCAGATCCAGAAGTCGAGCATCCAGGTCAACACCTCGATCACCGAAGTCGCCGCGACATCGAAGGAGCAGCAGGCGACCGCCAGCGAGATCGCCGCGACCACGACGGAGATCGGCGCGACGTCCAAGGAAATCTCGGCGACGTCGAACGAGCTGGTGCGCACCATGGACGAGGTTTCGGCAGTGGCCGAGCAGACCGCCACGCTCGCCGGCGGCGGCCAGGCGGGCCTCGCGCGGATGGAAACCACGATGCAGCAGGTGATGGAAGCGGCCGGCGCGATCAACGCGAAGCTCGCGATCCTCAGCGAGAAGGCCGGCAACATCAATCAGGTCGTCACCACCATCACCAAGGTCGCCGACCAGACCAACCTGCTGTCGCTCAATGCGGCCATCGAGGCGGAGAAGGCCGGGCAGTACGGGCGCGGGTTCGCCGTCGTGGCGACCGAAATCCGCCGCCTCGCCGACCAGACCGCCGTCTCGACCTACGACATCGAGCAGATCGTCAAGGACATCCAGTCGGCCGTCGCCGCCGGCGTGATGGGCATGGACAAGTTCTCCGAGGAGGTCCGGCGCGGCATGCAGGATGTCCAGCAGGTCGGCGGACAACTGTCGGAGATCATCGAACAGGTGCAGGGGCTGGTGCCGCGCTTCGAAGTGGCGAACGAAGGCATGCAGGCGCAGGCGACCGGTGCGGGCCAGATCAGCGAGGCGCTGGCGCAGCTCAGCGAAGCCGCGCAGCAGACCGTCGAATCCCTGCAGCAATCCACTCTTGCGATCGACGAGTTGAACCAGGTGTCGAGCGGGCTGCGCGGCAGCATCTCGCGCTTCAAGCTGCGTGCGTGACGGAAACCGGTGCGGGAGCGACCGATGCTGTTCCTCATGTTCCAGCTCGGGCAGGATCGCTACGTGCTCGATACCGCGCAGGTCGAGGCCGTGCTGCCGCTGCTCGCCGTGAAGCGGATCCCGGCTGCCCCGGCCGGTGTCGCGGGCGCGATCAGCTACCGCGGCACACCCGTGCCGCTGATCGATCTCTCTCTGCTGGCGCTCGGCCGCCCGGCTGCGCCCGTGCTGAGCACCCGGATCATCCTGCTGCACTATCCGACCGAACAGGGAGAGCATCGCCTCCTCGGGCTGATCGCCGAGCGGGCCATCGAGACCGTCGCACGCGATCCCGCCGATTTCGTCGCCTCCGGCATCGAGGCCGGGACGCCGGCCTATCTCGGACCGGTCGCGGCAGACGAGGGGGGCCTGATTCAGTGGATCAGGGCGGAAGCGCTGCTGCCACCGGAGATCCGCGACATCCTGTTCCGGCAGCTGACGGCAGAGCCGTGATGGAGAAGGGCGCGGCCACCGGCGACTTCGAACGTATCCTTCGGGAGATGATCGGGCTGAGCATCGAGACAGTCGGCCCCTCCGTCGTCCGTCACGCCCTGGCGCGGCGCATGACGGCTAGCGGGCAGCCCGACCTCGACGCCTATCGGCGCTACTTCGCCGAGAACGAGAGCGAGCGCCAGGAACTGGTCGACTGCGTCGTCGTGCCGGAGACCTGGTTCTTCCGGGACCGCGAGGCCTTCGTCGCGATGGCGCGAAAGGCGCGCGAGCTGCGGCGCGAGGACCGCCCGCTCCGGCTGCTGAGCCTGCCCTGCTCGACGGGCGAAGAGCCCTACTCCATGGCAATGGCACTGTTCGATGCCGGCTTCGAGCCGAAGCACTTCGCGATCGACGCCATCGACGTCAGCAGCCGCAACCTCTTGCTGGCCGAGCGGGCGATCTACGGGCGGAACTCCTTCCGCGGCGGCGACCTCGCCTTCCGAGCGCGCTATTTCGAAGCGCTCGGCAGCGAATTCCGGCCCCATGAGATCGTGCGGCGGCAGGTTCGTTTTTCGCTCGGCAATGTCCTCGATCCTGCGCATGCGCCCGGGCGCGAAGTCTACGACATCATCTTCTGCCGCAACCTGCTGATCTATTTCGATCGCGAGACGCAGGCCGCCGCCCTTGCGGTACTCCGTCAAGCCTTGACCGCGAATGGGTTGCTGCTCGTCGGCCCTGGGGAATCCGGCCTGCCCTCCCTCCATGGCTTCACGGGCGCACGACTACCGCGTGCATTCGCCTTTACCAAGGCGGACGCTCCGCCGAGTATTCAGACCAAGGCGCGCCCCGAGCCGGCGCTGCAAGTGCGTCGCAACCCCCCGGTTTCCGCGCGCCCCGGTGCTGCCCCCCCGCCGAGGCATCGGCCCTTCGCGGCTCCGGCACAGACCGCATCGAAGGCCCCAACCGCGTCGCCCGACGGCGAGGCTGCGGGCCTTGCCGCCATCGAGAACGCCGCCAACGCCGGACGCCTGGCCGAAGCGCGAGTCGCAGCGGAGCGCCACATCGCCGCGTTCGGCCCGTCGGCTCAGGTCTTCTACCTGCTCGGCCTCGCCCAGGATGCCGACAACGCCGAGGAGGCCGCCGCGGGCAACTATCGCAAGGCTCTCTACCTCGCGCCGGACCACCGCCAGGCGCTGGCGCATCTCAAGCTGCTGCTGCAGCGCCGCGGCGATGAGGCGGGCGCCAGGGCGCTTGCCAACCGGCTCGATCGGCTGACGAAGAGGAGCGGAACCTGATGTCCGTCGCAGTCGACATGACGCCGGAGCCCGCGAGCGGCATCGACGAATGCTGGCGAGAGATCGGCGTCCGGGGCGACCAGTCCTGTCCCCAGCTCGAGACGCATCTGCATTGCCGCAACTGCCCGACCCACGCGCAGATTGCCCGCCAGTTGCTCGACAGGGCGGTGCCGCAGGGTTACCGCGAGGAATGGACCCGCTTCTTCGCCAAACCGGCGAGCGAGGGCGCGAACCAGGACACGCTTGAGACCGTCCTGATCTTCAGGCTCGGGGCGGAGTGGCTCGCCCTGCCGGCCGCCGCCTGTCAGGAGATCGCCGAGCCGCGCCCGATCCATTCCCTGCCCCACCGCCGCAGCACCGCCGTTCGCGGCATCGTCAACGTTCGTGGCGAATTGCTCGTCTGCGTCGCCCTGTCCGAACTGCTTGGGATCGATGCCGACGCGGTGCCCCGGACGAGCGAGCGGCTCACGGCCTTCCGCCGCCTCATTGTGGTCGGTGCGGAAGGCCCGCGCTCGGCCTTCGAGGTCGACGAGGTCCACGGGCTCCACAGCTTCGACCGGAACGAGCTGGGTACCGCCCCCGCCACCATCGGCAAGGCCGCCGCGAGCGCCGTCGCCGGCGTGATCGCCTGGAATGGCCGGGCGGTGGGCTGTCTCCACGACGGACGGCTGGCCGGGTTGATCGACCGGAGCATCGCATGAGCGGCGAGGATTTCAGCGAGTTCTCCTTGTTCGAGCTGTTCCGCGCCGAGCTCTCCGCGCAGTCTCAGGCGCTGACGACCGG
This sequence comes from Allobosea sp. 05T438, assembly GCF_056396025.1. Classification (NCBI taxonomy): domain Bacteria; kingdom Pseudomonadati; phylum Pseudomonadota; class Alphaproteobacteria; order Hyphomicrobiales; family Alloboseaceae; genus Allobosea; species Allobosea sp. 05T438. Next base: position 946,683 of record NZ_JBFTKQ010000002.1, read on the forward strand.
GCTTCTGGCGCTGGAGCGTGACCCGGTGGCGGCCACGCATCTGGAAGCCTGCATGCGGGCTGCGCATTCGCTCAAGGGCGCAGCGCGGATCATCGATCTGACCCCGGCCGTGCGGGTCGCCCATGAGATGGAGGAGTGCCTGGTCGCAGCGCAGCACGGAAAGCTGCGACTGAACCACGCCCATATCGATACCCTGCTCAAGGGCATCGATCTCCTGACAGCCCTGTCCTCCGACGAGGCCCCCGATGCGGCCGAAGCGGAGCGGCGGATCGACCGCTTCATTGGGGCGCTTCAGCAGGCTTCCGCGGGCGGTGTGCCGGAGGCCCCCGGGAGCGCCGAACCGGCACCCGAACAGAATACCGCACCGCTCGCCGAAAGCAGCACGCTGACGACTTCTGCCGAGGCGGGCCCGGCAGCCCCGTGCGGCGACGGGCATGGCGGCCGCATGGTCCGGGTCACGGCGGAGAGCCTCAATCGCCTGCTCGGCCTTGCCGGCGAGTCGTTGATGGCATCCCGGCGTCTGCGGCCTTTCAACGATGGGCTTCTGAGGCTGCGGCGAGCGCAGGCCGAGCTCGCCCGGAGCGTCGACGCCCTCCACACCGCGTTGCCGGCAGCGACGACCGACCCGCATGCGCTGCAGGCGCTGGAGGCCGTGCAGATCAGGCTCCAGGCTAGCCAGGCGATCCTGAGCGAGCGACTGGACGAGTTCGACGCGGTCGACCGGCAGGCCACCGATCTGGCCAGCCGGCTCTACGACGAGACGCTGGCAAGCCGCATGCGGCCCTTCGACGACGGCGTCCGGCATTTCTCCCGCACTGTCCGGGACATCGGGCGGGCGCTCGGCAAGACGGCCCGGCTCGACATCGTCGGCGGCACGACGAGCATCGATCGCGATATTCTCGAGCAGCTCGACGCCCCGCTCGGCCACCTGCTGCGCAACGCGGTCGATCATGGACTCGAAACGCCCGAGGAACGACGCGCGGCCGGCAAGCCGGCCGAAGGCGTCATCCGCCTCGAAGCACGGCACCACGCCGGGCTCCTGCAGATCATCGTCTCGGATGACGGCCGCGGCATCGATCTCGATGCATTGCGGCAGGCGACACTCGAGCGTGGCTTCACCACGGCCGAAACCGTGCATGATCTCAGCGAGGTGGAGCTGCTGGAATTTCTCTTCCTGCCCGGCTTCTCGATGAAACCGACGATCAGCGACATCTCAGGGCGCGGCGTCGGCCTCGACGCCGTCCAGGCGATGGTGCGCCAGACACGCGGACAGGTCGAGATCACCTCGCGGCTCGGCCAAGGCACCCGCTTTCAGCTGCAACTGCCGCTGACGCTGTCTGTCATCCGGGCCTTGCTTGTCGAGATCGCCGGGGAGCCGTACGCCCTCCCCCTTGCCGCGATCACGCGGGCGCTGCGACTGCCGCTGGAAAGGATCGCCTCGCTTGAAGGCAGACCGCATTTCCAATTCGACGACCGGCAGGTCGGGCTCGTCACCGCACATGAGGTTCTCGGTCACGGCGAGCCCAGCTCGGCCGGGGCCGAACTCGCGGCCGTCGTCGTCGGCCAGGGCAACGACATCTATGCCATGATTGTCGATCGTTTCCTCGGCGAGCACGAACTCGTGGTGCGTCCGCTCGATCCACGGCTGGCCAAGGTCAAGGACGTGAGCGCCGCCGCCCTGATGGAGGATGGTTCCCCCGTGCTGATTCTCGACGTCGAGGATCTGATCCGCTCGATGGAGAAGCTGGTCTCGAGCGGTCGCCTGAAGCCGCTGGAGCACCGGGCGGAGCGCGCCGCCCAGAGGCGGCGCAAGCGCATCCTCGTCGTCGACGATTCGCTCACCGTGCGCGAGCTGGAACGGAAGCTGCTTTCCCATCGCGGCTTCGAGGTCGAGGTCGCGGTCGACGGGATGGACGGCTGGAATGCCGTCAGGTCAGGCTCGTTCGACCTCGTCGTGACCGATATCGACATGCCCCGCATGGATGGAATCGAGCTCGTGACCCTGCTCAAGAAGGACAACGGCCTGCGGAACATCCCGGTGATGATCGTCTCCTACAAGGATCGCGAGGAGGACCGGCGCCGTGGCCTCGATGCCGGCGCCGATTACTATTTGACCAAGAGCAGCTTCCACGACGAGACTTTGCTCCACGCCGTCGAAGATCTCATCGGCGAACCATGAGGTTGAGCGCCCCGATGAAGGATCTCCCATGAGAGTCGGCCTGGTCAACGATCTGCCGATGGCCGTCGAAGTCCTGCGGCGGATCGTGACCTCGACCGCCGAGCACAAGGTCGCCTGGGTCGCCATCGACGGATCGGAGGCCGTGGAGGCCACCCGGCGCGACCGCCCCGATCTCATCCTGATGGACCTCAACATGCCGGTCATGGACGGTGTCGAAGCCACCCGGCGGATCATGGCCGAGACCCCCTGCCCGATCCTGCTCGTCACCGCCAGCGTGGATGCCAATGTCTCCGGCGTCTACGATGCGATGGGCTACGGCGCGCTCGACGCCGTCGACATCCCCGTCGTGGGCGCGAATGGCGCCGCCTCCGCCTCGGGCGGCGCGCTGCTGGCGCGCATGGCGGCGGTCGCCCGCCTCGCCGGCGACATGCCGCAAAGGGCACCCAGACCCCGCCCGCCAGCTCCGCGCAGCACCTCGACGCGGCAGCTCGTCGCCATCGGAGCATCCGCCGGCGGTCCCGCCGCCGTCGCCACTCTGCTCACCGGGCTGCCGCGGGGCTTTTCGCCGGCCATCGTCCTCGTCCAGCATCTCGACGCGCAATTCGTGCCGGGTTTCGCAAGCTGGCTCGAACAGCAGAGCGGGATCACGACGCGCCCTGCCCTGGAAGGCGACCGGCCAGTGCCTGGCAGCGTGCTGATCGCGGCAAGCGGCGACCATCTCGTCTTCACGTCGGCGGACGAGCTCGGCTATCGGGCGGAGCCGCGCGACTATGCCTACCGCCCCTCGGTCGATGCCTTCTTCGAGAGTGTCGCACAGCAATGGCGCGGCAGCGCGGTCGGCGTGCTGCTCACCGGCATGGGGCGGGACGGCGCGCGCGGACTGAAGCTCCTGCGCGACAAGCACCATTTGACAATCGCGCAGGATCAAGCGACCAGCGCCGTCTACGGCATGCCCAAGGCAGCTGCGGCCATCGGCGCCGCCTCGGAAATTCTGCCCCTGACCGCGATCGCGCCGCGCCTCGTCGAGGTCTGTGGCAAGCCGGCTCTCTAAAAGGTCCATCATGGCAGGCGAACCAAACCGATCCGCACCAGACGCCCCCCTCCCCACCGACAATTATCTGGCGATGGTGCTGCTCGTGGACGATCAGGTCATGGTCTGCGAGGCGGTCCGGCGGGCGCTGATGCATCATGGCGACGTCGACTTCCACTACTGCACAGACCCGCTGGAAGCGATCGAGGTCGCCCAGCGCGTCAAGCCGACCGTCATCCTGCAGGATCTGGTGATGCCCGGCGTGGATGGGCTCGATCTGGTGCGGCGCTATCGCAAGCACCCTGCGCTCCACAGCGTGCCGGTCATCGTGCTCTCGACCAAGGAAGATCCGGCTATCAAGAGCGAGGCCTTCCAGGCAGGCGCCAACGACTATCTGGTGAAACTGCCGGACACGATCGAGCTGATCGCGCGCATCCGCTACCACACCCGCGCCTATATCGATCACCTCCAGCGCGACGAGGCATACCGCGCGCTGCGCGAAAGCCAGCGCGAGCTCATGCGCGCCAATCTCGAGCTTGAGCGCCTGACACGGATCGACGGGCTGACCGGGCTCGGCAACCGCCGCTATTTCGACGAGTATCTCGCGGCGGAGTGGAAACGCGGCGTTCGGACCGGCAGCCCGCTCTCGGTGCTGATGATCGATGTCGATCACTTCAAGCGCTACAACGACGCCTATGGCCATCTCGCCGGCGACGACGTGCTGAAGCAGGTGGCGGGCGTGATCCAGAACGGCGCCTGTCGCGCGACCGATCTCGCCGCCCGTTTCGGCGGCGAGGAGTTCGTCGTGATCCTGACCGATGTGTCGGCCGAAGGCGCCGCCCATGTGGCGGAGGGCATGGTCCAGGGCGTGCGCGACCTGAACATCCCCCATGGTGCGGGGCGAGTGACGATCAGCGTCGGCGTGGCGACCGCCTGGCCGAACGGCGAAGCTGGCCCGGGCGGCCTCGTCAACGCAGCCGATCTCGCACTGTTTCGCGCGAAGAACGGCGGGCGGGACCGTGCGGTGTTCCCGGAGGCCACGCCAGCTGATGGCGGCTAGCTGACGCAGCCCCGGTATCGGGTTTGCAACCGCTTGGTCTCAGATCGACCGGGTGATGCCGCCGTCGACGCGCAGGTTCTGGCCGGTGATGTAGCCGGCGTCCGGCGAGACCAGGAAGGCGATGGTGCCGGCAATCTCGGCGCTCGTCCCGTAGCGCCGCATCGGCACGCCCTGGCGCCGCTCCTCGGTCGCAGGCAGGCTGTCTATCCAGCCCGGCAGCACGTTGTTCATGCGGACGTTGTCGGCCGCATAAGTGTCGACGAATATCTTGGTGAACGACGCCAGCCCGGCACGGAATACGGCCGAGGTCGGGAACATCGCGCTCGGCTCGAAAGCCCAAGCCGTCGAGATGTTGACGATCGCACCGGCCTTCTGTGCCTGCATGATCGGCGCCACCAGCCGCACGGGGCGGATGACATTCATCAGATAGACGTCGAGCCCGCGATGCCAGTCCTCGTCGGTGATCTCGAGGATCGGAGCACGCGGCCCGTGGCCGGCACTGTTGACGAGAGCGTCGATGCGCCCCCAGCGCTCCATCGCGAGATCGACGAGCCGGCGCAGATCGTCGTTCGACTGGTTGGAGCCGGTCACGCCGATCCCCCCAAGTTCCTGCGCCAGCGCTTCGCCCTTGCCGGACGAAGACAGGATGGCGACCCGGAAGCCGTCCGCCGCCAGACGTTTCGCCGCGGCGGCGCCCATGCCGCTGCCGCCTGCGGTGACGAGAGCCACTTTTTCTGTCGCCATGCTTGTCTCCATCGCCACTGCGCCGCACTATCGGGCGGCGCACTCCAGGGCTAAACCACTTTCCTATCACTCCCAACCCGGCCTGACGAACCAGTTTCACTCGCATCGGCCTGTAGAAAAACTATCGCATGACCGGCCGCGTCCATCGCCTGCCCTCGCTCAACGGCCTGCGCGTCTTCGAGGTCGCCTCACGCCACCTCAACTTCCGCCTGGCTGCAGAGGAACTGGGCGTGACCCAAGGCGCCGTCGCCCAGCAGATCCGTCAGCTCGAAACGGAGCTCGGCCTCAAGCTCTTCGAGCGGCTGCCGCGGACGCTTGCGCTCACGGAGGCCGGGCGCAGCTACATCGGCTCCGTCCGCCGGGCCTTCGATCTGATCTCGGACGCAACCGCGGAACTCAGGCCCGCACCGTTGCATCTGACCATCAGCGTGACGCCGAGCTTCGCCTCGCGCTGGCTCATCCCGCGCCTGCCGGATTTCACCGCCGCCCATCCCGGCATCGATCTGCGCATCGTCGCCACCGACCGCCTCTCCGATTTCCGAACGGATGCGGTCGATCTGGCCATCCGGCTCGGGCGGCCGCCCTTCGGAGCGGGGCTCAACGCCGCGCTGCTCTACGAACAGAGGATCATCGCGGTCGGCAGCCCGCTCCTGCTGGAGAAGCTCGGCGATCCCGCACAGCCGAGCACCTTCGCGCGCTACCCGTTGCTGCACGACGGTCATGATTTCTGGCCGGCGTTTCTGGAGGCCGTTTTCCCCGGCGCCGCGCCGAAGCCAGTCCAGAACATCCGCTTCAACCAGACAGCGCTCGCGCTCGACGCCGCCATCGCCGGCCAGGGCCTGGCGCTGACGAGCCGCTTCCTCGTCGATGACGATCTCGCGCGCGGACGGCTCGTCTCACTCTTCGGCGCCGAGCTGCCGATCGAGGCCGGCTTCTACATCCTGTCGCCGCGCCGCGCCCGGCACCCGGAGCCGGTCGCAGCCGTGCGCAGCTGGTTGACCGAGGCCGCCGGAGCACGCTGACGGAGGCGCAACAAACTTGCATCCCGCGTGCCGGATTGCAGCGCCTCTTTCGCGCCGCCTACCCTATCCATATGGCCGACAGACCAGCGGGGCCGCGACCATGCCTGAACTCGATCTTGATGCACTCCAGGCCGAGATGACGTCATGGCGGCGGCATCTGCATGCCCACCCCGAGTTCGGCTTCGAGGAGGCGGGGACGGCCGCATTCGTCGCCGCGAAGCTGCGCGAGTTCGGGCTCGACGAGGTAGTCGAAGGCGTAGGCGGCACCGGCGTCGTCGGTACGCTGAAACGCGGCAGCGGCAACCGCGCGGTCGCGCTGCGTGCCGACATGGATGCACTGCGCATCAACGAGCAGGGCGATCATCTGTATCGTTCGCAGACGCCCGGGGTGATGCATGCCTGCGGCCATGACGGGCACACGACGATGCTGCTCGGCGCGGCCAAGCTGCTCGCAGCCGAAGGCGGCTTCGACGGTACGGTGCGCTTCCTGTTCCAGCCGGCGGAAGAATGGGGCAAGGGCGCGCTCGCCATGATCGCCGACGGGCTGATGGAACGCTTCCCCTTCGACGAGGTCCACGGCCTGCACAACATGCCGGGCCTCGCCATCGGGCAGTTCCAGACCCGCGCCGGGCCTTTCATGTCGGCGGAGGACAATTTCGAGATCGTGCTGAAGGGCGTGGGCGGGCACGCCGCAAGGCCGCATTCCGGCAACGAGGTTCTGGTCGCGGCCTGCGCGCTCGTCACCAGCCTGCAGACCATCGTCTCGCGGCGTCTGAGCCCGGCGGATATCGCCGTGGTCTCCGTGACGGAATTGCTGACCGACGGCACCCGCAACGTCTTGCCCGGGACCGCGCGCATCCTCGGCGACGCCCGCAGTTTCCGCCCCGAGGTCAGCGCCGAGATCGAGCGGCAGATGGGGATCATCGCGCAGGGCACGGCGCAGAGCTACAATCTCAGCGCCGAGCTGCACTACACCCGCGAATTCGTGCCGCTGGTGAACGACGAGACGATGGTTCAGGAGGCCTTCGCAGCTGCGCGCACGGTATTCGACGATGGCAACGTCTCCGTCGCGCGCGAGCCGATGACCGGGTCGGAAGATTTCGCCCGCTTCCTCGATCATGTGCCGGGTTGCTTCGCCTATGTCGGGAACGGCGAGGATTCCGCGCCGCTGCACAATCCTCGCTACGACTTCGACGATGGCGGGCTGATCCATGGCGCGCGCTATCACGCCGCCATCGCGCGCCGCAGGCTCCCTCCCGGCTGAGGAGGTCTCAATTCCGCTTCGGCCGGCGGACGGCACGAACCGTGCCCTTCCCGGGCGCACCGCAGAAGAAGAGGTCGTCGCCGTTCGACTCCATGCCCGACACGCCCTCGCCCGCAGGCATGGCGAGGCTGTCCAGCACCTCGCCCGTCGCCGGGTCGATCCGGCGCAGCTCGCTCTCCTCGCCTTCCCAGGTTCCGTGCCAGAGCTCGCCGTCGACCCAGGTGACACCGGTGACGAAACGGTTGGATTCGATGGTGCGCAGCGTCTTGCCGGTCTCCGGGTCGATCTGGTGGATCTTGCGATCCCGGTACTGGCCGACCCAGAGCGCGCCCTCGGCCCAGGCCAGGCCTGAATCACCGCCGCCGCCGGGCGCCGGGATCGTCGAAAGCACGGTTCCTGTCAGCGGATCGATCTTCTGGATGCGATCCTCGGCGATCTGGAACAGGTGACGGCCGTCGAAGGCCGTTCCGGCATGGGCGGACACGTCGAGTGCGCGCTCCACCTTCCCGCTCGCGGGATCGAGGGCATTCAACCGGTCGCCCGAGGCGAACCAGACGCGTTCGCCATCGAAGCTCACGCCATGGACCTTGTCGACGCCCGGAAACGGGCCGTATTCGCGGATGATCTCTGCCTTGGATACCGTCACGGTTCTGCTCCGGAAGGATGTTGACGGTTCGACCCTAGCCGCCGCGCCAGGGCGCCGTGAGTAACAAGCTCGTCGCGAAACCGGGGATGGCCGGCATCGTCCAGCGCCGTGCCCGCGCCTGCCCGTAGCACTGCACCTTTCCGGCCGAAGCCAGCTCTTCGAGCGCGCGCTGGACATTGCGCTGGCTGGCACCGAGAGCCAGTGCGAGTGCCGAACTCGACCAGCTCTCGCCATCTGCGAGAAAGGCGAGCACCGCCGCGTGCTTCTCCTCGACAGGGCGCGCCAATACGACCACCTCGGCGGCACGGTGCGGCGTCATCGCAAAGCCGTCCCGCGTGGCAGCCAGCCTTGCGATGGGCCGCAGCGCCGCGCGCAACCGCCCGATCTCGACGCGCAGCCGGGCGCGATGCGATTCATCCGTGAACCGGGACCCGAAGGCCCCTGCGATCAGCACCTCGCGCGACGCATCGGAGGGCCAGGCCTGCGCGAGCGCTCGCGCCAGGGCGAAGAGCACTGGGCGCGTCGCCAGAGAGACCGCGGCCCGAGCGTCGCGCACCACATAGCGGCAGGCATCTACGACGAATGCGGCCGAGCCTTGCAGAGCTTCGATGTCGTCGAGGAGCAGGGTGCGTTCCGCTCCTCCTGCGATCAGCCGCGCCGCCGGCGCCTCCAAGGCGGCAAACGCCCCGTCCACCTCGGCCGCCAGGGCGGCAATGCCGCCACGCCGTGCCGCGTCGCGCGCGGTGCTGAGAGCTTCCCGCGCTGCGCTGGCGCGCAGCCTGCGCAGGGCGATGCCTGCGGCCGCGAGGCCGTGCACGGCCTGGAGCGCCGGCGGCAGCAGCGCGGAGTCCATCGCCGCCAGCGCCTGCTCCGCCGCATCGAGCCTGCCGATCAGCACGAGCCGGCGGATATCGAGATAGCGCGCATGGGCGGCATTGACGCGGTCGCCATGGGTCTCCAGCACCGCCGCCGCTCCCGAAAGTCGCCGCGGCTGCCAAACGAGATCGCGCGAGGCCAGGGCGATCTCGGCCTCCGCGACCACGCAGCGGGCCCGCGCGACAACCTCGCGCGCACCGAAGCCCCGCGCGGCGCGGCGCAACAGAAGCTTGGCCCGCGGAAAATCGCCGAGCTGCGCCATGGCGATGCCGCGCAGGGCCAGCGCAGGCGGGTCTTCGCGCAGGGCGACGCGGTTCAGGGCGCCCAGCGGGTCGCCCGAGGCAAGGGCCCGCCCCGCGGCGGTGATCAGCGAATCCATGCGAATCCCGCCAAACTTGTCACTCCCTTCCCGCGTTCTCTCCGCAGTAGCACCGATCAGCGCGCCGCAGCGAGCGGCGCGGGACATCCGGCGACAGGAGCGAAGCGCGATGACAACACATCGTATCGGAACGCGCGAGGAATGGCTGGCGGCACGGATCGCTCTGCTTGAGGCGGAGAAGGTGTATACGCGCCAAGGCGACGCGCTGGCGCGACAGCGGCAGGCCCTGCCCTGGGTCAGGATCGACCGGGATTATAGGTTCGAGACCGACCAAGGCGAGGCGTCGCTAGCCGACCTCTTCCGTGGGCGCTCGCAGCTTCTCGTCTACCATTTCATGTTCGGCCCGGACTATGAGGCGGGCTGCCCGTCCTGCTCGGCGATCGCGGACGGATTCAACGGCTGTGCGACGCATCTCGCCCATCACGACGTGATGCTCTGGGCTGTGTCGCGGGCGCCGCTTGCCAAGCTCCTCGCCTTCCGCGAGCGGATGGGCTGGAGCTTCCCCTGGGCCTCATCGCGCGACAGCAACTTCAATTTCGACTTCAACGTCTCCTTCACCGAGGAGCAGGAGCGCACCACGGGATTCGACTACAATTTCCGGCACCAGCCGAAATTCGAGCGGCGTTCGGGCGGCAACGCTGTCGAGCGTAGCTTCGCGGCGATGGCTGGCACCGATGTCCCGGCCTATCATCGCGAGCGCCCTGGGATGAGCGCCTTCATCCGCGAGGATGGCGCGATCTACCATACCTACTCCGCCTATTCGCGCGGCGTGGACGGCATCTGGGCGATGTATGCCTGGCTCGACCGCGCCCCGAAGGGCCGCAACGAGGAGAACGGGCCGTGGTGGCGTCACCACGACCGCTACGAGACCGCTTCGTAAGCGCGGGCCGGCGCTGCCGGGTCACTCTTCCTCGTCGCGCGGCGGGCGCGCGCCATCGACCAGGATCTCGCGCTTTCCGGCGTGGTTTGCGGGACCGACGATGCCCTCGTTCTCCATGCGCTCCATGATGGAGGCGGCGCGGTTGTAACCGATCTGGAGGCGGCGCTGGATGTAGGAGGTCGAGGCCTTCTTGTCGCGCAGCACGACGGCGACCGCCTGCTCATAGGGGTCGTCGCTGTCGACCGAACCCATGCCGGTCTTGTCGAACACCGCGCCGTCCTC